>NZ_CP092104.1:2400000-3000000 GCF_016918765.2 Flagellatimonas centrodinii
GGCATCCAGCAGCAGTTCGGCCAAGGCAGTATCGACTTCACCAACAATGCGCTGGATCTGTCGATCAGCGGCGAAGGGTTCTTCACCTTCAATGCCAACGGCGCCACGGTCTACTCGCGCGCCGGTAGCCTGTCGCCGGACCGCAATGGCATGGTGGTGAACACCCAGGGTCACAAGCTGCAGGTGTATCCGCCCCAGGCCAACGGCACTTTCGACGCCGGTCGGCTGACCGATCTGCAGCTGCCGGTGGGGGACGCGCCGCCGCAGGCCACCACCAATGTGACGCTCGGTCTCAATCTGCCCGCAGCCTCGGGCACGGCACCGGTCAATGCATTCGATCCGGCAGACGCCAGCAGCTATTCGCACACCACCAGCCTGACGGTGTACGACTCGCTCGGCGCCGCCCATACCGCAAGCTTCTATTTCGTTCCGACCGACACCGCCGGGCAGTGGGATGTCCACAGCGCTGTCGACGGCACCAGTACCGGGGCGCCGACCACGATGACCTTCGACGCCAACGGCGCCCTCAGCGCTCCGGTCGGTGGCACCGTGACACTGCCGGCGCTGGCCCAGAACAACGGCGCTTCCGACCTGGAGATCACCCTCGATCTCAGTGATGCCACCCAGTTCGGCGACAACTTCAACGTCACCGCGCTGACGCAGGATGGCTTTGCCACCGGGCGTCTGACCGGCATTGAAGTGACCTCTGGCGGTGTGGTGCAGGCCCGATATACCAACGGCCAGGCCCGTGCGCTCGGCCAGGTGGCGCTGGCCACCTTCGCCAATCCGCAGGGTTTGCAGGCGCTGGGGGATACGGTGTGGGCGGAAACCTATGTCTCCGGCCCGGCGCTTCGGGGTGCGGGTGAGAGCGGCAGTTTCGGCTCGGTGCAGTCGGGCTCGCTGGAACTTTCTAACGTCGACCTCACCGCTGAACTGGTGCACATGATCACCGCGCAACGCAACTTCCAGGCGAACGCGCAGATGATCTCGACCACCGACCAGATAACCCAGACGGTGCTGAACCTCCGCTAAGGCGGACCCGTTCAACGGAATCTGAGCCATGGACCGCGCTGCCTACATCGCCATGAATGCCGCCTCGGAGGCCCTGCGGGCCCAGGCGGCAACCGCGCACAACCTCGCCAACGTCGGCACCAGTGGCTTCAAGGCCTTGCTGACGCAGACCGAAGCGGTGCCGGTGGAGGGCGCGGGTTGGGCGTCGCGGGTCAATGGGCAGTTGACGCCGCAGGGCTGGGACGCCCGCGGCGGTGCCGTTCAAACCACCGGCCGCAGTCTCGACATCGCACTCGCCGAAGACCGCTGGCTGGCGGTGCAGGGCGCCGACGGCGGTATCGCCTACACCCGCAACGGCGCCTTGCAGTTGACCGCCAATGGCCAGGTGCTGGATGCCGAAGGCCGGCCAGTGCTCGGCGATGGCGGCCCCCTCAGCCTGCCGCCGCATAGCGACCTGATGGTGGGGGCGGACGGTACCGTCAGCCTGACACCGCTGGGCAGTGCCGCCAATGTGCGGGCGCAGGTCGGCCGGTTGCAGATTGTCGAGGCCGCCCCCGGTCAGATCGACCGCCGTGCCGACGGGCTGTTCGTGCCCCGTGGCGGGCAGGTACTCAATGCCGCCGCCGGACCGGTGCTGGTCAGCGGCGCGCTGGAAGCCGCCAACGTCAACGCTGCCGAGCAGATGGTGGCGATGATCGAACACTCCCGCCGCTTCGAGTTGGCGGTGGACACCCTCAAGCGTGCGGATGCCTACGCCGAGTCGGCGCAGACCCTCATGCGCCTTCGTTGAACCCGGGAGTAACGTCTTATGAACCCCGCACTCTGGATCGCCAAGACCGGCCTTGATGCACAGCAGACCCGGATGGCTGTCACCTCCAACAATCTCGCCAACGTCGGCACCACCGGCTTCAAGCGGGGCCGGGCCCAGTTCGAGGACCTGCTCTACCAAACGGTCCGCCAGCCGGGCGGCGCCACCAGCCAGCAGACCGATTCCCCCACCGGCCTGATGCTTGGGACCGGCGTACGGACGGTGGCTACCGCCAAGGAGTTCACCCAGGGCAGTTTGCAGCAGACCGGCAACAGCCTCGATGTCGCGGTCAATGGCCGTGGCTTTCTCAAGGTGCTGCTGCCCGACGGCACGGCGGCCTATACCCGCGACGGCGCGTTGAAGACCAACGCCCAGGGCGAACTGGTCACCGCGCAGGGCTACCCGCTGCAGCCGGGCATCTCGATTCCCGACGGCACCCAGAGCATCACCATCGGCACTGACGGCGTCATTACCGCGCAACTGGCCGGGCAGGCCAGCCCGGTGCAGATTGGCACCCTCACGCTCACCGACTTCGTCAACGCTGCCGGACTGCAGGCGCGCGGCGAGAACCTGCTGCTGGAAACGGCTGCCAGTGGCCCGCCCAATGATTCAACACCGGGGCTCAACGGGCTGGGCCTGTTGCAGCAGGGCTCGTTGGAAGGCTCGAACGTCAACGTGGTGGAAGAGCTGGTCGGGATGATCGAGGCGCAACGCGCCTACGAGATGAACTCCAAGGCCATCTCCGCCGCCGACGACATGCTGCGCTTCATCACCCAGCAGCTGTGATGAATACCGCACGCGCCCTCGTACTGCTCGCCGCGATCGGCCTTGGCGGCTGCGCCAGCACGCCGGTGGTGCCGCCAGCACCACCGGCGCCCGCGGTGCATCCGGCCGGCGCGATCTATCAGTCCGGTACCGCTACCGACTGGTTTGGGGACCGTCGCGCGCGCCGGGTGGGGGATGTCCTGACGGTGGTGCTGGTCGAACAGACCCAGGCCCAGACCAGCAGCGCCACCTCGACCAGCAAGACCACCGATCTCAGTCTGCCGGCACCGACCTTGTTCGGGGGTGCCGTCACCGCCAATGGCATCCCGTTTCTCAACAACAGCCTGTCCGGCGACCGCAGTTTCGAAGGCGGTGGCGACAGTACCCAGAGCAACCGCCTGTCCGGCTCGGTGTCGGTGCGGGTGATTGAGGTCGATGCCAGCGGCCTGCTGCGGATTGCCGGGCGCAAACGCCTGCAGCTCAATCGTGGCGACGAAACCCTGGAGATCAGCGGCTGGGTGCGGCCAGAAGACATCGCGCCGGACAACACCCTGCTGTCCGATCGGGTCGCCGATGCCGATGTTCGATACGCCGGACGTGGTGCCCTGGGCGATGCCAACGCCCAAGGCTGGCTGGCGCGATTCTTCAACCACCCCTTGTGGCCCTTCTAGGAGCAGGCGGATGAACGACACACGGCATTCCGGCACCGAGGGTGGCACCACGGCTTCGTCGCCGTGTCTGCTGCGGTTGGTCGTCTCGAACGGCGCCCGGGTGCCGTCGACCGTCACCCGGATGCCGCCACCTCCCCACTCGCCGTCGGAACAGGTGCCCCTACCGGCGACGGTCCGGTTGCGGTCGCCGCCGTTGCCGGTGGCACGCGCGTTCTTCATCGCGGCACTGGTGCTGCTGGCGCTGCTGTCGCTGGCGCAGACCGCACACGCCGAGCGCATCAAGGACATCGCCAGCCTCGCCGGCGTGCGCAGCAACGCGCTGATGGGTTACGGCCTGGTGGTGGGGCTGGATGGCTCCGGCGACCAGACCTCGCAGGCCCCCTTCACCACCCAGGCGCTGCGCAATCTGCTGACGCAGTTGGGCGTCACGATTCCGACGTCGGTCAATCCGCAGCTGAAGAATGCCGCGGCGGTGATGGTGCAGGCGGAGTTGCCGCCATTTTCGCGGCCGGGTCAATTGATTGATGTCACCGTGGCGTCGGTCGGCAATGCTGGCTCGCTGCGCGGTGGGGCACTGTTGATGACGGCCCTGAAGGGCGCCGATGGCCAGGTCTACGCCATCGCCCAGGGCAACCTGGTGGTGGGGGGCTTCGGCGTCGAAGGCAGCGATGGTTCGCGGGTGTCGCTCAACGTGCCCTCTGCGGGTCGGATTCCCAACGGGGCCAGTGTCGAACGTCCGGCACCGGCCGCGTTTGACCCATCCGGCCGGCTCGCCCTGCAACTGCATACGGCCGATTTCACCACTGCCGCGCGGGTCGCCGAGACCGTCAACGCGGTCTACGGCGAGGGCACGGCACAGGCTGAGGACGGTGTCACCATCCACATCCGCGCGCCGCATCCCGCCCAGCGCGTCGCGTTTCTGTCCGAGCTGGAAGTGCTGGAGGTTGATCCCGGCCGGGCGCCGGCGCGGGTGGTGGTCAACTCGCGCACCGGCACCATTGTCATCGGTGAATCGGTACGGGTGCGGCCGGCGGCGGTCGCCCACGGTTCGCTGTCGGTCACCATTGCCGAGCAGTTCCAGATCAGTCAGCCGGCACCGTTTTCCGACGGCGAGACGGTGGTGGTGCCGGATTCCCGGATCGCCGTCGAGCAGCAGGGCGACGGCCGCATGTTCCTGTTCGATGCCGGGGTCACCCTGGCCGAGATCGTGCAGGCGGTGAATCAGGTCGGGGCGGCCCCCGGCGATCTCATTGCCATCCTCGAAGCCCTGAAGCAGGCGGGTGCCTTGCGCGCCGAGCTGGTGGTCATCTGATGAACCCGCTGGATGCCCTGTCCGGCAACCTCACCGCACTGCGGCAGGAGGTCCGTGCGGCGGTCCCGGAGGCGGCCCGTGAAGTGGCGCGCCAGTTCGAAAGCCTGTTCGCCCAGCAACTGCTGGCTGGCATGCGCAGCACCGCCAAGGTGCCGGGCAGCGGGGTCAGCGACGCCGGCGCCTATCAGTCCTTGTTCGACCAGCAAATGGCCGGACTGATGACCCGCGGCAAGGGGCTGGGGCTGGCTGAACAGCTGGTGCAGCAGTGGCAGCGCCAGGGGGTCGTACCGGATCTGGCCACGGCACCGGCAGCGGTGCTGCCGACCATGCGTCCGCCGGCATCGCCGGTGACATCGGCACCCGCCGCCACACGGTCCCTCGGCGACCGCATCACCGATTTCGTCGAGCGGCTGGCGCCACTGGCGCGTGACGCTGCCCGCACGCTCGGCGTGGCACCGCAGGCGATTCTGGCGCAGGCCGCGCTGGAGACCGGATTCGGTCGGCATCAGCCGGGCGGCACGTCCCACAACCTGTTCGGCATCAAGGCCGGCGGGCGCTGGCAGGGAGCGGCCGTCACGGCCACCACCACGGAAGTCCGGCAGGGCATCAGCCGTCGGGAAAGCGCCGAATTCCGGCGCTACGACAGCGCCGCCGACAGCGTCCGCGACTATGTGTCGCTGCTACAACAACCCCGCTATGCCGCGGCGCGGGATACCGGTCACGATATCGCCCGGTTTGCACAAGCGCTGCAGGATGCCGGCTACGCCACCGATCCACGCTATGCCGAGAAGCTGACCCGGCTGGCAGCACACCCCGCCATCGCCGGAGTGACCGACCATGAGTGATCTCCTGCGTATCGGCAGCACCGCGCTGCAGGCCTACAGCACCGCGCTGGCCACCACCAGCCACAACGTGGCCAATGCCGGCACTGCGGGCTACAGCCGGCAGCGCGTTGAACTCAGTACCCAACCGACCACCGGTCGTATCGGCAATGGCGTGCAACCGGCGCAGATCCGGCGGCTGACCGACACCTGGCTACAGTCGCGGCTCACGGATGACGGCGCCGCCGCCAGCCGTCACGGTGCGGCACGTGACCTGCTGATCCGGGCCGACACGTTGCTGTCAGACCCGACCGCCGGCCTTGCGGCTCCGCTCAACGCCCTCAACAGTGCGACGCAAGCATTGATGGCCGACCCCGCGTCGCTGTCGGCACGGCAGACGCTGCTGGCGCAGGCTGAAGGCGTGGCCGATCGGTTCTCGCAACTGGACCAGGGCCTGGTGGCAATGGACCGGGAAATCGACGGGCGGATGCGCGAAAGCGTGCAGACCGCCAACCAATGGATCGACCGCATCGACAGTCTCAACCGCAGCATCAGCCTCGCCGCGCCGGGCAATGGCGGCCAGCCGCCAGCCGACCTGCTGGATCAACGTGATGAAGCGGTACGCCAGCTCGCAAGCCAGATCGGTGTCCGCACGGTGACCCAGGACAGCGGCAACCTGGCGGTCTTTCTCGAAGACGGCCAGCCGCTGGTGCTGGACGGCCAGGCACGGCATCTGACGCTGGAGCCCACCACCGCCAGCGGCCGTTTCCAGATTCGGCTTGAGGGCACCGGCGGCAGTGTGCCGGTGGGACGACCCGCCGGCGGCGCACTGGCCGGCCTGCTCGATGCCCGGGCCCAGGCCGTCGACAGTCCGCGTGCAGCGTTGCAGGCACTGGCCACCGATATCGCCGATGCCTACAACACCGCGCAGGCCGGCGGCCGTGATCTTGATGGCAATGCCGGCACGGCGCTGTTTACCACGCCGCCGTTGGCGCGGGCGGTGGATGATCCGCGGGCCCTCGCGCTCGCAGGCCCGCCGCCCGCCGGGCTTGCCGACAACGCCGCCTGGGCCACCGTCAACGCCTGGTCCGGGGCGCCGTTGGCCAGCCGCGCCGGCGAGGTGGTGGGCACCCTGGGGCTGGCCGCACAGCAGGCCGATGCCCGCGCCAGCGCCGCCGATGCGCTGGCGACCCAGTCGCGTGATGCGCTGGGATCGGTGGCGGGTGTCAACCTCGACGAAGAAGCGGCTGACCTGCTGCGCTACCAGCAGGCCTATCAGGCAGCGGCGCAGATGATCGCGACCGCCGACACCGTGTTTCAGACCCTGCTCAACGCGGTCCGGAGATAGCCATGCGCGTATCCAGTGAAACCCTGTTCCGCAGTGCCACCGGCGCCATGCAAGGGCACAACGGCACGCTGGTTCAGCTTCAGGAACAGATCGGCAGTGGCCGCCGCTTTCACCATGCACACGAGGCACCCGCTGCTGCGGCCTCGGTGATGGAATGGGAGGCTGCGCAGGCGCGCATTGCCGCGCAGGCAGGGGCCGCGGACCGGGTGCAGCATCGGCTCGGCATGACCGAAGCCGCTCTCGACGATGCCCAGGTGATGATCGACCGGGTGCGCGAGCAACTGCTGTCAGGCCGTTCAGACACCCGTAGCGACAGCGATCGGATTTTGCTCGCAGACGAAGTGGCCGGGCTTGCCCGCGACTGGCTGCAACTCGCCAACCGCGACAATGGCAGTGGTGAAGCCCTGTTTGCCGGCACTGGCCTGGGGGCCGCGTTCGATGCCAACGGAGGCTACCTGGGCAGCACCGTGGCGCGTCAGGTCGAGGTCGCCGACGGCCAGCAGCTGCCGGACGGCCTGACCGGTGATCGTGTTTTCGGTGATGCCGGCGGGCAGGACAGTTTCGCTTGGCTGGCGGCGGCGGAAGCCGCCTTGCGGGACGCCGACCCGGCCACCCGCCATGCCGCGCTCGATGCTGCCCTCGCGGGCATCGACGCCGTCGCCGAGAACCTCAGCCGCGCCCGCACCGATACCGGCAACCGGCTCAACGCGCTCGACCGCGCCGCCACCTGGCGGGAAGGCGCCGACGCCCAGCTCAGCCTGGCCCTGTCGCGGCTCCGCGACACCGACCTGATTGACGCCGCCACCCAGCTCGCCCAGACCAGCGCCCAACAAAGCGCCGCCCAGACCGCCTACCTGCAGATTTCCAGCCTGTCGCTGTTCGACCGCCTGCGCTGACGCAAGCGGCTACGACATGGTGTTGTCCCGCTCGCTGAAGTGCCTGGCCCATTCGGTGTCCAGCGGCTAGACAGGCGCCTTACCGGGGTTCAGGGAACGAAAGCGGGCAGGGGTTCTGGAAAGCGCCGGGCGCGGTGCCAGTCGGGCCCGAGATGGCCGCCCACCATGCGCCAGTAGAGGTGGGGCAGGTAGTACTTCTTCAGCCACCAGTAGCTGCGCCGCGGCACTCTGGGATCCAGGGGAAAGCTGGGTGTGATGGCGCCGTCATAGGCAAACTCCGCCAGCATGATGCGGCCTTTCGAAGTGGTCAGCGGGCATGAGGCGTAGCCGTCGTAGCGGCGCTCGGTGCCCCGTCCGTCAAGTTGTCGCAGCAGGTTGGCCACCAGCACCGGCGCCTGGGCACGGACCGCCGCTGCGGTCTTGCTGTTGGGGGTGGTGGTGCAGTCGCCGAGGCCGAACACGGTGTCGAAGCGGCTGTGCCGCAGGCTGTGCCGGTCGACACTCACCCAGCCGCTATCGTCCGCCAACGCTGAGCGCTTGATGACGTCCGGTGCCGACTGCGGCGGGACCACGTGCAAGAGATCGAAGGGGTGAGTCTGCTGGGCGGTGTTGCCATCGGTGGTCACCTCGAAGGTGGCCTGGCGTGCCGGACCGTCGACCGCGATCAGGCGGTGCCCGAAATGCGGGGTGATGCCGTAGTCGGCGACCACCCGATCGAGCGCCTTGGCGTAGAACGGCACACCGAACATCGCCGGCCCCGGTGTGAAGAAGTGCGCATGGACTGCCTGTCCGCGGCGGCGGCAGTGATCGGCCGCCATATACAGAATCTTTTGCGGTGCCCCGGCGCACTTGATGGGCATGGGCGGCTGGGTGAACAGGGCCTGGGCATCCCGGGGCAATCGTTGCAGGGTCTGCCAGGTGTAGGGCGCCAGGTCATAGCGGTAGTTGCTGCAGACGCCGTTGGCGCCGAGGGTGTCGGTCAGGCCCTCGATGCGGTCCCAGTCCAGCTGCAGGCCCAGTGCCGTGACCAGAAAGCGGTAGCCGATGCGGCGACCATCCTCGAGGACGACGACCTGGTGTTCGGGTTCAAAGGCGGTGACGCGGGCCTGCAGCCAGGAGACGCCTCTTGGGATCACGGCCGCCATCGGGCGGCGGGTGGCCTCGGGGCGGAACTCACCGGCACCAACCAGGGTCCAGGCGGGCTGGTAGCAGTGGTACTCGGCGGGGTCGATCAGGGCGATGTCGAGGTCGGGACGTGCCTGCTTCAGCAGCGAGGCGACCGTCAGGCCGCCGGCACCGGCCCCGACAATAACGACGACATGGCGGTGGGCGGGCAGATTCATGCGGGTTCTCCGGCAGCAGTAGGCTTGAAAGCAAAGGGACGGCGGCGTAATATCGTTTATAGAATATCTATATTCCATAAAGAAATAAACGACCCCGTTCACCGCCTTGGAGCATTGCCGTGATTTTCCGCCAGTTTTTCGATGCCGAATCCAGCACCTACACCTATCTGATGGCGTCGGGCCAGGGACGTGAGGCGGTCATCATTGACCCGGTCCGCGAGCAGCTGGAGCACTATCTGGCCGCAGTGACGGCGCTCGAGCTGAAACTGGTCAAGGCGATCGATACCCACACCCACGCCGATCACATCACCGCCCTCGGTGCCCTGAGGGACCGTACCGGTTGCGTCACCCTGATGGGCGAGTTCACCAAGGCCGAGTGCGTGTCGATGTCGGTGCGCGAGGGTGAGCGGATCGATATCGATGGCGTGCAGCTGAAGGCGCTGTACACGCCGGGCCATACCGACGAGTCCTTCAGTTTCGTGTTGCGGCCGGAACGGCCCGCAGCCGTGTTCACCGGCGATGTCCTGTTGATCCGCGGTACCGGTCGCACCGATTTCCAGGGCGGCGATCCGCACAAGAGCTGGGATTCGATCGTCAACACCCTGTTCCGCCTGCCAGATGACACCTTGGTGTATCCGGCCCATGACTACAAGGGCTGGACCGCCTCCAGCATCGGCGAGGAAAAGCGCCACAACCCGCGCCTGGCGGGCAAGGACGAGGCGGCCTATGTCGACATCATGCGCAACCTCAATCTGGCCAATCCGAAACTGATGGATGTTGCGGTGCCGGCCAATCTCGCCTGCGGCAAGACCTGAGCTGCCGCATGAACCTGCGCCGTCACCTGCCGCTGTTGGCGGACCTGCGAGGCATGGGGGCGGCGCAGGTGATGCAGGATCTGGTTGCCGGCACCATTACCGCGATCCTGCTCATCCCCCAGGCCCTGGCCTATGCCTTGCTGGCCGGGTTGCCGCCCGAGGTGGGCCTGTATGCCAGCGTGCTGCCACCGGTGCTGTATGCGCTCACGGGCAGCAGCCGGACCTTGTCGCTGGGGCCGGTGGCCGTCGCGGCGGTGATGGTGGCGGCAGCGCTGACGCCGTTTGCGGGCGGAGACCCTCAGCGCTATCTCGGTGGCGCGCTGATGTTGTCGGCGATGGTGGGGGCGATGCTGCTGGTCATGGGGGTCCTGCGACTGGGTTGGTTGACGCACTTCATCAGCCACCCGGTGCTGTCGGGCTTCACCACCGGTGCGGCGATCTTCATCGTCGGCACCCAGTTGGCGGCACTCACCGGCATTCCGGTGCCGCGCGATGTCGATTTCGTAGGAAGTCTGCAGGCGCTGGCGGCCGGCCTGACGACCCTCAACCCGGTGACTGTCAGCTTCGGTCTCACCGCCGTCGGTGCGCTGTTGCTGGCGCGTGCGCCGCTGTTGCGATTGTTGCAATCAATGGGGCTGTCGGCATCGCAGGCCGCCGTGGTCAGTCGCGCCGCGCCACTGTTGTTGGTGGTCGTCGGGGTGGCGCTGTCGGTCGTGACAGCCGCCGCTGCCCGGCACGGCGTTGCGGTGGTTGGCGTCATTCCCCAGGGGCTGCCGGTGCCATCGCTCGCCTTTCTGCATGCCGAGGGTTGGCGGGCGCTGCTGCCGTCGGCGGCGCTGATCGCGCTGATCGGCTATGTCGAGAGCATCTCGGTCGCACGCACGCTGGCGTTCCGGCGGCGTCAGCGCATCGACCCCGATCAGGAACTGCGGGCGCTGGGGATCAGCAACCTCGGCAGTGCGGTGGCCGGGGCCATGCCGGTGGCCGGCGGCTTTTCGCGGTCCATGGTCAACTTCGAAGCGGGCGCGCAGACCCAGCTGGCCGCCGTGATCACCGCGCTCTGGGTGGCGCTGGCGGCGTTCGGCTTTACCGGGCTGCTGGCGCCGCTGCCGAAAGCGGTGCTGGCCGCCATCATCGTGGTGGCGGTGTGGCAGTTGATCGATCTGCGATCCTTGCGGCATACCTTCCGCTTCAGCCGCGCCGACGGCGCCGCTCAGGCGGCGACATTGCTGGGGGTGCTGGCGTTCGGCATCGAGGCCGGCCTGATGATCGGTGTGGTGATGGCGCTGACGGCCTTTCTCTATCGCACCAGTCGCCCGCATGTGGCCACGGTGGGGCGCATCCCCGGCACCGAGCACTTCCGCAACGTGCACCGTCACGTCGTGGAGACCTGGCCGGCGCTGCTGCTGATCCGCATTGACGAACACCTGTACTTTGCCAACACGCCGCGCCTGGAGACGGAACTGCAGCAGCGGGTAGTGGATCAGGCAGGTGTTGAAGACGTGGTGCTGGTGCTGTCCGGTGTCGGCTTCATCGACGCCAGTGGCCTCGAAATGCTGGACAGCTTCGAGGCGGCATTGCGTAGTGCCGGCCAGCGCCTGCATCTGGCTGAGGTGAAAGGGCCGGTGATGGACCAGCTCCGCGCTACCACGCTGCTGCAGCGCCTGGGGCCGGACCGCCTGCACCTGTCGGCGGAGGCTGCGGTTCGTGCCTGCCGGCCGGTCGATGCGCCACGGACCGTCAGCTGACGCTACCATCCGTATCTCACCCGAAACGATAGGCTCCCCATGAATCCGACGCTGCCACCGCTGCCAATGATGGGACGCCCGCTGCCCAATGTGATCACCGCAGGCCAGCCTTCGCCCGAGGACTTCCAGGCGCTCAAGGCCGCCGGTGTGACCCATGTCATCAATCTGCGGCCAGCCACAGAAGATGCCGGCTTCGATCAGGCTGCGCTGATGCAGAAACTGGGGCTGGACTATATGGTGATTCCGGTGGCCGGCGCCGATGACCTCAATGCCGACACCGCGCGCGCGCTCGATGCGGCGATGGCCAAGGCCGGCGAAACCCCGGTACTGGTGCACTGTGCCAGTGCCAACCGGGTCGGCGCGTTGCTGGCGCTGCGCGCTGCGTGGCTAATGGGCACGCCGGTGGATCAGGCGCTGGCGCTGGGACGGGCAGGCGGGCTGACCCGCATGGAGCCGATGGTGGCGCAGCTGCTGCAGCGAGGGCCCTGAATCCGAGCCCGGTGGCCGTGGCAAACGCGAATGGTGGTGATGGGCGGAATCGAACCGCCGACCTAGGGGTTATGAATCCCTCGCTCTAACCGACTGAGCTACATCACCATGTGCCGCGTGCGGGGGCGCGATTCTAATGAAAGCCGCTGCTGGCGTCGAGTGTGGGGCGCCAGCAGCCGCCCTCAAACGTTGAAGCGGAAGTGCATGACGTCGCCTTCCTTGACGATGTAGTCCTTGCCTTCCAGGCGCAGGCGACCGGCTTCCTTGGCGCCACTTTCGCCTCGGTACTGGATGAAATCGTCATAACCGATGACCTCGGCCTTGATGAAGCCGCGTTCGAAATCGGTATGGATCACGCCGGCGGCCTGGGGCCCGGTCGCACCGACTTTGACCGTCCAGGCGCGCACTTCCTGCACGCCGGCGGTGAAGTAGGTCTGCAGGCCGAGCAGGCTGTAAGCACCCCGAATAACGCGGTTCAGCCCCGGCTCTTCCAGGCCTAGCTCAGCGAGAAATTCGGCCTTGTCGGTATCGTCGAGCTGCGCAATCTCGGCCTCGATGGCGGCGCATACCGGCACCACCTGGGCATTCTCGGCGGCCGCGTAGGCTTTCACTCGGTCCAGCAATTCGTTGCCGTTGGCGAGCCCGGCCTCGTCGACATTGGCGATGTAGAGCGCCGGTTTGGCGGTGATCAGGTGGTAGTCGCGCAGCTGCAGTCGGTCATCGGCGCTGAGCTCGAGGGCGCGTACGGCGAGACCCTGATCGAGATGCGCCTGCACCCGCGTCAGCAGTTCGACCTTGGCAACGGCGTCCTTGTTGCCCGACTTGGCGCCCTTGGCCGCCCGATCGAGTGCCTTGGTGACCGCGTCAAGGTCGGCCAGTGCCAGTTCGGTGTTGATGATTTCGATATCGCGGACCGGGTCGACCCCGCCAGCGACATGGATGACGTCATCATCAACAAAGCAGCGGGTGACATGGGCAATCGCATCCGTTTCGCGGATGTGCGCCAGGAACTGGTTGCCAAGACCCTCGCCCTTGCTGGCGCCGGCAACCAGACCGGCGATATCGACGAACTCCACGGTGGCACCGAGAATGCGCTGAGGGCGCACGATTTCCGCCAACGCGTCGAGTCGCGGATCAGGTACGGCAACGACGCCGACATTCGGGTCGATGGTGCAGAACGGGTAGTTTTCTGCTGCGATCTGCGCCTTGGTCAAGGCATTGAACAGGGTGGACTTGCCTACGTTGGGAAGACCGACGATGCCGCACTTGATGCCCATTGAACGCTCGTATTGGCTGATGCGTGAGTGGTGATGGAGATGCCGTCAGGCTGAGCCTGCGGCACTGTCCCGGTTATGTTTTTCAGTATGCAACTGCTGCAGGGCCTTGTCCCACGAACCCCGCAGCCAGGTGTCGGTGGCATCGGCTGCGCGACCGAGACCATCGAGGATGGCGGTTTCGTCGTCGCGCGAGGGTCGTCCGAGCACGTAGTTCAGTACCATCGCCTTGTCGCCCGGGTGGCCGATGCCGATACGCAGGCGCCGGTAGCCGGAACCGATCTGGCCATGCAGGTCACGCAGCCCGTTGTGACCACCGTGGCCTCCGCCCAACTTCAGGCGCATGGTGCCGGCGGCGAGGTCCAGTTCATCATGTGCCACCAGTACGTCATCGGGTGCGATCTTGTAGAACTGGCACAGCGCCTGAGCCGCCCGTCCGCTGCGGTTCATGAAGGTGGTTGGCTTCAACAGCAGGATATCCTGCCCACCGATGCGCGCGCGCCCGAACAGGCCGTGAAACTTGCTCTCGGCGCGCAACGGGACGCCGGCGCGATCGGCGAGGCGGTCGACGAACCAGAAGCCGGCATTGTGTCGCGTAGCTTCATATTCGCTGCCGGGGTTCCCCAGCCCGATGATGGCGATCTTGTGGTCTGCCATGCCGCTAAGTTCCGTGTCCCTGTTCAACAAAAAACCCGTCCGCGCGCGACAGCGAACGGACGGGTTCTGACCCTGCGAGGGTCGGACTAGTCCTTCTTCTCTTCGCCTTCAGCGGCGTCGTCGCCCTCGGCGTCACCCTCTTCACTGTCACCCGCACCAGCCTTGGTGAGGTGGCAGGAAGCGACGGTGATGTCGGCGCCGTGCTTGAGTTCGATCAAGCTCACGCCGGCTGGCAGGTTGAGGTTCGACAGGTGCACGACGTCCCCCAGTTTCATCGCCGACAGGTCGACTTCGATGAACTCCGGCAGATTCGCGGGCAGACACTCGACTTCCACTTCATTCTGGTGATGCTCGATCATGCCGCCGCCAAGCTTCACGCCCGGGGCAGTAGCATCACCCTTGAAGTGCAGCGGGACGGTCTTGCGCAGCAGCTGGTCGGCGACCACGCGCTGGAAGTCGGCGTGCAGAATGGTTTCGTCGCGCACCGGATGGCGCTGCAGTGCTTTCAGCACGGCCTGCTGCTCAACGCCGTCCACCTTGACCGTCAGGATGTGTGAGTAGAACGCTTCGACGCGCAGTTGCTTCATCAGCTCGTTCTGGCTGACCTGGATGTTCTGCGGCGCATCGTTGCCGCCATAGATGATGGCCGGCACCTTGCCCTCGCGACGCAGACGGCGGCTCGCACCCGTTCCCTGCAACGCGCGGACTTCTGCTTCAACTACAAAGGTTTGTGTCATGGAGTGACCCCGATAATGTCATTAAGAAACCCCGCGAGGTCCGCGACCAGACCGCGCGAGGGGCGCAGATTGTAGCGGAAGGGGGGGAAGCGGGCGAGTGGGGGCGGCGTCGGGCCCCGGACGCGGTCGTGATCGCCGGGGTGTCGGGTCAGTCGACGTAGAGCGAGGACACCGATTCTTCCGCCGACACGCGGCGGATGGTTTCGGCCAACAGGGAGCCGATGGAAAGCTGGCGGATCTTCGGGCAGGCCGCCGCCGCCGGGTTCAGCGGGATGGTGTCGGTGACCACCAGCTGATCCAGTTCGGAGTGGGTGATGTTGGTGATGGCCGGGCCCGACAGGATCGGGTGGGTGACATAGGCCACCACCCGGATGGCGCCGTGCTCCTTGAGCGCGGCCGCCGCCTTGCAGAGGGTGCCGGCGGTGTCGGCCATGTCGTCGACCAGCACGCAACTACGGCCGTTGACGTCGCCGATGATGTTCATCACCCGTGACTCGTTGGCCCGTGGGCGGCGCTTGTCGATGATGGCGAGGTCGGCGTCATCCAGCCGTTTTGCCACTGCCCGCGCGCGCACCACGCCGCCGACGTCCGGCGAGACGACGATGAGGTTCTCGTACTTTTGCCGCCAGATGTCGCCGAGCAACACCGGACTGGCGTAGACGTTGTCGACCGGAATGTCGAAGAAGCCCTGGATCTGGTCAGCGTGTAGGTCCACCGTCAGCACCCGGTCGGCGCCGCATTCGCCGAGCATGTCGGCGACCACCTTGGCCGAGATCGGCACCCGGCTGGAACGCGGCCGACGGTCCTGGCGGGCGTAGCCGAAGTAGGGAATGACCGCGCAGATGCGGCCAGCCGAGGCGCGCTTCAGCGCATCGAGCATCATCAGCAATTCAACGATGTTGTCGTTGGTGGGTGCGCAGGTGGGCTGAATCACGAAGACGTCGCGACCGCGCACGTTCTCGAGAATCTCGACCTGAACCTCACCATCGGAGAAGCGGCCGACGACCGCCTGCCCCAGGGGGATCTTGAGATAGTTGGCGATGTCTTTGGCGAGCTTGGGGTTCGCGTTGCCGGAGAACAACGTCAACTTGGATTCGGCCATGGGTATGCGTCGGTTGGCGGTAGCGATGGGCGGTTATCGGCGCAGTGCCGGTGAGGGGCGCAAACGTTCGTTGGTGCCGCGGGGTGCCGCAAAGTCGGTGCCGCTGGGTACCGCAAAACTGGCTGGGGCGGATGGATTCGAACCACCGAATGGCGGGATCAAAACCCGCTGCCTTACCACTTGGCTACGCCCCATCATTCAAAGCCCGCGCATTATAGCGGCGAGTGGTGATCGGTTCAGCCCGCGCACCACCGTCGGTCGCCAGGCCGGGTCGGCCTGTGCCGCCAGCGTCTCGGCCGCGGCGCGGTTTTCCGCTTCGAGAAAGACGCAGGCGCCGGTGCCGGACATGCGTGCAGGGCCGAAACGACGCAGCCAGGCCAGCGCTTCGGCCACTGGCGGGAACAGGCGGGTGGTCACCGGTTCGCAGTCGTTGACGCAAATGCCGCTGCTGTAGTCCTCGAACTGCACCCGCGCGTGCGCCCGCTCCAGCGCCGGGTCGGCAAAGACGGTTGCCGTTGCCACCGTCACCGGTGGCAGCAGCAGCAGGTACCAGGGTTCCGGTAGGTCGATCGGACTCAGGCGTTCGCCGATCCCCTCGGCCCAGGCGGCATGACCGCGCACGAAGACCGGGATGTCGGCCCCCAGCGGTAGACCGATGTCGGCCAGTTCGTCGGCCGGAAAGCCGAGGTTCCATAAGCGGTTGAGCGCGATCAGGGTGGTGGCGGCATTGCTCGACCCGCCACCGAGCCCGGCGCCCACCGGGATGCGCTTGTCCAGTTCGATGTCGACGCCGATCGGCGCTCCGCTGACCGCGGCCAGCCGGCGCGCGGCGCGCACGATCAGGTTGTCATCATGATTAATGTCGGCGAGCGGGGTCTGCAGGGTGATCTGCCCGTCGCCACGCTGGTGGAAACGCAGGTGATCGACCAGATCGACGAACTGAAACAGCGTCTGCAGTGTGTGATAGCCGTCTTCGCGGCGCCCGGTGACATGCAGGAACAGGTTGATCTTGGCCGGTGCAGGCCAGGCGAAACCGGCGGAAAAGGGAGCGTCGTTGGGCATGGGGGTGTTGCCGGCTACGGCTGTTGCCAGCGGTCGGCCAGCAAAGTGAGCGTGGTGGTGTCCTGGATCATCCGCAGGCGCGCCGGCAACGCCGGTACGCCGGGGTGGTAGCGGTCGAAGTGAATGTCCCAGCCGTCCTGTTGCAGGCGCAGCAGTCGGCCGGCGGGGTCGAGATCATAGCGTGCCGGCCGGCCCGGACGGGGCAGTCCGCGCGCCCAGTACGGCAGCGCCGCCAGCGGCAGGCGCCATCCCAGGCGGTGTTGCAGGTCGGCTTCCGGTGTTCGACTGTGCCACTCTTCATCGCCGCTCTGGATGTGCACCGCATCCGGGGTGCCGCGCAGTCGCACACTGCCGCTGCCCACCGGCCCGCTGACGAAGACGTCGAAACGGCCACCGGCCGACTGTTGCCAGCGCAGGCGCCCACTCAGCGGCATTCCGCTGGCGGCCAGCCGGCCCTGCAGCAGGAACTGATCGACGCTGCGCAGTGACTGCTGGTGCTGCCACCAGCGCTGCAGAAGTGCTGCATCCGCGGGGGGCGGCGCGGTCGGCCGCGGTGCCTGCAGTGCGCAGCTGGCCAGCAACAGTGTCGCCAGCAGCGTGGCGCACAGCCGGTTCACGGTTGCAGGCGGTTCAGCGTTTCGCGCAGCAGCGGGTGCTGCGGGTCACGTTCCAGCGCGGCGTCCCAGACCGTGCGTGCTGCCTCGCGGTCGCCGAGCATCCACAGCACTTCCCCGAGGTGGGCGGCCACCTCCGGGTCGGGGAACAGGTCGTGGGCACGCTGCAGATAGGGCAGGGCACCGGCGGTATCGCCTTCGCGGAACAGCAACCAGCCCATGCTGTCGATGACCGCCGCATCGTCCGGTGCCAGGGCGATGGCCTGTTCGATCAAGGGACGTGCCTGGGCCAGGGCACCGTGATGCACGATCAGCATGTAGCCGAGCGCGTTGAGCGCGCGGGCATCCTGGGGATCGGCTTCGATCATCTGCTGCAGGTCGGCCTCCGATGCGGCGATTTCGCCCATCTCCTCCAGAAGCAACGAGCGGCCGTAGAGCAGGTCGAGATGGCCGGGGTGCTCTGCCAGTGCGCGGTCATACAGCTGACGCGCGGCCGCCAGACTGCCGGCGGTGACCAGGATGTCGGCCTCGGCCAGATAGAGCCGCACGCTCAGCGGCGGCACGTCGTGTCGCAGGGCCTCCAGCAGGGCGCGCGCTTCGTCGGTCCGGCCCAGGCGGCCCATGACCACCGCGCGGCGGATGGCGGCGTCAAGGCCTGCGGGGCCGCGATTGACGCTGGCATAGAAGGCAAGCGCCTCTTCCCAGCGCGACTCGGACTCGGCCAGACGCCCCAGTTGCAGCGCGGCATCCTGCTTGCGATCGCTGTCAAGTAGCGGTGTCAGGCGCGCACGGGCGGTCTCGGTGTCACCCAGATTCAGTGCCAGCATGCCCAGCAGCAGCGCGGCTTCGGACTGCTCGGGCTGATCCGCCAGCACCTGTTCCAATTGCGCTCGTGCTGGCGTCAGCCGGTTGGCGTCGAGCAGAATCCGGGCGAACGCCAGCCGCAGGTCGCTACGGGTTTCGGTCGGCTGATCGACCAGTTGGGCTTCGACCAGCTCGACGGCTTCGTCGATTCGCCCCTGTCGGACCCAGACGCCGGCCAGCAACAGGGCGTACTCGCGGGCCTCGGGAGCCAGTTCGCGCGCCTGCCGGGCGGCGGTCTCGGCCAGCGACAATCGTTCGAATTGCAGTGCCAGCATGGCCATGGCGTAGTGGGCGCCAGGTTGCTGCGGGTAGTCGCGAAGCAACAGGTCGATCAGGCTGAGGGCGCGGTCCGAGCCGGCTGGCGGCACCCGGGCCAGCAGCAGGCCGAGGTAGCGGAAGCCGTCGTCGATGCCGCCGGCATGTCCCTGCACGATGGCGCGCGCTTGCCGCAATGCCTGCTCGCCGTCACCGTTGATCAGGCTGACCCGCAGGATGACCTCGCGCGGCTCCATCGCGGTGGGCTCCAGCCGCAGCCAATGACCGGCGGCTTCAAGCGCCAGATCCTCATCGTTGGTGGCAAGCGCGAGTTGGGTGGCGCGGGTGGCCAGTTCGACGTCCGGCATCGATCGCAGGGCGGCGATGAAGGAGCGCGCGGCCACCTCCGGCTGGTCGCGGCGCAGGGCCAGCTCGCCGACCAGGACGTGGTACTGCGCCTCGGTCGACCGATTGATCGCCTGCGGACGCGGAGGTGGCGTGGGGCTCGGTAGCGGCTGCGTCACCGAGTCCTGACGTTGTTCCGCCTGCTGCCGTAGCGTTTCGGTGGTGGTGCGCTCGCTGGGGGTCACGGTCGCGCATGCGCTGGCGAGCGCCAGCGGCAGGGTCAGAAGCAAAAGGTGACGCGGGGCAAGAGACATCCGGAACTTCCTGAAAATCAGGCGGGAAGCCTAGCGCAACTGGCCGTCTGAGGCATGAGCGGCGGCGTCATCGGGGCGGAAACCGCTCGGGCCCCGGTGGTGTCCGCTTGTGGCGCGGTGCGCTGTGACCGAAAATCGGCACATGGTCCCACCGGAAGCTGACCGGCCTGCCTTATGGCGTTGATCACGCTCGGCCTGAGCCACCACACCACCCCGATCGCGCTGCGTGAGCGAATGGCCTTTGCCGAGGCTGATCTGCCCGAGGCGCTGGGGCGGTTGCGGGCGCTGGACGGGATCGACGAGGCCGCCATCCTGTCGACCTGCAACCGCACCGAGCTGTTTGCGGTGGCGGCGGCCGAGCATGAAGTGCGCCTGCTGGACTGGTGGCGACACGAGCGCGGGGCCGCGGATGCGCCGTTGGAGACGCACCTCTATTTTCATCGTGATCAGGGCTGTGTCACGCACACCCTCCGGGTCGCATCGGGGCTGGATTCAATGGTCCTCGGCGAGCCGCAGATTCTCGGTCAGATGAAACAGAGTTTTGCGCTGGCCAATGAGGTCGACAGTCTTGGGCCGGTGTTGTCACGGCTGTTCCAGCACGCGTTCGCGGTCGCCAAGCAAGTGCGCAGCCAGACCCAGATCGGCGCCCACCCGGTGTCGGTAGCTTATGCCGCGATCCAGATGGCGCGGCGGATTTTCGACGACCTGCGGACGCAGACCGCGCTGTTGATCGGCGCCGGCGAGATGATCACGCTGGTGGCCCGCTATCTCCAGCAGCAGGGGGTGCAGCGGATTATCGTGGCCAACCGCAGTCTCGAAAGGGCGCAGGCGCTGGCACGGGAGGTCGGGGGTCAGGCGATCGGCCTGGATGCGGTGGTCGGCGCACTGCCGAGCGCCGATCTGGTGGTGTCGTCCACCGCGGCCCGTGGCTTCATCATTGATGCGGCGACCATGCGCCAGGCGGTCCGCAGCCGACGGCGCAAACCGGTGTTCATGATCGACCTGGCGGTACCACGCGATCTTGATCCGGCGATTGCCCGTCTCGAAGACGTCTATCTCTACACCATCGATGATCTGCGCAATGTCATTGCCGAGAACATGAAGCTGCGCGAGGGCGCGGCATTGCAGGCGCAGGCCCTGATCGAGACCCAGTCGCAGGCGTTCTCGCGCTGGTTGGAGTCGCGCGATGCCGGCGACACCATTCGTGCCCTGCGACAGCAGGCGCGGACGCATCGCGACGAAGTGCTGGAGCGGGCACGGCGCAAACTGGCCTCGGGCGAGCCGGTGGAATCGGTCCTCGGCTTTGTCGCCGACACGCTCTCCAACAAGCTGTTGCACCCGCCGGTGTCCCGTCTGCGGCAGGCCGACGCGGTGGAGCAGGCGATGTTGCTCAATACGGTCAGGCGCCTGTTCGATCTCGACGACGAGGACGCCGGCTGACGGTATCCTCCGCGCCCATGAAAGCATCACTGGTGTCGAAGTTGCAGCAGCTCGTCGAACGGCGGGAGGAATTGGCGCGTGAGTTGGGTGACCCCGCCATCGCCGGCGATGGCGAACGATTTCGCCGACTGTCACAGGAGTACGCACAGCTTGGCCCGGTGGCCGAGGCCTACAGTGGCTGGCAACATATCGGCGAGGAGCTGACCTCGCTGGCGTCGATGGCCGGGGAGTCCGACCCCGAGTTGCGCGCCATGGCCGAGGCCGAGCGGCCGCTGTTGGAAGCCCGTCTGGCCACCCTCGAGGCCGAGCTGCAGGGCTATCTGGTCCCGCGCGATCCGCTCGATGGGAGCAATGTTTTCCTTGAGATTCGCGCCGGCACCGGCGGCGACGAGGCAGCGATCTTCGCCGGTGACCTGTTCCGGATGTACAACAAGTTCGCCGAAGCCCGCGGTTGGCAGGTCGAGATGTTGTCGGCCAGCGAGGGCGAGCACGGCGGTTTCAAGGAAGTGATTTCGAGGGTGATCGGCTTTGGCGCATTCTCACAACTCAAGTTCGAGAGTGGGGCCCATCGTGTGCAGCGGGTGCCCGAGACCGAGGCTCAGGGGCGTATCCACACCTCGGCGGCGACGGTGGCCGTGTTGCCGGAGGTGGCGGAATCGCAGGTGGAGATCAACCCGGCCGACCTCCGCTTCGACACCTTTCGCAGCTCCGGCGCTGGCGGCCAGCATGTCAACAAGACGGAGTCGGCCATTCGCGTGACCCACATCCCCACCGGTGTGGTGGTGGAGTGTCAGGAAGAGCGCAGCCAGCACAAGAACCGGGCCAAGGCGCTGGCGTTGCTGGCGTCGCGGCTGGTGGATGCGCAGCGCACCCGCCAGGCGGCCGAGCGCGCCGCCACCCGCAAGAGCCTGGTCGGCAGCGGCGACCGCTCCGAGCGAATCCGCACCTACAACTTCCCGCAGGGTCGGGTCACCGACCACCGCATCAACCTGACGCTGTATCAGCTCGATCGGGTGATGGAAGGCGATCTCGACCCGGTCATCAGTCCGCTGCTGGCCGAGCATCAGGCCGAGTTGCTGGCCGAGATCGGCGAGCGCGCATGACCCTGGCGCAGGCGATCGCTGACGCATTGCCGCGGCTGGCGCCGGTCAGCGATGCGCCACGGCAGGATGCCGAGTTGCTGCTCGGCCGCCTGCTCGGGTTCTCGCGGGCGCAACTGTTTTCGCGGCTCGAGACGCCGATACCGCCCGCCACCGCTGCCGCGTTCGAGGTCGACCTGCAGCGGCGTGCCCGCGGGGAACCGGTTGCCTACATCCTCGGCGAATGGGGTTTCTGGACGCTGATCTTGAGTGTCAGTCCGGCCGTGCTGGTGCCCCGGCCTGAAACCGAGGTGCTGGTGGAATGGGCGCTGCAATGCCTGATGCCGCTGTCGACACCGCGGGTCGCCGACCTTGGCACCGGTAGTGGCGCCATTGCCCTGGCCCTCGCAAGTGAGCGATCTGACATCAGGATGACCGGCGTCGACCTCTGTGGCGATGCTCTGGCCGTGGCACGTGGCAATGGCGAGCGACTGCGGCTGCCGGTGCAGTGGGTCCAGGCAGACTTCGGCGAGTGGCTGGCGGCCGCCCCGGCACACGATCTGGTGGTCGGCAATCCGCCCTATATCGCGGCCCGCGATCCGCACCTGCCGGCCCTGCGGTTCGAGCCGGCAATGGCCCTGACCGACGGGCATGACGGCCTCAATGCACTGCGCGCCATCATTGCCGCCGCACCGGCGGCGCTGAAGCCGGGGGGCTGGCTGCTGTTGGAGCATGGCTACGATCAGGCCGAGCCGGTACAGAAGCTGTTGCGGGACGCCGGGTTCATCGATGTGGAGACGCGGCACGACCTCGGCGACCAGCCCCGGGCCAGTGGCGGCCGCTGGGCGGGGGCAGGCCGATGAGCGACTTCAGTCGCTACAGCCGGCAGGTGGTGCTGCCTGAAGTGGGGGTCAACGGCCAAGCGATCCTTCGCGATTCCACGGTGCTGTTGGTGGGGTTGGGAGGGCTGGGCAGCCTCAGCGCGCTCTATCTTGCCGGCGCGGGCGTCGGCCGGCTGCTGCTGTGTGACCCCGACCACGTCACCCTGTCCAACCTGCAGCGGCAGGTCATCTATCGCAGCGACGACCTCGGTCGCAACAAGGCGGAGGCAGCCGCTGCGCAGCTGCGTGCGCTCAACCCCGAGGTCGAGACCGAGGTGATCGCGGCAGACACCTGGCCGACACGCCTGGCCGACGTCGACCTGGTCCTCGACGGAAGCGACAATTTCCCCACCCGCTTTGCCACCAATGCCGCCTGTGTTCAGGCGCGGGTGCCGCTGGCGTTTGCGGCGGCGATCCGCTTCGAGGGACAGCTGGGCCTGATTGATCCCGCACGCCGCGGTGGCTGCTACGCCTGTCTCTATCCGGAAACCGGGACGGCCGCCGAGCGCTGCGAAGACGCCGGCATCCTCGGTCCGGTGGTCGGCACCATGGCGGCCCAGCAAGCGCTACTGGCATTGCGACGGTTGCTGGGGCTCGCCGACGACGCCGGAACCCTGCACACTTGGTGTGCCCGAACCCTGCAATGGCGCGCCCACTCGCTGCCGCGCGACCCCGACTGCTCCAGCTGTGCGACCCCACCATGAACGACGACCTGATCCTGCCCCGCCGCCTGGCCATTACCCTGCTGCACGCGGCACAGCTGGCACAACCGGCTGCCGTCCGCGGTGTGGTGCTGGCGCACCAGGGCCAGCCGGCAACGTGGCGGGAGGGTGAGCCGCCCGAAGGCGTCACCCCCTGGGCTCGGCTGTGGTCGGTGCCGACCGCGCCCGCAGTGCCCACCGCCGCCGAGATTGCCGATGGCGGGCTGCATCTGGTGATCTCCCTGAACATCAAGGGCGTGCTGGAGATGCGCGCCTGGCAGCTACTGCAGGGGCAGCCGGTGGAGCGTCGCTTGAAGGTGCGCGACCCGGATGATCACTGACCTGCCCGGGCCTGATTCCCGATTCCTCGGGGCTGCCGCCCGTCTTCCGCGGGCTCAGAAGCGTCACGGGCGCTTCTGATAGCGTGCCCGCTACAAACTCCCGATTCCCGATTCCCGATTCCCGAGCCCCCAATGCGCCTGTCCCGTTTCCCGCTTGCAACCGCCAAAGAAACTCCGGCCGATGCCGAGGTCGTGTCACACCAGTTGATGCAGCGTGCCGGCTACATCCGCAAGCTCGGCAGTGGCCTCTACACCTGGATGCCGATCGGGCTGCGGGTGCTGCGCAATATCGAGCGGATCGTGCGCGAGGAAATGAATCGCGCCGGCGCGGTGGAGTTGTTGATGCCGTCGATCCAGCCGGCCGAGCTGTGGCAGCAGTCCGGCCGTTGGACCCAGATGGGCGCCGAGATGCTGCGGATGCAGGATCGTCATGGCAACGACTTCTGTTACGGGCCGACCCACGAAGAGGTGATCGTCCATCACGTCAAGCAGGATGTGCGTTCCTACAAACAGTTACCGGTCAACTACTACCAGGTCCAGACCAAGTTCCGTGACGAGCGCCGCCCCCGTTTCGGGGTGATGCGTGCCCGCGAATTCCTGATGAAGGATGCCTACTCCTTCGACACTGACGAGGCCGGGCTGGTGGCGGCCTACGGTCGGATGCGGGAGGCCTATATCCGGATTTTCGACCGTCTGGGGATCGACTACCGAATCGTCCAGGCGGATGCGGGCAACATCGGCGGCAACCAGTCGGAGGAGTTCCACGTGCTGGCGGGCTCCGGTGAAGATCTGCTGGCGGTCTCCGACAGCGGGCCCTACGCCGCCAATGTCGAGGCGGCGGTCTGTGCCGCGCCGGGGCCTCGGGTCGCAGCGACCCGGTCACTCACCGATGTCGCCACGCCTGGCCAGAGAACCTGCGAGCAGGTCGCCACCTTCCTCAAGGTGCCGCTGAGCGGCAAGGTCAAGCTGCTGGTGGTGCGCACCGCTGAGGGTGTGCTGCGGGCGCTGGCGCTTCGCGGCGATCATCAGCTCAACGAGGTGAAAGCGGCGCGTCACCCGGCCATCGGCGCTGGCTTCACGCTGGCCGACCCGGACGAGGTCGCGACGCTGTTTGGCTGTGAAGTCGGGTACCTCGGACCGGTGAACTGCCCACTGCCGGTGATCGCCGATCACGCCGCGGCGGCGGTGGCTGATTTCGTCTGCGGTGCCAACCGCAAGGACTTTCACCTGCAGGGGGTCAACTGGGGGCGTGACTGTCCCGAACCGGAAACGGCTGACCTGCGCAATGTGGTGGAGGGTGACCCGAGTCCCGACGGGGTCGGTCAGATCCGCTTCTATCGGGGGATCGAGGGCGGCCACATCTTTCAGCTCGGCCGCAAGTACACCGAGGCGATGGGCCTGACCGTACTCGACGAGCAGGGCCAGGCGCTGGTGCCCTGGATGGGGTGTTACGGCATCGGCGTGTCACGGTTGGCTGCCGCCATCATCGAGCAACGGCATGACGAGCGCGGCATGATCTGGCCACTGTCGGTGGCGCCGTTCCCCCTGATCATCTGTCCGATCGGCCTCGATAAGTCGGAGGCGGTGAAGACCGCGGCCGAGAGTCTTTACAGCGGCTTGCAGGCGGCGGGGGTTGATGTCCTCATCGATGACCGCGGCCTGCGGCCGGGCGGCATGTTTGCCGATGCCGAGCTGGTCGGGATTCCGCTGCGGGTGACCATCGGTGACAAGGCGCTGGCCGACAACCAGTTCGAGTTCAAGCGCCGGGACGCTGCCGATGCCGAACGCATTCCGGCCACCGTGGACGCCGTGCTGGCGCAGTTCCGGGGCTGAATATGAGGCGGCGTTGGCTGCGGACTGTGGGCCTGACCGTGTGGGGGCTGATGTTGGCGCCTGCGCTGCACGCCCAGCCGCTGCCGGCGCCAACGCCGGATCCCGATCCAGCACTGCGTGTGGCGCTGATGGCGGCGGTCACCGAGGCCGACAGCTTTCCGCACCGTTTCGATGCCGAGGTGTGGCTGCTCGACATGTCGGTCCGGCTGCAGCGGTACCTGCCGGACGACGCCGAGCGCTTCGAGTTTCTGCGCCTGGTGCATGCGGAGGCGCGCCGCGCCCGACTGTCACCGGAGCTGGTGCTGGCGGTGATCGACGTCGAATCACGCTTTGACCGCTACGCGATCTCCCATGCCGGTGCGCTGGGGTTGATGCAGGTGATGCCGTTCTGGCTCAAGGAGCTGGGGCGCCCGGACGACAACCTGTTCAATGTGCAAACCAACCTGCGCTACGGCTGCACCATCCTCAGGCATTACCTGGACCGGGAAAAAGGCAATTTGCTGCCGGCGCTGGCGCGTTACAACGGTAGCTATGGGCGGCCCCAGTACCCGGCATTGGTGACCCGCGCACTGTCGGCGCGCTGGACGGTCCGCTGAGCCGCTGTCGCGACGCCCTCAGGGCGTGGCGCCGGTGCGCAGGGTGCTGCCGATGACCTGACGGTTGTCGATGGCGAGGTCGACAATCCGCCCCTCGCGCGGGCTCACCGCACAGAACACCATGGTCGGTACCGGCGTACCGGTGGTGGTGGCCATCTGAACCAACGCCGAATTGGCATTCCAGGCGAAGACGAAGTCCTCGCCATCGTTGATGTTTCGTACGTCGGGCACCACGGTGGCTTCGGGCACGGCGGCCTGCGCCAGAATGGTTTCGCGGCAGAGTGCCAGTGCATCCGCAGCGGTTTTCGGCCCGCGCGGCCACAGCAGGACCGCCAGCACAACTGCCAGCAACGCGGCTGCGCCCAGGACCATCAGCGGCAATCGTCGGGTGCGGTCCGGCGTTGGCGCGGCGGCCGTCGGCGAGGGCGGGACCGGCACCTCCTGGGTCTGCCCGCGACTGCGTTCCGCCACCAGCGCGCGTGCGCGCGCCTCTGCCGCTTCGAGATAGGCCGTGCCGCACGCGGGGCAGTTCAGCGGGGCGCTGTCGGGCGCTCGCCATTCCGCCACGTCGCCACAGGCCAGGCAGCGCCGGGTATGCGCCGCGCCTTGGGCATCGGGTGCCGAATCGTTCATGGTGCTCCCCCAGAGAAGCTTTTTCGTTGTGGACTGCTGCGGCGGTTATCGCCGAGTCATTGCCATCCGTCAACATTTGGTCAGATTGCCAGGCCCCGGCGCCTCGGGACTGAACCGCGGACGATCTGGGGCAGGCGCGGGAACCCGATTGCGGTAGCGTGGGTCCCCATAGCCTGATCGAGAACCCCGATGACCCTGAATCGACGTGACCTGTTGACGACGCTGATGGCTGTTGGCGGCCTGGTGCTGACGGGGTGCGCCCGGGCGGCCGAGCGAGCGCCGCTCGGCAAGCCGCTGGCCCAGTGGCGCCAGCGGTTGTCACCCGAGGCCTTTGCCGTGCTGTTCGAAGACGATACCGAGCGCCCCGGCAGCAGCCCGCTCAATGGTGAGAAGCGCCCCGGAACGTACGTCTGTGCGGCCTGCTTTCAGCCGTTGTTCGATGCCGCCCACAAGTACGAAAGTGGTACGGGCTGGCCCAGCTTCTGGCAGCCGATCGCGGCGGCGGCTATCGGCACCCGACGGGACTACCTGTTGCTGGTGCCGCGAACCGAATATCACTGCAGCCGCTGCGGCGGGCATCAGGGCCATGTGTTTGAGGACGGGCCGGAACCCACCGGTCTGCGCTATTGCAACAACGGCGTTGCCCTCCGCTTCATCCCGGCGGATGAGGCCCTTCCCGAGTTGGTGAGCTGATGAACACGACGATCAAAACCTTGCGGCGCCGCGTGGCGTCCGCCCTGTCCCCGCTGCTGTGGCTGGTCTTGCTGCCCGCCTGCATGGTTCAGGCTGAAGACGCACGTCCCACCGGGGCGGAGGCGGCGACCGCGACCTTTGCTGGCGGTTGCTTCTGGTGTGTCGAGGCCGATTTCGACAAGGTCGAGGGCGTGTTGTCGACGGTGTCGGGCTACATGGGCGGGCATGTGGAAGATCCGACCTATGAGCAGGTGGCGGCCAAGCACACCGGCCATGCCGAGGTGGTGCAGGTGCGTTACGACCCGCAGCAGGTGAGCTACGCGCAATTGGTGGAGTACTTCTGGCGCCACATCGATCCGACCGTGAAGGACCGTCAGTTCTGTGACATCGGCAGCCCGTACCGCACGGCCATCTTTACCCACTCCCCTGAGCAGCGCGCCATCGCCGAAGCCAGCCGCAAGGCCTTGGACGACAGCGGGGTTCTACCAGCGCCGGTGGTCACCGAGATCACCGACGCCGGGCCGTTCTATGCGGCCGAGGACTACCATCAGGACTACTACACCAAGAACCCGCTGCGTTATCGCTACTACCGTCTCAGCTGTGGCCGCGACGCGCGGCTGCAGGAGCTCTACGAGTAGCTTTCACAGCTCAGGAAGCGTCGGGTGTTCGCCGCTGAGCAGGGGCCTGATCACCGTCCCGGGCGGTGCCTGCAGGCGGTTCGCGATGTCACGAACGCGGGGAAATGTGGTGCCGGAAAGAGGAATCGAACCTCCGACCTACTGATTACGAATCAGTCGCTCTACCAACTGAGCTATCCCGGCTTTGGTGAGGGCGCGAATTATAGGCGGGCGCCCCCGGCGCCACAACCGGATGCAACGGTTCAGCGCGGAGGGTCGTCGGTGCGCCGGTAGTCGCCCTCGAGCGTGACCGGCGGGCGCAGGTGTGGCTGGCGCTGTTGCATGCGCTGTTGCACCTTGCCGGCCAGCCACAGCCGAAGCCCGCCCAGGGCCAGCACGCCGAAGGCAAAGAGATCCAGGAGTACGCCCGGCAACAGAAACAGGAGGCCTGCCAGCAACAACAGCATGTCGCCGAGCAAATCGGTGTCAGGCAACTCGCCGCGGGCGGTGGCCTCCTGCATGCGGCGCATCACGGCGAGGCCGGTGCGTCGGATCAGCCACAGCCCGAGCATGCCGCTGAACAGGATCCACAGCACGGTGGGGATCACGCCGATGGCATCCACCAGGCTGACCAGCAGGCTGATCTCGCAGACCAGCAGAATGAGCAGGATCAACAGCGGCATCAGAGCTGCTCGATGCGCAGGCGCTGCTCGCGCAGACGTTCCAGGTCGGCGTCCTGCTGAGCCAGCAGGTCACGCGCCTGTTGCTGCACGGCCTCGGGCGCCTTGCCGAAATTGGGGTTCTGCACCCGGGTGGCGGTCTTTTCGCGGTCGCTGCCCAGTTTGGCGATCTGCTTGTCGAGCCGCGACAGTTCGGCGTCCTTGTCGATCAGGCCGGCCATTGGCACCAACAGCTTCATGTCGCCACACAGGGCCACCGCCGAAGGAGGGGCTTCGGCGCCGAGGATCTCGATGCTGTCGACCCGCGCCAGGAAGCGGATGGAGCCGTCCAGGCGCCGCAGGCGCTCGTCGTCGACGGCGGTTGCGTTCTGGACCTTGAGGGGCAGGGGCTTGGCGGGCGACAGATCCATCTCGCCACGGATCTGGCGGACGCCGAGGATCACCGTCTTCAACCATGCGATGTCGGCTTCGGCCCGGTCGTCGAGACGGGCAGTATCGGCCTGCGGGTAGGGCTGGTGCATCAGCAGCCCGTCGTTGATACCGGCCAGCGGTGCCACGCGTTGCCAGATGTCCTCGGTAAGGAAGGGCATCAGCGGGTGCAGCAGGCGCAGGCTGGTTTCCAGCACCCGCACGAGGGTTCGCCGGGTGCCCCGCTGCTCCTCGACGCTGCCCTGCTGCAGTGCCGGTTTCGAGAGTTCCAGATACCAGTCGCAGTACTCGTTCCAGATGAACTGGTACAACGCGGCCGCCAGTAGGTCGAAACGATAGTCGGCGAAGTGCTGGGCGGCTTCGGTCTCCAGGCGCTGCAGCTGCGAGATGATCCAGCGGTCAGCGCTCGACAGCACCACTTCGGCACCGGCATCGAGACCGGTGTCCTGGTCCTCGCACTGCATCAGCACGAAACGGGCTGCGTTCCAGATCTTGTTGCAGAAGTTGCGATAGCCCTCGGCACGCGAGGCATCGAAGCGGATATCGCGCCCCTGGGTGGCCAGCGCGGCAAAGGTGAACCGCAGGGCATCCACCCCGACAGCGGCGATGCCGTCGGGGTAGTCCTTGCGGGTCTTCTTCTCGATGCGCTTGGCCATCTCTGGTTGCATCAGGCCGGTGGTGCGCTTGGTCAGCAACGCCTCCAGCGAAATGCCATCGACCACGTCCAGCGGGTCCAGCACGTTGCCCTTGGACTTGGACATCTTGTTGCCCTCGGGGTCGCGTACCAGACCGGTGATGTAGACCTCGCGGAACGGCACCTCCTGGTGGAAGTACAGGCCCATCATCATCATCCGGGCGACCCAGAAAAAGATGATGTCGAAGCCGGTCACCAGCACCGCGCCGGGGTAATACTTCTGCAGCTCGGGCGTGGCCTCGGGCCAGCCGAGGGTGGCGAAGGGCCAGATGTCGGAAGAGAACCAGGTATCGAAGACGTCGTTGTCCTGGTGCAGCTTGGTGTCAGTCGGTAACCCGTGTTTGCGGCGCACTTCTGCCTCGTCGCGACCGACATAGACCTGTCCGTCGGCGTCATACCACGCCGGTATACGGTGACCCCACCACAACTGGCGGCTGATGCACCAGTCCTGGATGTTGTGCAGCCAGTGGAAGTAGGTGGTTTTCCAGTTGTCGGGCACGAAGCGCATGCGGCCGGACTCGACCGCCTCGAGGGCCGGCCGGGTGATGGTCGCCCGTCCGCCGGGACGGCCGTCGGGCAGGGTGTCTCGGGTCAGGTCGACGAACCACTGGTCGGTCAGCCAGGGCTCCAGCACCACGCCGGTACGGTCCCCGCGTGGCACCTTGAGCACGTGGTCCTGCACCTTGTCCAGCAGGCCCTGGACCTCGAAGTCGGCGACGATGCGCTGGCGGGCCTCGAAGCGGTCTAGGCCGCGATAAGCCACGGGCACGTCGTCGGTGAGGTTTGCCGTGCGGGTCAGCACATTGATCAGCGGCAGACCGTGGCGCTGGCCCACCTGGTAGTCGTTGAAGTCGTGCGCCGGCGTGATCTTGACGCAGCCGGTGCCGAATTCAGGATCGACGTAGTCGTCGGCAATAATGGGGATCTCACGGTCGCATAGGGGTAGGCGAATCATTCGGCCAACCAAGTGCCGGTAGCGTTCGTCCTCCGGATGCACCGCCACTGCGGTATCGCCGAGCATGGTTTCCGGCCGGGTGGTGGCGACCACCAGATGTCCGCTACCGTCGGTCAACGGGTAGCGGAAGTGCCAGAGAAAGCCCTTTTCCTCCTCGCTCACCACCTCCAGATCGGAGATGGCGGTCTGCAGCACCGGGTCCCAATTGACCAGCCGCTTGCCGCGGTAGATCAGCCCGGCGTCGTGCAGGCGCACAAAGTGCTCGATGACCGCGGTGCTGTAGCCGGGGTCCATGGTGAAGGCTTCGCGTGACCAGTCCACCGAGGAGCCCATGCGGCGAATCTGGCCGCTGATGGTGCCGGCGGAATACCGCTTCCATTCCCATACCTTGTCGAGGAATCGGTCGCGTCCCAGTTCGGCGCGGCCGGGTTCGCCGGCCTGCTTGAGATTGCGCTCCACCACCATCTGGGTGGCGATGCCGGCATGGTCGGTGCCCGGCTGCCAGAGGGTGTCGCGGCCGCGCATCCGCTGATAGCGGATCAGCGCATCCATGATGGTGTGCTGGAACGCATGCCCCATGTGCAGCGTGCCGGTCACATTGGGCGGCGGGATCATGATGCTGTAGGGCTGGCCGTCGCCGGGGGCGTGCTGGCCGGCCGCGTAGGCGTCCTGCTGTTCCCAGGTCTCGCGCCAGCGGGCTTCCACAACGGCGGGGTCGAAAGTTTTGTCCATCAATCTCGGGCGGTCAGGGGCTCGGGGTCAGGCTGTGAGCTCGTGGGTCTGCAAGGGGAAGCCGCGGTCGCGGTAGCGCTTGAATCGCGCCCGGCACCGACGGCGGGTGTCGGCATCACCACTGACGATTTCGAGGACGCGCTCGAAGCGGCTGAACCAGGCGGGAATGTCGTCACCAAGGTTGAGCAGCACCTGATGGTGGCTGTCAGGCGGCTCGCCGTCGCCCAGCAGCACCATCGGCAGCGGTGCGGTCGGCGGTTGGCCCTCGAAGCGTTCATGCGACAGGAAGCTGCCTTGGCGAAAGCTCCACAGCGCGCCATCAAGTGCCTCCAACTGCGCGGGCCCCGCGTGCACATACACGCGCAGGCCCTGGCCCGCCGCCTTGTCGCAGAGCTTGCAGGCAGTGGCGACCGCATCAGTCACGGTCTCCGGCAGCACGTAGAAGTCGACCCGGGTCATCGCGTCAGGCTCAATGCTCGCCGCGAACCGACTGGTTCAACAGAAACTGGGTCAGCATCGCCACCGGCCGGCCGCTGGCCTTCTTGCCGGTCCAGGCGGTGCCCGCGATGTCGAGGTGGGCCCACTTCAGTTTGCGGGTGAAGCGATGCAGGAAGGCGGCTGCAACGGCGGCACCGGCTTCGCCGACCCCCTTGGTGGCGATGTTGGCGACATCGGCGAACTCGCTGGCGAGCTGTTCGTCATATTCCGGCCAGAGTGGCAGTTCCCAGGCGCGGTCGCCGGCGCTGTCACCGGCCGCCAGCAGTTGCCGGGCCAGCGTCGGATGGTTGCTAAACAGGCCGGTCGCCGGGCTGCCCAGGGCCACCACACAGGCCCCGGTCAGGGTGGCCATGTCGATGCACAGGCTCGGTTCGTAGGTGCGCTCGGCATAGGTCAGCGCATCGCAGAGGATCAGGCGCCCCTCGGCGTCGGTATTGAGCACCTCGATGGTGATGCCGGCCATCGAGGTGACGATATCCCCGGGTTTGTTGGCATCGCCATCCGGAAGATTTTCCGACGCCGGGACGATGCCCACCACGTTGATCGGAAGCTTCAGTTCGGCGATGGCACGGAGGACGCCGAATACGGTGGCGCCGCCGCACATATCGAATTTCATCTCGTCCATCTTGCCGGCCGGCTTGATGGAAATGCCGCCGGCGTCAAAGGTCAGACCCTTGCCCACCAACACCATCGGCTTGTCGTCGGCGCCGCCGTGCAGGTATTCCATGACAATCAGCTTTGGGGGCTGGCGCGAGCCGCGCGACACCGACAGCAGTGCGCCCATGCCGAGGGATTCCATGTCCGCCTGTTCGAGCACGCGGGTGGTAATCGGCCACTCGCGTGCCAGCACCTCGGCCTGCTCGGCGAGATAGCTGGGGGTGCAGCGGTTGCCCGGCAGGTTGCCAAGATCCTTGGTCAGGCTGATGCCGTGGGCCATCGCCAGGCCCTCGGCGAGGCCCCGTTCCCCGGCTGCCAGATCGGAGCGTTTCGGAACATCAAAGGTGAGACGTTCGAGTTTGATCCCCGGCAGCTCCTCCCGCGCCTTGTCGCCGCGACAGCTGTCCATGCGATAGAGCACGTCAGCATGCGCGATGACGGCCTGTTGCAGCATCCAGCTGGTATCCCGTCCCTTCAGCCCGAGGTGGGTGAGGTAGCTCACGGCGTCGAGGCTACCGGTATTGCGCAGTGCGCGGCCGGCTGCCGCCTGGGCCTTGCGGAAGGCGTTGTCGTCAAAGCTGCGCTCTTTGCCCAGGCCCACCAGCATGACGCGGTCGGCCAGGGTGCCCGGCACGCTATGCAGTATCAGGGTTCCGCCCAATTTGCCGTCCATGTCGCCGCGTCGGAGGACGGCCGACAGCAGCCCGTCGCTGGCCGCGTCGATCACCTGAGCGGCGTCACTGAGGGTTCGGCGGTCGTAGACACCGACGATGACGCAGGCGACACGCTGCTTTTCGGGGTGGCCGCTCTTGACGAAATACTCCATGAATGCCTCGCAAGCGGGCGGACGGCCTCGGGGCGGGCATTGCCGGCCACCGCGACGTCACGCCGGGTGATGAATGGGGCGGGCGCCACAGCGCCCACCGCGAAGTGTAGACCTGACGCTCGCCGATGACCATGAACCGCCCCCGGATGGTGGCGTCGTGCAGGCATAATTGCGGCATGCGTGCCCCCCGACTGGAGCGTTACCTGCTGCGTGAAGCCGCCCTGACCTGGGCGGGGGTCACGCTGGTTCTGCTGGCGATCATGCTGGCGACGCGGTTTGCGCGATTCCTCGGCGAGGCGGCCAAGGGGCGACTGCCCGAGGAGCTGCTGTTCCAGGTGGCCGGCCTGTCGAGCCTGCAGTACCTGATCGTGCTGACACCGATCTCGTTGTTGCTGGCGGTGATGATGGCGCTGGGGCGTCTCTACCGCGATCAGGAAGTGACCGCCATGCTGGCCTGTGGTGCGCCGCTGTCGGGGTTGTATCGGCCCTGCCTGTGGTTGGCGGTGGGGGTGGCACTGTTGACCGCGACGCTGTCGTTCGAGCTCGGCCCCTGGGCCGGGCGCACGGCCGATGCGCTGGTCGCCGATGCGGCGCGCGCCAATCGCTACAACCCGTTCGAGGCCGGTCGCTTCAAGGAACTGCCGGAGGCCGGTGCGGTGCTCTATACCGGACGTCTCAGTGACGATGGTCGCGACATCAGCCAATTCTTCGGCGTGCAGACCGATGCCCGCGGCAGGGACAGCGTACTGGTGGCGGAGCGGGGGCGCAGTGATGCCGATCCGGTGACCGGCGAACGGGTGTTGATGCTGGCTGAGGGGCACCGGTACCAGGGGACGCCCGGTGACGGCGCGTTCGAGATCACCGGCTTCGACACCCTCACGACCCGTATTGCGCCGCCGCAATTTTCGGAGCTGAGTGGCAAGCGCAAGCTGGCCACCACCGGCGCTCTGTGGGCATCGCAGTCACCGGAGGACCTCGCCGAACTCAACTTCCGAATCGCCGTGCCGATGTCAGTGTTGGTGCTGGTGGTACTGGCGGTGCCACTGTCGCATGTCAAACCGCGTGCCGGGCGCTATGGGCGGCTGGTGCTGGGCGTGGTGCTGTACCTCGTCTACTCGCAGCTGATCACGCTGGCCCAGGTGTGGGTGGCGAAAGGGCAGGTGCCGCCGCTGATCGGCATCTGGTGGGTCCACCTGCTGTTTGCCGGGCTCGCCGGGATTCTCATCATGCGCCAGGCCGGGCGGCTGCGATGAAGCGCTACGACCGCTACATCTCACGGCACGTGCTGGGCATGAGCGCCATCGTCGCCCTGGTGCTGATCGCGCTGTTCAGCTTCATCAGTTTTGTCTCCGAGGTTGACGATACCGGCCGGGGCGGTTTCGGCTTGCTGCAGCTCGGCGTCTACACGGTGCTGATGATGCCGAGCGCGCTCTACACGCTGTTCCCGGTTATCGCCCTGTTGGGCACGCTGGCGGGTCTCGGTGTGCTTGCCAGTCAGGGCGAACTCACCGCGCTGCGCGCTGCCGGGGTGTCCTCGGTACGGCTGGGTGGCTCCGCCCTGGCGGCCGGGCTGGTGATGGCGGTGCTCACGGTCGGTATCGGCGACTGGTTGGCACCCTGGGGCCAGACCGAGGCCGAGCGCCTGCGGACCACGGCGCGCTCCGGGGTCGATGCCGGCCAGGTGCTGCGGCCCGTCTGGCTGCGGGCGGGGTCGGATGTTCTGCATATCCGGCGCATCGCCGACCCCGGCCACCTGGAGCACGTCGACCTTTTCCGGTTGGATGGCAAAGGCGGACTTACACGGTGGGCGCGCGTCGACGAGATGGTGTTGGCCGGTGATGATCAGTGGGATCTCCGCGGGTTGTCGGACTCCCGCTTCGACGATCGTGCGGTGACGGTACGTGACGATGTCGAGGAACGTTGGGATGGCCGCCTGTCGCCGGAGGTGCTGCGGCTGCTGGTGCTGGAGGCGGAAAGTGCCTCGATTGCGGGTCTGATGCGGCTGGTGCACTACCTGGAGGCCAATGCGCTTGATGCCGGCGAAGCCGAACGGGCGCTTTGGCGCAAATTGATGGCGCCATTCACGGTGTTGGCGATGACCTTTTTCGCGGTGCCCTTCGTGTTCGGATCACTGCGCGACAGCGGCATGGGGCAGCGCCTGTTTTTCGGTGTCCTGATCGGCGTCGGGTTCTTCGTCATCAACGAAGTCAGTGGCAGCCTCGGCCAGCTCTATGGCTGGCCGCCGCTGCTGGGCGCCGGCGCGCCCAGTGCGGTGTTGGTGGCAGTCGGGTTCTGGCGCCTGCGACGCGCCCGCTAGGTCTTGGGCAGGACCACCACCCGGGTGCCGGCGATGCGGTCGTGCAGTGCCCGGTGTTCGCGGTCGAACAGGCACCAGATCATGCCCAGTGGCAGCCAGGTGACGCTGGCGGCAAACCGCAACATCGCATCCGGCAGGCGCAGGGGTTCGCCGTCGCTGCGCTGGACTTGCAGGCGCCAGGCGCGGCCGCCGAGCGTCTGCCCGCCATGGGTCCAGAACCACCCGAAAAAGCCGAACGCCAGGGACAGCAACACCAGCCGTGTCATTTCGGGTGCACGCTGCACGCCGATGGCGTCGGTGATCAGAACTTCGACGAGCAACGCTGACATCCACATGGCCAGCAACAACAGGCCGTCGTAGACACTGGCCAGCAGTCGGCGCCACAGCGGTGCTGGTAGGGCGGTCGCGCTCATGCAGCGGCAGCCAGTTCGGTGGCGACGGCCCTCAGCACCTCCGGCGACAGGCACATCCCGAGGTGCGAACTGCGCACTTCCTGATGCCGCACGTTGTCGTGATAGGGATCAATGCTGGCGCCGCAGTGCACCATGCCGTCGTGACGGCTGTAGAGCGACAGCAGCGGGCAGGGCAGCGGGGTGGTCCGTTCGCGCGCCGCCACCTTTTGTTCGGCTCGCTCGAGGTCCAGCCCCTGACGTGCGTACCAGCTGGCGGTGAAGGTGTATTTGGGGCCGCCGACCAGTGGCGAGCCGAGGGTAATCACGCGCCGCGTGGCGGTCGGTCGCAGGCGTGCCAGCTCACGGGCGATGACGCCGCCGAGGCTCCAGCCGACGAGACTGACCGGTGTGTTGCCTGCTGCCGCGTGCAAGGCGTCGAAGTGGGGCAAGAGTCGCTGCAGATCGCGCTCCACGGCACCGCGATTGCGACCCAGCTGCCAGCCGCTGACGACGTAGCCGAGGCGTGTCAGCCGATTTCGGAGGGTGCGCGTGGCGGCGTCGGTGGCGCCGAAGCCCGGAATCACCATCACCGTTTCACCGTGCCCGCGCGGCAGGTCCGCTGGGATGCCCTGCAGCGCGGAGGCCGCGAGGTCTCGGACGACGCGCCACTCGCGCAGGAGTTCGAGGGCGGACAGGCGTCGGGGTTGCGGCAGGCGCATGGAGGTGGCGTTCTCCGGGGCTGTTTGAAGCGGGCAGGTGCGTCGCCCGGCAGGGCCGCGTAATATAGGCGTTTGGCCGTTCAGCCACCACGCCGGACGGCCGACGACGCCCCACCGGACGCCAGCAGAGGTCTTGACCATCGAACCCAAGCGTATTTCGCGCGCCGAGCACCCCATCTCGCGCTCGCTACTGTCGTCCGCAGCGCTGCGGACCCTGTACACGCTCAAGGATGCCGGGTACGAGGCCTACATGGTGGGCGGTGGCGTACGCGACATCCTGGCCGGCTTCACGCCCAAGGATTTCGATGTCGCCACCAATGCACACCCCGAGCAGGTCAAGCCGCTGTTCCGATCCTGCCGCCTGATTGGTCGGCGCTTCGTCATCTGCCATGTCCGCTTTGGTGGCGAGGTGATCGAGACCACGACCTTCCGCGGCGCCATCAGCGACAGCCATGAGCGTGACGAGACCGGACGTATCCTCTCGGACAACGAGTACGGCACGCTGGAAACGGACGCGTTTCGACGCGATTTCACTGTCAACGCGCTCTATTACGACATCAGCGATTTCAGCATCGTCGATTTCTGTGGGGGCCTCGAAGACCTCGACGCCAAGGTGATTCGTCTTATCGGTGAGCCCGAGGCCCGGTACCGGGAAGATCCGGTACGGATGCTGCGGGCGGTCCGCATTGCCAACAAGCTCGGCTTCGAGATCGCGGAGGATTCAGCGCTGCCGATTCCTCGGCTGGCGCACCTTTTGGGGGAAATCCCGCCGGCGCGATTGTTTGATGAGGTGATCAAGATCCTGCAGTCGAAGGAGGCCGTCGCCAACTACGAGAGCCTGGCGCACTTCGGGCTGTTCGCACAGCTGTTCCCTGAGACGGATCGTCTCTGCGAAACCCAGGACCACGCCGACGATTTCGTGTCCTTGGCGCTCGCCAATACCGCTGATCGCATCGACAACGAACTGCCGGTTTCGCCCGCATTTTTGTACGGAGCGCTGTTGTGGCCGCCGGTATGGGCCCGCTACCAGGCCTTGATGCGGCGCGAGGGGTGTACGCCGGCGATGGCCATGCAGCAGGCTGCAGATGAAGTGCTGGCCCGCGCGGTTGGCCGGGTCGCGATTCCCAAGCGGTTCTCGCTGCCGATGCGGGAGATCTGGCTGCTGCAAACCCGTTTTGACCAGCAGTCGCCCGGGCGCGCTCGGCGCTTGATGACGCATCCACGGTTTCGTGCCGCGTACGACTTTCTGTTGTTGCGCGCTGAAGTCGGCGAGGTCGACACGGCGCTGGCCACGTGGTGGACCGAGGCGCAGAACGGCCTCGACCTGAATGTCGGCGGCGACGATGACCCCGACGATGATGCTTCGGCGCCGCGCAAGCGTCGTCGCCGCCGTGGCGGTCGCAACCGGCGCTCGGCGCCTGCTGCGGCGGAGTGATCGGCGGGTGAGTGGGGGGTGGCGCGCCTGGGTCGCCCTCGGGGCCAACCTGGGGCAGCCGGCGGCGCAGGTTCGGCAGGCGCTTGAGGCACTGGCGGCCACCGATGGCATCGACATCGTGACCGTTTCGCCGTTCTATCGCACGGCGCCACTGGGGCTGCCGGGCCAGGCCGACTATTGCAACGCCGTGGCGGCGATCCACACACAACTGCCACCCGAGCCTTTGATGGCAGCCCTGCTGCGGATCGAACGCGAGGCCGGCCGGATCCGCGGAGGTGACCGCTGGGGGCCGCGTGTGCTCGACCTTGATCTGCTGCATGTCGATGGCGAAATCCGCGATACCGACAGCCTGCGTCTGCCGCATCCCGAAGCCGGGCGCCGGGTCTTCGTGATGGTGCCGTGGGCCGACATCGCGCCGGAGCTGGTCGTGCCGGGGATCGGCCGGGTGGGGGCGCGCGCAGTCGAACTCGGGCGTGACGGCATCGCCCCCTGGGCCGACTGAGGTGTATGTCGTCATCGAGGGGGCCATCGGGGTCGGCAAGACCACTCTGGCGCCGGTGCTGGCACAACGTCTTGGCGCGCGGCTGCTGCTGGAGCGCCCCGAGGACAATCCCTTCCTTCCCCGGTTCTACCGCGAGGCGGCGCAGGCCGCCTTCTCGACACAGCTCAGTTTCCTGTTGCAGCGTGCCGGGCAGGCCGAGCAGCTGCGTCAGCGCGAATTGTTCGGCAGCGGCTGCGTGTCCGATTTCTTGTTCGACAAGGACCGACTGTTTGCCGAGCTCACCCTGTCGCGTACCGACTTCGCGCTCTACGAGCGGGTATTCGAGCGACTGGCCTGGGGGTTGCCGGTGCCCGATCGGGTGATCCTGCTGCAGGCGCCGGTGGCGGTCCTGAAGGGTCGCGTCGACGCCCGTGGCCGGGAATATGAACGGGATCTGGCGCCGGATTATCTGGCGCGGCTGATCGACCACTATGGGCGATTTTTTCGTGACTACCGACAGGCGCCGGTGATCGAAGTCGACACGACCGTGCTGGACCCGGCGCACGTACCCGACCACCTCGAACAGCTGTTGGCGGCGCTGACAGATCCAGCCCCCCATCAGCGCCTGCCCGCGCGCCGTTTACTATAGCGCTGCCGACCCGGAGTCCTTCCTCATGACCGTTGAAAACCGCAAGCCCGTCAACATTGCCGAGCTGCACCGCATGCGTGCGGATGCCGAGCCGATCGCCTGCCTGACCTGCTACGACGCCAGTTTCGCACTGATCGAAGACCGCGCCGGGATCGATCTGGTGCTGATCGGTGATTCGCTGGGGATGGTCCTGCAGGGGCACGCCACCACCACGGCGGTGACGGTAGACGACATTGCGTATCACAGTCGTTGCGTGGCGCCACATCTACAGCGGGCATTTCTGGTGGCCGATCTGCCATTTCTGTCGTATGCCACGCTCGAGCGGGCTCTCGACGCCAGCCAGCGCCTGATGCAGCAGGGCGGCGCCAAGATGGTGAAGCTGGAGGGCGGGCGCGAGCAGGCTGCCATCGTCGAGTACCTGGCGGTTCGGGGCGTTCCGGTATGCGCGCACCTCGGACTGCGGCCCCAGTTCATTCACAAGATGGGGACTTTCAAGGTGCAGGGTCGGGACGAGGCCGACGCCGAGGTGATGCTGCAGGATGCCCGTATCCTCGCCGAGGCCGGTGCTGACCTGTTGTTGGTGGAATGTGTCCCTGCGGCGCTCGGGGCGCGATTGGCAGCGGCCTCGCCGGTCCCGGTGATCGGGATTGGCGCCGGTCCCGATGTCCACGGCCAGATCCTGGTGCTACACGACCTGCTGAATATTTCGCCGATGGTGACGCTGGGGCGTCGACCACGGTTCGCCAAGCACTACATGGATGACGGGCGCGACATCGAGGGCGCGATCCGCGCCTATGTCGAAGAAGTGAAACAGCGCGTCTACCCCGCGCCCGAGCACTGTTTCTAGGCCATGGAGGTCATTCACGCCGTCAGCGCGCTGCGGGCCCAGGTCAACCAATGGCGTCGGCAACACCAGCGTGTGGCCCTGGTGCCGACCATGGGCAACCTGCACGAGGGGCACTTGCAGCTGGTCGATGTGGCGCGACAGCAGGCGGATCGGGTGCTGGTGAGCGTGTTCGTCAACCCGCTGCAATTCGGTCCCGGCGAAGACTTCGATCGCTATCCGCGCACGCTGGCCGCCGATACCGAGGCTCTGATCATGGCTGGCGCGGACCTGCTGTATGCACCGACCTTACGTGAGATGTACCCCCGCGGCGCAGCGCCAGTGACGCAGGTCTGCGTGCCGGAGATCACGGAAACGCTGGAGGGCGCGCATCGGCCGGGTCATTTTGACGGTGTCACCACCGTGGTCAGTCTGCTGTTTCATCAGGTACAGCCCGACGTGGCCTGTTTCGGGCAGAAGGATTACCAGCAACTGGCGGTGGTGCGGCGCATGGTTGCCGACCAACAGATGCCGGTGACCATCGTCGGCGTGCCGACTTGCCGGGCCGAGGACGGACTGGCGCTGTCATCCCGCAATCAGTACCTGTCGCCGCAGGCGCGTGCGCGCGCTCCGGGCCTCAAGCAGGTGCTGGATCGGGTGGCAGCACAGCTGCGCGGGGGGCGACGGGACTACCCGGCGATCGAGACGGAGGCGCTTGCCGCGCTGGTCGAGGGTGGGTTCGCCCCCCAGTATCTGGCGATTCGCGGGCCGGACCTGGAGACGCCGGCCGTCGCGGCCCGGGCCTGGGTGGTCCTGGTGGCGGCGGTGCTTGATGGCACCCGATTGATCGACAACCTCGAAGTCGCGGTTGATATGGGGTAACACCGATGTCAGGACGGTTTGCGCGGGCGACCGAATGTTTTACACTCCCGCCTCTTGCGGAGTACCGTGAGTTGCCTCGCGGAAACGGGTGCATGTCTTAGTGGGCCACCCTGAATCGAAACTGCCGCGTACGCTGGGTGCATGTCTTAGTGGGCCACCCCGTACGCAACCCGATAGACGAGGTTCCCTGCCATGCAATTGAACATGCTCAAGTGCAAGTTGCATCGTGCCCGTGTGACCCATGCCGAGCTGGATTACGACGGTTCCTGCGCCATCGACGGCAAGCTGCTCGATCTCGCCGGTATCCTCGAGTTCGAACAGATCGACATCTACAACATCACCAATGGCGAACGGTTTACCACCTACGCCATTCGGGCGGATGAAGGTTCGGGCGTCATCTCGGTCAACGGGGCGGCGGCACACAAGGCGCGGGTTGGTGACCGCGTGATCATTGCCGCGTTTGCCACGATGGACGAGGCATCCGCCCGTGGTTACAAGCCACGACTGGTGTATTGCACCGACGAAAATCGGGTGGCCCGCACGGCCAACACGATTCCGGTGCAGAAGGCCGCCTGAGCCCTCCTGCAAGCCTGCAGCCGTCAAGGTTGCGGGCTTTTCATGGCCACGATCCAACATCATTTCGCCACTCCGATCTATCAGGCGCCGCTGATCACCCGGGGGCGCCCGGCGTTCAATGCCGATCTGGCTGAAGAGTGCGAGAAGATTAGGGCCTTCGACGTTCCCGGACAGCGCTGGTCCGAGGCCTTCTACCCCGGGGGATATACCAGCTACGGGTCGATGGACCGCCTGCATCGGTTCTCATCAACCTTCGATCTCCTGCGCCAGCGGATTGATCGTCATGTGCGACGTTTCGCCGAGACCCTGGAATGGTCGCTGGATCACGGCGAGCTGACGATGACCGACTGCTGGATCAATCTGATGCCACGCGGCTGCGCGCACAGCTTTCATCTGCATCCGCAAGCGGTGATCAGTGGGACCTATTACGTGCAGACCCCCCCGGGCGCCAGTCCGTTGAAGTTCGAAGACCCTCGGCTGAGCCGCATGATGGCGTCACCGCCGCGGCGTGCCGACGCGCGTCAGACCGCCCATGTCAGCGTCAAGGCGCGTGCCGGGCAGGTGATCCTGTTCGAAAGCTGGCTTCGCCATGAGGTGCCCGCGAGCCGGATCGATGCACTGCGAATTAGCGTCAGTTTCAACTACCACCTGATCCGTTAGCTGTCTGCTGGCGCGCACCCCTGCCGATTCGGCGGTAATCTGGGGACATGAACTCCGATATCGACCGATCCTCCCCGGCGCCATCGCGTTCTGCCGCCTGGGCGGCACTGACGCCGCTGGCCGGGTCACTGCCCCGATTGAATGAACTGTTTGCCGCCGACCCGGGACGCGCGGAACGGATGACGGTGACAGGGCCCGGCTGCGCCCTCGATTTCAGCAAGCAACGCGTCACCCCGGAGGCGTTGGAGAGTCTCCTGGTGCTCGCCGACGCCTGTGACCTGCGCACCGCCATCGGCCGATTGTTCGCGGGTGAGCGTGTCAACCTGACGGAAGGGCGTGCGGCGTTGCACATGGCGCTCCGCGCGCCACCGGAGGCCGGATTCTCGGTCGATGGAGAACCGGTCGGTGACGCGGTGGAGTCGGTGCTGCAACAGATGACCCGTTTTGCCGATGCCGTGCGCCAGGGTCGTTGGCGTGGGCATGGCGGCGCGCCGATTAAGGATGTGGTGAATATTGGGATTGGCGGCTCGGACCTGGGGCCACGGATGGTCTGCGAGGCGCTGCAGGATCAGGCCGACGGCCCGCGCACCCATTTCGTTGCCAATGTCGATGCCGGGCAGTTGTCGCGGGTTCTGCGTGCACTCGATCCGCAGAGCACCCTGTTCATCATTACCAGCAAGACTTTCACCACGCAGGAGACCATGGCCAACGCCCGCGCTGCCCGCGCCTGGTGTCTTGCGGCGCTGCCCGAGGCGGCCATCGCTGATCACTTTGTCGCGGTGTCGACCAATGCCGAGGCGGTCGTCGAATTCGGTATCGCGCCCGACAACATGTTCGCCTTTTGGGATTGGGTCGGGGGGCGCTATTCAGTCTGGAGCGCGGTGGGGTTGCCGGTCATGTTGGCGCTGGGGCCGCCGCAGTTCCGCAAGCTGCTGGCCGGCGCCCGCGCCATGGATCGTCATTTTGTCGAAACGCCCTTCGCCACCAATTTGCCCGTACTGATGGGGCTGTTGGCGGTCTGGAATCACAACCTGCTCGGAGCCGGTTCGCAGGTGGTCGCCCCATATGCCCAAGCGCTAGAGCGTTTCGTCAACTGGTTGCAGCAGTTGGAGATGGAGTCCAACGGCAAGTGTGTGAGCCTCGACGGTGAGGCCGTTTCGCGTCCAACCACTCCGGCCCTGTGGGGTGATGTGGGCAGCAACAGTCAGCACGCGTTCTTCCAGATGCTGCATCAGGGGACCCAGGTGCACCCGGTGGATTTCATCCTGCCGATGGCGGTCACGCATCGGTATCCCGACCAGCACCGCATGCTGGTGGCGAATTGTCTGGCGCAGAGTGCTGCATTGATGCGGGGACGCGATGCCGACACCGTTCGCCGTGAGCTGACCGATCAGGGGCTCAGGGGCGACGCGCTGGAGGCCGCCATCCCCCATCGGGTTTTCCCCGGCGACCGACCCAGTTCGACCCTGTTGCTCGATCGCCTCGACCCCTGGCATCTGGGGGCGCTGATGGCGCTCTACGAACACCGGACCTATGTGCTGTCCGTGTTGTGGGACGTGAATGCCTTCGATCAGTGGGGGGTGGAACTCGGCAAGCAGCTGACCCGTACCGTACTCGGCGCGCTGGCCGGCGGCGAAGCTGGCACACTCGACCCATCAACCTTGGCACTGGTGCGACGGTTTCGCGCTGTGGTCACCGAATCCGCCCGCTGAGGGCGTCAACAGGAGCTCCCATGCAAATCCTCTTCCGTCAGTCCCTCGCCGCCGTGATGGCCTTCAGTCTCCTGGTCGTCGGCCTGCTGCAACCGGCGCATGCCGCCATGATGGCGACCGACGCCCTGGTGCAGGAAAGCCGAAACGAACTGACTCGCAGTGCGCTGCAGGCGCAGTTGGATGCGAGCGACGTGCAGGCCCGGCTCGCCGATTGGGGCGTGAGTCCAGAGCAGGCCCGTACGCGGGTCGCCCATCTGACTGACGCCGAATTGCAGCAGCTGGCCGCCGAGATGGAAACCTTGCCCGCCGGTGCCGGTATTGCCGCCGCGCTGGGGATCGTCTTCGTGGTGCTGCTGGTGCTGGAGCTGGTCGGCATCATCAACATCTTCAACGCCATTTGAGGCTTTCCGCTGCGGCGCTGATCCTCGGCGCCCTGATGCTGTCCGGCTGTGCCCGCCAGCCGCTGCTGCGCCCGGCGGGGGTCGTGGCGCCGCTGGAATTGGCGGCGACTCCGTTCTTTCCGCAGGACGCCTACCAGTGCGGGCCTGCGGCGCTCGCCACGGTGCTTGCCGCCACCGGTGTCACGGTGACCCCAGCGGCGTTGGTCCCGGAGGTGTATGTCCCGGCACGGCGGGGGAGTCTGCAGCCCGAGCTGGTTGCCGCTGCCCGTCGCCGCGGTCGACAGCCGGTGCCGTTACCTGCGGAACTCTCGGGTTTACGGAGCGCCCTTGCGTTCCGGGCGCCGGTGCTGGTGCTGCTGAACCAGGGGTTGGGAATCTGGCCGGTCTGGCACTACGCGGTGGTGGTCGGACTCGACCCGGTGACCGACGCCGTGGTCCTCCGGTCGGCCGAGACCCGACGTGCGGTGGTCCCGGCCGAACGGTTTCTGCGCCAGTGGCGCGCCGCCGGTGCCTGGGGTGTGACCTTGCATGCGGCCGACGCACCACCGCCGTGGGCCGAACTTGCAGACTGGCTTGATACCGTCTCGGTCTGGGCGCGAACCGGTCAGACCTCCCTGGCACTGACGGCCACCGCCACGGCCGTTCGACGTTGGCCGCGAGCGGCCTCCGCCTGGCTGGCGCATGGCAATGCCCTGTACGCCCGGGCACGTCCGGGCGCTGCAGCTACCGCGTTCGAGCGTGCGCTGGCGCTTCAGCCAACCGCCGGCGGCTACAACAATTTGGCCCACGTGCTGACCGAACTCGGTTGCCGTGATGCCGCATTGGCGGCGGTATCAACCGCGCGCAGCCGCTATGGCGAGTATCCGTTGCTGGCGCAGACAGCGTCTGCGGCGGCGGCGCTGCCGGCCAACAACTGCGCCCGCTGACGGGCAACCGCCCAGGCGATGTGCTCGCGTACCATCGGGTCGTCGTCATCTGCGGCCGCCAGCGCCTCCACCACCGCGGCTGCCGCAGGGGCGTTGCCGAGCGCCACGGCGAGGTTGCGTCGCCAGCCAGTCCACCCTGCGCGGCGCAGGGCCATGCCCTCGGTACGCTGCAGCCAGCGGGCATGATCCCACTGCCAGAGGTCGAGCAGCCGGACGTCATCGAGGCCATGGCGGGGGGCGAAGTCCGCCTCCACGCTCGGGGTTGCATGGCGGTTCCAGGGGCAGATCAACTGGCAGTCATCGCAGCCGAAGATGCGATTGCCGATGCGTGTGCGCAGGGCCTCGGGGATCGATCCGCGCTGTTCGATGGTGAGGTAGGAAATGCAGCGCCGTGCATCCAGCCGATAGGGACCGACGAAGGCATCGGTCGGGCAGATCTTCAGGCACGCCTGGCAGCCGCCGCAGCTGGCGGCGACCGCGTCTGCCCGATCGGGCTCGAGCCAGGCATCGGTGAACAGTTCCCCGAGGAAAAACCACGAGCCGGCATCGCGTTTCAACACCAGGGTGTTCTTGCCGATCCAGCCGAGGCCCGCGTTGCGCGCCAGCGCTTTCTCGAGTACTGGCGCGCTGTCGCAGAAGACCCGGTAGCCGTGGGGGCCGACGGCGGCCTCGAGGACATCCGCGAGTTGTCGCAGGCGGGCCCGCATCAGCTTGTGGTAGTCGCGCCCGAGGGCATACCGGGAGATGTAGGCGCGATCACCGTCAGCCAGCACGGCGTCGGCGGCGGTGACGTCATGACGGTAGTCCATCCGCACCGAGATGACGCTGACGGTGCCGGGTTGCAACTGCGCCGGATCGGCCCGGAGACCGGTGTTGCGGTCGAGATAGCCCATCTCGCCGTGGTGACCGTCAGCGAGCCAGCGGCGCAGGTGTGCCATATCCTCATCCAACTGCAGATGCGCCACGCCGAGATCGGCGAAGCCCAGGCGGTGTGCCGCCTGACGCAGGTGCGCTACCAGCGGTTGGGTGGACATGGGGCTCTTATACTTCAGCGATGAGCGAAATAGAGCAGCCATTGTATGAAAGCGCCGCGGTTCGCGAGCTTGATCGACGTGCGATCGAAGGCGGAATCGACGCCGCCGAGCTGATGCGCCGCGCCGCCGCCGCAGCCTGGCGCATCGCCTGTGATCGCTGGCCGCGGTGCCGGCGCCTGGTGGTGGTCTGTGGGAGTGGCAACAACGGCGGCGATGGCTATGCGCTGGCCGCGCTGGCGGCCGCGGCAGGCTGCACGGTGCAGCTGGTGCAGTTCGGGGCGCCGCCGGACAGTCCGGCAGCACGCGCCGCGCGCGCCGCGTGGACACCTTTCGGGCAGCCGCAACCGTGGCCGGTCGCCTTTGATCCGCTGGCGGATCTGGTGGTCGACGCGGTGCTGGGTATCGGCCTGCAACGACCGGTGACGGGTGCGATGGCTGCGATGCTGGCCGCCATGAATGCACATGCGGCGCCGATCCTGGCGCTGGATGTGCCGTCGGGGCTGGATGCGGACACCGGGCGCCCGCGGGGCGCCGCAGTACGTGCAGCGGTCACCGTCAGCTTTATCGCCCACAAGGCCGGGCTGTGGACCGGTGTTGCAGCGGACTATTGCGGAGATCGACTGCTGGACACCCTGGGCGTGCCGGTCGATCTGGCCAAGGCACCGGGCCCGCGAGCCTGGTTGATGCCGTTGCGTATCGGCCCCGAAGCATTGCCACCGCGCCGTCCGGCCGCGCACAAGGGCGAGCACGGCCACGTTCTGGTGGTGGGTGGGGCGCCCGGCATGGCCGGGGCAGCATTGCTGGCATCGCGTGCGGCACTGCGGTCCGGCGCTGGCTGGGTGAGTCTGGCAACGCACCCGGATCATTCAACCGCGCTGGTGGCGGCCCAGCCGGAGCTGATGGTGCACGCAGTGAACGGCGCCGATGAGCTGCAGCCGCTGCTGGCCCGGGCGCGGGTGGTGGTGCTCGGACCGGGCCTGGGGCAGAACGCCTGGAGCCAGGCGCTATTCGATACGGTGCTCGCCAGTGGGCGGCCACTGGTGCTGGATGCCGACGGTCTCAACCTGCTGGCGCGGCGGCCACAGGTCCTCGGCGGGGCCGTGCTCACCCCGCATCCAGGTGAGGCCATGCGATTGATGGACGCCGCCGCGGTTGACGAAGTCGAGGCCGACCGTTTCCAGAGTGCTGAGGTGCTACGCGACCGGTTCGGCGCGGTCGTCGTGCTCAAGGGCGCGGGTTCCGTGATCGCCGGTCGCCGGCTATGGGTCTGTCCGGCCGGCAATCCCGGGATGGCGGTCGGCGGCATGGGTGATGTCCTGTCCGGCATCATCGGTGCACTGATGGCTCAGGGCCTGGCGCCGGAGGCAGCCGCCGCCACGGGGGTGCTGGCGCATGCTCTGGCGGCCGATGCGATTGCGCGCCGCCGTGGCGGCCGCGGCCTGCTGCCGAGCGATGTTGTCGACGCGCTCTGGCAGCCCCTGAACCCGGGATTACGGTGATGCAGTACCAGACGCTTTCGTTGCCGACGCCGGCCGCCACCGATGCCGCCGGCGCCGCCCTGGCCGCTGCGCTCGCCGATGACCTGCGGGGGCTGGTGACGCTTGAGGGCGACCTTGGCGCCGGCAAGACCCATCTGGCGCGGGCAATGCTGCGTCATCTGGGGGTCAACGGCGCCATTCGCAGTCCGACCTACACCCTGGTCGAGCCGTATGAAGTGAACGCCGGTCGGGTGCTGCATCTGGACCTGTACCGCTTGTCGGCTCCCGAGGAATTGCTGTCGCTGGGCCTGGATGATGATCCGCCGACCCAATCATTGTGGCTGCTGGAGTGGCCCGACCGGGCGGCAGAGCTGCTTCCATCGCCGCGAATCGCGGTGCGTCTGACGATGTCCGCGGCTGGTGGCCGTCAGCTGCATCTCCGGTGGGGCACCGACCAGCCGGCTGCAGCGGCATTCAGCAACTACATTAAGAATGCTGCCTAATTATTTGCAATTAAATGAAAAAGTCTTGTAATAAGATGCTGATGGCGGTATAAGGCCGGAGAGTTGCCCGGGGAGGTACCGACATGTCGGCATGTCGAATGGTGGTGTGGTTGCTGGTGTCGCTGTGGAGTGGCGTGGTCGCTGCGGCCGAGTTGCGCGACGTCCGGCTGTGGGCATCACCCGATGGCACCCGCGTTGTATTCGATCTTTCCGGCGCGGCCCACCACAACGTTTTTGCGCTGCAGAATCCCGATCGCATCGTCGTCGACCTCGAACAAGTCGACCCCGCCGGCGTGCGGGTGGCGAACGCGGCCACCGGCAAGGGCTTGGTACAGCGGGTCCGTTCTGCGGCCCGCGGCGACACCGGGGTGCGGGTGGTACTGGATCTGACCCAGCCGGTTGATCCGCGCAGCTTCGCTCTCGCGCCGAACGATCAATATGGGCACCGCGTCGTCCTCGACCTCGATCGGCCCGTCGCGACGCAGCTGCCGTCGACTCCAGGCCCGCTGCCGTCGCCGCAGATGACGCTGGACGACAAGCCGGTGATCGTGGCTGTAGATGCCGGGCACGGCGGGGAAGATCCGGGTGCTCGGGGCCGCAGCGGGGTTTATGAGAAGGACGTGGCGATGGCGATGGCGCGTCGCTTGGCGCGGATGATTGATGCAGAGCCCGGAATGCGGGCGGTGCTGACCCGCGATGGTGATTACTATCTCGGGCTGCGCCAGCGGGTCGAGATTGCGCGCAAGCATCAGGCGGACCTGTTCGTGTCGGTGCACGCCAACGCCTTTCGCGATCCCAAACTGCGGGGCTCGGCGGTCTATGTCCTGTCCAACCGCGGCGCCACGAGCGAGCATGCCCGCTGGTTGGCACAGCGTGAAAATGCCGCTGACCTGGTAGGCGGCATCGAAATCGCCGACAAGGATGGCGATTTGGCCTCGGTTCTGATCGACCTCTCGCAGAGCGCGACAATGGAGGCCAGTTTCGATGTCGGCTCTCGCATCCTCAAATCAATGGGGCAGGTCAATACGTTGCAGAAGTCGGCAGTCCAGCAGGCGGGCTTCATGGTGTTGAAGGCGCCCGATATTCCCTCGGTGTTGGTGGAAACGGCGTTCATCACCAACAGCGAGGAAGAACGCATGCTGCGTGACGAAAAGCATCAGGAGCGGTTTGCCCGCTCGATGCTGGCCGGCATCAAGGGCTATTTCGCCAGTTATCGTCCGCAGCAGCAGATCGTTCGCGGCGAGCTGCAGCAGGTCAGTTACCGCGAATAGGGTATTGTCGAGAGACCCTTGCGCGAGGCACTGTAGTCCTATAACGGGCTCCACATCGTGACCGTTTTCGCAGTATGCGCAGCCACGCTCGTGCATGCTGTAGCCACATTGCCTACAAGGAGAGTATTCATGAAATCCCTTCGCCTGCCGTTGCGTCATGCCCTGGCTGTTGCGTGTATGGCCCCGGCCCTAGTCTGGGCGGGTGGAACCGCAGTGATGGAGGTCACCGACGGCACCGACCGCCAACAGGTCACATACGAGTTTGATGGCAGCAACGTACGTATGTCACTGCCGGAGGGCGCCGAGGGTTATGCGCTGATTCGCGGCGAAACACCGTACATGGTGATGACCGGCGATCAGCTGATGGTGATGGATCTCAGCCAGGCCATGAAGATGTTGGGTGGCATGGTGAAAGTGCCGGAAGGTCCGGCCGAGATGGATGGCTTCGTCGGCCTCAAGGACACCGGGCGCAGCGAGACGGTCGCTGGCGTTGCCGGCAAGGTCTACCTCGCCACCTATACCGAGGATGGCCAGCAGAAGACAGCCGAGATGGTGTTGTCCAGCGATCGCCGGGCACGCGAATTTACCAACGCCATGATGGGCTTCGCCAGAAGCATGGTGAAGGCGGGTGGCCGCAGCATGCCGGAGGGCTCCACCGAGCTGGAACGGCAGATGGCCGCCGGTAAATTGGGGATTCTGCGGATGGGAACCGAGATGCGCCTGACGCGTCTTGACGGCGATACGCCGTCTGCGTCGCGTTTCGAATTGCCGGCCGCACCCACCCAGATGCCGTCACTCGAAGGTTTGTTCGGTGGCGCCGGCGCTGGTGCCAACGTTGAAGCTGGCAGTGAGGCGGGTGGGGGCGGGTTCAATCTCGGCGGCATGTTCGGCAAGAAGATCGAGCGGCAACAGCAGCGTGTCGAGGGGCGCACCGATCAGGAAGTCGATGAGGTAACCGACAGCGCGGTCGACAAGGCGCTCGACAAGGCATTCGGCAAGCTTTTTGGGGGATGACCCGGGGGCGGGTTCACGGGCGGGCTATCCTATGCGGGTGGCCCGCCCGTTCCATTTCCGACACCGAAACTGATGACCGCCATCCAGATGCTGCCCGATGCCCTGATCAACCAGATCAAGGCTGGCGAGGTTGTCGAGCGCCCCGCGGCTGTGCTCAAGGAACTGGTTGAGAACAGTCTCGATGCCGGTGCCGACCAGATTCTGGTCGAGTTGGAGGAGGGCGGCTTGCGTCGGCTTAAGGTCACCGACAGCGGGCGGGGGATTGCCCGCGAGGAACTGGTACTTGCGCTGTCCCGTCACGCCACCAGCAAGATCCGGGCGCTGGATGACCTCGAGTCGGTCGCCAGCCTCGGATTTAGAGGCGAGGCCTTGCCCAGCGTCCTGGCAGTATCGCGGCTGACCCTGATTTCACGTGTCGAGGGTGCCGAAATGGCCTGGCAGCTGGCGGGCGCCGGCGAACTCGGTGCAGAAGCGCCTCAGCCGGCCGCGCACCCCTGCGGGACGACCGTGGATGTGCAGGATCTGTTTTTCAACACGCCAGCGCGGCGCAAGTTTCTGCGCACCCCGGCGACCGAACTGCGGCATGCGCAGACGGCACTTACCCGGCTTGCCATGTGGCGGCCCGAGTGTCGTTTCGAACTGCGGCATCAACAGCGTCGCAATCTGGCGCTGCCGGTACAGTCTGCTGCAGCGCGTGTGGCCGCGCTGGTTGGGGACGGGTTTGTCTCCGACAGCATCGAACTGGACGAACATCGGGACGGTTTGCGGCTGCAGGGCTGGGTCGGGTTACCCAGCGCCGCGCGGGCCCAGAGCGACTTGCAGTACGTCTATGTCAACGGCCGCCATGTCCGCGACCGGCTGGTGGCAGCGGCGATCCGTCGGGCCTACGCCGATGTGATGCATAGCCAGCATCATCCCGCCTTCGTGCTGTCATTGGTGTTGGACCCGGCCACGGTCGATGTGAATGTCCACCCACAAAAGACCGAGGTGCGGTTCAGGGACGCAGCGCGCGTTCATGATTTTCTCTTTGGCGCCATTCACCAGGTGCTGCGGCGGGTACGACCGGATCCGCTTCAGCACCATCGGGTCGACCCGGCGCGGGCTCAGGTGCCGTCCCTGCCGGTTCGTTTCGGCTCGGCGGCGGGCGCCCGGCCGGTGGCGGCGGCACGTCCGCTTTTCGCGCGCGAACCTGCCGCAACCTGGGCGGATATTGCGCAGCTTGATTCTTCCGCGCGTCAGTCGCCTGAAGCCTCGCTGCCTTCCGGCAACGTTGAGTCCCAGGCCGACACAGAGGCCTTGATGCAGCCGTTGGGGCAGGCGCTGGCCCAGTTGCACGGTGTTTTCATCCTCGCGCAGAACGCGCGAGGCCTAGTGGTGGTTGACGCCCATGCGGCCCATGAGCGGGTGCTGTACGAGCGTCTCAAGGCCCAGCTGAGCGAAGACGGCATTCCCGGCCAGCACCTTCTGATGCCGGAGGTGATCAATCTGGCTGAAGATCAGGTCGAAACGCTGATGGCGCGACAGGCGGCATTGCAGCGCCTCGGCCTGTCGTTTGATCGCAGTGGTCCGGCCAGCGTTACGGTACGCAGCCGCCCTCAGTTGTTGGGGCGAGAAGACCTGCGCGCGCTGCTGCTGCAGCTGCTTGATGATGACGGTGCGCATCACCTTGATGGCATCCGTGACGCGCAGGACCGGGTGCTGGCTGATGTCGCCTGTAAAGCGGCGGTCAAGGCCAACCGGCGTTTGACCGTGCCGGAAATGGATGCGCTGTTGCGCGACATGGAGCGGACCGAGCTCGCCGGGCAATGCAACCATGGTCGGCGGACCTGGGTGCAACTCGATCTCGACGCGCTCGACCGCCTGTTCCTGCGCGGGCGCTGAGCGCCGGCCCACGGCAGCGATCCGGATCATGGCGCCGACGCTCCCGTTGTTGGTTGTGACCGGACCCACCGCGTCCGGAAAATCGAGCTTCGCATTGGCGCTCGCCAGCCGGCTACCGGTGGAGATCATCACAGTCGATTCAGCCCAGGTCTATCGCGGCATGGATATCGGGACTGCCAAGCCGAGTGCGGATGAACGGGCCTCGGTGCAGCATCACCTGATCGACGTCGTCGACCCGTCGGAGCCCTATTCAGCGGCGCGATTTGCTGCCGATGCGGCGCCACTGATCGACGACATCCGCGGGCGCGGCCGGCTGCCGCTGCTGGTGGGCGGCACGATGTTGTATCTGCGCGCGCTGCTCGAGGGGCTGAGCGTGCTGCCGCCGGCCGACCCTGCGCTGCGTCGCGCCTTGTCGGCCGAGGCCGAAACCCTGGGCGTCCCGGCGTTGCATGCACGCCTCGCTGCCATCGACCCCGAAGCCGGCACCCGGCTACACCCCAACGACTGGCAGCGGATCCAGCGCGCGCTCGAGATTCACGCCGTGACCGGGCGTCCGGCCACTGCGGCCTACGGCGCGGCGACGACGGTGCCCCGGCTTGGCCCGATCTTGCGTTTCGTCTTCGAAGGGCCGGAGCGGGCGGTCCTCCACCAGCGTATCGCTGACCGTTTTCACAGGATGATGCGTGAGGGTCTGTTGGACGAGGTGCGTGCACTTCATCGGCGGGCGGATCTGCACCCGCAACTACCGTCCATCCGCAGTGTTGGCTATCGCCAGCTCTGGCGTCATCTTGACGGTGAGCTGGATCTTGAGGACGCCGTCGAGGCCGGTATCGCTGCCACCCGGCAATTGGCCAAACGACAATTGACCTGGCTTCGCCGCCAGCCACGGGACCGCCGACTGCCAGAGGATCGCGATCTGGCCATTGCCCATGTCATCGAGGATGTTGGGCGGCTTGCAAGCGAGCGCCCGCCGCGTCAGGCTTGAAAGGCGGGGGATTTGGCCCAAGCTCGCAGGGACGGGTGATACACTGGCTGGACCTGTAGCGGCCCGTTCCGTCACGTCGCACCACAACAACTAAAGGATGGCAACAATGTCCAAAGGTCACACCCTTCAGGAACCCTTTCTCAATGCGCTTCGGAAAGAGCGGATTCCAGTTTCCATCTACCTGGTCAATGGCATCAAGCTGCAGGGTCAGATCGAGTCATTTGACGCCTTTGTAGTGCTGTTGAAGAACACCGTGAGTCAGATGGTTTACAAGCACGCCATCTCGACAGTGGTGCCCTCGCGTCCGGTGCGAATTTACGATCCCGAGTCCGACGAGGCTGCGCCGGAAGACGATGCCGCGAGCTGATTCCGCGTTGATGACCGGAGAAGGATGCGCTCAGCGCATCCGCCGCCGGCATGTTTGAACGGCCGAAATCAGGGCAGCAGGCGGTTCTCGTGCATCTGGAACTGCCGGGCGCGGATTACGCATCGGATCGTCAGGAGTTCATCGAGTTGGCGCACGCTGCCGGCGCCTCGGTGCTGTCGGTGATCGGCGGTAGCCGTCGGCAACCGGATCCCGGATTGTTCGTCGGCAGTGGCAAGGCCGAGGAAGTCGCCGCCAGCGTCGCCGAGCAGCAGGCCGAACTGGCGATCTTCAACCATGATCTGTCACCGAGCCAGGAGCGCAACCTCGAACGCCTGCTGAAGTGTCGGGTGGTGGGCCGTGGTGGCCTTATCCTCGATATCTTCGCCCAGCGGGCGCGGTCTCACGAGGGCAAGCTGCAGGTGGAGTTGGCGCAGCTGCAGCACATGTCGACCCGGCTGGTACGAGGGTGGACCCACCTCGAGCGGCAACGTGGCGGCGGCATTGGCCTGCGGGGGCCCGGCGAGACCCAGCTGGAGCTCGACCGGCGGATGATTCGCGACCGTATCGCGACGCTCAAGCGTCATCTTGAAGCGGTGCGGGGCCGGCGTGCCGAGAACCGGCGGGCGCGGCAGCGCAACGAGACGCCCGTGGTCTCTCTGGTCGGCTATACGAATGCTGGAAAATCAAGCCTGTTCAATGCGTTAACGGCCGACGACAGTTTCGCCTCACGGCAATTGTTCGCCACCCTCGACACCACCATTCGCAAGCTGAGTCTGCCGACGGTGGACCAGGCGGTACTGGCCGACACGGTGGGCTTCATCCGGGACCTTCCGCATGATCTGGTGGCGGCCTTCCGGGCGACGCTCGAAGAAGCTCGCGAGGCCGACCTGCTGTTGCATGTCATTGATGTGAGCGATCCTGAGCGGATGGCGCGTGTCGAGCAGGTCAACGAAGTGCTGGAGGCGATCGGCGCCGATACCGTGCCCACCCTGCAGGTGTTCAACAAGATTGACTTGCAGCCTGACCGGCTGCCTGGCATCGAGCGGGACGCGCAAGGCAGGCCTCATCGGGTTTCGGTGTCGGCACTCTCCGTCACCGGAATCGGGGCGCTGCGTGAGGCGATTGCCGAGCGACTGACCCCAGACAGTCATCAGGCGTTTTCACTGAGGGTTCCGGCGCGTGCCGGCCGGCTGCGCGCGCAATTGTTCGCGCACCGGGCCGTGCGAGCTGAGGTGCTTGACGACCAGGGGGCTTTCCAGCTGCAGGTGGAGATGGACTACCCCCGCCTCCGCGGCCTCTGTGAGGCTGCAGGTGTGACACCGCCTCCCGCGCCGGGCGAAGTTGAGGATTGGGAGCGCGAAGGCGTAAAATAGCCTGATTATTCAATCATTTTTTCGACCGAACGACGTCGCTTCTCCGCGGTCGAATGCGGTCTTCCGCAGAATCAACAAAGGATGCATCTCCCATGGCTTGGAATGAACCCGGCCCCAATCGTGACCCGTGGAATCAGGGCCCCAAGCGGGGTGGTGGACCGCCCGACCTCGACGAACTCGTGAAGCGTCTGAAAGGACGGCTGATGGGCAAAGGTGGCAACGGCGGTTCTGGTGGTGGTGATGGCGGCCCCTCGGCAGGCGGGGGTGTGCCCAAGGGTTTGGTCACCCTGCTGGCGGCCGGTCTGGCGGTGTTGTGGGGGCTTTCGGGCTTTTACGTGGTCGATGAGCAGCAGCAGGGTGTCGTGCTGCGATTCGGTGAATACGTCAAGACCAACGAGGCCGGGCTGCGGTGGCATGTGCCGTGGCCGGTGGAGCAGGTTGAAGTCGTCAACGTTACCGGCGTGCGGTCGATTTCCGAGTCATCGACCATGCTCACCCAGGACGAGAACATCGTCGATTTGGATCTTACCGTGCAGTACCGCCTGTCCGATGTTGAGGACTATCTGTTTTCAGTTGCCGAACCGGACCGGACCCTGAGGCAGGCGACGCAGTCGGCTGTTCGTGAGGTTGTCGGCACGTCAGAGATGGACTACATCATCACCGGCGGCCGTCAGGAGGTTGCGGATCGCACCAAACAACTGCTGCAGGAGAAGCTCGACGACTACCAGGCAGGTCTGTTCGTGACGGAAGTGAACCTGCGCACGGCGAAGCCACCGACACCGGTACAGAGTGCTTTCGATGACGCCATCAAGGCGCGCGAGGACCAGGTGCGTCTGGTTAACGAGGCGCAGGCCTATGCAAGCGATCGACTGCCAAGAGCGCGCGGTGCGGCGGCACGCCTGGTGGAGGAGGCCAAGGCCTACCGTGAGCAGGTGGTGTCCAAGGCGGAAGGTGATGCTTCCCGATTCTCGTCGCTGTTGACTGAATATCGTCAGGCGCCGCAGGTAACCCGCGAGCGTCTGTACCTGGACGCGATGAGTCAGGTATACGGCAGCACCAGCAAGGTGTTGGTGGATGTCGACAGCAATGCCCCGATGTTCTACCTGCCGCTGGATCAACTCAATCGTGCGGGCGGTACAACGCGAGGTGCCGTGGCGCCCTCAACCGGATCATCGGGCAGCAGCGCAGTGACCGCACCATCGGTGCCATCGCTGACGCGCGATCCCTCCCGTGATCGCGACCGCTCACGATAGGACGAACTCATGAACAATACCTCCATGGTCTGGCTGGCGATTGCGCTGGTGTCGCTCGTCACGCTCAGCAATGCCTTTTTCGTCGTTGATGAGCGCGAGCGCGCCGTGATTCTCCAGCTGGGTGAGTTCCAGGGCACCGATTTCCAGCCCGGCTTGCATGTCAAAATTCCGTTCATCCAGGACGTTCGCAAATTTGATCGTCGTCTGCTGATGCTCGACAGCGATACCGAGAGTTTCCTCACCTCGGAGAAGAAGAACGTTCAAGTCGACTACTACGTTAAGTGGCGGATCGACAATGCCGCTGCTTACTACCGTGCCACGGGTGGCCAGAGCCTGGTCGCGGCGGATCGCCTTTCCTCCATCGTCAACCGTGGCATGCGCGACCAATTCGGCTCGTTGACGATCCAGCAGGCGGTCTCGGGGGAGCGCGACCAGATCACCAAGGCGGTGATGGAAAGTGCCGGTGAGAACATCCGTGATCTCGGCATCGAGCTAAAGGATGTGCGGGTCAAGCGTATTGATCTGCCGACCGAGGTCAGTGAGTCTGTTTACGACCGCATGCGCGCGGAGCGCAAACGGGTCGCCTCCGACCTCCGTGCCCGCGGCGCCGAAGAGGGCGAACGCATCCGGGCCGATGTTGATCGCGAGGCGCAGGTGGTTCTGGCGCAGGCTTACAAGGAGGCTGAAACGCTCCGCGGTGAAGGCGATGCCAAGGCAACCGAGGTTTACGCCCAGGCCTACGGTCGGGATACCGAGTTTTACCGGTTCTACCGGTCGCTCAATATCTACCGTGACAGCTTCAGCAGCGGCGACGACATGCTGGTGCTCGAGCCTAAAGGGGAGTTTTTCCGCTACTTCAACCCTTCACGCTGACCTGGGCCGACGGTGGACTGGGCCGAACTGCTGCGGGCCCTCGCGCTGGTACTGGTCATCGAGGGGCTGATGCCGTTTGTTGCTCCTGGCCGGTGGCGCCAGGCTTTGATTCATATCGTCGGTCTCGGTGACCGAGCCCTGCGAACTGTGGGGTTCCTGCTCATCGGCGCGGGCGTCATCCTGTTGAATTTCTCATGAGCCAACAACGCTGGATGCTGCCGGAAGGCGTCGAAGAGTCCCTGGCCCCTGCGGCCTGGGCGCTAGAGGATCTGCGTCGTCGTCTGCTGGATCACTTTCGCGGCCGTGACTACCAGTTGATCCAGCCGCCGCTGATCGAACATCTTGATTCGCTGCTCACCGGCACCGCGCAGGATCTGGACCAACAGACCTTCAAGCTGATTGACCCCCTGTCCGGTCGTTTGCTGGGCCTGCGGGCTGATATGACGCCGCAGGCGGCACGTATTGCGGCCCGCCACTATGCGGACCAGGCCGTGGTCCGCCTCTGCTATCTGGGGACTGTGCTGCGGGCGCAGTCTGAGCACCTGGGCGGAAGTCGTTCGCCACGACAGGTGGGCTGTGAGATCTTCGGAGAGGCGGGCATAGATGCGGACATCGAGGCGCTGACCCTGATGCTGGAGACGCTGGAGCTGGCAGGTGTTTCCGAGGCGCACGTCGACCTTGGGCACGTCGGGGTCTACCGTGCGGTCATCGAATCACTGCATCTTTCGACAGCGGACGAACTCATCGTGTTCGATCTGGTACAGCGCAAGTCGCGCCCGGATCTCGAACGTTGGCTGGCAGCGATGTCGCTCCCGAAGGCCGGTGCGGCGATGCTGCTTGACCTGCTTGACCTGCATGGGGACACCACCGTGATTGCACGTGCGCGTCAGGTGTTGGCGCCCGCAGGATCGGGCGCGATGGACGCACTGGCGCTGCTGGAGTCGGTGGCAACAGTGTTGACCGAGCGCCGACCGGCTCCGCCGGTTCACGTCGATCTCGCTGAACTACGCGGATTTCGCTACAAGACAGGACTGGTGTTCGCCGCATTTACCCCCGGCTTCGGACGCGAACTTGCGCGTGGCGGCCGGTACGATGGTGTTGGCGGTGCCTTCGGTGCCCCACGACCTGCCACCGGCTTTTCCGCTGACCTCAATGAGCTGTTGAGACTGGGGACGGCGCATGGCTGAGTGTGACGTCGCCGGCGCGGCCGGCTGCCTCAAACTTTTCGAAGCGAGGGCCAGGCCCTCAACGTATCTGGAGCAGGAACATGGGTAAGTCCGTTGTCGTCATCGGTGCGCAGTGGGGGGACGAGGGCAAGGGCAAAGTGGTTGACCTGCTGACCGACCGGGTGCAGGCGGTGGTGCGTTTTCAGGGCGGTCACAATGCCGGCCATACCTTGGTCATCAACGGCGTCAAGACTGCGCTCAACCTGATTCCCAGCGGCATCATGCGTCCGGGCGTGGGATGCCTGATCGGCAACGGGGTGGTGTTGTCACTGACCGCATTGATCAGTGAGATCGAGAAGGTGGAAGCCACCGGCGCCGAAGTGCGGTCCCGGCTGCGAATTTCCGAGGCGGCGCCCCTGGTACTGCCGGTCCATGCGCGCCTGGATCAGGCGCGTGAGCTTGCGCGCGGCGAAGCCAAGATCGGCACGACCGGCAAGGGGATCGGCCCCGCCTACGAGGACAAGGTGGCTCGGCGAGCGATCCGTGTTGGCGACCTTTTCTCGCGTGAGCTGTTGGCCGCCAAGCTCGGTGAGCTTCTGGCGTATCACAACTTCGTGCTTCAGCACTACTACAAGGAAGAACCCGTCGACTTCCAGGCGACTCTGGACGATCTGTTGCGTTACGCAGAGATCGTGCGGCCGATGGTCGCCGACGTCACCGAAATGCTGCGACAGCATCTGCTCGCCGGCGACAACGTGCTGTTCGAGGGGGCGCAGGGGGCGCTTCTCGACATTGACCATGGGACCTATCCGTTCGTCACCTCGTCCAATACCACCGCCGGTGGTGCCGCCACCGGAACCGGCGTTGGTCCGCGTCAGCTTGACTATGTATTGGGCATCGTCAAGGCCTACGCCACCCGTGTCGGCTCAGGGCCGTTTCCGACCGAGCAGGACAACGACCTCGGTCAGCAACTGCGCGACAAGGGTGCCGAGTACGGCACGGTGACCAAGCGGCCGCGACGTTGTGGCTGGTTCGATGCCGTTGCCGCCCGCCGGTCGATCTTCAACAACAGCGTCAGTGGCTTGTGTGTGACCAAACTCGACGTGCTCGACGAGCTCGACGAAATTCACCTGTGCGTGGGATACCGGGTCGATGGCATTGCGGTTGAAGTGCCGCCGATCGGTGCCGACGGTTTTGCACGAATCGAACCGGTCTATGAAGTGATGCCGGGGTGGCGGTCGAGTACCTTCGGCATCCAGAGTTTCGACGGGTTGCCCGTGAATGCACAGCGCTATCTGCGTCGTGTCGAAGAAGTGACCGGCACCCCCGTAGCCATGGTTTCCACGGGTCCGGACCGGGTCCACACCATCGTGCTGCAGAACCCGTTCGATTGAGCCCCGACGGCATCGTGCACCACCGCGCAGCCTGACGTCCGGGCGCGATTACAGGAGAATCGGATGCGTAGCCTTGCAGGCAAGACCGTCTTCATTTCCGGCGCCTCCCGCGGCATCGGACTGGCCATCGCCGAGCGCGCGGCGCGCGATGGCGCCAATGTTGTCATCGCTGCCAAGACCGCTGACCCGAATCCAAAACTGCCGGGCACGATCTATTCGGCGGCCGAAGCCGTCGAGGCCGCCGGAGGTCGGGCACTGCCGGTCGTTTGTGACATCCGCGATGCCGGGCAGATCGAGGCGGCGGTGGCGGCGGCGGTTGCAACCTTCGGCGGCATCGACATTTGCGTCAACAACGCCAGTGCCATCAGCCTCAGTGGCACGCTCGCCACCGAACCGAAGCGTTACGATTTGATGCACCAGATCAATGCCCGTGGCACCTTCTTTGTCTCGCGGGCTTGCATCCCGCATCTGCGTCGGTCCGCCAACCCGCACGTATTGAATCTGTCGCCGCCGCTGGACCTGAATCCGGCCTTTTTTGCACCGCACGCGGCGTACACGCTCGCCAAGTTTTCGATGAGCCTTTATGCCATGGCGATGGCAGAAGAGTTCCGTCGCGACGGTATTGCTTTCAATACGCTGTGGCCCCGGACCCTGGTGGCGACAGCGGCGTTGCAGGCGATTCCGGGTGCCAGCGGTGTAGTCGATCAAGCGCGAACACCGGCGATCATGGCCGATGCTGCCCACGTGATCCTGACGCGCGACAGTCGCAGCTTCAGTGGCCAGCATTGCATCGACGATCAAGTGCTCGCCTCGGTCGGCGTGACCGATCTGTCGGGCTATCGGGTCAAGGCCGGCGACGGGCCGCTGATGGAGGACCTGTTCATTCCGGCGTCGATGCCACCGCCGGCGGGCGTCAAGTCCTGAACCGGCGAACATCGCCGCAAGCCTCACCGCAATCGTGTAAGGTGCCGCTCATGCAGTCCTTCAGGCAACAAAAAACCCGGCACGAGGCCGGGTTTTTCAATTGGTGCCGAGAAGAGGACTCGAACCTCCACGGTGTTACCCGCCAGTACCTGAAACTGGTGCGTCTACCAATTCCGCCATCTCGGCATGAGCAGCATCCGACGTGGTTGTCACGTCGACAGGGCGCGCATTGTGTCCACCCGAAACTCAAAAGTCAATGAAAAAAAAGCAGCCTCCAACGTCTGATCGTCCCCGTCGCAAGGGCCCCGCATCCAAGGTCGAGAAGGCCGGCATCGCGCCGTCGCGCACGCCACGTGGCGGGGCGCCCGCCTGGCAGGCTGCAGACCAGGCATTTGAAGCCGAACAGCAACGCTATGAAGATCCCATTCCCAGCCGTCAGCTGATCCTTGAGGTCCTGGGTGCGGCCGATGGGCCGATGACGGTCGACGAGCTGATCGGTCATTTCGGGCTCGGCAAGCTGTCGCAGCAAGATGCCCTCGGCAAGCGCTTGGGGGCGATGACGCGTGACGCCCAGGTGGCGCAGAATCGTCGTGGAGCCTTCGGTCCCGTGACGTCGATGCACCTGATTCCCGGTACGGTGCAGGCGCACCGCGACGGTTTCGGCTTTCTGGTGCCGGATGCCGGTGGCGGCGACCTGTTCCTGCCGCCGCGGCAGATGCGCGAGCTGATGAATGGCGACCGGGTGCTGGTGCGCCCTGGGGTTCAGGATGAGCGCGGGCGCACCGAGGGCATCGTGGTGGAGGTGTTGGAGCGCGCCAGTCGCAGCATCGTTGGCCGTCTTCATGTCGACCAGGGTATTGCCTACGTCATCCCGGATCATCCCCGTATTCAGCATGACCTGTTGATTCCGGAGGACGCGTTGGCCGGTGCCGAGCATGGCCAGATGGTGATGGCCGACATCATCGAGCCGCCGGGCCGGCGGACGCTGCCGGTCGGCCGTGTCACTGAAATTCTCGGGGACCATCTGGCTCCGGGCATGGAGATCGCGGTCGCGGTGCGTGCGCACAACCTTCCTCACCAGTGGCCGGAGGCGGTGGAGCGCGAAGTGGCCGCCATCCCCGATACCGTGCGCCCGCAGGATTGCGAGGGGCGCGTAGACCTCCGGGATCTCCCATTGGCAACGATCGACGGGGCAGATGCCCGCGACTTCGATGATGCTGTCTATGCGCGCAAGACGCCGACCGGTTGGCGATTGTGGGTAGCCATCGCCGATGTATCAGCCTATGTGGTGCCGGGGACCGCACTTGACCGGGAGGCATTCGAGCGGGGCAACTCGGTCTACTTCCCCCGGCAAGTGATCCCGATGCTGCCGGAAAAGCTTTCAAACGGGCTGTGCTCGCTGAACCCTCAGGTCGACCGTTTGTGCATGGTCTGCGAGATGCGGGTGCTGGCAGACGGCGAGGTGGCGCAGTCGCGTTTCTACCGCGCCGTCATGCGTTCACATGCCCGGCTGATCTACGACGATGTCGCCGCCGCCCTGGCGCAGCCCGATGGAGCGGCGGCCCAGGCGATGGGGCCCCTGATGGAGCCCTTGCAGACGCTGTCAGGGATGTTCGATGCCCTGTTTTCCGCCCGTCAGCGACGCGGCGCGATCGATTTCGACAGCACCGAGACCAAGATCGTGTTTTCCGAGGCGCGCAAGATCGAGGCGATTGTGCCGGTCACCCGCAACCGTGCCCATCGGATGATCGAGGAATGCATGATCGCGGCCAACGTTGAAGCGGGTCGCTACATCGAGAAGACCAAGCTGCCGACGCTGTATCGTATCCATCAGAAGCCCGATCCCCTGAAGGTGCAGACCTTGCGGGACCTGTTGGCGGTTCGCGGCCTCAAGCTTGGGGGGGGTGCCGAGCCGGAGGCCTCGGACTACGCCGCCATGCTCGCCAGCGCCCAGGGGCGCGAGGATACTCAGGTGCTGCAGACCTTGATGCTGCGGTCCTTGATGCAGGCACGTTATGAGCCGGGCAATGCCGGACATTTCGGGCTTGCGCTGACGCACTATGCTCATTTCACCAGCCCCATCCGCCGCTATCCGGACCTTTTGCTGCACCGGGGCATTGCCCATGCGATCGAGCGCCGCAAGGTCGCGGACTTTGCCTATAGCGAGCAGGAAATGACGGCGGCGGGTGCACATTGCTCGATGACCGAGCGCCGTGCCGATGAGGCAACGCGCGATGTCGCCACCTGGCTCAAGTGTGAGTTCATGCGCCATCGCGTTGGCGAAGAATTCGACGGCACAGTCACCAGCGTGGCCAGCTTCGGTCTGTTCGTCGAGCTCGACGGCCTCTACATCGATGGCCTGGTGCATGTTTCCAACCTGCGCAACGACTACTATGAATTCGATCCGGCGCGGCAGCGCCTCGTCGGAAGCCGCAGCAAACAGACTTATGCGCTCGGGCAACCGGTGCGAATCAAGGTGGTCCGGGTCAATCTCGACGAACGCAAGATCGACCTCGAGCTGCTGCCGATGGCCGGGGGTTCATCCGATGTTAAGCTCGATAAAGAACAATCTCGCCCATCGCCCAGGGGCAACAAGAGGAAGCGCAAATGACGCACATCAGACATCTTTCCGTCGTATTGGTGACAGCGACCGCTGTCGGACTCAGTGCCTGTGCCAGTGATCCGAACCGCGACACCAAGCGCGGGGCCGCCATTGGTGCGGTGCTTGGCGCCGTCGCCGGCCATCAGGTCGATGGTGACAAGGGCCGCTACATTGGGGCCGTCGTTGGTGCCCTCGCGGGCGGTGCTGCCGGCAACTACATGGACAAGCAGCGTAAAGAGCTGGAGCAGAAGCTAGCGGCTGAAGCCGCGCGCGACGAACTGCAGATCGTGCAGCTGTCCGGTGACGCATTGAAGATCGGCGTTGCCAGCGACATCAGCTTTGAGACCAACAGTGCCACGCTGCAGTCTGGCGCCCTGAACACCTTCGCCAAGATCGCCAATGTCCTGAAGGACTACGACAAGACGGTGATTCATGTGGTGGGCCACACCGATTCCACCGGCAGTGCCCAGTACAACCAGAGCCTGTCGGAACGACGCGCGGCAGCCGTCTCGACCTTCCTCGCCAGCCAGGGCGTTCCGCCCAGCCGCGTGCGGGAAGAGGGTCGTGGTGAGCGTGAGCTGCTGATTCGGACTGGTGACAATGTCAACGAGGCACGCAATCGCCGCGTCGACATCATCATCAAGCCGGTTATCGAAGGGCAGGAAAACCAGGCCTGGACGCCGCCGCCCTACCTCGGCGGCTGAGGTCTCGCGGTACCGACAACGGGGCCTTCGGGCCCCGTTGTCGGTTTTGGGCTCAGGCTACACTTCGCGCATGGCATCTCAAGACCTCATCATCGGCGGCTTCCATGCCGTCCTCGCGGCCCTCGAAGACGCGGCCGAAAAGCCCGGCCAGATCTGGTTGCTCGACAGTCGCAACGATGATCGTGCGCGCCGGGTGTTGGCAGCGGCGGCGGCGTTGCAGATTCCGGTTCAGCGCTGTTCGCGCGGCGAAATGGATCTCAAGCAGCCCGGCTTGCGTCATCAGGGGGTGATGGCGCAATTACCGCCACAACGATTCGAGGGGGAGGCGGCGCTGGAGCGGCCGGCGACCCCCGAACGTCTGCTGCTGGCGCTTGATGGTGTTCAGGACCCGCACAACCTTGGGGCCTGCCTGCGCACGGCCGAAGCGGTGGGTGTAGATGCCGTGATCATCCCACGAGACCGTAGCGCCAGCCTGACCGCAGTCGCTCGCAAGGCGGCGGCAGGCAGTGCCGAACGGGTGCCGGTGATCGCTGTCACCAATCTGGCCCGCAGCCTGGAACGCCTACAGACCCTGGGCTACTGGTTGACGGGGTTGGCCGGTGAAGCCGAGCAGACGCTTTTTGAGGCTGACCTGACTGGGCCGACGGTGCTGGTGATGGGCGCAGAGGGCGATGGCATGCGGCGGCTTACCCGTGAGCGCTGTGATCGACTGGTACGGATTCCCATGACCGGCAAAGCCGAAAGTCTTAATGTTTCGGTCGCGACGGCCGTGTGTCTGTACGAAGCCTGGCGTCAGCGCCAGCTCGCAGCTTGCAATCGGCCCGTGCGGCCGACATAATCCGCGCCCTTCGCGCCCGCCCGGGCGTGAATCACTTGCTTCACCGCATTGGGCGGGAAGCCGCGCCCTTGGGCGTGTCCACAAGGAGATTCCATGCGTCACTACGAAATCGTGGTCATGGTGCATCCGGACCAGAGCGATCAGGTTCCGGCAATGACCGAGCGTTACAGCAACATGGTGACCACCAATGGTGGCACCGTACATCGTCTCGAAGACTGGGGCCGTCGCCAGCTGGCGTATCCCATTCTCAACGCGCACAAGGCCCACTACGTGCTTCTGAACGTCGAATGCGACGAAGCCACCCTCAACGAGATCGAGGGCGCTTTCCGCTTCAACGACGCCGTGCTGCGCCGTCTGATCGTCCGCAAGGATGCCGCCGTGACAGTGCCTTCTCCTTTGTTCAAGGAACAGGAAGAAGAAAAGAAGCCGGAGCGCACTGAGCGCCGCCCGGTCGCCGAGACCGCCGAAGGCGGGGACGACGACAACGCTGACGACAGCTCTGGAGAATAAGAATGGCAGCCTTTTTCCGTCGCAAGAAGTCTTGCAAGTTTTCCGCCGAAGGCGTCGACCAGATCGACTACAAGGATCTCGCCACGCTCAAGCAGTACGTGGGTGAGAACGGCAAGATCGTTCCGGCCCGTATCACCGGCACCAAGTCGCGCTATCAGCGTCAGCTGAACACCGCGATCAAGCGCGCGCGCTTCCTGGCGCTGTTGCCCTACACCGACAAGCACGAGTAAGGAGCGCCCTCATGGAAGTGATTCTGCTCGAGAAGATCAAGAAGCTGGGTGACCTCGGTGAAACCGTGAAGGTCGCACCGGGTTATGGTCGCAATTTCCTGCTGCCGCAGGGCAAGGCGCTGCCGGCTACCGAAGGCAACAAGGCGGTTTTTGAGGCACGCAAGAGCGAGCTGGTGAAGAAGGCGTCGGATAGCCTCAACGCCGCTCGGGTGCGGGCGCAGACCCTGGTTGGCAAGACGCTGACCATCCGCGTTCTGGCATCGGAAGAAGGCAAGCTCTACGGGTCAGTGGGCGTCACCGAGATCATCGAGGCGGCGCTTGCCGACGGTCTCGACCTGCATCGCAACGAAATCGACCTGGTGACGCCATTCCGCGAGATCGGCCGTTTCGACGTCGCGGTCTCGCTGCATTCCGAAGTCGAGGCCAGCATTGCGGTGGTGGTCGAGTCCCAGCGGTCGGCCAACGCTGCCGACTGAAGCCGACCGGCTCGCGTAAACTGGACGGCCCGCTGCTTGCGCAGCGGGCCGTTTTCGTTGAAGACCCCGTAATACGCCGACAGGCCCCGATGTCAACTGACCCTAAGCTGCCGCCTTACGCCATTGAGGCCGAGCAATCCGTGCTGGGCGGCCTCATGCTGGACAACCGCACCTGGAACGATATCGCCGACCGTCTTACTGCTGAAGATTTCTATCGCGAAGATCATCAGCTGCTGTTCAAGGCGATTGCCGAACTGGTCAACAATAACCGGCCTTGCGATTTCGTCACCCTCAGCGAATACCTGCGCAATCGGAACCAGCTTGAGGCTGCCGGCGGGTTGGCGTATCTGGGCAGCCTGGCCAACGACACCCCCAGCGCCGCCAATGTGCTGGCCTATGCCGATATCGTGCGGGAACGTGCGGTGCTGCGGAGTCTGATCACGGCTGGTGGGGAGATCGCCGATTTCGGCTATCGCCCGGACGGGCGGCCACCGCCAGAGCTGATCGACCAGGCGGAGCAGAAGGTCTTTGCCATCCGCAATCGCACCGAACATGCCCAGTCGAGCTATTTCGACATGGCGCAGATCATGACGAAGGTCGAGCACAAGATCGAACTGCTGCGGGCCAATGAAGGCAGCGTCGCCGGACTGTCGACCGGCTTTACCGAGCTTGATCGCATGACGACCGGTTTGCACGCGGGAGACCTGGTGATCCTGGCAGGCCGACCGTCCATGGGCAAAACCTCGCTGGCCCTGAATATCGCAGAGCACGTGGTGCTCTACGAGCGCAAGGCGGCGGCCGTGTTCTCGATGGAAATGCCTGCAGAACAGTTGGGGCTGCGTATGCTGTCCTCGTTCGCCCGCATTGATATGACCCGCCTTCGCAGTGGTGACCTTGAGGACCGCGACTGGGATCGGTTGGTCAGCCAGGGGGGGTTGATCCGTGAAGCCCCGCTCTATATCGACCAGACCGGGGCGTTATCGCCGCTCGAGCTGAGGGCTCGCGCCCGACGCATGAAGATGCGCCATGACATCCAGTTGATTGTGGTCGACTACATCCAGCTCATGCAGGTGCCCGGCACCCGCGAGAACCGCACCAACGAGATTTCCGAGATCTCCCGCAGTTTGAAGGCGCTGGCAAAGGAACTGGAGGTGCCGGTGATTGCGCTGTCCCAGCTCAATCGTGGTGTCGAGCAACGCGACAACAAGCGCCCCCGCATGAGTGATCTGCGTGAATCCGGAGGCATCGAGCAGGATGCTGATCTCGTCATGTTCATTTACCGCGACGAGGTCTACAACAAGGAATCGCCCGACAAGGGCACCGCGGAGATCATCATCGTCAAGCAGCGTAACGGACCGCTGGGGACGATACGGACGGCGTTTCTCGGCCAGCACACCCGGTTCGAAAACCTCGCTCAGGGCTACGACGACGGTTTCGCGCCGTGATTCCCCGCGTCACCGCGACGGTCGATCTGTCGGCGATCCGGCACAACCTCGGGGTGGTCCGCCAGATGGCGCCCGGCGCCCGGGTGATGGCGGCCGTCAAAGCCGATGGCTACGGCCATGGCGCCGTGCCCGTTTCTCGAGCGCTGGCGGCGGCCGGCATTGACTGCCTCGCGGTGGCCTGCATGGAGGAGGCAATACGACTTCGGCAGGCGCGGATCAGCACCCCCATCGCCGTGCTTGAGGGCATCATCTCGCGGGAAGAGGCGGCGCTGGCGGTGTATGAGGAGCTGGTGGTGGTGGTGCACGACCACTGGCAGCTCGATATCCTTGACCAACTCGGGCCGCAGGCCCGCGTGACGCTGTGGTTCAAGCTCGACAGCGGGATGCATCGGTTGGGGTTCCCTCTGGCGGACGTGCCGCGGCTGCAGGCCACCCTTGCCGCGCACCCCGGGTGGACCCTGGCCGGGTGGATGACCCATCTGGCCTCGGCCGACGAGACCGAGAATCCCTTTACTCTGGAGCAGATTGCCCGTTTCGAGGCAGCGCTTGTGGGGGTGCCGGGGCCGCGGTCGGTTGCCAACTCGGCCGGGCTGATCGCCTGGCCTCAGGCGCGGCTGGACTGGGTGCGCCCCGGGCTGGCCCTGTATGGGGCCAGCCCGTTGCCGGATCGCACTTCACAGGCGCTGGGTTTGCGGCCTGCGATGACCCTGGAGAGTCGGCTGATTGCGGTACGCGAGTTCGAGGCGGGGGATACCATCGGCTACAGTCAGGCATACCGCTGCCCTGAGCGCATGCCGGTGGGCGTGGTGGCGATGGGTTATGCCGACGGCATCCTGCGGAGCCTCCCGAACGGGACGCCGCTGCAGATTCGCGGCACGACGGTGCCGATGGCCGGGCGGGTGTCGATGGATATGGTGACGGTGGATCTGCGAACCTGCCCCCACGCTGCGGTGGGTGACCCGGTGCGGCTATGGGGTCCGGGCCTGCCGGCCGAAGCCATTGCTGCCCATGCCGGCACCATCGCCTATGAATTGTTCTGCGGCCTGACCCAGCGGGTCCGTTTCGTTCACACCGACGCCTGAGTGCAGACCCTGGCGCAAACGCGTTCAGGTCACCACGATGAACCGCATCTCGGTGCCGGCAAGTTCGATCTGGTCGCCGTCTTGTAAGCGTTGTGCAGTGGAGCCGACTTCCGCCCCATTGACTCGGGGGCGCTGGCCGTCACGACTGCCACCGACATGCACGATGTAGTAGGCATCCACTCGACGGGTGATCGCGGCGACCTGTACGCCAGGGCGGCCAATGGTGGTCAACGCCTTCGACAGCTCCAGTTCTTTGCCTGCATTGCCGCCGCTGGTGACCTGGAGCTTGCCGAGGATCGGCTTGCTCGCGGTCGGGGCACCGGGTTCGGTTCCTGCCGTCGCCGTTGCCACCTGCGCATCGAATGCGGCGCCGAACTGGCCCGGCTTGAGAATCATGGTCTTCTCGAAGTCGTCCTCGGCGGCCGGTGCCGCGCCTCCCTCATAGCGCAGAGTGTGGCGGCCCAGCGTGATGACGTCACCATTGCTCAGCGGGTGCTTGCTGATCGGCTGCCCGTTGACCAGGGTGCCGTTGGTCGACTGCAGGTCTTCCAGGAAGCTGTCGTCGAGGATGGTGATGATCGCGGCATGTCGACCGGACGCAGCACGGTCGTCGAGCACGATATCGTTGTCGGGATGTCGCCCGAGGGTCATGCGCTCCTTGTCGAGCGGGATGTCCCGGGACTGGCCATTGCCGTCGGTGAGGATGAGCTTGCCCATGCGCGTATCAACCTGGTCTGTGGTTGCAAGAAGTATTCATAGCGGGTGGCTACTCAGAACCACTCCAGCAAACGTTCGTACCAACGGCGACCGCGAGCGAATGAAGCATCGGCCCGCAGCAGAATCACCGACACATTGTCACGACCGCCGGCGGCCAGTGCGGCGTCCACCAGTGCATTGGCCGTCATCTCCAGCACGGTACCCGACGTCGAAAGGATATTGGCGATCCCCTCATCGGGAACCATATCACTGAGCCCGTCGGAACAGGCAAGGAAAATGTCGCCGACTTCCACCGGTTCCTCCAGCACATCGACGGCGACCCGTTCCTCGACGCCAAGCGCCCGAGTGACGATGTTCTTGCGGACAAGGCGGGTCGCATCCTCGCGGCTGTAATGGCCGCGGGCCACCAACTCTTCCAGCAACGAGTGGTCGCGGGTGATTTGCTCCAGACGACCATCCCGCCACCGGTAGAGCCGGGAGTCGCCGACATAGGCGATCGACACCCGGTCATCATGGAAGGCGGCGCAGACCACCGTGGTGCCCATGCCGGCGCACTGCGGTTGTGACTGGGCGACCTGAAAGATGGTGTTGTGGGCCAGTGTGATGGCGTCGCGGAGTGCCAAGGTTTCGACCGAGTAGCCGCTGGCGACATCGATCTCGCCTGCCCGAAGGGCGGGCCAGGCTCGTCGCACGCTGTCGAGAATGGTGGCGATGGCAAGGCCGGCGGCAATTTCGCCGGCGTTGTAGCCCCCCATGCCATCGGCCAGCACGATCAGACCAAGGTCGGCATCGTCGGCGACGGCATCTTCGTTGTTGCCGCGTACCCGACCAACATCGGTACGCATGGCCACGGTCAGTTTGTCCTTCAGCGCCATGGGCGGTGATCAGCCCAGGTTCGCCAGCAACGGCCGCAGCGCAGCGGCCAGTTCGGCCCCCCGCGGGTAGCGAAGCTCCGGGTCCTTGGTCATCGCCCGGTCCAGCACCTCGCTGAGGCCCCCGGGGAGCCCGGGACAGACCACGGCCAACGGCGCATGGGGCTCGTTGGCGATCTTGAACATCAGCGTTGCCATGGAATCGGCCTGGAACGGCAGGCCGCCACTCAATAGCTGATACAGCGTGACGGCCAGCGAAAACAGGTCGGACCGACCGTCCACCCGCTTGCCAGCGAGTTGCTCCGGGCTCATGTAGCTGGGGGTGCCGAGCACCATGCCGGTCTTGGTTTTGGAAGAGTCGGCGATGCGTGCGATACCGAAGTCCATCAATTTGAGCGTCCGGCTGCTCTCCACCAGCATCATGTTGGCGGGCTTGATGTCCCGGTGGATGATGCCGTTGCCATGGGCATAATCCAATGCATCGGCGGCGTCGGCGACGAAGCGGATTGCTTCTGCTGGCGTCAGCAGCGCATTCGGTTTGGTGTAGCGGGTGAGGTCGTGCCCGTGGATGAACTCCATGGCGATGTAGGCCAGGTCATGCTCCTCACCAGCATCGAAGATCTGCACGATGTTGGGGTGTGACAGCCGCCCGGCGGTCTCGGCTTCACGGAAAAAGCGCTCCTTCACACCCGCCAGCTCGTCGGGTTCGAATTCCTGGGTCAGCGCCATGGTCTTGATCGCGACCTGACGACCGATTTTCGGGTCACGGCCGAGATAGACGATCCCCATCGCACCCTTTCCGAGCTCCTTTTCGACCTGATAGCGCCCCAGCATCGGCTTTTCGATCTGCTGGGTGGCATCCAGGAGCAGGGTGGCGCCGGCGTGCGACGACCCGCCACCGCCGATGATCACGGTCTCCGACAGCTTGCGGGCGCGGCCCAGCTTCTGCTGCACGTCACGGAAGTCCCGGTTCTGGCCGGCGATGAACTGATAGACGTTCTCGGCCTTGTTGAACTGCCGTTTGCGCTCGAAGTCCAGCGCCAGGTTGTAGAGCAGATCGAGCAGTTTGTCGTCGACCGGCTGCACCCGTTTGAATTTCTCGAACGCCATGTCCAACTGTCCCTGACCCTGGAAGGCCAGGCCCAGCATACGGTTCGATTCGGCGCCTTCGACTTCAGAGCTCTGTTTCAGGCGCTCGGTCAGGTTGAAGCGCTTGAGCAGCATGACACCGTGACCGAGCACCACGAAAAGGGCGGGTAGGGCGAGCTTCAGCCACACTGCATTGGTGGTCAGCAGCGAGTACTGGGCAACCAGCAGCAAGGCCGCCAGGGCGATCGTCACCCCTGCAGCCAGGGTGCCGGACAGGGCTGGCACCCCGAATGCCAGCCACAGCAGCAGAACCGCGAAGACGCCCAGTTCCGCCCAGGGCGCCCATGCGGGACGCTGGTAATAGTCAAGCTGCAGCAGTGTTGAAACGCTGTGGGCCAGCTGCAGAACGGGTGCCATCGCGGGTGAAACGGGCGTCGGAAAGGTGTCGCCGATGCCGCGCGCGGTGGCGCCGATCAGGACGATCTTGTCGGCAAAGTTCTCGGGGCGGATCTTGCCTTCCTGGACGTCATAGAACGAGTACACCGGGAAGGCCGGGCGATCGTCGCGGTCACGATAGAAGTGTGTGCGCAGCAGCAAACGCGGGCTGGTGTCGATGCGCAAACCGCCGAGCTGAACGCCTTCGCCCAGCCGCACTTCAATGTCCTCCGGGCCAAGGTTGAGTGCGGTTGCCGCGAGCTGCAGCGCCAGCGACGGAAACAGTGCATCGAAGTAACTGAGCACCAGCGGCTCGAAGCGTACGGCGCCGTCGCTGTCCAGCGTCGTGTTGAGATATCCGACCGCCGCAGCCGCCTGGCCGAGCTCCATCACCGGGGGCTGTGCCGACTGTGTCGGCAGCGGCAGGTCGCCGGCTGCCCGTGCCCCGATCCGGTCGCTGACCTGTGTCAGCTGGGCGCTGCTGACGTACGGCGGGAGTGGTGCGTCAGGACGACCATGCGGGCGCCCCAGGGTGAAGCTCATGGGGAGCAACACCCGGCCGAAATCGCGGATCGCCCGGGACAGCCGGGCGTCACCCGATTCTGTCGCGAGCGCCTGCTGCAGGGCTGTTTCCAGCGCGTTGAGCGCGCCGGGATACTGGTTGACCAGCGCCGACTGTCGCCAGCTTTCGGCAATCCCCGCCGCTGCCGGCAGTTGCAGTGCCAGATCGTCGAGCATGATGCCGAAGACTTCAATCTCCTGGGGGATGTCGGTGGTCAGTGACGAGCGTTGCAGGGTTTCGGCCAACCCTCGCAGTGTGGCTTCACCAGCGGGTTCCTGGGGCTCGCTGTAGAAGACGGTGCTGCCGATGGCGCGCGCCTTGCTCTCGCGCAAGCGGTCGATCATGTCGGCCTGCAGTTCCCGCGGCCACGGCCAGCGCCCGAGATTGCGAATCGACTCGTCGTCGATAGCGATCACCGCAATGCGGTCGGAGGGCGCCCGATCACGCGCGCGCACGCCGACGTCGTATGCGGCCCGCTCAACCTGTTGAAAGGCATCCCCGGCGACGAGCCCCGCCACCAGTGCGAATCCGATCCCAAATGCCAGCGCTGCAAACCAGTCTTTCGACCATACCGAGGCTTTCACGCGCGGCTCCCCTTTATAGTGTCCCCGAATCCTAACGGTTTTGACGGCCCGCACAAATGGCGAAGACGCGAACCCAGTATGTCTGTCAGCGCTGTGGCGCCGCCAGCCCCAAATGGGCGGGGCAATGTGGCGACTGTGGCGAGTGGAACACCCTGGTCGAGGTGGAGGCGGCGGGGCCGCGTCGAAGCGGTTTTGCGCCGCTGGTGGCAGGTTCGGCGGTGGAGCAGCTCGACCAGGTCTCGTTGGCCGATGTCCCGAGGGCCTCCACCGGGTCTGCCGAGATGGACCGGGTGCTCGGCGGCGGTGTGGTGCCGGGCGGCGTCACCCTGATCGGCGGCGATCCGGGCATCGGCAAGTCGACCCTGCTGTTGCAATTGCTGGCGCATATGCAGGGTTTGTACCGCACCCTGTATGTCACCGGTGAGGAATCGCTCACACAAGTGCGCCTGCGTGCCGAGAGACTGGGGCTGCCGCGAATGGACCTGCCGGTGCTGGCGGAAACCCGGGTCGAGGCGGTGCTGGCACAGATCGAGGCACAGAAGCCGGGCTTCGTCGTGCTCGATTCGATCCAGACGCTGTACACCGATGCGCTCGACTCCGCGCCTGGAAGCGTTTCCCAGCTGCGCGAGTGTGCCGCCCAGGTGGTGCGCCATGCCAAGCGCAGCCAGACCGCCGTGGTGCTGGTCGGACACGTCACCAAGGAAGGGGCGATCGCCGGTCCTCGGGTACTCGAACACATGGTCGACACGGTGCTGTACTTCGAGCACGACGAAGGGAGCCGCTATCGGATCGTGCGGGCGGTCAAGAACCGGTTCGGGGCTGTCAATGAGCTGGCGGTGTTCGCGATGACCGACGGGGGGTTGAAGGAGGTCAACAACCCCTCAGCGCTGTTCCTGTCCAGACACGCACAGCCGGTCCCTGGTAGCGTCGTCACGGTGACGCGTCAGGGCAGCCGGCCGATGCTGGTGGAAGTCCAGGCGCTGGTTGACCGGTCCCTGCTGGGCACGCCGCGACGGGTGACCCTGGGGTTGGAGAGCAATCGGCTGAATCTGCTGCTGGCGGTGTTGCACCGGCATGGCGGGGTGGCGCTGGGTGATCAGGATGTCTTTGCCAACGTCGTCGGCGGCATGAAGATACAGGAGCCTGCGGCCGATCTTCCGCTATTGCTGGCTGCGCTGTCGTCGATGCGCGGGCGGCCGGTCCCGACGGGCTGGGTGGTGTTTGGCGAAGTGGGCTTGGCGGGCGAAATTCGACCGGTTCAGGCGGGCGAGGAGCGGCTGTTGGAAGCAGCTAAACAAGGCTTCACCCACGCCATCGTGCCGGAGGCCAACAAACCGCGAAAATCGGCCAAGCTGGGCATTGAGGTCATGGCCGTGAGCCGGCTTGAACAGGCGATCGCCCTGGTGTGATAGCCGGTTTCAGGTTGCCGGGCGGATGCGAACCGCCTTCACCGCGTTCGAGCGCGCCTCGATGATCTCGAACTCATAGCCGGCAATGCGCGCCTTCTTGCCGGTCTGGGGAATGCTCTCCAACTGCTCCAGCAGCAGCCCGTTGACCGTCTTCGGGCCGCTGATCGGCAGCTTCCAGCCCAGATTGCGATTGAGGCTGCGCAGGGTGACATTGCCCGCCACCCGAAAGCTGCCATCGTCGTCCGCGTAGACATTCTTCAGGCGGGTGGCAGGATCTGAAGTGAACTCTCCGACGACCTCCTCGAGGATGTCCTCCAGGGTTACCAGCCCCTGAATGTCGCCGTACTCGTCGACGACGAAGCCAATCCGGCGCTTCTGATTCTGAAAGTTCAGCAATTGCTGGTTGAGGGGAGTCCCCTCGGGGATGAAGTAGGGCTCCCGCGCCAAGGACATCAAGCTGTTGGCGTCGAGTTGGTTGTCGGCAGCCAGCCGCACCACGCGGCGCAGGTGAAGCACCCCCTTGAGCTGGTCGATTGAGCCGTCGTACAAGGGCAGGCGGGTATGCTCGCTCTCGATGATTGAGCTGCGGATATCACCCCACGGCTCGGACAGATCGATGCCCAGAATCTCGTTGCGGGGCACCATGATGTCCTCCACGGTCGCCTTTTCCAGGTCGAGAATCGACAACAGCATCTTTTGGTGGCGCTGGGGAATCATGGCGCCGGCTTCGGCGACGATGGTGCGCAGCTCCTCGGAGCTGATGTTGTGCTCCGCCGCATCTTCGGGAGAGACGCCGAACCCCCGCAGGATGGCGTTGCTGACCAGGTTGACGGCGTACACCAGCGGGTAGAGCAGCCGCTGTAGTGGCCACAACACGTAGGCGGCCGGGAAGGCGATGCGCTCGGGGTGCAGCGCCGCCATGGTCTTCGGCGTGACCTCGCCGAAGATCAGGAGTAACAGGGTCAGGGCGCCAGTGGCGATCGCGATACCGTCATCGCCGAACAGTCGCAGACCGATCACCGTTGCCACCGATGCCGCCAGCACATTGATGAAGTTGTTGCCGAGCAGAATGGTGCCGATCAGACGGTCCGGTCTTTGCAGTAGGGACCAGGCCAGCCGCGCGCCGCGATCACCCTGTTTCGCGCGGTGGCGCAGCCGATAGCGGTTGAGCGTCATCAGCCCCGTCTCGGAGCTGGAGAAAAATGCCGACAACAGCAGAAGGACCAGCAGAAGCGCGAACAGCGCCGATAACGGAATGTCGTTCAAGACGGGGGAGGTCAGGGCCGTGGCCGATCACATTTACGGAAGTTTCCGACTGTCGTCAATCATCGAGGTGTTGACGGGCTCAGTCGACGGTCCAATGTGCACCCAACATCAGCTCCAGCACCAGCTTGCTGCCGAAGTAGGCCAGGATCAACACGGCATAGCCCGCAAGCGTCCAGCGCGTCGCGACGCGGCCGCGCAGGCCGAATTGCCACCGCCCCCACAGCAGGCCGCCAAAGATGACCCATGCGGTGATCGACAGCACCGTTTTGTGCGCCAGATGCTGTGCCAGCCAGTCATCCAGGAACCAGAGGCCGCTGAGCAGGGCGGCCGACAGCAGGATGAAACCCACCGACACCAGCTGAAACAACAGCCGCTCCATGGTCAGCACCGGCGGCAACTTGCGCATCAACGCCGGCGCCTGATGCTGGTGCAGCCACTGTTCCTGCGCCGCCAGCAGGGTCGCCTGCATCGCCGCCAACGTCAGCAGCCCGGCCGACAGCAGGGACAACAGGATGTGGACGCGGACGGTCCAGTCGCCCTCCACGGCAGTTGCTGTGGACGGCCAGAGCGCCGCAATGAGCACGAACGCACCGGCCACCGGGTAGACCCCCAGTCCGAGCTGGCGCAAGGGTGACTGCCTGAGGCTGAAGACGAATAACAGGACCGATGATTGCCAGGCGAACAACGCCAGTGCCTCGGTCCAGCCGATCGCCAGTCCGTCAGGCCGCAGCAGCAGCAGACCGAGCGCGGCAGTGTGCAGCATCAGCGCCACCACGACCGCCCAGCGTTCGTCTGGCGCCCCTGGGGTGCGCCATACCCACAGCGTTGCCGTGCCGTAGCACAGGGCCGCGAGCAGGGCGAGGGAGATGATCATGACGCCAAGCGTACCACCGGGGTAGCATGCGCGAGGAGGTGGTAATTCATGCAGATGACGGTCCTGGGGTGCAGTGGCGGCATTGGTCCGGGGCTTCGGACCACAAGTCTGCTGCTGGGCGACGCCATACTGATCGATGCGGGGACCGGGGTCGGCGAGCTGAGCCTGGCGGAGCAGCGTTGTCTGCGGCAGGTGTTCCTCACGCATGCCCACCTGGATCATGTCTGTGGCCTCGCGTTTCTGGCCGACAATCTGCTCGATGAGATCGAAGCTCCGCTGACGGTTTCAGCCCGCCCGGAAGTGATCGAAACCCTGCGCACCCATCTGTTCAACTGGCAGCTGTGGCCCGACTTCGCTGCACTGCCGAATGCCGAACAGCCACTGATCCGTTGGCAGCCGATGGCGCCGGGAACCGTGATCGAGCTTGACGGCGGCCTGCGACTGCACAGTTTCTCGGTGCTGCACACCGTGCCCGCCGTCGGCTATGCCATCGAGGGCCCGGCGGGGGTGATCGCCTTTTCCGGCGACACCACCGACTGCCCGGAGCTGTGGGCAGCGCTGAATGCCTTGCCACGGCTTGATCGTCTGATCATCGAGATCGCCTTCGCCGATGAGGAAGCGGCGCTCGGTGTGGTGTCACGGCATTTCACCCCGGCACGCTTGGGAAATGCCCTTTCCGGGCTCCGGCATCGGCCGGAACTATTGCTGACGCATCACAAGCCCGGAGAGGAAGCGCGTATTGAGGCGCAGTGCGCCACCGCGCTAGCGGGTTGGTGTTATCAGCACCTCCGTCGCGGGATGCGTTTCGCGCTTTGAGCCCGACGGCAGGCGGTTGTGTGAAGGTTTTATTACAATCCGCGCATGCCACTCAAAAGTACGATCGCGGAAATGCTCGGCGGTTCGCCGATTCAGCCGCTCAAGCATCACATGGCCCGCGTCGCGGCCTGTGTCGACCATCTCCCTGCCTTCGTTGAGGCGGCCATTGCCGGCGATTGGACCGCTGCCGCAGCGCTGCGCGACCAGATTGCCGAGGGGGAAGGTGAGGCGGACACGCTGAAGAAGGACCTGCGGCGTCAGCTGCCCTCGCACCTGTTCATGGCGGTCGACCGCCGCGATCTGCTCGACATGCTCCAGATGCAGGACAAGGTAGCCAACAAGGCCAAGGATATCGCCGGGCTGATGCTCGGGCGTCGGATGGGAGTGCCGCAGCCTCTTGAGGGCGCATTCCGCGCCTTCGTCCAGCGCACCGTCGATGCCTGTCATCAGGCGCACCGGGCCATCGGCGAACTGGACGCCTTACTCGATACCGGTTTTCGGGGGCGGGAGACCGCCGTGGTCTCCACCCTGCTGGGGGAACTCGACCGGATCGAGCACGAGACCGACCGCTTGCAGATCCGCTTGCGGGAACAGTTGCTGGCGCTCGAACGCGAGCTGCCGCCGGTCGATGTGATCTTCTTCTACCAGATCATCGACTGGTTCGGAGACCTCGCCGACCGCGCCCAGCGGGTCGGTGCGCGGCTGCAAGTTCTCGTGTCAGCGCGCTAGGTCTGACCATGGATCTCGCCACGGTCTACATTGCGCTGGCCTGTGTCTTCGGCCTCTTCATGGCCTGGGGCGTGGGCGCCAACGATGTCGCCAATGCCATGTCGACGTCGGTCGGCTCCAAGGCCGTCACCATCCGCCAGGCGATCATCATCGCCGCCATTTTCGAGTTTGCCGGGGCCTATCTCGCCGGAGGCGAGGTCACCGCCACCATCCGCAACGGCATGATCGATACCCGATTGCTGGCGGACCGTCCCGACTTGCTGATCTACGGCATGTTGGCCTCATTGCTGGCGGCTGGCACCTGGCTGACCGTCGCTTCCTTCTTCGGCTGGCCGGTGTCCACCACCCATTCGATTGTCGGCGCCATTGTCGGGTTTGCCGCCATCGGTATCGGTATGGAAGCGGTGCACTGGGGCAAGATCAGTAACATCGCGCTGAGTTGGGTGATCTCGCCGCTGCTGTCCGGTACGCTGGCCTACCTGCTGTTCATGAGCGTCCAGGGGTTGATTCTCAACACCGCCGAACCCCTGAAGGCGGCCATACGCTATGTGCCGGGATACATTTTCGTGACGGCCCTGGTGACCGCGCTGGTGACGTTGACCAAGGGTCTCAAGCACATAGGACTGGACCTGGGTGCGGCCGGAGCCATCGGCTGGTCACTGATGCTGGCGGCGGTGGTGGCCGCCTTCGGCCTGCTGGCGATCCGGCGTCTGCGGCTGGATCCGGCACTCGACCGCACCTTCCAGTTTGCCAACGTGGAGCGGGTGTTCGGGGTGCTGATGATCGTGACCGCATGCGCCATGGCCTTTGCTCACGGCTCCAATGATGTCGCCAATGCCGTCGGCCCGGTGGCCGCCATCGTCGGCATCGTTGCCAGCGGTTCGGTGGCGGCGCAGTCCGCCGTTCCACCCTGGGTGTTGCTGCTGGGCGCCGTGGGAATCGTGCTGGGGCTGATCACCTTTGGCCGTCGGGTGATCGCCACGGTCGGCTCTCGGATCACTGATCTCACGCCGTCGCGTGGCTTTGCGGCGACCCTGGCAGCGGCCACCACCGTGGTGGCCGCCTCCGGAATCGGCCTGCCCATTTCCACCACTCATACCCTGGTGGGGGCCGTCCTTGGCGTCGGGCTTGCACGCGGCATCGCCGCCCTCAACCTGTCGGTGATCCGCACCATCTTCGTTTCATGGGTGATCACCTTGCCCGCTGGCGCGGTGTTGTCGATCATCTTTTTCTACATCCTCCGCGCCAGCTTCAGCTGACCCGCCCCTTCAGGCCGCCGCGGCCAGAGGGTTGCGGGAGGGTAGGGCCAGTCGGAATACCCGTTTCATGGTGGTGCCGAACTGGCGACGCAGCGGTGCGCTGTTGTAGGGCAGGCCGTAGCGTTCGCAGATCTCCTGCACCTTCGGCGACAGCTCGGCATAGCGGTTGCTCGGCAGATCGGGGAACAGGTGGTGCTCGATCTGGAAGCTGAGGTTGCCGCTCATCAGGTGCAGTAGCGGGCCCCCTTTGATGTTGGCCGAGCCCAACAGCTGGCGCAGGTACCAGCCGCCGCGGCTCTCGTTGGCGACTTCTTCCTCGGTGAACTGGTGGACACCCTCCGGGAAGTGGCCGCAGAAGATGATCATGTAGGTCCACAGGTTGCGGATCAGGTTGGCGACCACGTTGGCGATCAGCACCGGCAGAAAGAACGGGCCGGCCAGCGCTGGAAACAGCACGTAGTCCTTGAGGACCTGCTTGCGCGCCTTCTTCCACAGCCCGCGCAGCTTGGCGCGGGATTCCGGCTTGATCCGTCCGGTGCGGGCCAGCTGGTCCATTTCGGAGTCGTGCAGCCCCACGCCCCATTGGAAGAACACCGCAAGCAGGGCGTTGTTGATCGGATTGAGCAGGTGCGCCGGATGCCACTTTTCGGCCTCGCTCATGCGCAGGATGCCGTAACCGACGTCACGATCCTTGCCCAGCACGTTGGTCCAGGTGTGATGTTCGACGTTGTGGGTGTTCTTCCACTGATCGGCGGGGCAAACCGTGTCCCACTCCCAGGTGCTGGAGTGAATGGCGGGATCGCGCATCCAGTCCCACTGGCCGTGCATCACGTTATGGCCGATCTCCATGTTCTCGAGAATCTTGGCCAGCCCCAGGCCGACCGCGCCGACCACCAGTGCAGGCGGGAACAGGATCCCACCGTAGATGATGCCGCGACTGGTGATCTCAATGCCGCGCTGCAGGCGGATGACCCGGCGGATGTAGGCGGCGTCAGCAGCACCACGGTTGCCGATCACCTCTTCACGCAGGGCATCCATCTCGCGGCCGAAGGCGTCGACCTGTTCGGCGGTCATGCGCGGCAGGCCGATCGGCCAGGCGCTGTCGGGACGATGTTGGGGGCGGGTATCGAAGGCCATGGGAGTCTCCCGTTGGTTCGTTGGGGTGGGTTCAGAGTTCGATCGCGACGTCGCCCGCAGGGGCGCAGACACAGATCTGAATCAGGTCATCTTCGTCGCCGAAGCACTGGCCGGTTCGCAGATCGCGGACCTGGCCCTGCTTCAACTTGACGGTGCAGCCGTGACAGATGCCCATGCGGCAGCCGTGTTTCGGCATCAGGCCGGCGGCTTCGGCGGTTTCCAGCATCGAGGTGCGGCCATCGCTGTCGACGCCACCGCCACTGCTGAGGAACGTGAGGCGACCGCCGGTCACGTCGGACAGCGGCACCGCACGGGGGCGGAACCGCTCAACCGTCAGCGGCGCGGCGTCGGGGGTTTCGGCCCACAGGGCCTCCACCGTTTCCAGCAGTGCCGTCGGTCCGCAACTCCAGGCCGGGCGCGTCGTCCAGTCCGGGCACCGGGATGCCAGGTCTGCCGGGGTGAGATGTTGGCCGCCCTCGCGGGTGCAGATCAGCTGCAGGTCAATCTGTGGGTGGGCGTCCGCAAGTGCCTGCAGCGCCGTGCCCAGAATGACGTCGTTCTGACGCGGTGCATAGTGCAGCCAGGTCAGCGCAGGCAGGCGACCCTGGGCGGCGGCATCGCGCGCCATGCTCATCAACGGCGTGATGCCGCTGCCGGCACTGATGAACAGCGCCCGTTGCGGGATCGCCTCGGGCCAGCAAAAGGCGCCCTCGGCGTCGCTGATCTCGAGGTAGTCGTTCACCCGGGTCTGGTGGGCCAACGCCTGCGACACACGGCCGTCGGCAATCGCCTTGACGGTGATCTGGATGTCGCCGCCGGCCGTCGTCGGCGCCGACGAGATTGAATAGCAGCGGGAATGACGCACGCCGTCGACCACAGCGCCTACCCGCAGATACTGGCCGGCGCGATGGCCGCCCCAGCGCGCCGGGGGCCGCAGTGTCAGGGTGGTGGCATCATCGGTTTCTCGGTCGACGGCGACGATGCGGGCCTGCAGGGTCCGTTGCGACCATTGCGGATTGAACAGGGTCAGATAGTCGTCCGGCAGCAGCGGCGTGGTCAGGCGGTGCAGCAGTCGCTGTGCGAGGGGGGCGATGGCGGACATGGTCCGGCGGTCTCCGTTGGTGAACATGTGTACACTGTAGGGGTGATTTCCCTTTGAGTCAACACCTGTTCACTCAAATGGCGAAATCGGCTCGCCGGAACGCGGCGGTCAGGCCGCCGGACGGGATAAAATGCGCCATGCGCAGAAAGAAAACAGAGCCTGCCGGCGACCCCGGAACCCGCGACGAGCGCAAGCAGCGCACTCGGCGCGCCCTGATGGATGGCGCGCTGCAGTTGCTGGCGGGTGAACGCAGTTTCTCGTCGCTGTCGCTGCGGGAGGTGGCCAAGGTAGCCGGGGTGGTGCCGGCGGCGTTCTACCGGCATTTCAGCGGTATGGACGACCTCGGCCTGGCGCTGGTGGATGACGCTTTCGGCACCCTCCATGACCTGATGCGGGAGGCGCGTGCGGCGCCCTTGCCGGCCTCCAACCTCATCGCCAATTCGATGGAGACCTTTCTGCGCTATGCCGCCACGCACCGGTTGCAGTTCCAGTTCCTCGCCAAGGAACGCTTCAGCGGCTCATCGACCGTGCGGCTGGCCATTCGCAAGGAGATCCGGCTCTGGGTCAGTGAGCTGGCGGCGGATCTGGCAGCGTTTCCGAAACTGAAGCGACTGAATGGCGAAGACCTGCGGATGGTGACCGGGCTGGTGGTGCAGTGCGTGATGGGGGCCACCGAACTGTTACTGGACGCCGACCCGGAGAATCACGACGAACTCGACCGGATCCAGCGCAACACCGGCAAGCAGGTGATGCTGATCTTCCTTGGCGCCGCACAGTGGAAGAGTCCCAAACGCTGATTGCGCAGTAGCGGTAACCACAATTGTTGATAAAAATCAGCTTTAATGCTGATACGTAAAGACGTCGACACCTACAACAGGCAGAGGATGGAAATGCCGGTTATCGAATCCAGAGTGGATCCCCTGAGCCCGCAGTTCGCGGCCAATCGTGATGGCATGCTGCAGTTCATTGCCGACTGGCGCGCGGTGGAGCAGAAGGGACGCGACGAGGAAGAATCGAAGCGCGAGCGCTTTCACAAGCGGGGACAGCTGTTGCCGCGTGAGCGGGTGCACCTGATGCTCGACCGCGGCAGCCCCTGGCTGGAGCTGTCGACCCTCTGCGGCTACAAGCAGCATGATGACAAGGACGGTTCGCTGGCCGGCGGCAACATGATCGCTGGCATCGGCTACGTGGCCGGTACCCGGTGTCTGATCGTCGCCTCCAACTCGGCCATCAAGGGTGGCACGATGACCCCCTGGGGTGTGCAGAAGACGCTGCGCCTGCAGGAGATCGCCTTGCAGCAGAAGCTGCCGGTGGTGTCGATGATCGAGTCCGGGGGCGCCAATCTGCTGTACCAGGCCGAGGTCTTCATTCCTGGCGGCAAGACCTTCGCCAACCAGTGCCGGTTGTCGGCAGCTGGGATTCCCCAGATCACCGTGGTCCACGGCTCGAGTACCGCCGGCGGGGCCTACATGCCGGGCCTGTCGGACTATGTGGTGATGATCCGCAAGCAGGCGAAAGTGTTTCTCGCCGGGCCGCCGTTGCTGAAAGCCGCCACCGGCGAGGTGGCCGACGACGAGGACCTGGGTGGGGCCGACATGCACGCCTCGGTGGCTGGCACCTGCGAGTTCGTGGCCGAGAACGATGGTGACGGCATCCGCATCGCCCGCGACATCGTCCGCAACCTCGACTGGAACGCGCAGCGGCCGGTGCTGGGGCTGCGCGAAGTCCGCGCACCGCTGTATGACATCGACGAGCTGTGTGGTGTGGTGCCGCCGGACTACCGCAAGCCCTTCGACTGTCGCGAGGCGATCGCGCGTATCGTCGACGGCTCCGAGTTCCTGGAGTTCAAGAGCGAGTACGACCAGCAGACCATCTGTGGGCGGGCGGTGCTGCAGGGGCACCAGATCGGCATCATCTCCAACAACGGTCCGATCACCACCAAGGGCGCCACCAAGGCCGGGCAGTTCATCCAGTTGTGCTGCCAGGCGCAGATTCCGATCGTCTACCTGATGAACACCACCGGATACATGGTGGGCACCGAGAGCGAGCAGGGCGGTATCGTCAAGCATGGTTCCAAGATGATCCAGGCCGTGGCCAATGCCACCGTGCCGCAGATCACCATCGTCATGGGCGGCTCCTTCGGTGCCGGCAACTACGGCATGTGCGGCCGCGGTTTCGGCCCACACTTCATCTTCGCCTGGCCGAATTCCCGGACCTCGGTGATGGGCGGCGAACAGGCGGCCGGGGTGATGGAGATCATCACCCGGCAGAAATGGGCCAGCCAGGGCAAGGTCATGTCCGACGCCGACGAACAGATGCTGGGTGCCATCCGCAACAACATCGTTGGCCAATTCGACAAGGAGTCGCATGCGTTTGCCGCCACCGCGCGGTTGTTCGACGACGGCCTGATCGATCCGCGCGATACCCGTCGCGTTCTCGGGCTCACGCTGTCGGTTTGTCGCGAGGCGCAGGCCCGGGCGGTGATGCCGAGCAGTTTCGGCGTAGCCCGCCTGTAAGGGACCTCCGATGAACGACTACAGCGACCTGCTGGTGCAGGATGCCGACGGCATCCGCCACATCACCCTCAACCGTCCCGAAGCCCGCAACGCGATGCGGCCGGAGACCCTTGCCCAGCTCGAGGCGGTGTTTGGCGAATGCGCCGGCCGGGAGGATCTGCGCGCCATCGTGCTGCGGGGCGCCGGCGGGCACTTCTGCGCCGGGGCCGACCTGAAGGGCTTGATGGCCGGCGGCTTGAAGCCGCCGTCAGTGGGCGAAGCGGATCCCGTCATCGCCGTCAACCGCGCCTTCGGAACGCTGCTCCGCGCCGCCGAGGCCGTGCCACAGGTACTGGTCACGGTCTGCGAAGGAGCGGTGCTCGGCGGCGGCTTTGGCCTGGCCTGCGTGTCGGATATCGCGTTGGCGCACGTTGATGCTCGGTTCGGCATGCCCGAAACCACCCGCGGGCTGCCACCGGCCCAGATCGCGCCGTTCGTGGTCACCCGCATCGGCCTGACCCAGGCCCGTCGTCTGGCGCTCACCGGTGCGCAGTTCGGGGGCACGGACGCATTACGCCTGGGCGTGGTCCACGAGCTGTTCGCCGACGATGCAGCACTGACCCGGGTGCTGCAATCGACGCTGGATGCGATTCGCCGATGTGCACCGCGGGCCAATGCGCTGACCAAGGCCATCGTGCTCCAGGTTGGTCAGCAGGACATGGACAGGGTGCTCGATGACGCAGCCGCCAAATTCGCGGCCTGCGTGCGCGGCACCGAAGCCCCCGAAGGGATAGCCGCCTTCATGCAGAAGCGGCCACCGGCCTGGGCCGTGCCGCCCGAGCGTGCCGACTGAACGCCCCGCCCGATTACCGATGTCGACTGTGACCCATGAATAAAACCCAACGCTTCTCCAAGGTGCTGGTTGCCAATCGCGGTGAAATTGCCGTCCGCCTATTGCGGGGCGCCCGCAAGGCCGGCTATCGCACCGTGGCGGTCTATGCCGACGCCGACCGCGATGCCTTGCACGTTCGCGAAGCCGATCAGGCGGTGCATATCGGACCTTCACCGGCAAAAGAATCCTACCTGGTGATCGAGCGGATTCTCGAGGCCGCGCAGCGCAGCGGTGCCGAGGCCATTCACCCGGGCTACGGTTTTTTGTCGGAGCGCGCCGAATTCGCCCGAGCCGTGCAGGCCGCGGGTCTGGTGTTCATCGGGCCCGATCCCGATGCGATCGAGGCGATGGGGAACAAGAGCGAATCCAAGCGACGCATGATCGCTGCCGAGGTGCCCTGTGTGCCAGGCTATCAGGGCGACGATCAGTCCGACGACACCCTGGCGGCGGAGGCCCATGCGGTCGGTTTGCCGGTTATGGTCAAGGCGGCAGCCGGCGGTGGCGGGCGCGGCATGCGATTGGTGCATGATGCCGATCAGCTGTTGCCCGCCATCCGCTCGGCTCGCAGCGAAGCCGAAAACGCCTTCGGTTCGGGGCAACTGCTGATCGAAAAAGCGGTGATGAACGCCCGCCATGTCGAGATCCAGGTGTTCGGCGACCGTCACGGTAACGTGGTCCATCTGGGCGAGCGCGACTGCTCGGTTCAGCGCCGCAACCAGAAGGTGGTGGAGGAGGCGCCCAGCCCGGCGGTCGATCCGTCCCTTCGGGCGCGAATGGGCGCTGCCGCAGTGGCGGCCGCCAAGGCCGTCAACTACGTCGGTGCCGGCACGGTCGAGTTCATGCTCGCGGCCGATGGGGCGTTCTACTTCCTGGAAATGAATACCCGCTTGCAGGTTGAGCACCCGGTGACCGAATGCGTGTACGGGGTTGATCTGGTGGCGTGGCAACTTCGGGTTGCGCAGGGCGAAACGCTGCCGATGTCACAGGCCGAGATCGACGACAGCGCCTTGGGGCATGCCATCGAAGTGCGGTTGTGTGCCGAGGATCCGCTGGCCGACGATCTGCCCCAGACCGGTCGCGTACTGCACTGGCGCGCCCCGATGGGGGAGGGTGTGCGGGTCGACACCTATCTGACGTCGGGGATGACCATCAGCCCCTACTACGATTCCATGCAGGCCAAGCTGATCGCCTGGGGCGAAGACCGGGAAACCGCGCGCACACGCTTGTTGGCGGCCTTGTCCGACACCACGCTGATGGGCGTGATCAGCAACAAGGACTACCTGGCAGAACTGATCGGTCACCCGCTGTTCGCTGCCGGGGGGTGCACCACCGGCTTCATCGCCGAGCACTTTGCCGGGCGCCAGCTGGTGGTCGCGCCAGACGGCCTGGATGCCGGTCTGGCGGCGCTCGGCCTCTACCTGGGCGACACCGAGGCACTGGCGGCCGAACACGGGCTGCCGACCGAAATGATGGGCTGGCACAGCTCGCATGCCACGCCACTGGAGTTCGTGCTGCGCTGGCGTGAGCAGGACTTTGCGGTGGATCTGGCGGTTGGTGTCGACGGTCACTTCGAGATCACCTATGACGATGTCGTCATGCCGATACGGCTGACGCGCCGTACCGAGGAAGGCTTCCAGTACCTGCGTGATGGCGTCACCCACACCGTCAAGCTGACCCGCGACGGGGACGGCATCTGGCTCGAGCATGCCGGCCGAACCTGGCGGTGGGTCGACCGGACGCTGGCCCCCGCCGAGGGCCCTGCCGCAGGATCCGATGGTCGCCTGCTGGCGCACTCAGACGGCAAGGTGGTGGCCGTACACGTCGCCGCCGGCGACCGCGTGGAAAAAGGGCAAACCCTGGCGGTGCTGGAAGCGATGAAGATGGAGTTTCAGTTGCAGCTGCCGGTGACCGGCGTGGTCGAGAGCATCAGCGTTGCGCCCGGCACCCAGGTTCGCAACAAGCAGTTGCTGCTGGTGGTCACGCCCGACGCCAGGTAAAGACCGTTCTGCGTTGAGGCGAACGGGCGGCGCGGTTCGCCGCAAGCCACAAAAAAAGCCGCCAGCCTTCTCGGGCTGGCGGCTTTTTCGTGTCAAGCCCGGGGGCCTTCAGTCCTCGCGGACGGTCAGCTCCACGCGCCGGTTCTCTTCACGCCCCTCTTCGGTGGCATTGTCGGCGATCGGCTGGCTGAGGCCATAACCCACCGGCACCATGCGAGCGGCGGCAACGCCGCGTCCGGTCAGGTATTCCTTGACGGCGATCGAGCGACGCTCCGACAGGCCGAGATTGTAGGCGGCGGTACCGACATTGTCGGTATGCCCTTCAAGCTCGACGTCAATGTCAGGGTAGGCCGACAGGGTTTCGGAAACGCGGTCGAGAATGCGCTTCGCCTCTTCGGTCAGGCGGGCGGAGTCGAACTCGAACTTCACCCCTTTGAGGATGAAGCTGCTGTCGACCGCACAGCCGCGTGCGTCGACCTGCTCGCCCGGACGCGGACGGCGGCAATCGCCCTTGAGGGCACAGCCATTGGGCAGCACCTGGGCGCCGGCGGGCGAATTCGGGCAGTCGTCGAGGTAGTCGGGAATGCCGTCGCCATCGCTGTCGAGCGGGCAGCCGTCTTCACCCACGGCGATACCGGCCGGGCTGTCCGGGCACAGGTCGCGGAAATCGGGGATGCCGTCACCATCGGAGTCCTTGGCGGGGCAACCATTGGCATCCACTTCGATGCCGGCGGGGGTGCCGGGGCACTGGTCGCGGGCGTCGGGGACACCGTCACCGTCGCTATCGAGCGGACATCCACGGGCATCCACTTCAACGCCGGCGGGGGTGCCGGGGCACTGGTCGAGATGGTCGGGGACGCCATCGCTATCGCTGTCGGTCGGGCAGCCCTTGGCGTCGACCACCGTGCCAGCCGGGGTGCCGGGGCACTGGTCGAGGGTGTCCGGGACGCCATCGCCATCACTGTCCAATGGGCAACCATTGGCGTCCACCTGGACGCCACTGGGCGTGTTGGGGCAACGGTCATAACGGTCGCCGACGCCATCGCCATCACTGTCGACCAATGCGGCATCCTTGAAGGTGTAACGCAGGCCGGCCGTGACCTGCTGCGCGCGATGTTCGAAATCCTGGGTGGCGGTGCTGGTGAGGGTGGTACCGCCACTGGTGGCGGTCGACGAAATCGTGTGGGCGACATCGTCCGATACCAGATAGCGATAGTCGAGGAACAGCGCAGTGCGCCGCGACAGCCAAGCGGAGACGCCGGCGCCGGCCTGATAAAAGACGCCGCTATCGCTGTCGTCGAGACCGTCGAATTCGACATCGGCATCCTGGTAGCCGACGCCAACCCCGAGGTAGGGCATGACGCTGCCGCCAAGGTCGATATCGAACCACATGTTGGCACCCAGGCGGGTGGCGCGGAAGCGGCCTTCCGAGGCCACGGCAGTAGCGCCGGTGCTGGGGAAGGCACGTGAGCCGGTGATGTCGTTTTCACTGTAGGACAGTGTCAGCTCGGGGCGGAAGCCGCCTTCGAACTGGTAGCCGACGCCGCCGCTGATGGCGTAGCCGCCATCGAAGGTGACGCTCAACGGGACGTTGTTGAGGGTGCTGTTGTCAGTCGTGCCACCGGTGGTGGTGCCGGGACCGAGCAGGGTGAGCAGGCATCCGTTGCTGACACCGGTGGTGCCGAGCAGGGCATCAAGGCCGCCAACCAGCCCCCCCAGCAGCGGGGTCGTTCCGAGGACGTCGCTGAGCAGGCAGGGTTCGGTGACGGTGGTGTTGGACGAGCTCTGCAGGCCGGTCAGCAGTCGCCCATCGGCATCGTCAATTTCTGATGAGGCGCCACTGGCGGAAAAATACCAGCCGGGCTGAAAGGCGCTGGCCGCGCCGGACAGACCGACGGTCGCCACCAACGCGGCGCCCACAGCGAATCCCCTGAAACCCTTATTCATCGATGTCACTTCCCAAGGTTGACCGGTGGCGCGCGGGCGCGCGCCGAAGCATCATCTTACGCCGGTGCCGGGGGCTTCCGCGAGGGGGGCGAAGGGATATTTGTCACCATCCTGACTGTCGCGCTGTCAGATCTTTCATGATTTCTTGTGAGCCACCGCCGATGGTCAGCACCTTGGTTTCACGATAGATCCGTTCAACCGCCGCGCCGCGCAGATACCCGGCGCCGCCGAAGATCTGCAGGGCCTCGTTGGCAACCCATTCCAGCATGGTGCAGGCGTGGTTTTTCAGCAGGCAGACCTCGGCGACCGGCAACTGTTTGTTGGAGACGCGCCAGGCGAGGATCTCCAGGTGGGCGCGCACCGCATCAATCCGCATCTTCATGTCGGCCAGCTTGTGACGGATGACCTGGTTGCGGATCAACGGCTTGCCGAAGGTCTGGCGCTCCCGCGCGTAGGCCAGGCTGTCGTCAAAGCAGACCTGGGCGAAGGCCAGCGCCTGCGCCGCCAGCATCAGCCGCTCCTGATTGAAATTCATCATGATCGCCATGAACCCGGCGTTTTCAGGGCCCAGCCGGTTGCCGACCGGTACCCGGCAATTGTCGAAATAGAGCGTGGCAGTGTCGGATGCATGCCAGCCCATCTTTTCCAGCGGCGTGCGCGTCAGTCCCGGGGTATCGCCTTCGATGACCAGCAACGAGACGCCACCCATGCCGGCCTCGCCGGTACGGACGGCGGTGGTGATGAAGTCGGCACGCATGCCGGAGGTGATGAAGGTCTTGCTGCCGTTGACCACATAGTGGTCGCCATCGCGAACCGCCCGGGTCCGCAGATTGGCGACATCGGAGCCGCCCGAGGGCTCGGTGATGGCGAGCGCGGCGATCTTCTCGCCCGCCAGCACAGGTCGCGCGAAACGCGCTTTCTGGTCGGCCGTTCCCACCGCACATACCGGTGGGGTGGCGATGCCGTGGCTCATCAGCGAGGCAATCAGCCCGCCACTGCCGGCGCGGGCGAGCTCCTCGGTGAGGACGATCATGAAGAACAGGTCGGGGACCGGAATGCCCCCGCAGTCTTCGGGAAAGCCAATCTGCAACAGGCCGGCATCGGCAGCTGCCCGATGCAGTTCCCTCGGCAGTTGACCCTCGCGCTCCCACCGGTCAATGTGCGGCCGGCAGGCGTGGTCGACAAATCGGCGCGCCTGCACCCGCAGGGCCTCGTGGTCAGCGGTCAGGAAGGGATGAGGACGTGAATCGGTCATGGAAATTACCGGTGAACGTGGTACACAATCGAGAGGTCGACACGGTATCTGCGGAATTACTCGCTGACAACGATCATCGAACACCATGTTGATTGGTAACCATAATTACGAAGGAGAGCGATGATGCAGGTCACCCCTGACATGCTGCCGCTGGCGCGTTTGGCCGAGTGGGCCGCCAGTCGCCCGGATGCCGTGGCCTATGTCCAGCCGATGGGCGATGGCGACAGCCGCGACTACACCTTTGCGCAGGTCTGGGATGAATCGCGGCGCATGGCGGCCTATCTGAAGTCGTTCGGCTGGCCTCCGGGCAGCTGCATCGCAATTCTGTCGAAGAACTGCGCCCATTGGCTGATGAGCGATTTCGCCATCTGGATGGCCGGTTACGTGAGTGTGCCGGTGTATCCGACACTGACGGCGGAGTCGGTGCGACAGATTCTCGACCATGCGGAGGTGAAGGCCTGCTTTGTCGGCAAGCTCGACGACTGGCCGCAAATGCAGTCGGGTGTTCCGGAGGCGGTGGTCCGTATCGGCTACCCGTTGTCTCCGCCTGGTGATTTTCCCGGCTGGGACACCATCGTCGCGCAGACTGCAGCGCTGGAACCGGTGGCTGCACCGGCGGAGGATACTTTGGCGACGGTCATCTACACCTCCGGAACGACCGGCATGCCGAAGGGCGTGATGCACCCGTTCCGCACATTCGCAGTGGCCCCCGAGATCGTCCGTGAAGGCTTCGGGGCGACGCCGGAGGACCGTGTGCTGTCCTACTTGCCGTTGGCGCACGTGGCCGAGCGGGTGTTCGTCGAAGCCAATTCGCTGGCGATCGGCTTCCGTGTGTATTTTGCCGAATCGCTGGACACGTTCGTCGCCGACCTGCAGCGGGCCCGGCCAACCATGTTCTTTTCGGTGCCGCGACTTTGGACAAAATTTCAGCAGGGGGTCGAGGCCAAGATCCCGCCTGCGCGGCTGAAGCAATTGCTGGGCCTGCCGCTGATCGGTCGCGTGGTCCGGCGCAAGATTCTCCGCGGACTCGGCCTCGATGCCGTGCGCTTCGCTGGCGGCGGCGCATCTCCGATGCCGACCTCGCTGATGGCCTGGTATCGCGATCTCGGCCTGGAGATCGTCGAGGTCTATGGCATGACCGAGAACTTCGGTCTGTCGCATGGCTCGTTCCCCGGGACCGGTCGGGTCGGATATGTCGGGCTGCCGTGGCCGGGGGTTGAATGTCGGCTCGGCGACAACAATGAGGTGTTGGTCAAGGGGCCGACCACCATGCTGGGCTACTACAAGGCCCCCGAAAAGACCCGCGAGACCTTCACCGATGATGGCTGGTTGAAGACCGGTGACCTCGGCGCCTTCGATGAGGCCGGGCGTTTGCGGATCACCGGCCGTGCCAAGGAGCAGTTCAAGACGTCCAAGGGCAAATATGTATCACCGGCACCGATCGAAAATCGCCTCGCCGCCCATCCGCGGGTCGAGGCCTGCTGTGTCACCGGCGCCGGCTTGCCGCAGCCCTTCGCCCTGATCATGCTGCCGGCCGAGGTGACGCAGGCCGTGGCCACGGATGTCCATTTGCGGGAGCAGCTGTCGCAGTCGTTGACCGACCATATGGAATCGATCAACAGCGCGCTTGATCCGCACGAGCAACTCGACTTTCTGGTGGTGGTGCGCGACCAGTGGACTGTCGAGAACGGCTTGATCACGCCCACTCTGAAGATCAAGCGGGCAGAGCTTGAAGCCAGCTACGGGCCGCGGTTCGAAGCGTGGGCGTCGGCGCGACAGGTGGTGGTCTGGGCCTGATTCAGGGGCTGTCATATAAATGTCATCTGACTGTCATATGGTGTCCAACAGCGGCCCCCAAGATGGTGGCCACTGCCCATTCATTCGAGGACAGCTCCATGATTTCTCGCGCTTTTCTGCTGGCGGTCACGCTGGCACCCGCCATTCTTCTGAGCGCTTGTGGCGGCGGCGAACCCGCGGCTCCCGCCCCGGCCGTCGCGCCGACACCGACCGCCGAGCCCGTCGCCACCGCAGTGCCGAGCGCCCCTCCTGCCAGCAGCGAGCAGGATGCCCGGGTCGACCCGGAGCTGCCCGCTTACGAGCCGGTGTCCGGTATCTCCGGCTCGCTGTCGAGTGTCGGCTCCGACACCCTCAACAACCAGATGACCTTGTGGGCAGAAGAGTTCAAGCGCTTCTACCCCAACGTCAACATCCAGATCCAGGGGGCCGGATCCTCGACTGCGCCCCCGGCGCTGACCGAAGGCACGGCCAACGTCGGCCCGATGTCACGGCAGATGAAGGAACAGGAAATCCAGGCTTTCGAGCAGAAGTACGGCTACAAGCCGACCGCCGTCGGTGTCGCCATTGATGCGCTCGCGGTGTTCGTCAACAAGGACAACCCGATCGCCGGGCTGTCGATCCCGCAAGTGGATGCGATCTTCTCCGCCACCCGCACCTGCGGCGGGTCCCAGGACCTGACGCGCTGGGGCGACCTCGGCCTGGAAGGTGACTGGGCAAATCGTCCGATTCAGCTCTATGGGCGCAATTCGGTCTCCGGTACCTACGGCTACTTCAAGGAAACCGCGCTGTGCAAGGGTGACTTCAAGGCCAATGTCAACGAGCAGCCGGGTTCCGCATCGGTGGTGCAGTCGGTGTCCACCGGCCTGAATGCCATCGGCTACTCCGGCATCGGTTACGTGACCTCGGGTGTGCGCGCCGTGCCGCTGTCCCAGACCGAAGGCGGCGAATTTGTGCCGGCGGACCCGGTGCACGCGATTGATGGCAGCTACCCGCTGTCGCGCCTGCTCTATGTCTACGTCAATCGGGCGCCCAATCAGCCGCTGGCGCCGATGGAGCGTGAATTCTTCCGCATGGTGCTGTCGCGCGACGGCCAGATGGTGGTCGCCAAGGACGGGTACATTCCGTTGCCAGCGCCGGTGGCAGCGCGCTTCCGTAGTGAACTCGGGATCGAATAACCATCAGAGTCGTTGGCGTAGCACGCCGCGATCCGGGGTCGCTCCCGGGCCGTGACGTGCTGCAGCCGATGACCGCAATCAAGGGTGCAATCAACAATGAAAAAGACCTTTTCTGCAGCGCTGACGCTCCTGGGGACCGCCGGCTTGCTGGCAGCGACGTCCGCCTCGGCGCAGACCGTTTCGACCAAAGGGGGGCTGTCGATTGCCTCCGAGGACGGCAATTTCGCCTTCCAACTGGGCGGGCGCATTCACTTCGACGGCTATCTCTTCTCCGAGCCGGAAATTGACGGTGTCGAGGTTCCGCGGGCAAGCGGACAGTCCAGCGGCACCGAGTTCCGGCGGGCGCGCCTGAGCCTCAGTGGCCAGGCATATGGATGGGCCTTCAAGTTCGAGGAAGAGTTCGCGGGTTCGGATGTCGACGAGCGCGAACTGTGGATCGGCCGCAGCATCGGACCGGGATTCCTGACCCTCGGCCAGTTCAAGCCCTATCGCGGCATGGACGAGCTGACCTCATCGAACGAACTGCTGATGATGGAACGGCCGTCGACCTCTGCCAGTGGTGTCTACAACGGTCGTCAGTTCCAGCAGGGCGTGGGCTATCTCGTCGGCCGCAAGGACGGTCGCTATACGCTGGGCGCATCGGCCTACACCCTGCGCAACGATGACAGCACTCGCAACGAAGGGGTTGGTTTCGCCGCCCGTGGTACCTACGCCTCACCGCTGGTCGACAACCGCGGCACATTGCATTTCGGCGGGTCCTACAGTGTCGACAACACATCGCAGAATCCCGCCAATGTTGGCGTGACCACGCGAGTCGGCTTTGCTGGCCGACGTTCCAACGTATCCAGCGATCCATTGCAAAGCGGCACCATTGGATCAGTGGCGCCGGGTGAATCGGCATCGACGTTGGGGCTGGAGCTGGCGGCGTCGATCGGCGCCTTCTTCCTGCAGGCCGAACATGCCTGGCAGCGGCTGGGGCAGGGCGCCGGCGGCAGCGACCAGGACGTGGCTGCCAAATACGTGATGATCGCTTACAACTTCAGCCACCTGCGCAAGGCCTACAAGGCTGACAAGGGGGTTTTCGCCGCCCTCAAGCCCAGTGATGGAGGGGCGCTGGAACTGACCGCGCGTTACGACAACATCGAGAATAGCGACAGCCCTGAGGCCCCGGAAGCCACCTCGATCACCGTCGGCGCCAATTACTACGTCAACCCGCAACTGCGCTTCATGGTCAATCTCACCCACGGCGAATTCGACGTCGGCGCGCCCGGTGCCCGCACCAGCGCAGAGCTTGACCAGCTCGCGGTTCGCGCGCAGCTGCACTTCTGATCCGAGAGCCCGGTATGGCACCTGCATCGACTTTCGCGCTGTTCAGGCTGGCATTCCCTCACCGTTGTGGGCGGAGGGCTTCTGTCCATGTCTGACGCTGTGGATGCCGGGCCGGTGGCGTCGTCCGAGCGCTCCATCGTGGGCGGCAAGTCGGCGCAGATGCGAACCCGCTACCTGCGTGACAGTGTCGCCAGATGGGTCGTCTGGGGTGGGGGTCTCGGTGTGATCGGCGCCTTGATGCTGATCTTCTTTTATCTGGTGTCCGAGGTGATGCCCCTGTTCGGGGGCGCCACCGTCACGCCGCGGGCGCCGATGACATTGCCTGGAGGCGGTACCACCGTCTATTTGGCGGCCGAAGAGCAGGGCGAGGTCGGGTTCCGGTTGACCGAGGCCGGAGCCGGTCAGTTCTTCAATCTCGACAATGGTGAACCGCTGGCATCGCAGGCCCTGCCGATGGCGGGTGCGCGGGTGTCGGCGGTAACCGATGTGAATCGCGAGGACGCTCTACTGGCCGTGCAGCGCACTGATGGCGATGTGGTGCTGGTGCAACAGAAATATGCCGTGCGGTTCGATCCGCAACAGCGGCGGATGATCACGCCGAGTCTGGCGTTCCCGTATGGCGAGGCCCCGTTGGCCTTTACGGCGACCGGCGGGCGATCGTTGGCGGTACGCATGGCTAACGGCCAGATGGTTTTGGCGGCAGTCGACGGCTCGGCCTCGGTGGCGTTGCGGCGGTATTCGGTCCAGTCCTCGCTGTTTGGCGACAGTACATTGGCGGCGCAGCCGCTGACCTCGGTAACTCTCCCGTTCGCGGCTGATCGGGTCCTGCTGGATCCGCTGATCGGATGGCTGTACGTCGCCAACGATGCGACGGGGCGGATCGCCCTGCTGTCGCTGCGGGGCGCCGAGCCGACGTTGGTGGACACGGTCGAGGTTGGGGGCGCCTTGCGAGACCTCAGTCATTTGGCCGGCGGCATCTCGGTGGTCGCGGCACAGGCTGACGGCAACATCAGTCAGTGGTTTCCCGCGCGCCGCGACGATGGCCGTTACTACTTGGCCCGGGTGCGCGACATCAAGGCCTTCGGCAATGATCGGATTACCACCCTCGGCGTGGAGATGCGCCGCCGCACAATCGCGGTCGGCGATAGTGCTGGCGAGGCCGTGTTCCTGCACGGCACCGCCGGTGATGAGGTGTGGTCGGGCAAACTGCTGGATGCACCGATCGAAGCGTTGGTGTTCAACTCGCGCGCCAATTTTCTGATGGCGTTGGGCGCCGACGGCAGCTTCCAGGGATTCGACGTGCACAACGAGCACCCCGAAGTGTCGTTCAGTGCGCTCTGGCAGAAGGTCTGGTACGAGGGCTATGACGAGCCGCGGTGGTTATGGCAGTCGTCAGCCGCGAGCAGTGACTTCGAACCCAAGTTCAGTTTGACGCCGCTGGCGTTCGGGACCCTCAAGGCCGCTTTTTACGCCATGCTGTTTGCCATTCCGATGGCGATACTCGGGGCGATCTACACGGCCAACTTCATGTCCTCGGAGATGCGTCAGGCGGTCAAGCCCACCATCGAGCTGATGGAAGCTCTGCCGACCGTGATTCTCGGATTTCTTGCCGGGTTGTGGTTGGCCCCGTTTGTCGAATCGAATCTCCCCGGGGTATTTCTGACCCTGGTGCTGCTGCCGTTGTCGATCCCGCTGTTCGGCTATCTCTGGATGCGGATGCCGCGTTCAATCCGCCTTCGCGTACCGCCAGGATGGGAGGCCGGCCTGTTGATCCCGGTCGTGAGTGTCATCGTCTGGTTGTGCTTCGTCGTCGCCAAGCCGATCGAGGCCCTGGCTTTTGGCGGCAATATGCAGAGCTGGATGGACCACACGCTGGGGATCGGCTATGACCAGCGCAATGCCCTGGTGGTCGGCATCGCCATGGGGGTGGCGGTGATCCCCACCATCTACTCGATCACCGAGGACGCTATCTTCAGCGTGCCCAAACAGTTGTCGCTGGGCTCGCTGGCGTTGGGGGCCACGCCCTGGCAGACCCTGATCGGCGTCGTGCTGCCGACCGCCAGCCCCGGCATATTCTCGGCCGTGATGATCGGCACCGGCCGCGCCGTAGGCGAAACCATGATCGTGCTCATGGCCACCGGCAATACCGCGGTGATGGACTTCAGCATGTTTGAAGGCTTGCGCACCATGTCCGCCAACATTGCGGTTGAAATGCCGGAATCCGAAGTCGGCAGTACCCATTTCCGGCTGTTGTTCCTGGCTGGGCTGGCGCTGTTCCTGTTCACCTTCCTGTTCAACACGCTGGCGGAGATCGTGCGCCAGCGGTTGCGACAGAAGTACGCCTCCATCTGACGCTCCGCCATGACCGACCCGACTCCCCGATCGAGCCGCGACGCCCTGGTGGCGCGTGATACTGCAAGCGTCAGTGCCTACGTCAAGTCCGGTCAGCCCTATGTCTGGCTGACCGGCTCGGCGGTGGCGGCCAGCATCATCATCACCGTGGCGCTGTTGGTCCTGATCATGGTCCGTGGCATGGGGCATTTCTGGCCGGCGGACATGGTGCAGGCCGCGTACCAGCCTCCGGAACGAAGCGCCGAGGTGGTGCTGGCCGAGATTCGCAGCGAGGAAGAAGTGACCGTCGCCCGTCTGCTCAATGCAGGTTTGCCGGTCGACGCCGACCAGGCGCTGTATGACCGTCTGCTGTTGAAGGTGGGGAACCGCGATCTGCTTGGGGTTGATTTTCGCTACGTGCTGTCGGATTGGCTGGTCGAGCGCAGCTATCCGCGTGATGTGGTCGTCCTCGAGCGCACAGAGTGGGGCAACTTCCACGGCTTTCTCGATGCCGTGGTGGTTGACGGTCAGACGCTTGCGGGCGAGGAGGCTTGGACGGCCTACCGTGGTGCGCAGAAGCGGGCCAACGATCTACGTGACCAGATCCACGATATCGAGCGGGGTCGCATTGGTCGTATCAATTACGAGCTGGAGCGGCTGCGCCTGACCGAGCGTCGGTTGGCGTTGGATGGCCGCAGTCGCGACGCCGACCCGGGTGCGTACACCGAGCTGGACGCGCAGCGGACAGCGCTCGATGCCGAGTACGCGGAGATCAGTCAGCAGCGTACGGCCCTGTATCAGGCGCTGGGCCGCGACCAGCTGCAGCTCCGGACCGTAGATGGCCGTTCACTGACCATGCCGCTGTCGAAGGTACTGCATGGGCATCGTCCGAATGCGATGAATGTGTTGCAGAAGGTCGGATTCTGGTTTGCCAAGCTGTGGGAGTTCGTCAGCACCCAGCCGCGCGAGGCCAATACCGAAGGCGGCATTTTTCCGGCGATCTTCGGCACGGTGCTGATGGTGCTGTTGATGTCGGTCTTCGTGACCCCGTTCGGTATCCTCGCCGCCCTGTATCTGCGCGAGTACGCCAAACAGGGCACGCTGACCCGCATCATCCGCATTGCCGTGAACAATCTTGCCGGTGTGCCTTCCATCGTCTACGGCATGTTCGGGCTCGGCTTCTTCGTCTATCTGGTCGGCGGCAATATCGACCGGCTGCTCTACCCCGAAGCAGCGCCGGCCCCGGTGTTCGGAACGCCCGGTATTCTCTGGGCTTCGTTGACCTTGGCGATCCTCACATTGCCGGTGGTGATCGTCGCCACCGAAGAAGGGCTGGCGCGCATCCCCCGGCATCTTCGCGAAGCCTCGCTTGCACTGGGCGCCACCAAGGCAGAAACCTTGTGGCGGGTGGTGCTGCCGATGGCCAGCCCGGCCATGATGACCGGACTCATTCTCGCCATCGCCCGCGCTGCCGGTGAAGTGGCGCCGCTGATGCTGGTCGGCGTGGTCAAGCTGGCGCCGAATCTGCCGCTGGACTTCAATTTCCCGTTCCTGCATCTCGACCGCAAGTTCATGCATCTCGGGTTTCATATCTATGATGTGGGCTTCCAGAGCCCCAACGTGGAGGCCGCGCGGCCGCTGGTTTACGCGACCTCCTTCCTGCTGGTGGTGGTGATCATGGTGTTGAACCTCACGGCGGTGATGATCCGCAACCGGTTGCGCGAGCGCTATAAAGCGCTGGACAACTGACCTCCCGCCCCGACACGAGGCAAGAGTCTTGGACAACGAAAACATGACCGGAACCCAGAACAAGACGCCCCTGACCCAGGGGATTGACGTCGACGCCCTCAGCCGCTCACGCGAACCCACGGCGATGGATCAGGAAACCATTGCTCTGGCGGTGGAAGATCTCAACCTCCATTACGGCGACAACCATGCCCTGAAGGGGGTCAACCTGCAGATACCGGAAAAGAAGGTGACCGCCTTCATCGGCCCCTCAGGCTGCGGCAAGTCGACCCTGTTGCGGTGCTTCAATCGCATGAATGACCTGGTGGACGACTGTCGCATCGGGGGCCAGATCCGCCTGCATGACAAGAATATTTTTGATCGCGATGTCGATGTTGCCATGTTGCGTCGTCGGGTCGGCATGGTGTTCCAGAAGGCCAATCCGTTTCCCAAGTCGATCTATGAAAACGTCGCATACGGGCTGCGTCTAGGCGGCGTCGACAAGAAGCGAACACTCGATGAAACGGTGGAATGGGCCTTGCGTGGCGCCGCCCTGTGGGACGAGGTCAAGGACCGGCTCGACCAGTCGGCACTGGGCCTGTCCGGCGGGCAGCAACAGCGACTGGTCATTGCCCGCGCCATCGCCATCCAGCCCGAAGTGATCCTGCTCGACGAACCCTGCTCGGCGCTGGACCCGATTTCCACGCTCAAGGTCGAGGAGCTGATCAACGACCTCAAGCGCGATTACACCATCGTCATCGTTACCCACAACATGCAGCAGGCGGCGCGGGTTTCCGACTACACCGCGTTCATGTACGTCGGCAATCTGGTTGAAGTCGGCAATACCGACCAGGTGTTCACCAAGCCGCAGAAGAAGCAGACCGAGGACTACATCACGGGGCGGTATGGCTGATGATGGCACTGCGCGCCATCATCAGCATCGCACAGTCCGCAGCACGATCCATCAGAGACTTTCGTCATGACCACACCCGCCTACAAGCAGCACATCTCCAGCCAGTTCAACGCCGAACTGGAGGATATCCGTCAGCGGGTATTGGCGATGGGGGGCATGGTCGAGCAGCAGATTGTCGACGCCACGCGCGCCCTGATCGACCTCGATAGCGACCTTGCCAGTTCGGTGATCAAGAACGACAGCAAGGTCAACCAGCTGGAAGTGGTGATCGACGAGGAGTGTTCCCGGGTGTTGGCGCGGCGGCAGCCGACCGCCAGCGACCTGCGGCTGGTGCTGGCGGTGACCAAGGTCATTACCGACCTTGAGCGTATCGGCGATGAGAGCGAAAAGATCGCGCGCATGGCGCTTGACCTGTCCAAGCAGGAGCGGCTCGGGCACGGCATGCTGGAGGTGCAGCACCTGTCGCGGCATGTTTCGCAAATGGTGCGTGACGCACTCGATGCCCTGGCCCGTATGGATACCGACGCTGCCCTGGCCGTTGCGCGCGAGGATCAGGTCATCGATCGCGAATACGAGGCGGTGATGCGGCAGTGCATCACCTTCATGATGGAAGATCCGCGCACGATCCGGCGGGTGATGGACATCGTGTGGTCGGTGCGGGCGCTTGAGCGAATCGGTGACCACGCCAAGAACATCGCCGAACACGTCATTTATTTCGTCAAGGGCAAGGATGTCCGCCATGTTTCGGTCGACGCCATGGAGAAGGCAGTCCGCAAGACCGAATAACGGTCGCTGCCGTCGGCCGGTGGCAGTGCCGTGCCGGCCGCCTTCCACTACACTCGCGCTCTATGGCCTCCCGTCGCTCCCGGGGCGCGTCGCGTCCCTCACTCCGCCGCCGTCTGCTGTGGATCGCCCTGTCGGTGTCGCTGCTGGCGCTTTGCGTTGGCGGTTTGTTGCTTACCGCGTATCTGGTTCGGCTCGATGGCGAGATCCGCACCCGCTTCGCCGGCGCCCGATGGGCCTTGCCGGCGCAGGTCTATGCGGCGCCGCTCGAGCTTTACCCCGGCGCACGGATGGATGCCGACGGCCTGATTCATGAACTGCAGCGCCTCGGTTACCGCGCCCTGACCACGCTGGAGGGCCCCGGCACCTTCGTGCAGCGGCAGGGCGGCCGGGTCGACGTCCATGCACGCGGTTTCGACTTTTGGGACGGTGAGCAGCCGGCGCTGCCGATGATCGTGCAGTTCACCGGCAAGACCCTGAGCGGGCTGTCCAGCGCCGAAACCGGTGCGCCGATGAGCCTCGCCCGGCTCGACCCGATGCTGATCGGCAGTATCTATCCTCAGCAGGGCGAGGACCGCGTGCTGGTGCGTTTGCAGGATGTGCCGACCTTGCTGCCTGACGGGTTGATGGCGGTCGAGGATCGCGGCTTTTACCGCCATTCCGGGATCAGCCTCAAAGGCATCCTGCGCGCCTCGATTGCCAACTTCAAAGCTGGGCGCGTCGTGCAGGGTGGGTCCACGGTGACCCAGCAGCTGGTCAAGAACTTCTTTCTCGACCACCGCCAGACCTGGACCCGCAAGATCAACGAAGCCTTCATGGCGCTGCTGCTCGAGGCCCACTACGAGAAGGACGAGATTCTCGAGGCCTACCTCAACGAAGTGAACCTCGGGCAGGATGGCGGCCGCTCGGTCAACGGCTTCGGACTCGGTGCCAAGTTCTATTTCAACAAGCCCCTCGCGGAGTTGATGCCGCACGAGATCGCACTGCTGGTCGGCCTGGTCAAGGGGCCGTCGTTCTACAACCCGCGGCGCAATCCGGAACGCGCCCTGGAGCGCCGCAACCTGGTGCTGCGAGTGTTCGCCGAGGACGGCCTGATTGACGAGCCGACCTATGTCGCCGCGGTGGCCCAGCCGCTCGACATCGCCGGTGGTCGCGATGGCGGCGTCGAGCGCTACCCAGCCTTCGTCGACCTGGTGAAGCGACAGTTGCGCCTGCAATACGAAGAGGACGACCTGACCCGCGAAGGGCTGCGGATCTTCACCACGCTCAACCCGCGGGATCAGGAAGTGCTGGAAGGCCAGATTGTCAGCCGCCTGCCCGAGATCGAGCGCAACCGGAAGATGGAAGACGGTGTACTGGAGGCGGCCGGTGTAGTCACCAACGTCGAGGGGGGTGAAGTGCTGGCGCTGGTGGGCGGACGCAGGGTTCGCTACCCCGGCTTCAATCGTGCTCTGGATGCGCGGCGGTCGGTTGGCTCATTGATCAAGCCGTTCGTCTATCTCACCGCGCTCAGCCGACCCGAGCGGTTCAACCTCTACAGCTGGCTTGCAGACGAGCCGGTCGAAGTGAAGATGGCGCACGGGCCGATCTGGCGGCCACAGAACTACGACAAGAAACTCCACGGCCCCCAACCGCTCTACGCCGCCTTGGCCCACTCGTACAACCTGCCGACCGTGAATCTGGGTCTGCAGGTGGGCGAGGCCGAGGTGATGAAGACCCTCAAGGCCGCCGGTTATCCCGGCGATGCCACGCCGTTGCCGTCGCTGTTCCTCGGCGCCATCGACATTGCACCGGTGGATGTCGCCCAGATGTACGCGACGCTCGCGGCCGGTGGTTTCCAGGCGCCCCTGTCGGCCATTCGCGAAGTGCTCGATGATGAGGGTCAGCCGCTCAAACGGTATCCGCTGAAGGTTCGGCAGGCGTTGCCGGAGGGGCCGGTCTACCTGCTCAACTGGGCCCTGGAGCAGGTGATGCTGTTCGGCACTGGGCGGGCCGCCTACAACCAGGTGTCGGGTGCGGTGACGCTGGCCGGCAAGTCCGGCACCACCGACGATTTCCGCGATGCCTGGTTCGCCGGCTTCGGCGGCGACCGGGTCGCCGTGATCTGGGTCGGCCGTGACGACAACAAGAGTGTGGGGCTGTCGGGCTCCTCGGGCGCTTTGCCGATCTGGGCCGGGGTGATGCGCGGAATGGATGTGCAGCCGCGTGATCCTCTGCAACCGGCGAGCGTGGAGAACCTGCTGATTGACCCGGTCAGCGGACTGCGTGCCGATGAGGGCTGCGCAAGTCCGGTGTCGGTCCCGTTTCTCAGTGGTCATCCGCCGGCCGAGTGGGCGCCTTGTGCCCGCGCGGCTGTCCCGGCGACGCCCCTGGACTGGTTCATGAACCTGTTCCAGCGTCCCGGTCTCGACTAGCAGGGATCGCCGCAGGCGCCCGTTCGGGGCGGCTTCGCCGCGCGCGCGGGTACAATGGACGTCCTCTTCCTCGATGACCCGACCATGCCGTTTCGTATCGCCGCACTGGTGGCCGTGTTGTTCGTGACCGGATGCCAGACCGCAAGTGGAGTGCGTGAGCCGATCTGGCCGTACCCGACGCCCCCGGCTGCGCCGACCGATCAGCCGCCCGCCGACCAAGGTCCGGTTTCGGTGCCCTCGGCGCCGCCGACTGCGTTGCCGCCCTACGGCCTGCCGGATGGGCAGGGTGACTCAGCGCAGCCCGACTGGCCGCGCGACGCCAAGGCCGTGAGCGGTCCGGCGGTTCAGGCGTTGATGGCGCAAGCGGAGGCCAGTCGCGCCGCCCAGCGCCCCGATGACGCCGCCGCCAGTCTCGAGCGGGCGGCGCGTATCGAGCCGCGCAATGCCTTTGTCTGGTCGAGCCTGGCGGCGGTTTACATTGACCAGGGCAATTACGATCAGGCCGAAGCACTGGCGCAACGGTCGAACAGCATGGCGCGCGGCAACCCCTTTGTTCAGGTGCAGAACTGGCGGGTGATCGCCGCTGCCCGCAGTGGCCGAGGCGATGCCGGTGGCAGCCTGCAGGCGCAAGCCCGTGTCGAGGAGCTGCAGGCGGGGCTGCCGCGCGAGTGAGCCAGGCGGCGGAATGGCTCGGGCCCGATGGCGTGCTGGCGGCCCGGCTGCCGGGGTTCTCGCCGCGGCCGGCGCAGCTGGCCATGGCCGAGGCGGTCGCGCAGGCGTTTTCCAATGCCAGCACGGTGATGATCGAGGCCGGCACCGGGACCGGCAAGACCTACGCCTACCTCGCCCCGGCACTGGCATCGGGCCAGCGGGTGCTGGTCTCCACCGGCACCAAGAACCTGCAGGACCAGCTCTATCGGCGCGACCTGCCGCGCCTGGTCGAGGCGCTCGGTGTGCCGGTCCGTACCGCGCTGCTGAAGGGCCGCGCCAACTATCTGTGCCTGCACCGGATGAAGCGGGCCCGCGACAACCCGGCAGCGCGGACGCATTGGCGAGCCCTGGACGAGGTGGCGCGCTGGTCACGTCAGACCGCCGACGGTGACCTCGCGGATCTCGGGGCCCGTGGCGACGACGACGCCCTGGCCCGGCAGATCACCTCGACCGCCGAGAACTGTCTCGGCAGCCGCTGCGAGGATTACAACGACTGCTTTGTGGTCAAGGCCCGACGACAGGCCCAGGGCGCCGAGTTGCTGGTGGTCAATCACCACCTGCTGTTTGCCGACTACGTACTCAAGCAGGAGGGCTTCGGCCAGCTGCTGAGCGGAGTCGATGCGGTGGTCATTGACGAGGCACATCAACTGCCGGCGCTGGCCGCCCAGTTCTTCGGGCAGCGTCTGTCCACCCGCCAGCTGCGGGATCTGGCCCGCGATATCGCCTCCGAAACCGACACCCTCGGGGATCTCCCCGACCTGCGCCAGGCGGCGGATCGGTTGGAGGCGGCCTGCGCACCGTTGGAAGCTTGCTTCGTGCGGATGAACCAGCGCGCGACGCTGACCCAGTTTCTGGCGCTGCCCGGCGTGACCGAGGCCCTGGCGGCGTTGCGACAGGAGCTGTCCGGCCTACTGGCGCAACTGGCGCCGGTGGAAGAGCGAAATGCCGAGCTGGCGGCCGCGGTGGCGCGGGCGCTGGATGTGAGCGAGCGGATGGACGCCATCCTCGACGGCCGTGGCGAGGCGCAGGTGCGCTGGGTGGAGCCGCTGGCCCGTGGCGGCAGCCTCAATGCCACGCCCATCGTGGTGGCCGACGGGTTTCGGAAGATGCTGGAGACCTACCCGGGCGCCTGGGTGCTGACCTCGGCGACGTTGGCGGCGGGCGGACGCTTCGACCACTTCGCCGGGCAACTGGGCCTCGACCCCGACACCGGTTTGGCGCTGGAGTCCCCGTTCGACTTCATGCAGCAGGCGCGCCTGTGGCTACCGGAGGGCCTGCCCGACCCCGGGCAGGCCCATCATCCACAGGCGGTGGCGGAGGCCTGCCTGCCCTTGCTGGAGGCCAGCAACGGCGGGATCTTCTTTCTCTGCACCAGCCGTCGTGCGCTGTCGCAGATTGCCGCCTGGTTGCGGCCGCGGCTGCGGCACACCCTGTTGGTGCAGGGCGAAGCGGACCGTGCCCAGTTGCTGCAACAGTTCGCGGATGATGGCAACGCCGTGCTGGTGGGCACCAGCAGCTTCTGGGAAGGCGTGGATGTGCGTGGCCGGGCGCTGCGGGTGGTGGTGATCGACAAGCTGCCGTTCGCGGCGCCGGGCGACCCGGTATTCGATGCGCGGCTGCAGGCCTTGCGGGCGCAGGGGCGCAATCCGTTCAATGATCATCAGCTGCCCGAGGCCATCATGACCCTGCGCCAGGGGGTCGGGCGGTTGATCCGCGATGTCGAAGATCGCGGCCTGCTGGTGCTCTGCGACCCGCGTCTGCGCAGCAAGCCCTACGGCCGGCGCGTGCTCGCCAGCCTGCCGGCGATGCCGCAGCTTGACGGCGTCGAGGCTGCACTGGAATGGGTGGCGACGCTGTGAAGCTGCTGGCCCTCGATACCGCCACCGATGCCTGTTCGGCCGCCTTGCAGACCCCGGCGGGCGTCCTGCATCGCCATGAAGTCATCGGGCGCGACCACACGCGACGGCTGCCGGCCATGGTTGGCGCGCTGCTGGCCGAGGCCGGCCTGCGGGTCGCCGATCTCGACGGCATTGCCTGTGGTATCGGCCCCGGCAGCTTCGCCGGGGTACGCATCGGTGTCAGCTTCGCCAAGGGGATGGCACTGGTAACCGATATTCCGCTGATCGGCGTCACGTCGCTGGAAATGCTGGCGGAAGGCGCCAACGCCGATGCCGTGTTGACGGTGATCGATGCCCGCCTGGCAGCGGTCTATGCCGCCGCCTGGGTTCGGCAGGGGGTCGACTGGGTGCCACACCTCGCGCCCAGCGTTTGTCTGCCGGCCGCCCTGCCAGCCGCGCCCGCTGCACCCGACGCGCTGGCCTGGGTCGGTGTCGGCAGCGGGTTCGCGGCCTATGCCGACACCCTGGTTTCGTCGTGGGGGGTACCGCTGCAGCGGGTCGATGCAGACGCCTTGCCCGATGCGCGGCAGGCCCTGCGTCTGGCAACCCTGCGGCTGCAGGCAGGGGAGGGGCAGGACGCCGCTGCACTGCAGCCCTGCTATCTGCGCAACAAGGTTGCATTGACCGCCCGCGAACAGATCGCCGCGCGTGAAAGCCGCCGCAGTGAGGGTGGTCCATAACCCCATTTCGGGCCCGATTTCAGGCACACTTGTCCCTGGTCCGCGTCGGCCCTCCGCGACGGTGAGCCGTGAAACCCGCCAGGCCCGGAAGGGAGCAACGGTAGCGGCAATACCGGGTGCCGGAGTCAGCTGACGCGGGCCAACTCATTTTGCAGACCGCTGAAGAGACTTCCGGCATGAGCTATCTCGCGCTCGCCCGCAAATGGCGGCCCCGTCGGTTCGAGGATGTGCTCGGGCAGGCCCCCGTGGTACAGGCGCTGACCCATGCGCTCAACCAGGACCGGTTGCATCCGGCGATTCTGCTGACCGGTACCCGCGGTGTCGGCAAGACCACGCTGGCGCGCATCATCTCCAAGGGCCTCAACTGTGAGACCGGCGTGTCGGCACAGCCCTGCGGCATCTGCAGCAGCTGCAAGGAGATCGACGAGGGCCGCTCGGTTGACATGCTGGAAATTGATGCCGCCAGCAACACCGGCGTCGACAACATCCGCGAGATCATCGAGAACAGTCAGTACGCGCCGGCCCGCAGCCGCTACAAGGTGTACCTGATCGACGAGGTTCACATGCTGTCGAAGGGCGCCTTCAACGCGCTGCTGAAGACGCTGGAGGAGCCGCCGCCGCACGTCAAGTTCATTCTCGCCACCACCGACCCGCAGAAGCTGCCGGTGACGGTACTGTCGCGTTGCCTGCAGTTCGGCCTGCGCCGCATGCCGGTAGCCCTGATCCGCCAGCAGCTGTCGCAGATTGCCGAAGCCGAGGGCGTCGAGGCCGAGGCGGCTGCGTTGGGGGCGATTGCCCGTGCGGCCGACGGCTCGATGCGTGATGGCCTCTCATTGCTGGATCAGGCCATCGCCTTCGCCGGCGGCGCGGCGGTGCAGGGTGACGCGGTTGACGCCTTGCTGGGCACCGCCACTCGTGCCGTGCTGTGGCCACTGTTGCAGGCGCTGGTGTCTGATGACCGCGACACCTTGGCTGCCCAGTTCGGTCATCTCGAGGCGCTGGCACCTGACTACGCGGCCTTGCTCGACGAAATGGCGCTGGTCCTGCAGCGTATGGCGGTGGTGCAGCTGTTGCCCCAGGCCCGCAGCGACGATGATGAAGCCGAATTGCTGGCGTTGGCAGAGACCACTGACCCGGAAACGCTTCAGCTTTACTATCAGATCGTGGTGCTGGGACGACGTGACCTTACCTGGAGCCCCGACCCGCGAATCGGTTTCGAGATGACCGTGTTGCGGATGCTGGCCTTCCGGCCAGATGCTGGCGAAGGGCTCCCGGCCGGCAACGCCGGCGGCCGCCGTGCCGCGCCGGCAGCGGCAGCGCGCCCAGCCGGGTCCGCGCCTTCTGCAGCGTCCGACCGGCCGGCCGCCACCCGGCCGTCACCCGCGGTTCCACCGCCGCCGCCGACGGATGCGGTCGATGATGCCGTCGGGTCCCCGACGCGCGCTTCAAGTGGCCGGGTGGCCTCAATGGTCAGCGGTCAGCCGTGGGAAGTTCAAGTGGAACGCCTCGGCCTCGAGGCCTTCACCAAAGGCCTGGCCCGAAACTGCTGTGTGCTGTCTGAAGCCGATGGTGTGCTGCATTTGAGTCTGGATCCCGGCGCAGCGCATCTGCTGAGCGACGATCGCTGCCGTGCCCTCGGTGAGGCGCTGAGCGCCGCGCGTGGAAGCCCGGTGACGGTCCAGGTCACGCCGGCCCCGGCGCCCTTGGCTGATACACCGGCAAAGCGGGAGGCCCAGCGGCTGACTGAACAGCAGCAGCAGGTCGAAGCTCGCCTGCAGGCCGACCCGACGCTGCAGGCGCTGCAGCAGCAGTTCGGGGCGACCGTCAAGCGCGGTTCGATGCGGCCTGCATCCTGAACGCGCCCCCACTCACATCCAACGTTGGAGATCCGAATCCCATGAAAGGACCGCTTGCCCAGATGATGCGCCAGGCGCAGCAGTTGCAGGACAACCTCAAGCGCGCGCAGGACGAGGTGGCCCGCATGGAAATCACCGGAGAATCCGGGGCCGGCCTGGTCAAGGTCACCCTGACCGGCAAGTACCAGGCACGCAAGGTGGAAATCGCCGCCGATGCCCTGGGCGAGGACAAGGAGTTCCTCGAAGACCTGATCGCCGCCGCCATCAACGACGCCAGCCAGAAGGTGGAAGCGGCCGCTGCCGAGAAGATGCGCGGTGCCACCGGTGGCATGGCGTTGCCGCCGGGTATGAACCTCGGGCTCTGATGTCGCGATGAGCGCGTACTCGCCGCGGGTCGGCCGCCTGATCGAAAGCCTCCGGCGGTTGCCGGGGGTAGGGCCGAAGTCGGCACAGCGCATGGCCTTTCATCTGCTTGACCGCGACCGCGAAGGGGCCAGTCAGCTGGCGCGGGCGATGGTGGATGCGCTCGACGGGGTGGGGCGCTGCGCCCGTTGTCGCATGTTCTGCGAAGACGAGGCCTGCGCCTACTGCAGTCCGCAGCGTGAGGCCAGTGGGCAGCTCTGCGTGGTCGAAACCCCGGCGGATCTGGTCGCGATTGATCGTCACACCGGCTACGGCGGACGGTACTTCGTGCTGATGGGGCGATTATCGCCGCTGGACGGCATTGGCCCCGAACAACTCGGGCTCGATCTACTGGAACAGCAGCTTGCGGACGGCATCAGCGAGATGATTCTCGCGCTCAACCCGTCGGTAGAAGGCGAGGCAACCGCCTACTACCTCGCTGACCTCGCCGCACGGGCGGGTGTGCCGGTCAGTCGCATTGCCCACGGTATCCCCATGGGCGGTGAACTGGAGTATGTCGACGGCGGCACCCTGTCGCATGCGCTGAGCCGGCGTCAACCACTGCAGGGCTCAGGGCAGTAGCGCGTCGACCTTGGCGGCACAGATGAAGTCATTCTCTGTTAGACCCTTCACTGCGTGGGTCCAATACTGCACCGTGCATTCGTTGTAACCAAAGCGTATTTCGGGGTGATGATCTTCGGTGTGGGCAATCCACGCCACGGCGTTGACGAAGGCAGCCGTCCGCCAGTAGTCACTGAACGAGAAGCGCGCTTCGATTCGTTCCCCGTTGTGGCCAATCTTCCAGCGTTCGTGCAGCTGCTGCCGCAGACGGGTGGCGGCGGCCAGGTCGAGTGGCGGAATGCCGCCTTCGCAGGGCACGCAGTGTTTGGTGATCAGGTCGTTTGCGGGCATGACTGGGTGCTCCGAACAAGATGCGGGGTGGCAGGCCAATCACAGCCGCCGAGGGGGAGGAGGATACGCCAAGCGGGGCCCTGGGTATCGCAACGATGCCGCCATCGCGGGACTGTCATCTTTCGCTGATAGCGTTCAGATCGACGTATCGCGGCAGTGCTAAAGCCAACACCGGCCACTCGTTCGCACCTGCACGCGCGTAACGCGGTGTTGGGCGGCGTCCATCGCGGCAACCATCGCCGCGTCTGTCATGAAGGTGTCATCCAACTTTCACAAGATAGCGACCGTCGATTCGTAGCCTGACGCAGGTGGCGAATCGATCGAAGCGGGCAGCCCCCGTTTTGCCGACCTTGGATTCTCGCGATGTCCCGTAGCGCGCTCGGCGCGGCCTCGGATCGCGCAATAGATGGAAGCCCTTGCGAATGATGCGGTCTCTGAAAGTGGTGATGTTGTCGAGCGCCCTGCTGCTGTCGCCGGCCGCAATCGCGGCGGACCTGCTGGTCAACACGTTTCTGCAGAGTCGGCCATTCAAGGGTGTCGAGCTGGAGCTGAACGGCAAGCTGGTGGGTGAAACCGGTGCTCTGGGCGAAGCCAAGGCGACGCTGGACGTCGGCCGCCATTCGCTGCGTCTGCTCAAGAACGGTATCCCGCTGGCGGACTACGATTTTCGACTGGCGGAGGGCGAAAACGCTGAGCTGAGCATCACCTTCACCAATTTCGACACGCCCCCTGATTTCGCCCTTGAAACCTATGCTGAGGGCGAGGGCGCCGATGTCGACGCGACCGGTACGATCGGTGGTGATGTCATGTCGGCTGACGGCCAGCCGATCGTGGGCGCGACCGTCGGCGTCGCAGAGGCCGCGGGCACCGCGCTGACCAACGACAACGGCGTGTTTGAGCTTGAGTTGCCGCGGGGCGCTTACACCCTGCAGATCTCACATCCCGATTATCAGCCTGTCGAAACGGCGGGCTTCCGGGTGGTGGCCAATGTTGGATTGGCGACCCAGGTCAAGCTCTACCCCATTGCAGGGAGTTCCAGTACAGCGTTGACCGCGACCGCTGATGAAGAAGTGGTGGTGCTGGGGACCTACAAGCCGAGTGAAAACACGGTCGACCTTGAGCGCTTCTCCGTCGCCATCACCGATGCCATCAGCATTGACGAACTGCTGCGCCTGGGTGACAGCGATGTGGCGGCCAGTCTTCGGCGTCTGGTGGGGGTGTCAGTGACGGGCGGTCGGTACGCGATCGTTCGGGGCCTGGATGGACGCTATATCTCGTCGAGCTTCAATGGCAACTTGATGCCGAGCACCGATCCCTACCGCCGGGATATCCAGCTTGATCTGTTTCCCTCTGACATCCTCTCTGGAATTGAAGTCCAGAAGACCTTTTCGGCTGATCTCCCCGGTGACACGACGGGTGGGAACATCAAGGTCAAGACCTTGGGCATGCCAACCGAAAACTTCACCAAGATCGGCCTTTCGACAGGGTGGGTGTCGGGCGTGACAGGGAAGGACAGCCTGACCTACCAGGGTGGCGACGGTGATCGATTTACCTTCGATGATGGCACCCGGGAACTGCCGAATGCGGCCCGTCCGCTGACCCGGCCTGGCGCATCTCTGAGCACCGATCAGCGCCGCGCTGCCAGTCTTGCGCTCAACAATATCCTGAACCCTCAGCGCAGCGAACACGACCTCAATTATGGCTTTTCCGCTTCGCTTGGGAGGCTATTCAGCCTGGCAAATGGCGAGCTCGGCATCGTCGTTGTCGGCGCCTACGATCAAGAGAGCGCGGCGAAGCAGGATGCCTTCGAGGCACGTGACTATTTCGTCGCCCTGAATCCCGGCCAGTTTGGCATTGCCGAACCCCTGACGCGCTATACCGAAGACTTCAAGCTCGCCAAGCTCACCGGCTACGGCGCGGTGACGTTCGAATCGAATGCCGGTTGGACAGTGGCCAGCAAGACGACCTTTCTCCGCGACTCTGAAGACAGTGTGCGAACGGACCTCGGCCCCAGTCTGGCGGAGCCAGACCGGATCATCGACCGTACCACCCTGGAATGGGTGGAGCGCGAATTCATCGCGCAACAGTTCGACGGCGCGCTACCGCTATTCGGCGGTGGCCATGAGTTGACCGGCTCACTCGCCTACTTCCGTACCCTGCGCGATGCGCCGGATCGTCGTCGCTACGACTACTCCAATGGTCGTTTCAGCGGCTTGGAGCGCAACTATTCGTTGCTCGACGAGGACGGTATCTCGCTTGCCTCCGCTTATGCAATTGACCATCAGCTGTTCGGTCTCCAGAGCGGCACCTTGCGGGTTGGACTTGAACTGTCGAAGTTTGACCGAACCGCTGACGTGTTCAGTTTGCTGCTGTCACCGACCGAAATCGTCGATACCGATGAGCGAAACCTCGAGCTGGCAGTCGCCGAGTCGCTGAGGCAGGGCCGTGGCCTGTATGGCCCCGGGAGCCTGTCGACCGATTCCTATACCGCCGATCAGACCCTGACTGCCGCCTTCGTTACGCATGAGGCCGATCTCAACGACGCCTGGAATATCGTCGCCGGGGTTCGCTTCGAGCAGTATGAACTCGATCTGGTTTATCCGAACCAACTGAGCGCGGGCAGCCTCACTGAAGATACCGACGCGCTCCCCAGCATCCTGGTCACCTATCGACTGTCGGACGCGTGGCAATTGCGAGGCGGCTACAGCAAGACCATCAGTCGGCCGAACATCACCGAGCGCAGTCGTTCGCGTTTCTTTGACGACGAGGGGCGGCTGATCATCGGCTGCCTGCAGGCCGGCGGTTGCCGTCAGGCCGAGATCGACAACTTCGATGTCCGGGCTGAGTACTACTTCAACGAAGCCGACAGCGTCAGTGTCGCCGTGTTCTACAAAGACATCACCGATCCGTTGGAGTTGTCGCTGGCGACGCGCACCGCAGACATCCGACCGCTGCAGTACCTGAACAATCCCGGCGCAACCTTGCAGGGCATTGAGCTGGATTTGAACAAGCGGCTGAGCTGGGACGCCTGGGGTGCGGAAATCGGCGCCAATCTGTCGGTGATCGATTCGGAAGTCGAGCTTGGAACCGCGGCGAGCCAGTTCGAGGGCGGCGGCGATCGGGAGCTGCAGGGTCAGTCCGAGTTGCTAGGCAACCTCCGGGCAACGCTCGAACACTTTGCCACCCGGCAGATGGTGACGCTTTCCGCCAACTATTTCGATGACCGCATCGACCGCCTCGGTCTGGGTCAGGAGCCGTCGATCCTTGAGGCCGGACGCCTACTGATCAATCTCAACTATGAGTGGGATGTGACCGAGGCCCTGGGTCTCAGCGCGAAGGTGATCAACCTGCTGAACGAGCCGGTGGAGTACACACAGGGTGCGTTGCTGGTTGAACGTTACGAAACCGGGACCGGTGTCACCGCCGGGATTTCCTATCAATTTTAGTCATCGTGGGCGGGCGTCGCCCACATTCCGTAGGCCAGTTGGCCAGTTCAATGCAGAGGAGTTTTAGCATGCGTAAGCAGCTCTATGTGGCACCGATGGTGAGCGCTTTCACGCTGGCCATGGCCGCGTGTTCGAGTGGCGGTGGTGGTGGTGGCACGCCGATTCCGGATCCGGATTTCGTCAGCTGCCAAGGCTCGCAGTGCACCCTCCAGGGTGTCATTGATGAAAACTATACCTTGACCGCCGATCGTGAATGGACCCTTCGGGGGTTCGTGCGTGTGGGTCGTGGCAACGAATCGCTGGACACCTCGGCAGCGATCGCCCAGGCGAAGGCTGATGGCGTGACGCTGACGATCGATGCCGGTACCCACGTCCGCGCCGAGCGTCTGGCGTCACTTGCGGTAACCCGTGGCTCCAAGATCAATGCAGTGGGCCGCGCTGACGCGCCGATCACCTTCAGCTCCGCCGAAGATGACGATTTTGCAGGTGAGGGCGAATGGGGTGGCATCATCCTCCAGGGGTTCTCCCGTCAGTTTGGCAAGGGCGATACCGGCGCCTGTGATTCCAGCGGTCAGCTCTGCAATGTGCCCGGTGAGGGCGGCCCCGATGTCGGCTTCTACGGCGGCAGCGACGTCGGCGACAGCAGCGGCACCATGCGGTATGTCCGCATGGCCGAGGGCGGTGTGGCTTTCGATGCAAACAACGAAATCAACGGTCTGACCCTTCAGGGTGTGGGGCACGGCACCACGCTTGAGTACATTCAGGTGCAGGGCAACCAGGACGATGCCGTCGAGTGGTTTGGCGGTACGGTGAACGCCCGATATCTGGTGCTGACCGGCAATGACGACGACGATATTGACTACGACGAAGGCTATCGCGGCAATATCCAGTTCGTGATTGCGCAGAAAGATCCGAACAAAGCTGCGCCTACCGGTGGTAACGATCCGCGTGGCATTGAGGCCAATAGCGGTGGTAGCGACTTCGTCAGCACCACCGAAGCCAAGATTGCCAACCTGACGCTGATCAGCGGGCCGATCAGCAACTCGCCGAATTCCGCACAGCCTGGAGCATTGTTGCGCGGTGCGGTCAAGACCGACCTGATCAACACCGCCATCAAGGGCTACAACGGGGGCTGTATCCGTATTCAGGACGCTCCGTCTGTCAATGCGGTGGTGAACCTTGTCAATGTGTTCGGCGATTGTGGTGGCAACTACTACTTTGATGCCCGTCAGGCCGACAGCTCCAACGTCGCGTCGGCAGAGCGCGGCGTGTCGTTCGACGCCGCCTGTGCCATCACCAATGGCGATGCCGTGTTGGCTGCGCCGGTCTCGGTGACCGCGGTGAACAACGGCTCCGGCTTCCAGTTCACGTCGACCAACTATGTCGGCGCTGTTCAGCCGGGTACGGCTGCCAATCAGGCTTGGTGGGCGGGCTGGACCTTCCCCGGCACGGTGACCTGCAACACCGCCCCGTAAGGGGATGATGGTTGGAGCATTTCAGCCAGGGAGGCGGCGATCATTTGATCGCCGCCTCTTTTTTGCGGTACCGAAAGTTGAGGAAAAGCTTATGAAGGGACCCATTCGATTGATCACGGCGCTACCGTTGGCGCTGTTGTTCTCGGCAGGGGCAGTCCACGCCCAGGCGCTCGACAGCGTCGTCAAGGAAGGTGAAGCCAAGGCACAGGAAGGGCGCGCTTCTCAAAAGAAAATCGACAGCATTGTCGATGCGCAGCAGGAGCGGTTGATCACCTACCGCGCATTATTGAAGCAGGTCGAAGGGCTCGAACAGTACAACGAGCAGTTGACCACCCAAATTTCCGGCCAGCAGGCGCTGATCGAACGCTTTGACGCGTCGATCAAGCAGGTGGCCACCATCGAGCGGCAGATGCAGCCGCTGATCACACGGATGTCGGAGAGCCTGGCGGATTTCGTCGATCTCGACCGCCCGTTCCATGTGGCGGAGCGCCAGGAGCGCATCGCCCATCTCAATGACACCCTGGCGAAGGCCGATATCGATGTCGCCGAGAAGTTCCGGCAGGTCATCGAGGCCTACCAGATCGAGACCGAGTACGGCCGCAAGATCGATACCTACCAGGACATCATCCAGATTGACGGACAGGACCTCGAGGTCGACGTGCTGCGCTTCGGGCGCATTGCACTGGTGGCGCAGAGCAAGGACACCTCGACCACGGTCGTCTGGAACACTCAGACCGAGGCATGGGAGCCTCTGGATGCCGGTGACTATCGCAACAGTGTTCGTCGCGGAATTCTGATGGCGAGCAAGCAGGCGTCGATTGATGTCGTGACGCTCCCCATCGCTGCACCGGAGGCCGCGGAATGAAGCCCTTGAATCTTGTTGCCCCGTTGGGGCTGGCCATGGCTGCGCTGCTGCTTCCTGTGCACAGCCTGGCGCAGGAAGGCAAGGATGCCGTGTCGATGACCCAGTTGCTCAAGGAAGTGCGCGCGGGACGTACCCGCGATGCCGCCGAGAACAAGCAGCGTGAAGCGGCGTTTCTGGCAGACCGCGCCCAGCAGGATGCCCTGATCCGGCAGGCCGAGCAGCGCATCGCTGCACTCGAGGCCCGCAGTGCCGAGCTGGAGCGCAGCTTCAATGCCAATGAGTTGCAGGTCGAGGAAAAGCGTGCGCAGCGCGATGAGCGGCTGGGGTCATTGAAGGAACTGTTCGGTCACCTGACCGGTGCTGCCGGCGATCTTCGCGCCCGTCTCGGCGCGTCGATCACGACCAGTCAGTTCGCCGGCCGCCAGCAGTTTCTCAGCGATCTGATTTCCAAGATGAATGATGACACCGAGCTGCCAACGGTCGCCGAGATCGAACAGCTGTGGTTCGAAATGCACCGCGAGCTCACCGAGTCGGGGCGGGTGGTGAAGTATCCGGCACAGGTCGGCACCGAAGACGCCCGTGAGATCGTCCGTGTCGGGTTGTTCAATCTGGTATCCGACGGCAAGTACCTGGCTTACGACGAGAACACCCGCAGTGTCTCGGTGTTGCCGCGTCAGCCCGAGGGCTTCACCCGTGGCGCCGCCGCCCTGCAGGCTGCCTCGGCCGGGTTCACCCCGCTCGGCATCGACCCCACCGGGTCCGCCGGCGGCGGGTATCTGAAGGCGCTGATCAACACGCCGACACTGGTCGAGCGCTGGCACCAGGGTCGTCTGGTGGGCTACGTGATCACCGCCGTTGGCGCACTGGGCCTGCTGTTGGCGTTGTGGCGCCTGGTGGTGCTGACGCAGGTGGCCGCCAAGGTCCGCCGTCAGCGGACGGCCGCCACGGCCAGCGACGACAATCCGCTGGGCCGTGTGCTGCTGGCCGGGGAGGCCCATGCCGGTGACGATATCGAAACCCTCGAGGTCAAGCTGGGCGAGGCCATCATCAAGGAGCGTCCCGCGCTGCAGAGCGGCCTGCCACTGCTGAAGATCATCGCCATGGTGGCGCCGTTGCTGGGGCTGCTGGGTACCGTGACTGGCATGATCATCGTGTTCCAGGCCATCACCATCTATGGTGCCGGTGATCCCAAGGCGATGGCCGGTGGTATCTCCAGCGCACTGGTGACGACGGTGTTGGGCTTGCTGGTGGCGATCCCGATGCTGTTGCTGCACACCGTGCTGAATGGTCGGGCCCGCGAGCTACTGCACGTGCTGGAAGAGCAGACCGCCGGTCTGGTCGCCCAGCGTGTCGGTCGCTGATCGCCACCGCAACGGACATCGGCCATGCTGCTGTTTCTACTGGACGCACGGGAGGCCATCGGCGAGTTCTTTACCGCCGGTGGCCCCATCCTGCGCCTGATCGCGCTGCTGACCTTCGTCATGTGGGTGATGATTCTCGAGCGCTTCGCCTACTACACCCGGCCGTTCCATCAGGACCTGCGGCAGGCGCTCGCCGTCTGGTCCGGGCGCCGTGACCACTACTCCTGGTATGGCGATGCGGTTCGTCGCCAACTGGTATCGGAACTGCGGGCGAAGGTGAACCAGCATTTGCGATTGATCAAGGTGATGATCGCCCTCTGCCCATTGTTCGGGCTGCTGGGCACCGTCACCGGGATGATCGACGTGTTCAGCATCCTCGCCATCACCGGTGGCGGCGATGCCCGCTCGATGGCCGGAGGCGTGTCGCGCGCCACCATCCCGACGATGGCCGGCATGGTCGCCGCGCTGTCCGGGGTTTTCGGAAATATCTATCTGTCCCGGTTGGCGACCCAGCGGCGCGAGCATATCGACGCACTGCTGCCGATCCATCACCTGGACGCCGCGCCCGAGGAGGGCACTGCCCATGGCACGTAATTACGTCAGTCAGGACGAGTCGGAAGACGAAGGCGCGATCGACCTCACGCCGATGCTCGACGTCGTCTTCATCATGCTGATCTTCTTCATCGTCACCGCCAGCTTCATCAAGGAGACCGGTGTCGAGGTGAACCGGCCGCAGGCGCAGACGGCGGAAAACAAGAACGCCGCCGTGCTGATTGCCATCAATGCCGACAACACCATCTGGATGGACCAGCGCCGTATCGACATCCGTTCGGTGCGCGCCAATGTCGAGCGGATGCACGCCGAGAACCCCGAAGGGGCGGTGGTGATCCAGGCCGACGAGCTGGCTTCGGTGAAAACCTTCACCGAAGTGCTGGACCAGGCACGCCAGGTGGTGCCGCCTGAGCGGGTGTCGCTGGCGACGAAGTCGAAGTAACGGAGAACAGTCATGCGTTTGATGATGGTGTTGGTACCTGCGGCCCTGGTGACCTTTGGCTTGCAGATGGTGATGGTGACCCTGATTCAGTTCGCCGACGGTCGGCTCGACAAGACGCCGGTCATCAAACTGCCGGACATCTACATGCCGAAGGCCGAGATCCAGACGCAGCGATCGGTCGAGAAGCCCGAAAAGCCGCAGCTGGACGACACGCCGCCGCCCGACGTACCGCAACAGGCCTTCGATCAGGTCGATGGCAACGCCCAGGTCGGGTTGCTGTCCGGCCCCAGCCAGGTCGCGACCAACCTTGATCTGAGCATGGGGTCGGGCCTGTCGGCGACCGACGGGGAGTATTTGCCGATCGTCAAGGTTGCGCCGAACTACCCCCGGGCTGCACTCAGCCGGGGTCTGGAGGGCGATGTCATCCTCGAGTACACCGTGACCAAGCAGGGCTCGGTGCGGGACCCGGTGGTGATCGAAAGCAGTAACCCGACCTTCAATGCCGCCGCCATGGAATCGGCAATGCGCTACAAGTACAAGCCGCGGGTGGTCGACGGTTCGCCGATCGAAGTCCCGGGCGTGCGCACGCGCGTGATGTTCCGCCTCGACAAGTCGTCCTGAGGCGATGTCGATGATCTTTCGGATACTCCGTGCCGTGTGGCTGGTGGCTGCCGTATCGGTGGCTGCTCCGGCCTGGTCGCAGCAGGGCGCCATCGATGCGCGGACGTTCGAGCAGCTGAGCAAGGCGCAGACGCTGGCCGAGGAAGGACAGCATGATGAGGCCATCGCCGTGCTCGACGGGCTTAAGGACAACCCGCGTCTGAACAGCTATGCCCGTTCGCAGCTCTGGAACTTCTATGCCTACATCCATGCCAGCCGCAATCAGTATGCCAAGGCGATCGATGCCTACCAGAACGTGCTGGCCGAAGAGGACGCCTCCGACGGCCTCAAGCTGACCGCCAAGTACACCACGGCGCAGTTGTACTTCCAGTTGGAGAAGTACGATGAGTGCATCCGCTTCATGGAAGACTGGCTGATCACGGTCGACGATCCCACGCCGACCGCGCACATCATGCTGGCGCAGGCCTACTACCAGAAGTCCGACTTCGATCGGGCGCTGCGCAACGTCGACCGCGCCATTCTGCTGGCCGACAAGGCCGGGGCCAAGATCGACGAATCGTGGCTGCGTCTGAAGGCGGCGATGTACTACGGCAAGAAGGACTACAAGAACACGGCAGCGGTCTACGAGCAGATGATCAGCCTGTATCCCAAGCTGAGCTACATGCGGCAGCTGGCGGGCATGTACAGCGAGTTGGGAGAGGATTCGCGGCGCTTGGCGATCTATGACGCCGTGTACGAGCACGGCGGCCTCAGTTCCGAGAACGAGGTGCTGAACCTCGCGTACATGTGGCTGGGGCAGCAGGTGCCCTACAAGGCCGGGCGGATCATTGAAACGGGTATGGCCAACGGCCAGATCAAGGAGAATCCGAAGAACATCGAGACTCTCGCCAACGCCTGGGCGCAGGCCAACGAGGCGAACAAGGCGGTGCCGGCATTACGTCGCGCTGCCGAGCTGTCGGGGGACGGTGTGATGTACGCGCGTCTGGCCGGTGTTCATTTCAACGCCGGTGACTACGACGAAGCGGCCACGGCGGCTGCCAAGGCGGACCAGCTGGGCAACCTCAAAAGCCGTAGCGGCAACCTGATGCTGATGGGCATGGCCTACTTCAATGCGGCCGAGTACGAGCCGGCACTACAGGCCTTTCGCCGTGCCAAGCAGGACAAGGCCACCTATGCGACGGCCGCCAAGTGGGAGTCCTACACCCTGGCGGAGGTCGAGCGTCTGCGGGCGATCGAGGCCAGCCGCTTCGAACTGCAACGGCGCACCGAAGAAGCGCTCGACGCTCAGGAGAACAATCTCGACGCGCTGGGTCTCGGCGGTTCCTGAGGTCGGGACGGGCAGGGGCTCTGGTATTCTCTGCGGATGTCCGAAAACCGCGAGCAGAACCTCATCTGGATCGATCTGGAGATGACCGGCCTGGTGCCGGAAACCCACCGGATCATCGAGATTGCCACCCTGATCACTGATACCCAGCTGACGGTGCTGGCCGAAGGGCCGGTCATCGCCATTCACCAGTCCGAGCTGGAGCTGAACAAGATGGACGACTGGAACGTGCGTCAGCACGGCCAGTCAGGGCTGGCGCAGCGTGTGCGCGCCAGCACGCTGACCGAGGCCGATGCCGAACGCGAGACCCTGGCCTTTCTGCAGCAGTGGGTGCCAGCCGGGGTATCGCCGATGTGTGGCAACTCCATCTGTCAGGACCGACGGTTCCTGGCCCGGCACATGCCGCAGCTCGAGCGCTACTTCCACTACCGCCACATTGACGTATCGACGCTCAAGGAGCTGTGCAACCGCTGGGCGCCGGACGTGGCCCGTGGGTTTACGAAACAGTCGACCCATCTGGCGATGGACGATATCCGCGATTCCGTGGCGGAGCTTCGGCACTATCGCCGGCACTTCATCCAGCTCGACATCAAGCCGGCCTGATTCGCAGTTGCCGGCTCAGACCGGTAGCCGAACGTGTACCCGGGCGCCCCCCAAGTGCGTGCTCCGTGCCAGCTGCAATTGACCATGGTAGGCCTGCACCAGCTCATGACTGGCCGCTAGCCCGATCCCCTGACCTGGCGTCCGGGTGTCGGCGCGGACTCCGCGAGCCAACAGGCGTTCTGGTGCTTCGGGAAAGCCAGGGCCGTCGTCCTCGATGGACAGCAGTAATTCGCGCCCCTGGCGTCGGGCGCTGACGCGCACCTGGCCATGCCCGTACTTGACGGCATTGTCGAGCAGATTGCCCAACAGCTCGTAGAGATCGCCGCTGTCCATGCGGACTTTGAATCCGCGCGGAACGACCCATTGGAAGCGAGGCTGTCGTTCGGTGTAGACCTTTCGCAGGGTACGGCTCAGCCGCTCGAGAATATCGAGCAGGTCGACTGCACCCGCCAGTGAACGGCTGCCGGCAGTGACTGCACGGCGCAGTTGGTGATCGACGATGTCGAGCATGCGATTGACCGGCTCGTCGATGGCGCTGCGGTCGCCCGGCGCAAGTCGTGGGTCCTCGCTGAGTGCCCGCAACGCGGCCAATGGGGTCTTCAGACTGTGGGCGAGATCGTCGAGCGCATTGCGTTGGCGCGCGACCTGAGCCTGACCGCTGCGAATCATGCCGTTGATGGCGTCAGTCAGCGGGGTCAGCTCGGCGGGGTACTCGCCGTCGATCTGTCCCTGGCCTCCCTGTTCCACGCGGCTAAGTTCGCTGCGTAACTGGCGTAATGGCACCAGGCCCCACGCGAGGATGGTGCCCTGAACTGACAGCAGGGCCACGGCGGCAACCGCGAGCCAACCCCAGAGCGTTCGGCGATAGGCTCGCATCTGCTGGTCGAACGCGGTGCGATCCTCCATCACCAGCAAGGTATAGCGTTGCTCCCCCTCGATCGGGTTAAGCCAGCGCAGGCCGAAACTGAGACTGAAGCGGAGCGGATCGGGGGTGAATTCAAAGGCGCCCGGCGCCACCTCGCCCGGCAGGGGGAAATCATCGGACAGGCTCACGCTGCCCCAGGTGAGCGCGTTGCGTTCGTCCAGCAGTGCGGCTTCAAGGCCGGACCCGGGGTTCTGCAACCGTGCGTCCGGCAAGCGGAATGGCGACAAGCCGAGCGCGCCATCGGCGGTAGGTTCAGCGGCCGACAGCAGGGCGTAGACCAGCCCCTGCAGGCGGTCGCGCTGGGTCGACAGCGCCCGCTCCTCGAAGGCATGGTCCAGCGCGGCAGCACAGGCAAAGACGAAGCCCGCCAGTACCAGCGATGCCGCCAGCAACAGCCGCGTGCGAAGCGACGTCACTCGGCGTTCGGGCGCGGCAGATCCCAACGATAGCCGGCGCCGCGCAGGGTGGCGATCGGACTCAGGGTGCCGTCCGGATCGAGCTTGCTGCGCAGGCGCCGAATGAATACTTCGATGACATTACTGTCACGTTCGGCGTCTTCCGCATACAGATGCTCGTGCAGTTGGGTTTTCGAGATGACCTTGCCAGCATGGGTCAGCAGGTATTCGAGTACCCGGAACTCGTAACTGGTGAGCTCGACCTGCTGGCCGTCGACAGCGACCGTGTGAGCCGATGTGTCGAGGGCGACCGGGCCCGATACCAGCACGGCCTGCGCCCAGCCACCGCTGCGTCTCAGCAGTGCACGCAGGCGCGCCAACAGTTCTTCCTTGTGGAAAGGCTTGACCAGGTAGTCATCGGCTCCGGCCTCAAGCCCCTCAACCTTGTTCTGCCAGCCGTCGCGCGCGGTGAGAATCAGGATCGGGAATTCGCGGCCGGCGGCACGTGCGTGACGGATGATGTCGATACCGGGGGTCTCCGGCAGACCGAGGTCAATGATCGCGACGTCGGTCGGATACTCCTCAGCCATGAAGCGTCCATCAGTGCCATTGGCTGCAGCGTCAACGGCAAAGCCGTTCTGCGTGAGCACATCAACGATGTGCTGGCGCAGAACATCGTCATCTTCGATCACAAGCGCGCGCATGAAATTCCCAGTGTGGGGTGGAGCCGGTCAGCGCTCCGTGATGTGAACGATCCGAACTTCGCCGTCGATCAGCAGTTTGACGCGATAGCCGTGTCCGGCGGGATCGACGGACAAAACGCGGCCGCCGTATTGTCCCTGCGCAATACGGGCAGCCTCGCTGGCCGTCAGATCGTCGGCAAGTGGTTTGTTTGCCGACCACTCGCGCAGCAACTGCCGGGTGAGACGTTCGTCGCGCAGCTGGGCGCTGGCCGGCCCGAGGGCGGCCAAGCCCAGCAGCAGCAACAGAACCGTCCGCATGATCATGGCGTCAGTTTAGCCATGGTCATTCAGTACCGCACAGGTTCGACATGAACATTGATCGGAAGTCGTGCACCTGGGTCGTAGGGCATGCGCGTCGAGTAGGTGCGCCCCTGGTAGCGGTAGGTGACGTCGTAACCATCCAGTCGTTGCTCGTAGTAGCTGTTGGAAAGCGTCCGACAGCGGGTTTCGTAGCCGTTGCCGTTGCCGTCGTAGCGTGGCGCGCGGCTGTTGACCACGCGTTGGCCGACCCCGGCGCCAATGATGGCGCCCAGCGCTGTGGCTGCGTCCTTGCCGCGACCCTTGCCGAACTGATGCCCGGCGACACCACCGGCGATGGCGCCAACGACCGAGCCGGCGACGCCGTCCGTGAACCAATAGTTGCCGCTGTTGCCGCCGCGGTAGGCAACCGGTTCCTGCCAGCATTCCTGACGCGGCTGGGATACCTGCACCTGCTGGTAGACCGGGCGCGTCTCGATGACCTGGGCGTACTCGGGAGCAGGCGCATGGGCAGGGGGATAGGTGATTTGCTGCCAGCGGCTGTCAGCGAGCGCGGGGGGCGCAGCCAGCGCCGCTGTCAGGGCCAGGGAAAGTCGGCGAAGCATCATGGGAGGTCTCCTGCAAATGCCCACCCTTGGGCACACCCGGAGACTAGGGGTTCAAGCTGAACCCGGACTGACTCGGCCGTCAGTCGGTGGTGGTGCGACGCTGCACGGCAACCCGGGAACCGGGCGAGACCTTTTGCAGGCCCGAGGTCATGACGATATCGCCAGCGGACAGGCCCTCGATGACTTCGACCCAGCCTGGCTCGCGCTGGCCCAGGATCACGGCGGCCTCGGCGACCTGCCCCGACACCACGCGGTAGACGTAGTTGAGGTCTCCGCGCGGAAACACCGCTGCCTCGGGGATGACGAGCGCATCGGTCTGCGTCTCGAGGTCCAGCGTGATGCGCGCGAACAGGCCCGGACGTAGCTGGCCATCGGGGTTGTCGAGCCGTGCCCTGACGGCCACCGATCGCGACGACTCGCTGATGCGCGGCGCCAATGCGTAGACCGTGGCCTCGCGCGAGGTGCCCGGGAATGCATCGAGTTGAAGTCGCAGCGTTTGACCCACCGCGAGGTGGGCGAGCACGGACTCCGGGACCCGGAACTCGACCTTCATCGGATCGACCGCTTCCAGTTGTACCAAGGCGTCGCCAGCGCCGACGTAGGCCCCCGGGCTGACCTGACGCAAGCCGGCGATACCGTCGAACGGAGCGATGATGCGATGCTTGTCGAGACGCGCACCGGTGAGCTCAGCGGCGGCTTCGGCAACCGCACGCGCAGCATTGGCACCGTCCACCTCCGCCACCGAGACCAGCTTGCGTGTGGCCAACTCGCGGCTGCGCGACTCGGTTCGCCGTGCCAGCGCGAGCGTGGCCTGCGCCTGCTTGTGCTCCGCCTGCGCCAGGGAGTCGTCCAGCTGGAACAGGAGGTCCCCTTGGCGGACCGGTTGACCCTCGTCGAAGGCGACGCGCGCGATCCGTCCCGTCAGCTCCGAGGCGATGATGGTGGATTCCCGCGACTGCAAGCTGCCGACGGCGTTCACCTGCCGGGTGAGGCGACGGCCCTGAACCTCGTGCACTTCAACGCTGACCGCCGGAGAAGCGCTGGGCGTCGGTGGTGATGCCACTTGACTGTCGGCGTCGTTGCAGGCCTGCAGAGCAGACAGGAGCAACGGCATTGCGATCGACAGCAGCAGACGATTCATGATGGGAGAAGGTGACAGGGGACGTTCCTAGACCCCGTCCGGGTGGCAAGGTTCGGCTTCACGGTCGCGCGAACCGGTCGAGCAGGGCCAGTGATTCGGGCGCCGCATAGGCACGAAACAAGGTGCGCACGAGGACGCCCAGGGTTCGGCGAACCTCATCGGGGGCCTGGTGTCGCATCGGCAGGATGATGGCCTCGACCAGCGAGATGATCGCGCGGCTCATGTCATCGATCTCGACGCCCAGGGAGATCACGCCGTTCTGCTGACCACGCTCGAGGGTTGCACGGACGGTCTCGACCGCCGCCGCTTCGAAGGTTCTCTGGGCGTGCAGGATCGGCGTGGCCTCGGGGCTGGCGGGGAGCAGCCAGTAGCCTGCGACGCCGTCGCGGATACGGGGGTCTTTCATCAGGTCCTCGAGCCCCTCGAAGAGCCTCAGAATCCCCAGGCCAGGACGTGATTCCTGCGCCATTGGCAGGAAGATGTGTTCGTTGAAGATGTCATGCACGCGTCGCAGGCAGCTGAGGAACAGCGCGTCCTTGCCCTGGAAATGCCAATACAGGGCGCCCTTGGAGAGCTTGGCTTGTTTGGCGATATCACCGATCGAAACACCCTCATAACCATAGCGACCGAACAGCTGGAATGCCTGTTCGTGAATGATGTTGAGCGTATCGCCTTGTTCGCGCGCGGGTTTTCTGGGCATGCGTCTGTGCTGAGCAGGATGGCCCCATGCTAGCCCGATTCGCTGGCGGGTGGGCGGTGACAGAAACGACAAACCCGCCTTGTGGGCGGGCTGAAGTTTCTCGACGCCAAGTTTGGCGTTCCCACGGGGATTCGAACCCCGGTCGCCTCCGTGAAAGGGAGGTGTCCTAGGCCTCTAGACGATGGGAACGAGGCTTGACCGATCCTTGAGGTGGTGGAGCTAGTCGGGATCGAACCGACGACCTCTTGCATGCCATGCAAGCGCTCTCCCAGCTGAGCTATAGCCCCTCTCAAGGGAGCGCGATTATACGGGCATCATTTCCGGTTTGGGAATACCTCGCGCACATTTTTTTGAAAACCCGGCGCAACGCGGTCGCGGCGCTACTGTTGCTGTCCGGCAAGAAACAGCCACGTCTCGACAACCGTGTCCGGATTCAGTGACATCGACTCGATACCCTCGTCGAGCAACCAGCGGGCAAGGTCCGGGTGATCGCTGGGGCCCTGGCCGCAGATGCCCACATACTTGCCGCGATCACGACAGGCCTTGATGGCCAGGTGGAGCATGCGCTTCACCGCCGGATCCCGCTCGTCGAACAGGTGCGCGATGAGGCCGGAATCGCGGTCCAGTCCCAGGGTCAGCTGCGTCATGTCGTTGGAGCCGATCGAGAACCCGTCAAAATGATCGAGGAACTGGTCGGCCAGCACTGCGTTGGACGGCAGCTCGCACATCATGATGACCTGCAGGTCATTGTCGCCGCGTGCGAGTCCGTTCTCGGCGAGAATCTCGTTGACCTGTTTCGCTTCGTCGAGTGTGCGTACGAAGGGAATCATGATCTTGACATTGGTCAGCCCCATATCATTGCGGACGAAACGCAATGCCTCGCACTCCATATCGAAGCAGGGCCGGAAGTCCTTGGAGATGTAGCGCGAGGCGCCCCGGAACCCCAGCATGGGATTCTCTTCGTGTGGCTCGTACCGGGTGCCGGCGACCAGATTGGCGTACTCGTTCGACTTGAAGTCGCTCATGCGGACGATGACCGGCTCCGGGGCGAAGGCGGCGGCGATGGTCGCCACCCCCTCGGCCAGACGCTTGACGAAGTAGTCGCGTGGGCTGTCGTAGGCGGCGATCATCGGGTCGATGATCCGTCGCAGCTCCGGCGGTTGCTCATCGAGCGCCAGCAGCGCCTGCGGGTGAATGCCGATCTGCCGGTTGATGATGAACTCGAGCCGTGCCAGGCCGACGCCACGGTGGGGCAGGCTGGCAAAGTCGAAGGCCTGTTCGGGTGTGCCGACGTTCATCATGATCTTGACCGGAACATCCGGCATGCGGTCGAGCGCAATCTCGTCCACGGCAAAGTCGATATTGCCGTCATAGATGAAGCCGGTGTCGCCCTCGGCACAGGATACGGTCACGGCCTGGCCATCTTTCAGTAATTCGGTAGCGTTGCCGCAGCCCACCACTGCGGGAATGCCGAGCTCGCGGGCGATGATGGCGGCATGACAGGTGCGACCGCCGCGGTTGGTGACGATGGCACTGGCCCGTTTCATGATCGGTTCCCAGTCGGGGTCGGTCATGTCGGTGACCAGCACGTCGCCCTTCTGCACCCGATTCATCTGGTCGATGTTGTTGAGCAACCGCACCTGGCCGGCGCCTATTTTCTGGCCAATGGCGCGGCCCTCGGTGATCCGGGCGCCCGAGCCCTTCAGCTTGTAGCGACGCAATACGTTTGCACTGGTGCGGCTCTGTACGGTTTCCGGTCGGGCCTGAAGGATGTACAGCTGGCCGTCGATGCCGTCTTTGCCCCATTCGATATCCATCGGTCGGCCGTAGTGGTCTTCGATGATCAGGGCCTGGCGGGCCAGCGCCTCAATGTCGCTGTCGGTCAGCGAGAAGCGGCTGCGCCGTTCGCTGGGAACCGGTTCGAAGACCACGGTGCGGCCGAGGGTGCGGTCCTGCGAGTACACCATCTGCTTGGCCTTCTCACCGAGGCCGCGCTTGAGTATGGCGGGGCGCCCGGCCCGCAGCGCGGGTTTGTAGACATAGAACTCGTCGGGGTTCACGGCGCCCTGCACCACGGCCTCGCCGAGGCCGTAGCTGGCGGTGATGAAGACGGCCTCACGGAACCCCGACTCCGTATCCATGGTGAACATGACCCCGGAGCTGCCGCGGTCCGAGCGCACCATCCGCTGCACGCCCGCCGACAGGGCCACCAGCGAGTGCTCGAAGCCGTGATGGACGCGGTAGGCGATGGCGCGGTCGTTGAACAGGCTGGCGAACACTTCCTTGATCGCCTTGAGAACGTTGTCGATGCCGTCGACGTTGAGGAAGGTTTCCTGCTGCCCGGCGAAACTGGCGTCCGGCAGGTCTTCGGCTGTGGCCGACGACCGCACCGCCACCGAGATCTCCTTGCCCGACTCCGCGACCAGCCGGTCGTAACCCTCACGGATCTCGCTTTCCAGTCGCGTCGGGAACGGCGCCGCCATTACCGCGTCACGAATCTCCTTGCCGACGGCCGCCAGTCGCTGAACATCATCGACATCCAGGCCGTCCAGTAGCCCCTTGATGCGGGCATCAAGGTCCTCGTGGGCGAGAAACTCACGATAGGCATCAGCAGTGGTGGCGAAGCCATTGGGGACCTTGACTCCGGTCTCGGCGAGCTGGCTGATCATCTCGCCAAGACTGGCGTTCTTGCCGCCGACGGTTTCGACGTCGTGCATGCCAAGCGCGGAGTACCACAGGACGTGCGGCTGGGGGGTCATGGGGATCAGGGATGGGAAGGGGCACCGATTATCGAAATGCCGGGGAGGCACTGCAACACCGCGGCCCGATGGCGCACACTTCAACCCTGACTTCAGGGGGCATCATGAGCACGCCAAGGCCGGTCTTTTTCCTGTCCGACGGGACGGGTATCACCGCGGAAACACTAGGGAACACGCTGTTGACCCAGTTCGAGGGGGTGACCTTCCACAAGACCACCTTGCCCTTCATCACCAGCGTCGAACGGGCACGCACTACAGTGGAGTACATCAACCACCTTGCGCAGCGGCAGGGGGTTAAGCCGATTTTGTTCAGTACCACGGTAAATGATGCGGTGCGGGCCATATTGCGCGAATCGCAGGCCCTGTTTGTCGACCTTTTCGACCATTTCATCCCGCTGTTGGAGGCCGAACTGGCGGCGAAATCATCGCACGCCCAGGGCCGCGCACACGGCGTCGCTGACTCGCTCCGCTACAACGCCCGAATCGCGGCCATGAACTACGCGATGGAGCACGATGACGGACAATCGGTGCGGGATCTGGCGCGGGCCGAGTTGATCCTGATCGCGCCATCGCGCTGTGGCAAGACGCCGACCAGCCTCTATCTGGCGCTGCAGCACGGTGTTTTTGCCACCAATTTTCCGCTGATCGAGGAGGATCTGGACCAGGGCCGCCTGCCGGACGCGCTGAAGGCCCAGACCGCCAAGTTGTTCGGCCTGACCTCGGAGCCGGAGCGACTGATGCAGGTGCGGACAGAGCGCCGGCCAGGCTCAAAGTACGCGTCGCTGGCGCAGTGCGCCTTCGAGCTGCGTCAGGCCGAACAGCTATATCGCAAGCACCGGATCCCCTTCGTCAACTCGGCGAACATGTCGATCGAGGAGATGGCCACAGTGATCATGCAAGAGAAAGGCCTGCGCAAAAACAGCTTCTGATCTGCGGCCACCGCTGCCATCGCGACGCTGCCGGAGCGCCGGCCGGATCAGTTGCCGCCGGGCAGCGTCGGCGCCAGAAACCGTCGCATCGCCTCGTGCGTGGCGGCCGGCTTTTCCAGCTGCGGCAGGTGCCCGGCGGCGTCAATGACCTGCAGGCTTGCAGCCGGTCCGATCTGCTGCAACAGCGCCGGTGCCTCGGCCAGCGGAACGACGCGATCGTCGCGTCCCCATAACAGCAGCGTTGGCGGCGGCTCAGCGGCAAGTTGCCGGTAGACCGGCGTGGGATCCCGGACGATGATTTCCCGCAGGGTCGACAGGATGGCGCGACGATACCCCCGATAGGCCAGTTGGGCCTCGAACCCGGGCAAATAGCGGGTGTGCAACCGGGCATCGGTGAAATTGGCCCGCTGCAGGCCGGGCTGACGTGGAAAGTAGGCGAGGTGGGCCAGCAAGTCGCCAATGCCGGGCAGCGCCAGCGGCCCGACGTCGACGGCAGTGTTGAACGGCGCCATCAGGATCAGGCGGTCGATGCGCTGCGGATGGGCCTGTGCATAGTCCGCCGCAATCAGCCCGCCCATCGACAGCCCCACCAGCTGGACCGGAAGCCCCGGCGCCAGCAGCGCCAACAGCTCGTCCAGCTGGCGGCGGAACCGCGGCAGGTCGTAGGGCCCGCCCGGACGGTCCGACCAGCCGCGTCCGTAGAGGTCATAGCGCAGTGTCCGGAAGCCGGCGGCCTGCAATGCCAACGCGGTGTCGATCCACAGGCTGCTGGGGTAAGAAAAGCCGTGCACCAACACCACCAGGGGGGCAGAGGGCGGCCCCTCCAGCCGGAAGGCGGTGACGCCATCGGACAGCGTCGCGAACTGCATGGGCGCGCGGGCGCGCGCACCGCCGTCGAGGGTCAGCCGCTCGGGATTCTGCAGCCAGGCCCACAGGCCGGCGAGCCCGACGATCACCAGCAACCACAGCAGCAGTCGGCGCATGCGGGCTGGCCTCAGGTGACGATGTCGGGGCCGCTGCGGCCGGTCAGCCGCTTCAGTCCGACCAGCTGTTCGGCCAGCGTCTCCAGCGCCGCCAACGCCGACGGCGGGTCGAGATCCAGCCGGTCTTGCCGCCAGTGCTCCAAATAAAGGCGAAGTGTCGCGCCCTGGGTGCCGGTGCCGGACTTCCGCAGCACGATGCGGGCATCGTCACCGAACACGATCCGCAACCCCTGGCGCTGTGCATGACTGCCATCGACGGGATCGGTGTAGGCGAAGTTGTCGGCGAGGGTCACCGTCAGGGCGTCGAAACGTTGGCCCACCAGGGCGGGAAGGCCGGCTTCGAGGGCATTCATGACCGCGTCGGCCGCCTCCAGCGACAGATCCTCATAGTCATGGCGCATGAAGTAGTGACGGCCGAACCGTGCCCAATGCGCCTGTGCCAGCTCGGGCACGGTCAGCCCACTTGCGGCGAGGACATTGAGCCAGGCGAGAACCGCCCACAGGCCATCTTTCTCGCGCACATGCGACGAGCCGGTACCGAAACTTTCTTCGCCGCAGATCGTGATCTGGCCGTCATCGAGCAGGTTGCAGAAGAACTTCCATCCCGTCGGGGTCTCGTGGCAGGGCACGCCGAGCGTCGCCGCCACCCGATCCGCCGCACGGCATGTCGGCATCGAGCGCGCGACGCCGCGCAGGCCGCCGCGGTAGCCCGGGCACCGGTGCAGGTGCGCCGCCAGCATGGCCAGGGAGTCGCCGGGGGAGATGAAGAGCCCGGGCCCGAGGATCATATTGCGGTCGCCATCGCCGTCGCTGGCGGCGCCGAGTGCGGGCGCGTCCTCCGCCATCATGTGGTCGACCAGTTCACGTGCGTAGACCAGATTGGGGTCGGGGTGCCCGCCGCCGAAATCCTCCAATGGCACCGCGTTGACCACGTCGGCCGCCGCAGCCCCCAGTTGGTCCACCAGAATTCGACGGGCATACGGGCCGGTGACCGCGTGGAGCGCGTCGTATCGGATACGGTTGCCGGCCTTGAGCCATGCGCGGATGGCGTCAAAATCGAACAGGTCCTGCATCAGCCGGGCGTAGTCGTCCAGCCCGTCAACCACTTCGACCGAGAACCCGTCGAAGGTGCTGATTCCGCAACGATCGATATCAACATTAATAGAAGTATCAATAAGATAACGACTTATCTTAAGACTCGACGCGAAGATCTGATCGGTGAGGGCCTCGCCCGCCTGGCCGCCGCCCGCCACGTTGAACTTGATGCCGAAGTCGCCGTCCGGCCCAGCCGGGTTGTGGCTTGCGGTCAGTACCAAGCCCCCCGAGGCGCCGCGCAGGCGGATCAGGTGGGAGGCTGCCGGTGTCGACAGCAGCCCGCCAAGCCCGACGATGACCCTTGAAATTCCGTTGGCAGCCGCCATCGATAAGGCAGTGGCGATGGCCTGTCGGTTGTAGAAGCGGCCGTCACCGCCGATGACCAGGGTGGAACCTTTCAGGGGGGTGACGCAGTCAAAGATCGCCTGAAGGAAATTTTCGAGGTAGCGTGGCTGCTGAAAGATTCGGACCTGCTTGCGCAGGCCGGCCGTACCCGGCTTCTGGTCGGAGAACGGTTGGGTGGGGATTTCCTCGACGGACATGCAGCCTTCATTGTGGGAACTTGGTTCCTTATCTTATAGTCAGCGTATGCAGACGTCTCAAGAACGACCCTCCGCACCTGTTGCGTCGGCTTCTCGTCGGCTGGCGGTCCTGATTGACCTCTACGAGCGGAATTTCCGCTTGTTGCAGCGTTTGATCCCGGCGTTGGACCTGCCGCCGCAGAAGGCCATCTCCCACAGCCTGGCGGATCCACCGTTGCACCTGACGGTGACCGAGCGCGATCGCTATACCCTCACCTGCAAGCTCACCTACGAGTTTGTCGATGATGAGGGTGTGCGCCGGCAGCCCGACCTGTGGGTGCGCATTTATCGCGACGCCGGGGTGGCAGAGGCGCTGAATCAACCCAACCGTCCGCCCTGGGAGGCGGAAGGCGAGGGTGATCCCTGGGCGGAGCGATTTCTTGACGAGCAGTGGCGACGCAATCTCACCCTCGGCAAGTGGCTCGAATACCTGATCGACAACGGCCATGGCTTTGGTCGGAACGACGCCAACGTGTCGGCTGCCGCCTGATGCCTTTCAGTCTGGGAGGGCGTGTTCCGGAGGTTGCCGAGGATGTCTGGATCGCGCCGACCGCATCGGTCATCGGGTCCGTTCAGCTTCGACCCGGCGCCAGTGTCTGGTTTGGGTGCGTGCTTCGGGGTGATGTCGACGACATCTTGATCGGCGAAGGCACCAACGTGCAGGATGGCGCGGTGTTGCACACCGATGTGGGGATCAAGCTGACGGTCGGGCGTGACTGCACGATCGGTCATCAGGTGATGCTGCATGGCTGCACCATCGGCGACAACAGCCTGATCGGGATCCAGAGTGTGATTCTCAATCGTGCCGTGATCGGGCGGAACAGCCTGGTCGGCGCTGGTAGCCTCGTGCCCGAGGGCAAGGTCTTTCCCGACGGGGTGCTGCTGATGGGGCGTCCAGCCAAGGTCGTGCGTGAACTCAGTCCGGCGGAGCAGCAGATCATCACGCTCTCGGCGCAGCATTACGTGCGCAATGCCGCACGCTTCAAGGCTGAACTGACACCCGCCTGATCGGATGGCGGTGACCGCCCCCGGTCAGTCTTGTGGGTGCTTCGGGCTTCGCCACCCGCTCAGGGTGGCGCCATCGCGCTGACACTCGAACCAATGGGCATCTGGAAGTACGAAGCGCGCCGCTGCGCAGGTCGGCAGATGCGTGGGCGCTGATGCCGCCAGCCATTGGCCCAGCAGGGTCAAGCCGGGGTTATGACCGAACAGCCAGACCCGGTGCGCAGTCTCCGGCAGTTGCCGAACGGCAGCGATCAGGGTGTCCAGCGAGGCCTCATAGAGTGACGGCAGCAGCCGGATGGCATCGACGGGTTGATTCAGCGCGTCTGCGAACATCCGCGCTGTCATCACGGCGCGCGTCGCCGGGCTGCTGACCCACAGGTCCGGCAGGCCGTCGGTGGCGGCGATCTGCTGGGCCATCAGCGGTGCGTCGCGGCGGCCGCGTGGATTGAGCGGCCGCTCGAAATCGGTGATTTCTGGGTGCGCCCAGCTTGATTTGGCGTGTCGAATCAGGGTCAGGTGCCGCATCATCGGCTCCAGTAGAGGTCGAATCGGGCTTGGGTGCCGCGAAGGCTCTGGTCGGCTTCAAGGCCGCCCAGCGGGGGCGCTGCCAGCGGGCGTTTGACCGCGACTCGCCAACCGACGTTGTGGATTGCGGGAGCCAGCAGCGCGTCAGCGTCGGGATCGCCATCGGTCAGTTCTCGAAAGAACTGCATTTCTTTGCTGGGTAACGCGGCCTTGTTGCGATGCGGATACATCGGATCGAGATAGATGACGTCCCACATCGGCCGGGGTGTGTCCAGCAGCGGGCGGGCATCTCCCTGCACGACCTCGATGCGGGCCGCCAGCAGCGGATTGACCTGCCGCAATCGTTGCAGCGCGTCCTGGAGCAGTGCGGCAATCATCGGCTGGCGTTCCACCAGCGTGACGGTGGCGCCCAGCGCAGCGAGGGTCAGCCCGTCGCGCCCTAGGCCGGCGGTGGCATCGAGCACTCGCCAGGGCAGGGTGCGGCCGATGCCGCAGGCGCGCGCCAGAAGCTGCCGTTTGCCTGCGGCAATGCGCCGCTGCTGTTCGGCGCCCTGCCAGTCTGCGCAGACGACACCGACGTCCGGCCGATGCGTTGCCTTCAGTGCCAGCCGCCCGTGGGCATCCGCGACCAACAAAAAGCCCCGAGCGGCATCGCCCGGGGCTTGGTCTTGCGACAACGTCGTCTCAGCCGAGCTTGTCGGCTTCAAACAGGCTGCTCATGCGTTGCGCGAGCATCAGGTCGCCTTCGATCTGCAACTTGCCGGTCATGAAAGCGGTCATGCCGTTGAGTTCACCCTTGAACAGCGCCACCAGATCATCGTCTTCCATGGTGATGGTGACGTCCGGGCTGCTGGCAGCGCCTTCGCCAACCGAGCATTCGCCGCCCTTGATCACCGCGTGCATCGGGCTCGAAATGTTGAACTGCAGGGTCGCATCGAGGCCGGAAGCGGCGTCGGCATTGAAGGCGGCGGGCAGTTGCTTCAGTAGTTCGACAGCGGACATTCAAGGCACTCCAAATGGAAATATCGAGCGGGCATGCTACCGCTGGCAGCGCGGGGAGGCAACGAAAAGTCGCTGAATAGTAATGTCCATTACGCTGCAGGATCGTCCATGCTTGCGGCCGCCGCTGGTGATAACAGAACAGCATGAACGGTACTGATGTACAGACGATTACCGCACTTCAGCGACGCAATCAATGCGGCATCGGTTTGGGCGTCGAGCCGCCGGTAGTCGCGGTTCTCGCGCCACCGGGGTCGCCATCGCTTGAAGGCCCGGAAGGCAGTGCCCTTGGCGTGGCCGCGCCGTTCGTCCCATTCGCGCAGGGTAATCCAGTGTTCCGGGTTCAGCTCGGTATCATGGGCCATGCCTGCCAGTGTAGAAGAGCTCCGAGGTCTTATGGAACCTGATGCCGCATCCTCCGCTGGCGCGGATTTCGACACCGTCACCGTGCCCCTGCTGCAGGCGGCACTGGTGGGCACCACTGAGCTCCCGCCGCGGCGATTCAGCCCGGCCGACTTTCCGACCGGTTTCGAGCGATGGGTTCCGGATGGCCTGCTGCAAAGCCTGCGGCCTGCTGCGGTGCTGATCGCCGTCCTGCGCCGTCCGGAGGGGCCGACGGTGCTGTTGACCAAGCGTTCTGAGCAGTTGCGAGCCCACCAGGGACAGGTGAGCTTTCCCGGCGGCCGACGCGATGACGACGACGATACGCTGGCCTGGACCGCTTTGCGCGAGGCGAATGAGGAAGTCGGTCTGGCGCCCGAGTCAGTCCGGGTGCTCGGTTACCTCGATGACTATCCGACGCTGACCCGGTATCGCGTCACCCCGGTCGTGGGTGTGGTGGACGTGCCGCCGCCGGTGTGGCGGCCTGAACCAGGTGAGGTGGCGGAGGTATTCGAGTTGCCCCTGGCGCGGGTGTTGCAGCTGTCGACCTACCGGCAACGCAGCCTCTTGCGGGAGGGCATCCGTCTGCCGTTCTACGAGCTGGAGCACGGGCGACATCGAATATGGGGTGCCACTGCGGGCATGCTTCGGCAACTGGCGCTCACCGTGAATGGCCATGTCTGATGGCGCCTTCGAACGGGCGTTGGCGCTTCAGGCCCACGCGGCGCGGCTTGGGTTCGACTGGCCCGGCCTCGATGGGGTGCTCGACAAGATGGCGGAGGAACTGCGCGAGTTCGAGCAGGCGCGTGCCGAATCGCCATTGCGGCAGCAGGAGGAATTGGGTGACCTTTTGCTGACAGCGGTCAACCTGGCGCGGCATCTCGGGGTTGATCCCGCCGCCAGCCTGGATGCCGCTACAGCCCGCTTTGCTGCAAGGTTTTCGGGCATCGAGGCGGCGCTCGACCAACTGCCACCGCTCGGAACGACGGCGCGCCTTCGGGCCATGGAGGCCTTGTGGCAAAAGGCCAAGCTCGAGGGTGTCGTCCACGGTCACGACGAAGACGCGTGATAGAGTTCGAGCGACGATAACCCGCGTTCAACGGGAGGAGATATGCGAATTGGTTTGGTGGTGGACTCGGCTTGCGACCTGCCGCCGTCGTTTATCGAAGCCAATAACATCGTGATTCTGCCGATCACGCTGCATCTGGGCTCCCGGGACCAGATCGACGAGCGCGATGTCGAGCAGACCCGCCGCTTCTATGCCGAAAACTGGGATGGCCACGGCGATGCCGGCACGTCCGCCTTCTCGACCGATCAGATCAAGTCGCTGTTCCTGTCGAAACTGGTCATCGATTTCGACTTCGTCTTCTGCCTGACGATCGCTTCCAGCCGCAGCCCGATGTTCGACAACGCGGTGAAGGCCTCGTTCGCGATCCTCAACGATTACAAGCCGCACCGCGCCGAAGCCGGCATTGCCGGGCCATTCGCCTTGCGCGTCATCGACTGCCAGAACCTGTTTGCCGCTCAGGGCGTGCTGGCGGCCGAGGCCGTGAGAATGATCAAGTCCGGAGAGAACCCGGTCAAGATCCGCGAGCGCATCGAATATCTGGTGCAGAACCTGCACGGCTACATGTTGCCTCAGGACCTGTTCTACCTGCGGGCGCGTGCGCAGAAGAAGGGCGATCGCAGTCTCGGGTGGGTGGGTGCCATGTTGGGCACCGCACTGGACATCAAGCCCCTGATCAAGGGGCATCGGAATACCACCGGTCCGGTGGCCAAGCTCCGGCATTTCGACGACGGCGCACGCCGGGTATTCGAATATGCGGCAAGCCGGGTTCGCCGAGGCCTGCTGGCGCCGACACTGGTGGTTAGCTTCGGGGGCGACCTGGAGCGTTTGCATGCGCTGCCGGGATTCGAGGAACTTCAGCGGGTTTGTGGCGATTGTGGTGTCGAGTTGATAGAAAGCATGCTGTCCATGACAGGCGGAATCAACGTCGGCCCTGGCGCTTTGACGCTGGCCTTCGCCGACGAGCCTCACGACCTGCCGTTCTGATCCTGTCTGCCCCTGACGCCCCTTCCGCTGAACTGACCGCCATGACATCACCCGATACCTCCGCTCCCCGCATTGGCATTCTTGGGGCGGGCGGACGCATGGGCCGCAGCTTGATCCAGGCCGTGGCGGCGACCCAGGGACGGGCCTCATTGGGTGCCGCCATTGAGCGTTCGGGCGCCGACGGGATCGGCGAGGATGCGGGCCTGCTTGCGGGCATCGGCGCGATCGGCGTCAGGTTGGCCTCGACGGTCGACACGGCGACATTCGATGTGTTGATCGATTTCACGCGCCCCGAGGCGATCGCCGACACCCTGGGCGCTTGTACGGCGGCCCAACGGGGCCTGGTGATTGGGACCACCGGCTTTGACGCCGGGCAGATTGCGGCGATTCAGGCGGCTTCGGCGGTGATCCCGATCTGCATGTCCGGCAATTTCAGCGTTGGCATCTACCTTTTGCAGCAGCTTGTGGAGCAGGCGGCGCGGACGCTCGGCCCGGATTTCGATATCGAAGTGGTCGAAGCGCATCACCGTCATAAGGTCGACGCGCCCAGCGGTACGGCCCTGATGCTGGGGCAGGCAGCGGCGGCCGGGGCAGGGCGGTCGCTGGCGGAAGACGCCGTTTATGCCCGTCAGGGCCACACTGGTGCCCGTCCCGCGGGTTCGATCGGGTTCGCTACGATACGGGGCGGCGATGTGGTCGGTGACCATACCGTTCACTTTCTCGGTGACGGCGAGCGTCTGGCCCTGAGCCATCATGCCTCCAGCCGCATGAACTTCGCGCGCGGCGCCGTGCGTGCCGCCCAGTGGCTGGCGCGCCAGAACCCGGGGCTGTACAGCATGCGCGACGTGCTCGGCTGAGACGCCCCCGGGGGGGCCAATCGGTGGTGTGCGAAGTCCCGAAATCAGGTCATTTCGCCGCGCTGCAGCAATTTTTCGTGGACCTTTGGCGGGCGCGGCAGTATCATGCGCGCCTAATCCGAGACGGGGGCTCCTGGCCCCCGTTTCCGTGTGAAACGCTGGAAACAGCCCCGGATTAGTGATTCAAGACAACCTGCCGATGACCCGAACAAAACCGGCTGTACTCGCCCTCTCTGATGGTTCCGTTTTCCGAGGGGTATCCATTGGCATCGATGGAATTTCGGCGGGTGAGGTGGTCTTCAACACGGCGATGACCGGGTATCAGGAGATCCTGACCGACCCCTCCTATCGCCAGCAGATCGTCACCTTGACCTACCCGCACATCGGGAATGTCGGCGTCAACGATGAAGACGCCGAGTCCGACCAGGTACATATCGCCGGATTGGTGCTTCGCGAAGTGCCTCGGCGGCCTAGCAATTTCCGTTCGACCGAGGGGTTCAGTGACTTTCTGGCCCGTCGGGGCGTGGTCGCCATCGCGGGTATCGACACTCGTGCCTTGACCCGGGTGCTGCGTGACAAGGGCGCCCAGGGGGGCGCCATCGTTGCCGGTGAGCAGGCGACGCCAGAGGTCGCGCTGGCGGCGGCCCGCGAGTTTCCCGGTCTCCAGGGCGCAGACCTCGCGCAAGTGGTTTCGTGCAGTGCACCGCATGTCTGGACGACCGGTAGCTGGACCCTGGACTCCAATCGCGAGTCCACCCCCGAGCCGGGTTCCCGGCATGTGGTGGTGCTCGATTTCGGCGTCAAGCGCAACATCCTGAGAATGCTGGTCGACCGTGGGTGCCGGGTGACCGTCATGCCGGCGCAGACCCCCGCTGAGGCGGTCCTGGCGCTGAAACCCGACGGGGTTCTGCTGTCCAATGGCCCAGGCGATCCGGAGCCCTGTACCTATGCCATCGAGACCGCGCGAGCACTGCTGGCAGCGAAGGTGCCGACCTTCGGCATTTGCCTGGGGCATCAGATTCTGGCGCTCGCCGCCGGCGCACGCACGCTGAAAATGAAGTTCGGGCATCACGGTGCCAACCACCCGGTTCAGGAGCTGTCGACCGGGCGGGTAATGATCACCAGCCAGAATCATGGCTTCGCCGTTGACGCCGACAGTCTTCCGGACAATGTGCGGGTCACCCACGTCTCACTGTTTGATGGTTCGCTGCAGGGCATTGCTCTCGGGGACGCGCCGGCGTTCAGTTTCCAGGGACATCCCGAGGCCAGCCCCGGCCCCCATGACCTCGACGGTCTGTTCGATCACTTTCTGGCGCTGATGGCCCGCTGACATGCCCAAACGTACCGATATCCAGAGCATCCTCATCATCGGCGCCGGCCCTATCGTGATTGGCCAGGCCTGTGAGTTCGACTACTCCGGTGCGCAGGCTTGCAAGGCACTGCGGGAAGAGGGTTATCGGGTGATTCTGGTCAACTCCAATCCGGCCACCATCATGACCGACCCGGAGATGGCCGACAGCACCTACATCGAGCCGATCCGCTGGCAGACCGTTGCGCGCATCATCGAGCAGGAGCGTCCGGATGCGCTGCTGCCGACCATGGGCGGGCAGACCGCCTTGAATTGCGCGCTGGATCTCGAGCGCGAAGGCGTGCTCACCAAGTTCGGCGTGCAGATGATTGGTGCCAACGCCGAAGCAATCGATCTCGCTGAAGACCGGCTCAAGTTCCGCGATGCCATGACCGAAATCGGTCTCGGCAGTGCCCGCTCAGGCGTGGCGCATTCGATGCCGGAGGCCCGCGCCCTGCAGGCGGAGATCGGGTTCCCGGTGATCATTCGGCCCAGTTTCACCCTCGGCGGGTCCGGTGGCGGTGTCGCTTACAACGTCGAAGAATTTGAAGAGATCGTGACGCGTGGCCTCGATCTTTCACCCACCACCGAAGTCCTGATCGAAGAGTCGTTGCTCGGATGGAAAGAATTCGAGATGGAGGTGGTGCGTGACCGCAAGGACAACTGCATCATCATCTGCTCGATCGAGAACTTCGATCCGATGGGGGTGCATACCGGGGACTCGATTACCGTGGCCCCGGCGCAGACGCTGACCGACAAGGAATATCAGCTGCTGCGGGACGCCTCGATCAAGGTGCTGCGGCGTGTTGGTGTCGAGACTGGTGGGTCGAACGTGCAGTTCGCCATCAATCCCGCCGACGGCCGGATCATCGTCATCGAGATGAACCCGCGGGTGTCACGCTCCTCGGCGCTGGCCTCCAAGGCCACCGGGTTCCCGATCGCCAAGGTTGCGGCCAAATTGGCGGTTGGGTACACGCTTGACGAGCTCAAGAACGACATCACCGGCGGACGCACGCCGGCCTCCTTCGAGCCGGCCATCGACTATGTGGTCACCAAGATCCCGCGATTCACCTTCGAGAAGTTCCCGCAGGCCGACTCCAGGCTGACGACACAGATGAAAAGTGTCGGTGAGGTGATGGCGATCGGGCGCAACTTCCAGGAATCGCTGCAAAAGGCGCTGCGTGGGCTGGAGGTTGGAAGCGACGGGTTCGAGTCCATGCTGACGCTGGATCAGGCCGAGTCCGAGACGCGCGTCCGTTCCGAACTGGCCATTCCGCGGGCACATCGGATCTGGTATGTCGGCGATGCCTTCAGGCTCGGCATGAGTGTCGACGAAGTGCATCGCATCTCGAAGATTGATCCGTGGTTCCTCGACCAGATCGAGGAGATCATTCAGGTCGAAGCCGCAGTGGTCGCGACGCCGTTGGCGGAAACCGATGCCGGGACGCTCCGCAGCTACAAGCGTCTGGGCTTTTCCGACCGGCGACTGGCCACCCTGTGGCGGGTCAACGAGTCGGCCGTGCGCCAGCGGCGTCTGGCGCTCGATGTGCGTCCGGTGTTCAAGCGGGTGGATACCTGCGCGGCTGAATTCCCGACCAGCACCGCCTATCTGTACTCCTCCTATGACGAGGTCTGTGAAGCGGAGCCGACCGAACGCGAGAAGATCATGATTCTCGGCGGCGGGCCTAACCGCATCGGGCAGGGGATTGAATTCGACTACTGCTGTGTCCACGCGGCGCTGGCGCTGCGGGAAGATGGGTACGAAACCATCATGGTCAATTGCAACCCGGAAACGGTGTCGACGGATTACGACACCTCCGACCGGCTCTACTTCGAGCCGCTGACCTTCGAAGACGTGATGGCGATCATCGACATCGAGAAGCCGAAGGGCGTGATCGTGCAGTTCGGGGGCCAGACGCCGCTGAAGTTGGCGCGCCAGCTGGAAGCGGCGGGCGCTCCGATCATCGGTACTACGCCGGATGCGATCGACCTCGCAGAGGACCGCGACCGCTTCCAGAAGCTGGTGGTTCAGCTTGACCTGCTGCAGCCGCCCAACGGCACCGCCACCTCGCTTGAGCAGGCGTTGCGGATTGCGGAACAGGTCGGTTACCCGTTGGTGGTGCGGCCCAGCTACGTTCTGGGTGGCCGCGCCATGGAAATCGTTCATGACGGCGACGATCTTCGGCGCTACATGACGGAAGCGGTGCGGGTGTCGAACGACTCGCCGGTCCTGCTGGACCACTTCCTCAACAATGCCATCGAGGTCGACATCGATGCCCTGGCCGACGGCGAGAACGTGGTCATTGGCGGCATCATGGAACATATCGAGGAGGCCGGCGTGCATTCCGGCGATTCCGCCTGCTCGTTGCCGGCCTATTCGCTGTCGAAGGCGATCCAGGACGTCATTCGCGAGCAGGTGGTGAAATTGGCACGGGCGTTGAATGTCGTGGGCCTGATGAATGCCCAATTCGCGGTGCAGGACGACCGGGTTTACCTGCTCGAGGTCAATCCGCGCGCCTCTCGCACCAGCCCGTTCGTCTCGAAGGCGACCGGGCGACCACTGGCCAAGATCGCCGCCCGCTGCATGGCCGGTCGGACCCTTGCTGACCAGGGGATCACGCATGAGATCGTGCCTGACTACTTCTCGGTCAAGGAGTCGGTATTCCCCTTCAGCAAGTTCCCTGGCGTCGACCCCTTGCTGGGTCCAGAGATGCGCTCGACGGGCGAGGTCATGGGAGTGGGCAACCATTTCGGCGAGGCCTTCAACAAGGCATTGTTGGCGGGCGGGATGGTGGTACCCGCCAGTGGGACCGCGTTCATCTCGGTTCGCGAGCCCGACAAGCCGAAAGCGGTGGAGTTGGCGAGGTTGTTGGCATCTCGTGGCATCTCGGTAGTGGCGACGCACGGCACGGCAGCGGTGATCCGGGCGGCCGGCATTCCCTGCGAAGGCGTGAACAAGGTCAAGGAAGGCCGACCGCACTGCGTCGACATGATCAAGAACGGCGAAATCCACTTCATCGCCAATACCACCGAGGGCAAGCAGTCGATAGAAGAGTCACGCTCGATTCGCGCGGCGGCAATCCAGAACAAGGTCTGCTACTTCACCACCATCGCGGGCGCGCTGGCGGCAGCGGTGGCGATGGCGCACCTCGACAAACTCGACGTCAACCGGCTACAGACGTTGCACGAACGTCTCCACTGAGCGGTGCCTTCCGGAGCCTGAAGGCCGCCGGGGGGCGTGATAAAGTCATCGCCCAATCTGATCCTGCTTCGCGGCCACTCCGCTGGCTGCGAAGCGTTTTTTTGCCTGGAGCCGAGGGAGCCCGGACATGAATTTGACCCCCATGACGGCGCGTGGCGCCGACAAGCTGCGCGAGGAACTGCGGTATCGCAAGAGCGAACTGCGGCCGAAGATCATTGCCGATATCGACGAGGCCCGCTCGCACGGGGACCTTCGTGAGAACGCCGAATATCACGCTGCCCGAGAGCAGCATGGCTTCAATGAGGGGCGCATCACCGAGATCGAGGCGAAGCTGGGATCGGCGCAGGTGATCGACGTGACCCAGATCAAGACGCACGGAAAGGTGGTGTTCGGGACCACCGTGGCGGTGGCAGACGCCGATACGGGCGAGGAAATGCAGTACCAGATCGTTGGCGAGGATGAGGCCGACATCAAGGCCGGCATGATCTCCTTCAACTCGCCGATCGCCCGCGCACTGATCGGCAAAGCCGAAGGTGATGTTGTCAGCGTGCAGGTGCCCAGCGGCATCCGCGAGCTGGAAATCATCTCGCTGCGCTACGAGTAGCGACCGGGCCGGCCGCCGTGGGACAGAAGCGAAGTCGCAGTTCGTCCCGATGGCTTGCCGAGCACGAAGCGGATCGCTACGTGCAGGAGGCCCGCAAGCTAGGATATCGATCGCGGGCGGTGTTCAAACTGCAGGAACTGCAGGAGCGCGACCGCATTCTCAAGCCGGGGCAGGTCGTGGTGGACCTTGGCGCTGCCCCCGGTGGCTGGAGTCAGTACGCGCGACCCCTGCTTGGCCGGAAGGGGCGGTTGTTCGCGCTCGATATCCTGCCGATGGACAGCCTGGCGGAAGTGGACTTCATCTGTGGGGACTTCCGCGAGGCGACCGTCCTCGAGGCCCTGGAGGCCGAAGTCGGCTCGCACGGCGTGGACCTTGTAATGTCCGACATGGCCCCCAACTTGATCGGGGTGGATGTGGCCGACCAGGCGTCCAGCATTTATCTGTGTGAACTGGCTCTGGATTTCGCCGTCAGGCACCTTAAACCGGGCGGGGCCTTTCTGGTCAAGGTATTCCAGGGAGAGGGTTCAGACGCGTTTCTCCGTTCGGTGCGGTCTGCATTCCCCCGGGTGGTGGTGCGCAAGCCCAAGGCCAGTCGGCCGAGATCGCGTGAAGTGTATGTGCTGGCGCGGAATTTTAGTCCGGTGTAACGTGTCCAAAAGCCCTTGAGTTGACGGAAAGACCACTTTGAACGATTTGGCCAAAAATTTACTCCTCTGGGTCGTCATTCTCGTCGTCCTGATGAGCGTGTTCCAGAGTTTCTCCGGCGGCGGCTCAAGCGCGACGCCGCAGCTGGCGTATTCCGATTTCCTGACCCAGGTCAAACAGGGCAATGTTGCCGAGGTCGAGATCGAGAACCAGATGATCCGCGGGCAGCTCAAGAGCGGCTCCCGCTTCTCGTCCGTCAGCCCCGAGTCGGATAACCGGTCGATGATCGGGACCTTGATCGAGAACAACGTCAAATTCGACGGTGAGTTGCCGCAACAGACACCGATCCTGCTGCAGCTGCTGTTCAATGCCTTTCCGATCCTGCTGTTGATTGGTGTGTGGATTTACTTCATGCGCCAGATGCAGGGCGGCGGCGGCGGCCGTGGTGCCATGTCATTCGGCAAGAGCAAGGCGCGCATGCTCAGCGCCGACCAGGTGAAGATCACCTTCGCCGACGTCGCCGGAGTTGAAGAGGCCAAGCAGGAAGTGTCAGAGCTGGTTGATTTCCTCAAGGATCCGGGCAAATTCCAGAAGCTCGGGGGCAAAATCCCCCGTGGCGTGCTCATGGTCGGCTCGCCGGGGACTGGCAAGACCCTGCTCGCCAAGGCGATTGCGGGCGAAGCCGGTGTACCGTTTTTCGCGATCTCTGGTTCCGACTTCGTCGAGATGTTCGTCGGCGTCGGCGCCTCGCGCGTTCGTGACATGTTCGAGCAGGCGAAGAAACACGCTCCCTGCATTATCTTCATCGACGAGATTGACGCGGTCGGCCGGCATCGCGGTGCGGGTCTCGGCGGTGGTCACGATGAGCGGGAACAGACCCTCAACCAGCTTCTGGTGGAGATGGACGGTTTCGAGGGCAGCGAGGGCGTGATCGTTATCGCTGCGACCAACCGCCCGGACGTACTCGATCCGGCGCTGCTCCGGCCCGGTCGGTTCGACCGGCAGGTGGTGGTGCCGCTTCCGGACGTGCGCGGACGAGAGCAGATTCTGAAAGTCCACATGCGCGCGGTCCCCCTTGCCGATTCAGTCAAGCCGGGTGTCATCGCCCGCGCCACGCCGGGATTTTCGGGTGCTGATCTGGCCAACCTGGTGAACGAGGCGGCGCTGTTTGCCGCCCGGGGCAACAAGCGTCTCGTCGACCATGACGACTTTGAACGAGCCAAGGACAAGATCATGATGGGCGCTGAACGCCGCTCAATGGTCATGAGCGACGACGAAAAGCGTCTGACCGCCTACCACGAGGCGGGTCACGCCATTGTCGGGTTGACCGTTCCCGAGCACGACCCCGTGTACAAGGTGTCGATCATTCCCCGCGGGCGTGCCCTCGGCGTCACCATGTTCCTGCCTGAAGAAGATCGCTACAGCTACACCAAGCAGCGGCTCAACTCACAGATTTGCTCCCTGTTCGGGGGAAGGATTGCCGAAGAGATCATTTTTGGTGCCGACAAGGTGACCACCGGCGCGTCCAATGACATCGAGCGAGCCACCGATATTGCCCGCAACATGGTGACCAAGTGGGGGCTGTCCGACCGCCTGGGCCCGCTCGCGTACTCCGAGGACAACGGCGAAGTGTTTCTGGGCCGCAGCGTGACCCAGACCAAGAACATCTCCGATGAGACCGCGCATGTGATCGACGAGGAGATTCGCGACGTCATCAACCGTAACTATCAGCGATCGCAGAAGATTCTCGAGGACAATCTCGACAAGTTGCATGCGATGGCCGACGCCCTGATCAAGTACGAGACCATTGACAGCGAGCAGATTGCACGGTTGATGGATGGCAAGGATCCCGGCGTCCCCAGCAGCTGGCACGACAATGACCCCACACCCCCGCCATCGGCGTCGCCACGACCGGCCGACGGTGAGCAGCCAGTGACGCCGAGCCCATCTTCCAAGCCGGCCAATCAGCTCTGAAGGCGGCGGCGGATGCCCCGAATCGTGGGCAGATGACCGCCCGGCAAGGCTACCCCGACGAACGTCCCCGGTTGGGGCGTCCTCAGGTCATGGGGGTGCTCAATGTCACGCCGGATTCCTTTTCCGACGGCGGCGCCTTCAATTCCGTCGAGGCCGCCTGCCAGCGGGCCCAGATCATGGTGTCGGAAGGCGTTGACATCATCGATGTCGGGGGGGAATCGTCCCGGCCCGGTGCTGAGATTGTGGGTGATGCCGAGGAATTGGCGCGCGTTATACCGGTGATTCGCGCCCTGCGAAGCCGATTCGCCGTGCCGATCTCGATCGACACCACCAAGCCGGTCGTGATGCAGGCGGCCTGCGCGGCTGGCGCCTCGATGATTAACGATGTCAATGCCTTGCGGTCTCCCGGCGCCATCGAGGCGGCCCGCGATAGCGGGGCCATGGTCTGCCTCATGCACCGGCAGGGAACGCCCGCTTCCATGCAGTTGGCACCGCACTATGATGACGTGGTTGCAGACGTCACTGCGTTCCTCCGCGAGCGAGTGGCCGCTTGCATGTCGGCCGGGATAGACGCTGATCGGCTGGTTCTGGACCCCGGTATCGGGTTCGGCAAGAACCTTGAGCACAATCTGGCGCTGCTGGCAGCGCTGCGCCCGCTCTGCGCCGATCGCCATCCCGTGCTCATCGGGGTCTCGCGCAAGTCCATGTTTGGTGCGCTGCTGGGGCGGACGGTCGATCAACGACTTGCGGCCAGTCTCGCTGCGGCGGCGGTTGCCGTTTTTCAGGGCGTCGCTATAGTGCGCGCCCATGATATTCGTGCCACCGTCGATGCGGTTGCGGTGGCGTATGCCATCCGCAATGCCGCGATGGCGGGGGCGACATGACAAGGCGGGGCTGACATGACACGGCAGTACTTTGGCACCGACGGCATCCGCGGGCGGGTCGGGCAACCGCCGATGACCGCAGATTTCGCCGTGCGGCTCGGTTGGGCGGCAGGGCGGATATTGGGCCGCACGCCAGGGGCGCGGGTGGTCATCGGCAAGGACACACGCCGGTCGGGGTACTTGTTCGAATCAGCGCTGGAGGCGGGCCTGTCGAGTGCCGGCGTCGAGGTGCTGCTGCTCGGCCCGATTCCGACACCTGCGGTCGCCTATCTGACGCGTGCCCTGAGGGCCGAGGCCGGGATCGTGATCTCCGCCTCGCACAACCCGCATGAGGACAACGGCGTCAAGTTCTTCGGTCCAAATGGCGGCAAGCTCAGTGATGCCATCGAAGGCGAGATCGAGCACTGTCTGTCGTTGCAGATGGAAACCGTCGCGCCCGAACAGTTGGGCTTGGCGCGGCGGATCGAGGATGCGCCGGGTCGGTATATCGAGTACTGCAAGGCGACCTTCGGTGACGGCACGCTGGATGGCTTGCGGCTGGTGGTTGACTGCGGTCATGGCGCCGCCTACCGCGTTGGCCCCGCGATCTTTGACGAGCTGGGGGCGGATGTTCTTGAGGTGATCGGTGCCGAGCCGGATGGCTTCAACATCAACCGCGGCTGTGGCTCCACGCAGCTCGACGCCTTGCAGGCCGCCGTTCGCCGCCAGCGCGCTGATGTCGGTATCGCCTTTGATGGCGATGCGGATCGCTGTTTGATGGTGGATGCCCGGGGCCAGGTGGTCGACGGAGACCAGATTCTGTATGCCCTTGCCCGGGGGCGCCATGTCAACGGTGAGCTTCGCGGGCCGGTCGTGGGCACGCTGATGTCCAATCTCGGCCTGGAGCAGGCGCTGGCCGCCTTGGCGATTCCGTTCGAACGTGTGGCAGTGGGAGACCGCCATGTGCTGGAGCGGCTGCAGGCGGTCGGTGGCACGCTGGGTGGGGAGACCTCCGGGCACACCCTCTGCCTCGATAAGTCCACGACCGGTGACGGCTGTGTCACCGCACTGCAGGTACTGGCGGTGATGTTGCGGCAGGGGCAGCCGCTGGACGCCCTGGTGGCGGACATGGTCAAGTGTCCGCAGGTGTTGATCAACGTGCCGGTGTCCGGAAACGCGCGCCAGCTCATGCAGCACCCGCAGTTGCAGGCGGCGGCGGCAGCAGCCACGGCACAACTCGGCAAGCGCGGGCGTCTGCTGTTGCGACCGTCCGGGACTGAGCCGTTGCTGCGGGTGATGGTCGAGGCGGAGGATGCCGAAGAAACCCGGCAGGTCGCCGCGCAGCTGGCTGATGTCGTCCGCGGCGTGGCCGGTATCCCGTGAATCACCAGGCCGGATCGGCCTGATCGAATTGAAGCTCAGGAGAACAACATGTCACGAACCCGCCTGGTCATCGGCAACTGGAAGATGAATGGAAGTCGCGATGACAACGCGGCCCTGCTGCGCGAACTGGTGTTCGAGGCCAAGAAGTACAGCGCCATCGAGATGGCGGTCTGTCCGCCCGCGGTCTATCTGGACGGCGTCGGTCAGCAGATTGGCGGATCACCGATTCGCCTCGGGGCGCAAGACCTGTGTGAGCAGGCCGCGGCCGGAGCGTTTACCGGCGAGATCCATGGCAACATGCTCAAGGAGTTCGGGTGTCGCTATGTTCTTGTGGGGCATTCGGAGCGGCGCAGCCTGTACGGCGAGACGGACGAAAGGGTGGCCCAGAAGTTTGTCACCGCACAGGTCTGCGGCCTGGTGCCGGTGCTCTGTCTCGGTGAAACATTGGCTGATCGTGAGGATGGGTCGACCGAGGCCGTGCTGGCGCGGCAACTGGATGCGGTAGTAGCGTCAGCCGGCATCGCCGCGTTGCGGGATGCCGTGATCGCCTATGAGCCAGTCTGGGCGATCGGCACCGGCCGCACCGCAAGCCCTGAGCAGGCGCAGGCGGCACATGCCTTCCTGCGCCGCCGCCTGGCCGAATCGGATGCTAAAATCGCCGGCTCGGTCCCCCTGCTGTACGGTGGCAGCGTCAATGCGGAGAACGCCGCATCGCTGTTCGAACAGCCGGATGTCGATGGCGGTCTCATCGGCGGCGCCTCACTCAAGGCAAGCGCGTTCCTGGCAATCTGTGCCGCCGCGCAAGCCCGTAACGGTCAATAAAATTCATGTATACCGCTCTCGTCATTGTTCAAGTCGTCATCTCGGTGGTGCTGGTCGGGCTCATCCTGATCCAGCATGGCAAAGGTGCGGACGCCGGGGCTGCCTTCGGCAGTGGGGCGTCCGGCACCGTGTTCGGATCGCGGGGGTCAGCCAACTTTCTGTCCCGCACCACCGGATGGTTGGCGGCGGGTTTCTTCGTCATCAGCCTGGCCCTCGCGTATCTGGTGCATGGCGATCGTCAGGTCGAATCCGTGGTTGATCGCATCGGCGCGCCGTCAGTGGAAGCGCCTGCGGAGGTTGATCCTGCCGGTGCGCCGACGCCGGTCATTCCCGAGTAAGTTTTTTGGCGCCTGGGGCTGGAAGATTCCCCGCCCAGGCGCTATGATTCGCGCCCCCGAATGACGCCCATGTGGTGGAATTGGTAGACACACTACCTTGAGGTGGTAGCGGCGAGAGCCTTGGGAGTTCGAGTCTCCCCGTGGGCACCAGTGGATCGGTGCCGGAGTGGCAAGTTTTTCGGGGGGACGGAGTTGAGGCGTTTGGCTGAACGTTGTATACTCGTCGTCTGTCTGGTGCGGGGTGGAGCAGTCTGGCAGCTCGTCGGGCTCATAACCCGAAGGTCGTAGGTTCGAATCCTGCCCCCGCTACCACGTTTATCTGACTTGCGGTATTCAGGCCGCCATGTAGTTCTGCGATCCAGCCCGCCTCGTGCGGGCTGATTGTTATGTGGCCGAGCAGTTCGCGCAGCGCTTCTCGCGCGCTGGCGATGTCGTCGATTTCGGCGAGTTGGTTGACCATCCGTTTCCATATCTCCCTTGCGCGCGGCAGCATTTGTGCTGGCTGCTGGTTTTGTGCTGCGTGGAGTTCTGCCTGGGCTGTGCTGGCGGCTGATTCGGCGGCTTGCAGGGCGGCTTTTGTGCTGGGGGTGATGATGCCCTGGCGGATGGCGGTGATGATGTTGTCGCGCTCGCGCTGGGCTTGCTGGAGGCGGGCGCGGGCGCTGTCGATGTTGGGTTGTGCTTGTTTGAGGGCGGCGCGGGCGGCTTGTTGGAATTGTTGGTATGCGGTTTCGCTGAGCAGCTCGGCTTTGATGCCGGCGAGCAGGTGGGATTCGATGGTGGTTCGGGGGACTTTGCGGCTGTTGTTGCAGACGCTTGGGCCGCGGTCTTTGTGGGTTGAGCAGCCGTAGCGGTAGCGGTCGACGATGACGATGCTGCCGCCGCAGGTGGCGCAGGTGAGGAGGCCGCTGAAGAGGTAGCGGGGGCCGCTGCCTGCGCGGGCGCGGGGGCCGTGTTTGGCTTGGGCCTGGCGGGTTTTGTAGTTGACGGCGCGGCGGCGTTGTTCGACGGCGCGCCAGAGGTCGTCGGGGATGATGCGGAGGTCGGGGTGGTCGGTGATGATCCACTCTGTTTCGGGGCGTTCGCGGCGGGTGCGGCGGCCGGTGGTGGGGTCTTTGACCCATGTGGAGCGGTTCCAGATCCAGCGGCCGGCATACATGGGGTTTGCGAGGATGCCGATGCCGCGCTTGGTGTCGCCGTAGATGGCGCTGACGGTCCATGTGCCGCCCCTTGGGGCGGGGATGCGTTCGGCGTTGAGCTGGGCGGCGATGGCGCGGGCGGCGCTGCCGTCTGCGTAGAGTTGGTAAATGCGGCGGACGATGTCGGCTTGGGCGGGGATGATGGCGCGGCCATGGCCGTCGGGGGTGTCGGTGCTGCGGTAGCCGTAGGGTAGGCCGCCTGCGCTGCGGCCCTGGAGGGCTTGGCCGGTGAGGCCGCGGTGTGTCTTTTCGGCGAGGTCGTCGAGGTAGGCTTCGGACATGATGCCGCGCAGGCCGACTTCGAGCTTGTGGCCTTTGCGGGCGGTGTCTATGCCGTCGCTGACGCCGATGAGGCGGATGCCCCAGTGGGTGAGCATGCGGACGGCGCGGGCGGATTCGATCTGATCGCGGCTGAGGCGGCTGATGTCGTCGACGAGGAGGATGTCGTGGGCGCCTGTTTCTGCTGCTGCGAGCATGCGCTGATACTGGGGGCGGTCGCTGCGGCTGCCGGAGATTGCGGCGTCGGTGTATTCGGTGGGTGCTGGCCAGCCGGCGCGTTGGCAGTATGCGCGGATGTTGCGCAGCTGGTCGTCGATGCTGGCATCGCGCTGGGCGTCACTGCTGTAGCGGGCGTAGGCGGCGGCTCTCATGCGGGGGCAGGCTACGGCTTTTGGCGCTGGGCGGTCGAGGGGGGATTTTGACGGCGGCTGCGTTCTGCGCGCCGTGGTGCGGTTTGCTGTGTGAGATGTTCGCGCACGGCTTGGCGGGCGAGGAGTTCGAGCAGGCGCCCGTGCGGGTCTTTGTGGGGGCGGTTGACGGTCATGGCTTGCGCTCCGCATGGGCGGGTGACGGCTCGATCTTCAGCCGCGCGCGATACGTCGGCGCTGCATCGCCTTGTACGATCATCGTCAAGCAGCGGCCTGTTTTGCAGTCGTGGACCTGCACGGTTGCTGGCTCCCCGTTTGCAATCGCGTATTCGGTGGTTGTTGCGTCACGCCATTTCGCCCATGTTTGAGCAGCTTCGGTGAAGCTGTCGGCGAAAATTTGCTTGGCGTCTGCGTAGCATTGCCCATGGTCTGGACACCAGACTCTGTATTGCTTCATGACTGGCGCTCCATTGCGGCGCCCTGGTCGATGCTGTTGTCAACAATCGCTTCGCACAGTAGCTTCGCAAACATCTGGCGCTGATCGTGGCCCCGGTTGTAGTGGTCGCCGTGGTGCAGAAGGGCCTTGGCGGCGCATTCCAGCATTTCGCTCGCTGATAGTTCAGTGCTCGCCCTCAGCAGTCGCAGCTCCTCCGGGTGCTCGTGCTCAATCACGATCACGCCAGCTTCGCGCAACGTTTCTCGGTCCTGCGGTGACAGCGTTCCCGGTTTGACGGGCAGCAGGTTGGGCTCAACCGCGGCGGAGTTGCTCATGTCTCGTCTCCGATGGCGCGGACGAGTTCTACAAGTAGCGGATGATCTTCGTGAAGGATCGTCCTTAGACTTTCAGATACCGACCGCACCGCCTCCACGTCCACGGCGGGCGCTGGCGGCTGAGGGGCGGCGGCGATCATGGCTTCACGGCGCTTGCTGTTGATGAATCGCAACAGCGCGTCCGCTTTGAAGGTAATCGTTTCGGCACCGTCCCATGACCCCCGGCTCACCTCGCCGATTTCGAGCCGGATGTCTTGCCATGTCAGGTCGGGCACCGCGACCGGCGCGGGCTTGGCGAGTTCGGCGCAACGGTTGACGCATTTCAAAGCATGCAGATAGTCGGTTTCGGTCATGCCGATGATCTTGTCGCCGTTATGTTCGCCTGTGACTCGGTGTCGAACACCCCCGGTCGAGCCTCTCACTGGCTCGTGCGTATCGGCGTTCCAAGGCGCTGGCGTTGGCTTCTTGCTCATGATTCCCTCCGGAACTTGGCGAGTGCGGCGCGGGCACGCTGACAAAGCGGATCATCGCGCCGTCTCAAAGTGCATCCGTCCCACGCTTGCGATTCGAACTGCTGGACCAGCTCCACCAGCTCCCGCACGTCAGGCGGCGGGACGGGGGCGGGGTAGAGATTGCGCGGCGACAACGGCTCAACCTCGTATTCGCCGTTGCCGTCGTCGTCGGGCGCGGCTACTACTTTGAACTTCTCTCGCCAGCCAATGACGCTAACCAACAATTCCACAACGTCACAGACGGCGGGATTGATGCTTTCCAGCAAGTTGATGTCGCAATCAGCATCAAACCAGATGTCTCCATCGTCACTGCTGTAGCATCGATCCACCGGCTCCTGCCCCCGCAGCCGCTGCAACTCGGCCTCGGCAGCCTGTAGCCGGGCCATAGTCCCAGCGGGATTCGTTTCTGTGTTCATGCGGTGCTCCTGTTGTCTCGCCGGATGAGATTGCAGCGCGGTACCCTCCGGCGATGGCGAGGTGGACTCAGACGTGGACGTGCGGGGCGTGCGGGCATCTGGCCCGCAGAGTTGTCCGGTACCCGAAATACGGCGCTGGGCCGGAGGCGGACACGCCGCTGACGACGCTGGCCGCCCGGGCTCGGTGCACGAAGTGCGGCGTCCGCGGCCAGTGCACGATCGATGAGCGGGAGCAAGACCGCATTCCTTGGCAGCGGGCGTTTCAGCGCGATCACGGCGACACCCCCTGATGCTCGATGACGCCTACGGGGCAGCGGGGGGCGTTCATGCGGCACCCCCACTGAAATAGGTCCGGGTTACCCTCGTCCCGGGTTGCGTCACCCGGCATTTAACTGCGCCGGTCTTTTGCAACGGGTGCCATCCGCCGGCAGCTCGGCGGACAGGGCTCAGTGCGGGCCTACCAGCGACGGGCAGCATGCGCCCTGCCTCTGGATTGCAGCGATGCTCTGCTGCGCGGCCCTCTCGGGGTGTTTGGTGGTGGGTCATGCGGCGACCTCGGGGAAGAGGGAGCCCTGTGATGTGAGCCGTGCTCGCTCGCGCACTGCCCAGTCGCAACGGGCGCGGATGATGGGGAGATATTCCGCCTCACGCTCGATCAGCGTGGGCTCGAAGCCCTCAAGAATGGCGGCCTTGCCGGTGCTGCCGGACCCGGCGAACGGATCCAGGGTGACGCCACCCGGTGGGGTGACCAGGCGCAGCAGGTAGCGCATCAGGTCCGTCGGCTTCACGGTGGGGTGATTGTTCGCCCGCGGGGTGACTTGATAGCCCTCATCACGCCGCGTCATGTGCTGTCCGCTGGTGTTGCTGACCATGCCGCCGCTGAGCTTCGCCATGTGCTCGAGGCCGGCGTCCCTGTCTTGGACGCTGGCTTTGGCACAATAGTAGAAGCGGGCGGCGCTGCCGGTATCGCCCCGGGGCACTTGCCCATTGGAGCCACGCGCCATGACGCCGTAGGTGTTCTGGCCGGCACGCTGCGAGTCACTGGTGCTGGCCTTGGCTATCTGGCCGGGCGCCTGCGGAAAGGCTGCCACTACTTCATCGCTACCATCGTGAATCAGGTTCGCTGGCCAGCGGCCGGCAGGGTCTCCGCCGCGATGGCCGGGCGTGGCTGCAAAGTTGGTGCTGCCGGCGGTGTCATAGCGGCGGTCGGCGCTGGGTTCGCCTTGACGAGAACGTGGCGTCTGCTCGTCGTGTCGGCAGGGAATGCCGCCGCTGCCGACGCGCAATTGATCCTCGGTTCCGACCCTGCACCCGTCGATATTCAGCACCCCCGTCCCATGCGCGAGCACGTTCGCCGCGACAGTTCCGGCCAGCGGCTTTCGCGCAACCACCACCGGTTCCCATGCGGGTTTCAGGGCGGTGCCCCAGCCTTTCCACTGGCGCGCGGCTTGGGTGGCGGGGGCGGTAGTGGTTGCACCGTTGTCCTTGTGGCCCGCATTTCCGTCCCGCTCGCCAACGGCAGCAGTAACCTTGGCGAATCCCTCTTTGTTCGGGCGAGCTTTGCTCGCGTCGTAGCCAACTATTTCGCGCTCCGCCCCAGCCGCCTTGTCTATAGCTTTCGAGACGTCCAACGATTTCGGAAATCCAGAGCCATACACCCACGCCGGATAGTCCTCACGCCCATTCAGCGATCGGATGCAGTCGCGAATCTCGAAGCCTGCGATGCGCAGGCCCAGCGTCATCAGGTCATAGGTGCGCGTGCCCGCGAACGCCAACAGGTGACCGCCTGGCTTGAGCACGCGCAGCGCTTCCTTCCAGACCGCCGGTTGCGGGACAAAGGAGTCCCACGCCTTGCCCATGAACCCGGCACCCTTCACGTCGTGATGACCGGACTCCAGCCAGTCGCGCAGCATCGCGAGCGCATCCGGCGCCTTGCCGAGGCCATACGGAGGGTCCGTTACGATGCTGTCGAAGTGCGCGTCCGGCAGGGAGCGCATGACTTCTATGCAGTCGCCGTGGTGCAGGTGATAGTTCACGTCTGCGGCACCTCTTTCAGGGCCTGCTGATACGCCGCTTGCACCGCATGGAACTCGTCGGAGTTGCCGCCGCGGTCAGGGTGTGTCTCGGACCGGCGACGGCGGAACGCTGATTCGATGTCGGCACGGGTGGGTGCCGTACCCGGCAGCAGGCCCAGCACGTCCCGCCAGCCGCGCTCGGTCGGCGCCGGCAGGGCAGTGAATCCCTTGAACGCGGCCTCCATCATGTCGCCGGTGCCCCAGCGCGAGATCCCGCGCAGGGCGTCGATGGTCTTGGCGATGGCCTGCATGTTGTCGGCCACGGTCAGCCAGCGGTCGCAGGCGAAGCACACCGGGTTGCCCTTGTAGTTGAAGTACACGGCCACGCCCGGGTCATCCGGCGGCCGAGCGCTGGCCAGTGGCAGGCCGTCGCGGCGAAGGGGCATGTTGGTGGACAGGATCAGCCCGGCCTCGCGCCGCATCCACTCGTATCGGCCGGTCATCAGTTCGACCTGGCGCACGACTTCATCGCGGGCCCGGGCAAAGCTGGTGTCGAACCGGGAGCGCTCACGCTCGCCCCGGCTGGTTCGGGGCCGACCCTCGGGCCAGTAGAGGGGGTAGGACTCGATCATGCTGCGGCCCTCGTCTGCTCGATGCGGGGCGCGTGGTTCTCGCCCAACAGCGCTGCGGCTGGCTGGGGGCTGACGCTGTTGCCGACCATGCGCACTTGGGCGCTCTTCGTGAACACGCGCCCGTCGTGGCCGCGCTCGATGATGTAGCCGTCGGGGAACCCTTGGGCGCGGTACAGCTCGCGCGGGTTGAGCATGCGCAGGCCGATGTCGACGATGAGCTCTTCGGCCAGGGGCAAGATGAATTGGCGAGTCACCGGCGCCGCCCCTTCTTCTGCGGCATGACGTGCTCCCAGCGCATGCGGTCCTTGAGCCGGCGCTGTGCGCGGATGTTGCGGCGGCGGCTCATGCTGTTGTGGCCTGCTGGGCGGACGGGGCCTGACGGCGGGTGGGGGTGATGATGTTGTCAGTCCATTTGATGGGGTTGCGCTGGTAGCCGTTGAGGGCGCGCAGGCCTCGTTCGGTGATGTCGTATTGCCGTGGTTTGGTGCCGGGGCGAGCGACGATGCGCATGGTTTGGGTGAGGCCGCTGAGTGCGCTGCTGGCGGCGGTGGGGTTGCACCCGAAGGCGGCGGTGACTTGCCGGTTTGTGCTGCCGGGGTTGTCGGCGATGTGGCGTAGCACTTTGAGTTTTGGCGGGCTCTTGCTGGGATGCCGCTTGGGTGGCGAGGGGATGTTGGGCTCGATGGTTTCGCCGCCGGGGTTGTGGCCTGCGGGACGTGGCGGGGCATCGGGCCGGTAGTACTCGGGGCGGCCATTGTGGTTGCGGCGCCAGTGCAGGCGGCCGGTGCTGATGAGGCTGTTTGCAGCGGCCTGGATGTCGTGAAGGGTGAACTCGCGGTCGAGCATGTCGTGCAGGGCGGGGGCTGTCATGGCGGTGCCTTTGAGTGCGCGGCGGATCAGGATTGCGAGCATGAGGTGGCCTCCAGGGTGGCGATGTGTTGGACGAGGTAGTTGCTGTTGGCGAGCAGGTGGCCGGCTTGGTTGCGGCTGACGCGGATGAGGCGGCGGTCTGTGATGCGGCGGGCGAGGCAGTAGAGCCATTGGGCCTTGGCGCGCTGTGCGGGCACGCGGGCGCGCATGAGGCGGACGGCGGCTTGCTGTAGCTGGGCGAGGTTTTTGGTGCCAGTGAGGTAGCCGCTGCGGGCGAGGTCGTGGGCGCTGGTGGCGGCACGCAGTTCGTCTGCGCGGGCGCGGCGCTTTTGGGCGCGGCGGGCGGCGCGGCTGATGTAGGCGGGGGTTGGGCTGGGGGCGTTCATGCGCCGCAGCCTCTGCCGGTGGTGCCGCGGTTGTCGGGGCTGACGTAGTGCTGCCAGTACCGCCAGCCTTGGGCGCACCAGAAGCCCCAGCGGCGGTAGGCGGGGCCGGTGATGAAGAGGGTCCAGCAGGGTGGGGCGCCTTCGGTGACGATGAGGCGGTGGCGCATGCGGCCGGTGCGGCAGGTGATGCCGCTGCGGGTGCCGGCGGTGCGCTGTACGTCGCGGGTGCAGCCGGGGCGGTAGTCCATGGCGGGCTGCTGGCGTTGCCGGGCGGGCAGGCGTTCGGTGTAGCTGCCGGCGAGCAGTAGGCTGATGTTGAGCCAGGGGTGGCAGTGCAGGGCGCGGTCGTCGTCGCTACGCAGGATCTGGTGTAGGTAGATGTTGAACAGGGGGTTGCGGGGGATGACGTACCAGCGGCGCAGGTAGGGGTCTGCGGGGTCGCCGATGACGAAGTTGGGTGGGCGCTTGTGGGCGATGTTTCGGAGCATCCACATGTAGATGCTGGTGGCGAGGCGATTGCCGAGGTTGATATGCCGGGTCATGTGCGATCTGCCTTTTCGATGTCGATGCGCACCAGGTGGGGGTGCTCGGGATGGGCGATGAGGTGGCCGGCGCTTTGGAGCACCCACAGGGCCTCGCCGATGAAGGCTTCGCGGTCTTCGGGGTGGATGGCGCTGGTGTCGCACCAGGCGTGGCCGTCGAGTTCGTTCCAGCGGCAGAACGATTCGAGGTCTGAGCGGGCGCACATGCGGGCGTAGGCGGTGATGCGCTTGTAGGCGCCGGTGCGCTCCGCGTGCTTGATGGCATGGCGTTTGACGCCATCCATGACGAGGTCGTCGTGCATCTGTTTCATGCTGCCTCCGCCTGCGGCAAGCCGCGCAGTTGCTCCAGTGGCACCCACGTGAGGGTTGGCTGGCCGTGACGGTTTAGCTTTCGCTTGTCGTGATATGCAGCGCGGATGTGCAGGCTGTGGAAGTTCTGCGGGTCGGCCAAGCGGATGAATTGCTCGGCGTATTGGGGCGCGTCATAGGCATCGCCTATGCGGGTGGGGCGGACCTTTTGGAATAGCTCATCGGTCCGGTGCTCGATGCGGTCAAGCCATTCGTCTTCGCTGAGCCAGACGCGCACACCGCCGGGGCGCTCGTCCCACCGGCTGATCTTTTGAGTGAGGCGGCGCTTGATGGAATGGCGGCTGACGCCGTAGACGGCGAAGGCTGTCATGACAAGCCCCAGCAGCAGCATGGCGTGGGGGGGGGCAGGGCGCGGTCGTCGTCGCTACGCAGTATCTGGTGCAGGTAGATGTTGAACAGGGGGTCTGCGGGGTCGCCGATGACGAAGTTGGGTGGGCGCTTGTGGGCGATGTTTCGGAGCATCCACATGTAGATGCTGGTGGCGAGGCGATTGCCGAGGTTGGTGTGCCGGGTCATGTGCGATCTGCCTTTTCGATGTCGATGCGCACCAGGTGCGGGTGTTTGGGATGGGCGGTGAGGTCGGTCTTCTTCGAGAGGTCGAGCCCGATGCAACACTCGCGGCCTTCGGGGTGGATGGCGCTGGTGTCGCACCAGGCGTGGCCGTCGAGGTCGTTCCAGCGGCAGAACGATTCGAGGTCTGACCGGGCGCACATGCGGGCGTAGGCGGTGATGCGCTTCACGGTCAGGCCAAGCTGATTGCCTTTGATGACCGCGGAGTCAGGGGGGTGTGGGCTCATGCGGCGTGTTGCTCCTGTGTTGCCTTTTGGTCACGCAGCCAAGCGAGGCTGGCGCGGATGCGGGTAAGGCCGCCGATGATTTCGGCGGCGGTATGGGGGTACATGGCGCGCCGGTGGACGAGGCGGGCGTTGTTGTTGGCGGTGATGGCAATGTGTTTGTCGAGCCACCGCAGTTGTGCGTTGAGCTGTCCGAGGTCGGGGCTGTGGGCGGTGGGGGCGTTCATTTGGAATCGCTGGCGGCGACGCGGCCGAGGTCGGTGAGGCGCCAGCCTCTGCCGCCGCGTGGGCCGGGGTGGTGCTCGGTGTAGCCCTGGGCTTCGAGCTGCTGCAGTTGGGCCTGGGCGAGGACGATGCTGGCTTTGCTGCGGTGCCCTTCGGCGCGCTTGGCCATTCGGGCTGCGGTGATGTGGGTGAGCCCCCCACGCGCGGCGGCGAGCCGGCACAGGAGTGCGGCTTCGGTGCGGGTGAGGGGGCCGAGGTGCATGTCAGGCGGCCGTGTTTTGCGCGGCGCGCAGCGGGATATGGCGGGCCGCACCCTCTGTTGTAGGATGCTGGTGCCAACGAACATCGCCACAAGAAGAAGGAGCGGCCCATGGAACGGGTTTGGATGCGAGGTGCTTGCGTGGACCAGGGCGTGGTGAAGAAATCGCACCAGCCGCCACGGCCGCCCCCGCCGCCGCCCCCACGGGATTAACCGGAGCGATGCGATGGATAACGACGAGGCCTACAAGGCCAAATACAAGGCGCTTTTTCGGCTGCACTACAACACGCGGTTGCTGACGCTCCACTGCGCCTACTGGCGGTGGGTGGGGTACATATGCCGCGCACTTACGGCGGTGGGTGCAACCGCTGCAATGGCCTCTCTCACGCTCACCGGCAGCACTGCGTCGGCGGCACTGGCGGTGCTGGTGTGGGTGGCATGGCTGGCTGAGATGACGTTCTCGCCGTTCGAGAAGGCGGCGAAGGGCCAGTGGGAGCTGGCGCCGTTCGTCAAGCTGCAAGACCGCGCCGACGGGATGACGGAAGGGGAATTGCGCTGCGCGATCGATGAAGCTTCGGCCACCGATCCGGTGACGCCGATCAGCGCGCTGCGGGATGTCGCCTGGCTGCAGGCGGGTGAAGAGCTGGGTTCGCCCGGTGCGCAGTTGAACCTGTCGCGGTTTCAGCGGCTGCTGCGGGCTGTGTTGTAGGGGGGCGCGGTTCATTAACGCGCCACCCGAACTGCGATAAGGCCCCGGCGGGTGGGGCGCAGGCGGTAGCCGCGAGCGGCATAGGCTTTCGCTACGTCGGCAACCCGGGTGTGGCGGGGGTAGTCGGCGGCGCGGATGGGGGTGGAGAGGGGGGTGCTCATTGGGCACCTGCCCGGGCGCTGTGCGCGGCCAGTTTCTGTTGGGCGTAGGCGGTGGCTTCGGCGATCTCTTTGGCGTCGGCTGCGTCGCGCAGTGCCTGATATTCGAGAGAGTCGAGGGGCTCGGTGAGGTCGTGGTCTACGTCTGAGCTTGTGACATCGAGGCCGTCGATGATGTCTGCATCCCCAATGCTGACAAGGTGCTCTGCCTTTTCGGCTGCGTCAGCTTCGTTGAGGGCGTTGACTACGACGGTGACGGTGCCGCAGGCGCCGACGTTGACGGTGAAGCGGCCGGCTTGTTCGGGGCCGGGGGCGTCGATGTTGTCGGCCTCTGCGCAGGAGAGGTGGTAGATGGCGCCGTTGTCGGTGAGGCGGTGCGGGCCGCTGACGGGGCGGCCGCACAATGTGCAGTGGCGCGCTGCGGCGCGGATGGGGTGGGCGGCTGTGGCATTGCTGGGCATGGTTGACTCACGACTGAACGTGGCGACAACCGTAAAGCCGTCAAGTTGGAATGTCAAGCACGCTTTACGAAACTCCAGATTTTGCCCGTGCGGTGGGATTGCGGTAGGGTCCCGACAAGACATTGGAGATCAACGATGGCATTGAAGCCCTGTCGTGAATGTAAAAAGCCTGTCAGTACGTCTGCATCAGTTTGCCCCGTCTGCGGAACGCCTAAGCCCACTCGCTCTCGGGGTCGGGCGCTGTTCTTCGCTGTGGCGGCCGGCTTTGTTGGCGTCTGGATCGTGAATGGCGCGCTGGTGGATCATCAATCCACGCCTCGCTCGGAAAGGCCTCCGATGTCAAGGGAGGACTCGTTGCGCGCCAGGGCCTGCGCTTTCTCGATTGCTGCGGTTCGCACGCAGCTTGTAGCGCCCAAGACAGCCGAATTCCCCAGCTGCAACTGGAATAGAGACGAGTTTGGATTCCGGCACGCGGAAAATATGCGGACGTGGTGGGTTTCAGCTCACGTGGACGCCAGCAACCGGATGGGCGTGATGCTGAGGCAACGATACATCGTGAAGATGAGGCTCGACGACAGTGGCGCCTTCGAGGCTGTCGATGTGACGCTGGGGGACTAGCGGTTCAGCTCCAGCTGGAACGCCCGCTTCGCCACGTCGATATACCGATCCAGTTCATTCGTGTGCTCTTTGAGCTTGCTGGCGATACGGTCTGCCGTCTCACAGGCTGACTGATGCGTGAGCCGGTCTGTTTCCCGTAATTCGTTGCTGACCATCTCCATGCGGGAGGTGAAAACCTGTATGGCTGTCTCAAGCATGTGAACGCCGACTGGCCGACTGTCGAGATTAAAAGCTGCTTTCTTCTCGTTGACTTCCGATGCGTCGCTGTCGTCCCCGGTTCCGCCGGATTCGAAGAAGGTGAGATTCAGGATCTGCGCAAGCCTGCGCATGTTCGATGCCTTGATTTCGACGCTGTCGGATGTCTCCCAGCTATGGATAGTTTGCCGAGAAACGCCCATCCGGCGCGCAAGCTCGGCTGCGCCCATGCCCCGATTGAGGCGGGCATTCCGGATCAACTCGGCGCGTCCTATATCCATGCGGCGATTGTCTCACTTCGAAAGTAAAGACTGATTGACACAGACTTGACGCCTTCGTAAGGTTGTCGAATGACGAAGGCTGATGCGATCGCGCACTTCAAGGGGGCGGCACGTCTGGCGAGCGCCATCGGATGCTCTCGGCAGGCCGTACACCAGTGGCCGCCTGAGCTACCTGACCGCATCGCAGACAGGGTCATTGCTGCAATCACCCGCAGCGGCCTGGAAGTGCCCCCTGAATTGATGCCGAGTGAATCTGGGGGTGCTGATGTTTGCTCCCAGATGTAGGCAAAACCTCGGCTGTAGCTCGCTTTCCCCGGCGGACCCCACCCGCCCGCACGCCGGTTCCCCTGCCGGTTGGCGAAAGTCGATGCGCCGCCGGCGCGCACGTGGGGTGCCGGCACCTTTTCTCCTCCGGCCGCGCTGTGTGCGTGGCTGTTGCCCGGCCCCTTTGCGGGGGCTGGGCTTTTCTTTGGCTGCGGCTGCGGTTGTGCCATGTGCGCAGCCTGCCAGTGCGCATAGGGGTTGCCCATGAGTGAGTCGATACACCCGCACGCGGGCGCGGAAACGCGCAGTGAGTGCATTTGGCGCCATACGCAGGCGATGCGGCTGCGGGGCCGGCACAAGATGACGGTGTTTGCGGCTGCGGTGGCGGAGCGCTACCAGCAGCTGGTGCCGGAGGGTGCGCGCACGGTTGCGTTTGTGCGCGATGAGTTCGGTGGGTTTGCGGGCCGTGCATCTGCGATCTGGAACCAACTGACGCGGATGATGGACCCGGAGATTGATTGCACGCGGATGCCGTGTGACCTGGAGGAGGCGTGGGTTGATTGCCTGGCGGAGCCGTTCAGGGCTGCATGTGTGCAGGACCTGGCGGCGCGCTATGGGCTGCTACCGGTGCCGATACCCCGGGGCGGTGAGGCGGCGGCAGACCTGCTGCAGACAACGGCGCTGATGCGGGAGTTTGCGGCGACGATTGAGGCGCTGGCGCCCATCGTGGCTGATGGCCGCATCGATGGCGCGGATGTGCCGCACCTGCCGGCGGCGCTGCATGACCTGGATGCGTTGCTGACGCATGGGGCGGCGCTGCGAGCGGTGATGGTTGAGCAGCTGGAGCGTGGCAATGGTTGATGCCATTGACCGGGCGCAGGCGCTTGATCTGAGCCGTATCGAGCAGGTGCAGGCGGCGGCAAGGCTGCCCCTTGCGGAGTTGGGCCCGCAGTTCTGCGCGGTGTGCGCGGACGAGATCCCCGATGACAGACGGCGGCGTGTGCTGGGCACGCGCTGGTGCGTTGACTGTGCGCGGGCTGCTGAGCAGTTGGCGAGGCAGTTCCGACGACGGTAGCGATTTCGATGGGTCACCGGCGCCCGAAAGTGATTGATGGGGTTGCATCGCCCGCACCGGAGAAAAGACACGCGCACCGACGCGGGCCTGAGCAGGGCGGAAGCGGTACCGGTGGCCCGGTGGGGCCGTGGGGCAACTACCCCAGAACCCGGGGGCTGGCCGAAGAGTGAAGCCTGGGGCGTGGCGAGGGTCACGCATCACTCTCCGCTTCGGCGGGTTGGGAAACGGTCTCTTCCTTCTCTCACGCGTTTGTGCGCTGTGGGGAAGGGGGGCCGTTGGTTGGGTGGGGTTCTTGTGGATAACTAGGAGAAACCATGCACGTGCGCGATTTCGCCGCTGAGTTCGAACAATTTTGGGCCGTCTGGCCGCGTCGGGTGGCGAAGGCGGATGCGCGCAAGGCGTGGCGCCAGGTGCAGCACCTGCTGCCGCCAGTTGAGCGGGTGGTGGCGGCGGTGGAGGCGCAACGCCGCTCGGACCAGTGGATGCGGAATGAGGGGCGGTACATCCCATACCCGGCAACATGGCTGCGGGGTGAGCGGTGGGAAGATGAGATGGAGGTGCAGGTGCTGAGCCAGCAGCAGGCGGTGCCGTGGCACCAGACGGCGGCGGGCATCGTTGAGCGGGGCGGGCAGTTGGGTTTGCGGGAGGCGGACTTCGGGAGCTTCCCTGCCTTCAAGGCGGCGGTGTTCGCTGCGCACAGGCGGGCGGTGAGTGGTGATGCGGGCAATGTGGTGACGCTGGCTGCGCGGCGGGTGGCGTGATGACGGCGGCGGAGCTGGAGGCGATGGATGCCCGGGCGGTGAACTGGGGCCGATGGTCACGTGCGGGCTGTGGGCTGCAGCGCATGACGTGCGCGAGCGCCGAGGGCCGGTACGTTGCGCCACGGCCGGATGATGAGCGGGTGACGGCAGCGGGCAGGGAGCCGCTGGATGTTGATGGTGCTGAGCGATTCGAGCGGGCGGTGTGCACATTGCCGGGGCAGTTCGAGCGAAAGTTTCTGGTGATGGTGTACGTGGTGGGGCGGCCGCGTGCTGAGGTGGCGCGACGGTTTCGGTTGGCCAGCACTGACATGGTGGAGGCGTTCCGCAGGAGGGCGCTGGGTGCGGTTAGTGAGCGCATGGGGAGCCCCGACGAGGTGCGGCTGATACGCCGAGGCAGGCCGCTGTGGGCCGGCAATACGGGCCGGGGTTGACAGTTGAGAAATGCCCCGCATAGTCTGGCCGCACAATTTGATCCCGCCCACGTGGTGAGTAAGAGAGCCGGAATGGCTCTCCAACCATGCCCGAAACAATCGAAAAGCCCGGCAGCAGCAATGCGCCGGGCTTTGTCGTTTACGCCCCAGTGACCACACCAGCACGCCGCAGCTACGACAAGCAACGCGGCACGCGCACCCAACGTGGGTACGACAATCGCTGGCTGCGAGCACGCCGCCGATACCTGGCAGCGAACCCACTGTGCAGGCTGTGCCAGCAGGTGGGGCGCACCACTGCAGCAACGGTGGTCGACCACGTGGTGCCGCACCGCGGTGATCGCGCCCTGTTCTGGGATGAGGCCAATTGGCAGCCGCTCTGCAAGGAGTGCCACGACAGCGTCAAAGCGCAGGAAGAGCGCGGCGGCGTGATGCGAGGCTGCGATGCCGATGGCCTGCCCCTGGGCGCCAGCCATCATTGGCACCGCTGACCGCATAGGGCCTGCTGTGGCGTGACACCCCCGTTCTTGTGGCGCAGGGGGGTCAAAAGTCGAGGGGTCGCACCCCCCGGAACCGTCCTTTGCTCACTTGCGTGGAAATGCGCGGGTTTTGGAGGGGGGGTATGGCTGAGGGAGGGGGGATCAGCACCGACAGACACCAATGAGGATGTGACCGATGGGACTCCGTGGGCCGAAGCCGATGCCCTCGCACCTTCGGCTTGTGACCGGCAACGCGGGTCGCCGGCCGGTGAACGAGGATGAACCGCAGTTCGACATCGAGGCACCTGAGTGCCCGGAGTATCTGAGCGACGATGCCCGCGCCGAGTGGGACGTGATCGTGCCCGACCTGGTGGCCGCGCGGCTGGTGTCGAAGGTCGACCGCATGGCGGTGGCCGGGTACTGCGAAGCGGTGTCGCTGTGGAAGCGATCGCTGCTGAAGATCCAGCAGCTCGCCGACGAGGACCCCGACGGCCAGGGCCTGGTGGTGAAGGGCCCCAACGGGTTCGCCATGTTTAGCCAGTGGCTAAACATTCGGAACCGCGCCTATGGCGACATGATGAAGGCCATCGCCAGTCTCGGCCTGTCGCCTGCTGACCGCGCCCGGGTGAAGGCGCTCGACAACGGGCAGGGAATGCTGTTCCCGGATGATCCGATGGAGGCCATGCTGCGTGCCGGTGAAAAGGCCGCCAAGTAAACGGCCTCGCGCACAACCACTGCAGCAGCGGGACCCGTGCACCTGGTACGCGCAGCAGGTGGTGCGCGGCAAGATCGTCGCCGGCTCACACGTGCGTGCGGCCTGTGCACGTCACCTCGATGACGTGAAGCACGCCAAGGACCGCGGCCTGGTGTGGCGGATCGAGCAGACGCACCGCGTCTATGCGTTCTTCGCTGGCCTGCGGTTTGGTGATGGCGAGCATGATGGCGCGCCGTTTTTCCTCGAGCCCTCGCAGTGCTTCATCGTCGGCAGCCTGTTCGGGTGGTACCGGGCAGATGGTTACCGGCGGTTCCGCACCGCCTACATTGAGATCGGCAAGGGCAACGGCAAGACGCCGCTGGCTGCCGGGATCGGCTTGTATTGCATGCTCGCGGATGACGAGCCCGGCGCCGAGGTGTACAGCGCCGCCGTCAGCCGCGACCAGGCTGGCATCTGCTTTCGTGATGCCAAGCGGTTCTGTGAGAGCACGCCCGCGCTACTCAAGCGGCTGATCATTGGTGAAACCAACCTCGCCAACCCGCGCGTCGGCAGCTACATGCGGCCGGTGTCGTCGGAGGGCCGCAGCGCCGACGGCAAGCGCGTGCACTGCGCGCTCATCGACGAGGTGCACGAACACCCGTCGGCCACCATCGTCGACAAGATGCGCGCCGGTACCAAGGGCCGGCGCAATGCGCTCATTGTGGAGATCACCAACAGCGGGCATGACCGCAACTCGGTCTGCTACCAGCACCATGAATACAGCGTGCAGGTGCTGCGAGCGAAGCCGGGCGAGCGCTACCACGACAACTCATGGTTCGCTTACATCTGCACGCTGGATGCCTGCAAGCGGCACGCCCGAGACGGCCACTACCAACCGGTGGAAGGCTGCGAACACTGCGACGACTGGATGCGCGACCCGGCCACGTGGATCAAGGCCAACCCACTGTTGGGTGTCAGCATTCACCCTCAGTACCTGGAAGAGCAGGTGCGCGAAGCGCGCGGCATGCCGAGCAAACAGAACATCGTCGCCCGGCTTAACTTCTGCACCTGGACCGAAAGCGTGGCGGCATGGATCAGCCGCGATGCCTGGGATGCCGTGCAGGTGGATCCCGACCTCGACAGCCTCGAAGGCCGACAGTGTTACATCGGGCTCGACCTCTCGAAGAAGACCGACCTCACCGCCCTGGCGCTGTTCTTCCCAGACGACGCAGGCGGTGGTGACTTGTGGGTAGAGCAGTACACGCCGGGCGACACCCTGCGCGAGCGCGAAGACCGCGACCGCGTGCCGTACAGCAAGTGGGTGAAGGCCGGTCTTCTCACCGCCGTGCCGGGCAAGAGCATCGACTACGGCTACATCGCAAAGCGGCTGGCGTGGCTGCACGAGCACTTTGAGATCACTGCCCTGCCCTTCGACCGCTGGAAGATCGACGACCTGCGCCGCGAGCTGGATGAAGAAGGCATCGATCTGCCGCTTGTAGAGTTTGGGCAAGGCTTCAGAGACATGGGGCCGGCGGTGGATGCGCTGGAGGCGCTGATACTGAACGGCCGCATCCGCATACATCGAAACCCGGTGCTCACCTGGAACGCATCCAGCGCGGTGCTGATGCAAGACCCTGCCGAGAACCGCAAGTTTGCAAAGCACAAGGCCACCGGCCGAATCGACGGCATCGTGGCGGCCACCCAAGCCGTGGGCTGCGCCATGCGGCCACCGGAACAAGAAGACACCAGCTCCGTGTACGAAACACGGGGCATCGTGGAACTGGAGATTTGATGAAAGCGAAGCTGCCAAAGCTGCCCCGCATCAGCGGCGCGGCCGCGTTGTCTGTGGTCGGCCTGGGGTGCGTGGCGGCCGGCGCCTGGCAGGTGTACGCCCCAGCCGGCCCCATTGTTGGCGGCTTGGGTTTGATCGGGTTTGCCGTGCTGCTGGACCTCGCCCACAGCCAGAAGGGCGATAGCCGGTGAGCGTACTGCGCGCCGCCTTCGGCCCCTCGCAGTCGCTGAGCGACCCGCAGTCGTTCCTGCTGCGTGCTATGAGTGGCGGGCGCAGCATTGGCGGTGTCAACGTGAGCGAATACACCGCGCTGAATGTGAGCGCCGTGTATGCGGCCGTCGGCATCATCGCCGACACCATCGGCCAGTTGCCGCTGCACCTGTACCGCCGCACCGACAAAGGGCGCGTTGCCGTCAAGCGCAACGAGCACCCGGTGGCAGCCATGCTGCAAGACCAGGCCAACCCCTACATGACACCGTTCACGCTCCGGCAAACCAGCCAGAGCCACGCCCTGCTGTGGGGCAACGGGTACATGGAGATCCAGAAAGACGGGCGCGGCCGAACCGTAGGCCTGTGGCCTCTCATCCCCGAGAACACCTGGCCGAGCTGGAACGACCGCGCGCAACTGGTGTACCGCACCAACATCGACAAGCAACCGGCCGAGCTGGACCACCGCAACGTTGCCCACGTGCGCGCCCTCGGGCATGACGGCTATGTCGGCCATTCGCAGATCAGCCTTCACCGCCAGAGCATCGGCCTCGCCATGGCGGCCGAACGCTACGGCGCCAAGTTCTATGAGAACGAGGCCATGTCTGGCGGCTTCCTCTACCACCCCGGCAAGCTGGATGCCAAAGCCAGCGAGAACCTGCGCAAGAGCTTCAGCAAACAGGGCGGGCTCGATAACGCCCACCGCATCAAGATTCTCGAAGAGGGGATGAAGTTCGAGCGCACCACCATCCCCCCGGATGACGCGCAGTTTCTCGGTACCCGTGAATTTCAGCTTGCCGAGATTGCCCGCATCTACCGGGTGCCGCTCATCCTCATGCAGTCGCATGAAGGCGGCACCACCTGGGGCACCGGGATCGAGCAGATCCTCATCGGCTTCGTGGTGTGGACCCTGCAGGCCTGGGTGGTGCAGTGGGAGCAGGAGCTGAACCGCAAGCTGTTCACCAAGGAGGAGCTGGCGCAGGGCTACTTCGTGCGATTCGCGCTGAACGCCCTGCTGCGCGGCGACATGACCAGCCGCGCCAATTTCTACAAGGCAATGCGCGAGATCAGCACCCTTAGCGCCAACGAGATCCGCGAGCTGGAAGATTTGAACACCAACCCGGAACTGGGCGGCTACACCCGCCCCGCCAACTGGGTGCCGGTGAATGCGCCGGCCGGCAGCGTGTCCGGCGGCACGCCAACTGGAGTGAACCCCGCATGAAGTACGCCCGCATCCTCTCCGCCGTCGCCCAGCAGGTGTGGGCCATGCAGCCCGAAAAGCTGTCGGCCATGCTCGAGTTTCTGCGGTTTGCCGCCGATGGCGGGGTGAACACGCCCGACATGCTGGCCGCCAAGATCGGCAAGCGCGAAGACCGCGCCATTGCCCAGCGCAGCGGCGCCGTCATGGTGCTGCCCATCGTCGGCATTATCGGCTACCGCATGAGCATGATGGACGACATCAGCGGCGGTGGCGGCTTCAGCGTTGCCGCGTTCCGCCAGCAGTTTCACGCCGCAGTGAACGACGACAGCATCAAGCTGATCATCCTCGATGTCGACAGCCCGGGTGGCGTGATCGGCGGTGTGCCCGAGCTGGCGCGTGACATCGCTGCCGCACGTGCGCGCAAGACCATCATCAGCGTCGTCAACCCGCTGTCGGCCAGCGCCGGCTACTGGCTGGCAGCTGCTGCCACCGAGGTGGTGGCATCGCCCAGCAGCGATACCGGCAGCGTCGGCGTGTACACCGTGCATGAGGACTGGAGCAAGTACCTTGAGGCCGAAGGCATCGGCCATGAGTTCATCCACTACGGCGAACACAAGGTCGAGGGCAACAGCTGGGAACCGCTGAGCGACAGCGCCCGCCAGCACCTGCAAGCCCGTGTTGATGAGGCCGGCGAAATGTTCACCGGTGACCTCGCCACCTTCCGCGACATCAAGCAGAGCGTGGTGCGCGAAACCTTCGGTGGCGGTCGCGTCTACGGCCCGGCCGAAGCCATGAGCCGCGGCATGGTCGACCGCATCGCCACGCTCGAAGAAACGCTCGCGCGGTTTGAAGTAGGCCCGCTGGCCATCACCAGCCAGCAGCCACCGGACGGCCGCAGCGCCCACCGCCGGGCACTGGCCGAGCGCCGCCTGGCGCTGTTGGAACACAGCATCACCTGACCCCTTTTCCCCTTCGCGGTCCTGCCGATTCGGTCGGCGGGGTAGGGCCGCTATTGCCTTCGCCGGCCAGCATTCACGGAGACACTCCATGTTCCGCAATACACTGTTTGCATTGTTCGCCGTTGCAGTGGCGTTCAGTGCCGCGCTGGGTGCGCCCACCGTGGCGCTGGCCGCTGACGCGCTCAACTTCCCTGCTCTCACACCGGATGCCATTGCCCAGCTGGTGGGTATTGGCGCGCTCGGCTTCACCGTGCAGGCGCTGAAGGAAAAGCGCGGTTCCATCCTCACCGCCATGCGCGGCATGGTCGACAAGCTCGCCGAAGAAGATCGCGACTTCACCGACGAAGAGCAGGCCGACTACGCCGCCAAGGAAAAAGAAGTCGAGAAGCTCGCCGCCACCATCGCCGCCCGGCAGAAGCTGGAGGCCATGGAAGCCGCCGCCGACGCCCCGGATGATTCCGTCGCGCTGCGTGCAGCCCTTGCCAGCGCACCGGGTGCCAATGCCCCCGGCCCGCGCAAGAGCTTCGAGAACGTCGCCGAGTTCCTCTCGGCAGCCGCGTTCAACCCGGGTGATGAGCGGCTCGCCAACCTCTACCACGAACGCCGTGGCGACATGGAAATGGGCACCGGCACTGCCGGCGGCTTCGCCGTGCCGGAGCAGTTCCGCAGCGACATCATGTCGGTCAACCCGCAGCAGTCCATCGTGCGGCCGCGTGCCACCGTCATCCCCGCCGGCAGCCCGCCGGACTCCGCCATCACCATCCCTGCCATGGATCAGACCGGCGCAACGCCGGATAACGTCTACGGCGGCGTGCGGGTGGACTGGACCGAAGAGGGCGGCACCAAGACCAAGAGCGATGCCAAGCTGCGGCAGATCAAGCTGCAGCCGCATGAAGTGAGCGGCTATATCACCCTCACCGACAAGCTTTTGCGCAACTGGCAGGCCAGCGGCAGCTTTGTCGAAGGCCAGCTGCGCGGTGCTGTCAGCGCCGCTGAGGACCACGCTTTTCTCAACGCCAACGGTGTGGGCAAGCCGCTGGGCCTGCGCATGGCTGGTGCGGCCTACAAGGTGAACCGCGAGCAGGCCTCGAAGATCCTCATTGCCGACATCGACGCGATGATGGCGCGCATCCTCATGCGTGGCGGCTCGCCGCTGTGGATCGGCTCGCAGAGCATCCTGCCGCAGCTGCAGGGGCTGGTGGATGGCGAAGGCCGCCGCCTGTGGTCGCCCAACGCTGCGGCTGGCTATCCCGGCACCTTGGCCGGCTACCCGGTGATGTACAACGAGCGCAGCCCGCTGCTGGGCGGTGCCGGTGACCTCATCCTGGCCGACCTGAGCTACTACCTCATCAAGGATGGCTCCGGGCCGTTCGTCGAGGCCGGCAAGGCCACGGGTGACTTCGAGAACAACCGCACCTCGATCAAGATCACCTGGAACACCGACGGCCAGCCCTGGCTCACTGCGCCCTTCAAGCAGGAGGGTGGTTACGAGGTGTCGCCGTTCCTGGTGCTTGACCTGCCGAGCGGCGGCTAAGCCCTGCCCTGATGCACCGGGCGGTGGTAACCCCGCCGCCCGGCTCCCCCTGTTTGAAAAGGAGATTGTGATGTCTCACAAGATCAGCGAAGCCCTGAGCTTTGCACTCGGCGGTGTGTCGGCCGACATCAGCACCCCGTACACCACCCCGGCCTACGTCGACATGAGTGGCGCCCGACGCGTGCTGGCGCACTGTGTCACCGGCACCATCGCGCAGACCGAAACCCTCACCGTGCAGCTGGTGCAGGCCACCGATGCCGGCGGCACTGCCAGCAAGGCCCTGGGTGACCCCGTTGTGGTCACCGCCCCCACCGGCGGCGCCGCGCTCTCCGGCGTTGCCGAGGCCATGGCCGAGGACATGGACCTGGCCAATGGCTTCACCCATGTGGGTGCCACCGTGACGGCGTCTGACGGCACCGTTGTGGCGGGCGTGTCGGTCGTGCGTGGTGACCTGCGCTTCAGCCCCTGAACCGAGGCAGGGGGCGGTAACGCCCCCTGACATCGAATGAGCAAAACCTACAACGTGAAGGCGGGTTTCTTCAGCCGCAGCCTGGGGCGCGCAGTGTTGAGCGGTGAGTACACGCCGCCCACCGCTGAAGATGCCGCAGACCTGATTGCCCGCGGCCTGCTGCACCCCACGCCGGTGGTGCCCCCCAAGCCCACCAAGGCGCCGAAGAAGAAGGCCGCCACCGGAAATGACACCGGCAATGGTGGTGGTGCTGACGACACCGTGAACGCGGGCGATGGTGATGACACCACCGCTGGCGGTGAGGGTGACGACACCCTGACCGGCGGTGACGGCGACGACACCACCGGCGGAGGCGCCACCCCGTGAACCTGGTGGTGGTCACCCCGCCCGCGAACGAGCCGGTATCGCTCGGCGAGGCCAAGGTGCATCTGCGGATTGATGACTACGGCGATGTCACGCCCGGCCAGCCGCTGCCGCACCCGGATGATGACCTCGTCAAGCGGCTCATCGGCACGGCCCGCAGCAAGTGCGAGCACTTCTGCCGGCGGGCGTTTGTGACCACCACCTACACCATGGGGCTGGACCGGTTCCCCGCCTGCATCCGGCTGCCAATCGGCCGGCTGCAGGCGGTGGAGTCCATCACCTATGTCGACACCAACGGCGTGCAGCAGACGCTGCCGCCGGCCGACTACCAGGTTGACACCCTCACCGAACCCGCCCGTATTGCGCCCGCCGCCGGCAAGTGCTGGCCCAGCACGCAGTACGAAACCCTCAACGCCGTGCGCGTGAACTTCACCGCCGGCTTCGGCAGCCGCGATGAGCAGCCCACCTGGGTGAAGGACGCCATCTTGCTGACGCTGGGAGACCTCTACCGGTTCCGCGGCGAGGTGGTCACCGGCACCACCGTGGCGCGTATCCCCGAGGGCGCCGAATACCTCATGTGGACTCACCGACTATGGCCCGAGTAACCAAAGACGCCCCCGCCCCCGCCGAAGCGGCAGCGCCGGCGAAAGTGCAACTGCGGGCGCTGTGCAACTTCGTCAGCCCTGTCGAGGGCAAGGTCAAACAGCACCACTTTGTGTGGGTAACGCCCGACCGGGTGGACCAACTGGTGAACGTAGTGCGCTGCTGCTCAATCGTGAAGCGCGATGCAGCTGATTGATGCCGGCCAGCTTGACCGGCGCATCACGCTCTACCGCATGGTCCCCCAGCGCCTCGACACCGGCGAAGAGACATACGGGCCAGAGCTGTATGCCGCCGTATGGGCGCGCAAGCTCGATGTCAGCGGCAACGAGCGTTGGGCCGGCCAGCAGCTGGCGGCGGATGTCGACAGCCGGTGGATCATCCGCTGGCGGCCGGACCTGAACCCACTGTGCGAGCTGCGCCATGAAGGCCGGCGCTACGACATCATCAGCGTGCTCGAAATGGGCCGCCGCGCCGGGTACGAAGTGCTGACCCGCGCGCGCGCCGAAGTGGCACGGGTGCCGCGCTGATGGCCCGCATGAAGGGCGAGCACGCCCGCGTGACCGGCCTCAAGGAACTTGAAGCCGCCATCGCGGCGCTGCCCGACAAGCTGGTGAAAAAGGAACTGCGCGCCGCCAACCGCGCCAGCGCCAACATCATCCGCCGCGAGAGCAAGGCCAACGCCAAGGCGCGCACCAGCAAGAAAACCGGGCGGCTGATCGGTGGCTTTGCCCAGCGGCAGCGCACCTACCAGATGAAGCGGATCATGACCGTGATACACGCACGCGCCCCACATGCTCACCTGCTGGAGTTCGGCACGCAGCCGCGCTACCAGCCCAACGGCAAGTACGTGGGCGAGGGCCCCGCGCTGCGGTTTATGACTGACGCCTACAACGATAAGAAAGGCGAGGCCGCCAAGCTTTTCAAACAGCGTGCGCTGGAAGGGCTCGAGCGCCAGGCCAATGCCCTTGGCAAGAAGAGCAAGAGCCGGCGCTGAGCCATGCCGCACAACTGCCCACCACCGCCGACCGGGTTGCAGCCGGAGAGCGCACTGCACCTGCTGCTCACCGGTAACGCCGCCGTAATGGCCGCCTGCCCGGGCGGCGTTTACCCAAACCGCATGACGCGCACGCCGGCACAGGATGCCGAGCTGCGCACGAAAACCACCATCGTCTACCAGCGCATCGGCGGCCCGGTGGACTACCACCTACGCGGCCCGGTCGGCCTGCAGATGGGCCGCTTCTGGCTCGACATATACGGCAACACGCACAGCGCCGTGCGCACCGCACGCGATGCCGTGCAGGCCGTGCTGTCCGGCTACCGCGGCACGCCGATGCCGGGCGTACAGATTCAGGCCTTCTTCTTCGAAAGCCTGCGTGAGTTTTACGACGCGGAGCCGGAATACCGGCAGTACCGCAGCAACACCGAGTTCACAGTCCACTACCTGGAGACATGACATGGCGGACACCGCATTTATTGGTTACGGCAGCATCTTTGAGCGGGGCGTTGGCAGCCCGCTTGTGTACGCCGAGATTGCCCGGGTCACCGAGATCAACCCGCCTTCGCTTTCGCGGGAGACCTCGGATGTCACCCACCTCAAGAGCACCGATCGCTACAAGGAATTCATCGGCGCCATGCGGGATGCTGGCGAGGTGAGCTTCACGCTCATCTACAACCCGGCCAACACCACCCACCAGTCGCTGATGACCGACTACGAAGCCAACGCAGCGGTGGACTACCGCATCACGTTCTCGGACGACGACACCTGGCAGTGGAGCTTCAAGGGCTTCGTCACCGGTTTGGAGACGCCGATCACGATGGAGGACAAGGTTACCCAGTCCATCACCATCAAGATCACCGGCAAGCCCACTCTGGCGGCGAGCGGCTCATGAGCGTATTGACCAAGGCCGACATCCTCGGCGCCGATGACCGCAAGCCGGTAGAAGTGGAAGTGCCCGAGTGGGGTGGCACCGTGCTGGTGGCGATCATGAGTGGTGAGGCGCGGGACTGTTTCGAGTTCGAGTCCTACCAGAGCCGCCAGCGGGGCGAGCCCGCCGTCAACCTGCGGGCGCGCATCACTGCCCGCTGCATGGTGGATGCCGACGGCAACCGCCTGTTCGGCGAGGGCGACATCGAGGCCCTGGGTAAGAAGAGCGGCGCCGCACTCGACCGCGTGTTTGATGCGGCCTGCAAGGTCAACAAGATCGGCCCGAACGACATTGACGACCTGGAGGGAAACTCCAGCGCCGACCTCAGCGGCAGTTCTACTTCCGACTCGCACTGAGGCTCGGCAAAACCGTTGAACAGCTGCTGCGCGAGATCACCAGCGCAGAGCTGAGCGAGTGGATGGCGTTTGACCGCATCAGCCCCATCGGGGACGAGCGCGGCGACGTGCTCATGGCCTCCCTGCAGGCCCACATGCAAAACCTGAAACGCCGGCGTGGACAACGCGCTGGGCGCATTCGTGACTACCAGCTCAAGTGGGGGCGCCGCCGTGCGCAGCCCGTTTCGGAGATGCTCAACATGGCCAAGATGATTACTGCCGCTTGCGGTGGTGAGGTGCGCTGATGGCCACCATTGGCAAGTTGATGGTGCTGTGGGGCACGGATATTCAGGGCCTCGTCAGCGGCAACGAAAAGGCCAAGCGCAGTTCCCGCGATGCTTCCAGCAGCATGCAGCGCAGCGCAGACCAGGCACGCAAGGGTTTCTCGCTGTTGGGCAGCAAGATCGTCAGCATCTCCGGTATCGCGGGATTTGGCCTGTTGACCAAGAGCGCCATCGCCTCCGGTGATGCGCTCGCCAAGGCCGGCGACAAGCTGGGCATTGCGACCGAGCGCCTGGCTGGCTTGCGTGTTGCGGCAGAGCGGTCCGGCGTTGCGAGCAACACACTGGACATGGCGATGCAGCGCATGACGCGCCGAGTAGCCGAGGCCGCGCACGGAACCGGCGAGGCGAAGGACGCCATCAAGGAACTGGGGCTGGATGCGCAGGCGCTGGCGCGCATGGCACCAGACCAGCAGTTCCGCGCCATTGCCGAGTCCATGTCGCAGATTGAGGGGCAGGGCCAGAAGGTGCGGCTCAGCTTCAAGCTGTTCGACAGCGAGGGCGTGGCGCTAGTCAACACCCTGGCGCGGGGCGCAGAGGGACTGAACGAGGCGCAGGCCGAGGCCGAGGCTCTTGGCCTGGCGCTGACGCGGGTTGAAGCAGCCAAGCTCGAGCAGGTGAGTGATGCCGGCGCACGCTCTGCCGACAGCATCAAGGGCATTGGAAATCAGCTAGCCCTTGCGCTGGCGCCTGGGATGGCGGCAGCAAGCAACAAGATGGCTGCCCTCGTTGCACAAACCGGCGGCTTCCGCAACGAGATTCAGTTTGCGATGGACCTCGGCGTGAATGCGGTCGGTCTGTTTGCCGACGGCCTGCATGGCATCAAGGTGGTGTGGAAGGGCATCGAGATTGTCGGCCGCAGCACGATGACCGGCACGATGCAGTTGCTGCAGACATTTGGCATGGCCGCTGAGGCCGTGCTGAACACGATACTCAAGGGCGTCAACCGCACGCTCAAGGCCGTGAACGCGATCTCACCATGGGACGTGCCGCTGCAGGAAATGCTCGACATGAGCACCGCCTGGGAGCAGCTTGCGCAGAAGGCGTATGGCGGGACGCTGGAGGCCGTGGCGGAATTGAACGCGCTGCTGATGCAGCCGTTGCCCAGTGATCAGATTCGCGCTGCGATGGAGAAGATCGCTGCGGATGCCGAGGCGCGCGCGCGGGAGATTGCGGCTGCGCGGTCGACAGCGCTCGATGGTGGCGGTGGTGGCACGCCTACCGACGACAAGGCGAAGAAGGCCCTGGAGCGCGAGCGCCAGCGCATCGAAGAGCGCCTGCAAATGGTACGCGACGCCACCGCCACCGAAGGCGAGATCGAATACCAGCGCTACCAGGAACGGCTGGCCGCGCTGCAAGCCGCCGACGCCACCATGTTCGAATACGAGGGCGAGCGCGATCTGTTGAAGGAGCAGCTCTACGAGCAGCACCTGAAGCGGATGGAGGATATCCGCAAGAAAAACCTGACGGCCCTGGAGAAGTTCAACGAAAGCAGCTGGGGCGCGCAGGTAGAAACAGTGGCCGGCGCGCTGACAGACATGACCGCCGGCGTGGCCAACAGCAGCAAGACCATGTTCAAGATCAACAAGGTCGCTGCTATTGCCAATGCGGTGGTGAACACGGCGCAAGGGGTAACCAAAGCGCTCGCAGAGTACCCGCCCCCCATCAGCGGCATCATGGCTGGCATCCAGCTGGCGGCCGGTATGGCGCAGGTCAATGCCATCAAGAACACCCAGTTCGGCGGTGGTGTGGCGCCCAGCCAGGCGACCACCCCGGCAACCCCGGTGGCACCCATCCAGCAAGAAGAGCAACGCCCGCAGCAGCAGGTGACGCTGATGCTCGATAGCGACCGCACGCGGTTTCATCGGGATGAGGTGATCAGCATGGCCCAGGGCTTGTCTGACCTCTTCAAGGACGGCGGGGGCGTAGGCGGCCTGCGCGTGGCATTTGCGGGGGGCAACTAGTGCTGCCGGTGATCGGGCTGGACAACCTGCTCACGCAGGGCGCGCTGAGCACGGCCGCGAGCCCGGGCACGGTGCAGAACCTGGTGGACGGGCTGACGTATGACTACTGGACGCCCACCTCGGGATCTTCGCATTCGGTCACAGTGGCGCTGGGTGAGGCGCGGCAGGCGAACTACCTGGCCATTGCCGGCCACAACCTCGCTGATGTGGGCGGGTCGGTCGGGGCGGGCTTTGCCAATGGCGGCGGCTTTACTGGTGCCCTGTTCATGTACCCGGTGACGAGCAACGCGCCGTTGCTGGTGCCGTTTACCTCCACCCACTCCGGCAGCGAGTGGCGCTTGTATGTGGATGCACCGGCGCCGTACCGCATTGCCGTGGCCCACATTGGCATGCTCACCGAGCTGCAGCGCGGCATGCCGCTTTCGTGGACGCCGCCGCTGCGCGGCAACGAGGCGGTGGAGCGCAGCAACCCCTTTACCGTGGGCGGCCAGGTGCTGGGCACCAACATTGTGGCGCAGACGATGAGCTGCGAGATACCGCAGAACAACGCCACCCGCGCGTGGGTTGATGCGGTGTGGCAGCCCATGGTGGAGCAGATGCAGCTGAGCCCGTTCTTCTTCAAGTGGAGTGAAGACCACAGCGAGACGGTATACGGCAGCTTGGGCAGCAGCCGCATCAGCTACACCAGCGCGGATCTGCTGAACGCCAGCATCACCATGGAGGGCCTGGTGCGGTGACCTGGGACGGCGAACGCCAGCGCTTTACGCGTCGGCCATTTCACTTTGTGGAGTGGGACTACGACCTGTGCCAGCTCACCTACGGCACGGCGCCGTGCACGGCATCGCTGGGTGTGACGGGGGCAGACCGCTGCTACAACGGCCGCGCCACCTGCCAGGACCCGGACAACATCGACCTTGCCACCGCCACTGTGCGGCTGTGCCAGGCCACCGGCGACATGCCGCGCGGCATCGATGCGCTACCGCTGCTGGATTCGGTTTCGTCATCCCCCAGCCGTATCGAGCCCGGCAAGGGGCTGGGCCGGCGGGCAGAGCTGGTGGTGACACTGCGCGATGCCCCGCACCACGACCGCGGGTTTGACCCCTACGTGGCCGACCGCGCATATGACCCGATGCGGCAGGGCAGCTTCTGCGGCAAGTTCCTCGCGCGCTGGCCGTACTACCTGGGGCGCTCGCTGCGGTGGTACAGCGGCTACCTGACGCAGACCGGCCAGTTTGATGCCGCCAACTTTCAGGCCCGCCACTACATCATCGAAAAGGTGGAAGGGCCGGATGCCAGCGGCGCCGTGCGCATTACCGCAAAGGACGTGCTCAAGCTGGCTGACGATGACCGATCGCAAGCCCCGCGCCCCAGCACCGGCCGTCTGTTGGCAGCGATTGATGACGACGACACCAGCGCCACGCTGAACCCCAGCGGCATCGGCAACGATGAATACCCCGCCAGCGGCAAGGTGCGTATCGGCCGCGAGGTGTGCGCCTTCACCCGCAGTGCAGACGTGCTCACCCTCACGCGCGGCCAGGCCGGCACCGTGGCCGAAAGCCACAGCGCGGACGATACCGTGCAGCTGTGCCTGGAATACGCCAGCGAGTCGGTGCAGGACATCGTGTATGACCTGCTCACCGAGTACGCCATGGTGCCCGCCGGGCTGATACCCAAGACCGACTGGGACAACGAAACCAGCGCGTTTCTGCAGCGGCTGTACGGCGCGCTCATCACCGCGCCGGTGGGCGTCAACAAGCTCATCAGCGAGTTGGTGGAGCAGGTGCCGTTCTACGTGTGGTGGGATGAGCGCTTTCAGCAAGTGCGGTTCCGCGCCATCAAGGCGCCAGACCCCGAAGCACCGCAGCTCACCGACGATGCCCAGTTCATCGCCGGCAGCGTGCAGCCGGGTGACGAGCCCGACCAGCGCGTGAGCCAGACGTGGGTGTATTTCGGGCAGATCGACCCCACGGAAAAGATCGATGAGTACCGAAACTTCAAGCGGCTGTACGTGCTGAAGAATGAAGATGCGCAGGGAAATCAGAAGTTCGGTCAGCCAGCCATCAAGATCATCTATTCGCGGTGGATCAACGAATTCAACCAGCCTGCCGCAGCAGACCTGGCCGCGCAGGTAAACGCCCGCTATGCCGAGATTCCGAAAGCGCTGGCGTTCAAGCTGGATGCCCGCGCCGCCGAGCTGTGGACCGGTGACGTATTCCGCGCCGCCACCCGCTACGTGCAGGGCCCCAGCGGCGCGCCCGCGAATAGCACGATGCAGGTGATGAGCGCACGCGAGCGCAACAACCTGTACGAATACGAAACCGAGCAGTTTGCCTACGTGGCGCCGGATGACGGGGGCGTGCGGCAGATCATCATTGGCAGTGATGTGCGCGACTTCAACCTGCGTGACGCGCATGACTCGATCTATGCCCCACCCACCGGCAGCGAGGTAATCGAGTGCATCGTCAGCCCCGGGGTGGTCATTGGTGGCACGGCTATCTACATCGGGCTTGGGAGCCGCCCGGCAGCGTTTGAAGTGGGCACGTGGCCCGGCGGCCAGCCCATAACCATTACCAACTACGGGCGCATACAGGGCAGGGGCGGCCCGGGCGGCGAAAGCGGCGGCATCAACGGCACCCCTGGGCAAGTTGCGCTGAGCGCGGAGGGCGCCGACGTAACGTTCGACAACCAGGGGCAGATCTGGGGCGGCGGTGGCGGCGGTGGCGGTGCGGTAGGCATTGGTGGGCTGGTGGGTGGCGGCGGTGGTGCGGGTGATGTGCCCGGCGCCGGCGGCACTGCTGGTTGCGCTTTCCCTGGATCTGCCGGAACGCGAACGGCTGGTGGCAGCGGTAACGCCGATGGGGCGGGTGCAGGCGTTAGTGGCGCTGGCGGTGCGCCTGCAACTGCAGGCAATAACGGATCGTCGTTCGATGCATCTGGCACCGGCGGTGCCGCCGGCCCTGCCGTCATCTGGAATTCAAACATCACGTGGACGAACACCGGCGAGCGGCTGGGCGCCGTGCTGTCGTCAGACTGAGGACACCATGCTCGACACCATCACCGTAACCGCCCAGCTCTACGAGCAGGGTGGCAGCCCCGCCGTGGGCGCCCGCATTACCTACGTGCTGAGCACCGTAGAGATCGACGCCGGCGTGGTGATACCGCTGCGGCAAACTGCAGTGGCAGATGCCAACGGCGTTGCCACCTGCACGCTGTGGCCGAACACCGCCGGCGAGCGGGAAAGCCACTACGTAGTGCAGGCAGTGAGCGCGGACGATGGCACCACCCTGCTGCAGGGCTACGCCGTGTTCCCGGATGCGCCCAATGTGACCCTGCAGGCGTTTCTGGTGGAGGCGCCCGTGCCGGTGCAGGCGGTGGCGCGCCGCAACCTGGTGCTGCTGCAGGGCTACGACTACCACGCCACGTTTACCGTGCTGCAGCCCGACTGCACGCCGGCAGACCTGACCACCTACACCCCGCGGCTGCGCGTGTATGACGCGCCCGACGGTAACCTGATATTCGATAGCAGCAGCGACGCCGGCGTGGCGCTGGCAGTGCTCGATGACGAGATTGCGCTCACCATTACCGCCGCCGCCTTTACCACCTGGGTGAGCGGCTACTACTACACGCTGGATGTGACCTTCGGCGCCGAGACCTACGCGGTGGCCTACGGCGCGGTGTTCATCCAGCCGTGAGCGCCCCGATGTTTCGCACCACGGTGATCATGCGGGCAGCGGCGCTGTTCAGCGTGCGGCTGCCGGCGGTGTTGCCCGGCACCACGGTGTCGTTTTCGGCAGTGCTGACGGCAGCGGCCGCCAGCATCACCGCCGCAGCCGATGCCCGGGCCGCCGCCGCCGGCGCCCTGCAGGCAGGCCCTGCTGCGGTGGCGGGGGATGCGCGTTACGTCAGCCCCATGGCCAGCGGCGCGCTGCAGGCCGCCGCCCCCACCTTGATGGGCAGTGCCGACGTGCTGCTGCGCCTGGCCGGCACGCTCGCCGCCGGCCCCGCCAGCATTACCGCCAGCGCCACAGCGCGGCAGGCAGTGGCCGGCATGCTCACAGCAGGCCCTGCCAGCGTATCTGGCAGTGGTGATGCCCGGGTGGTGGCAGCGGGGGGGTTGACGGCAGCGGCAGCGGTTGCCGATGGCAGCGCAAGCGTGCGCGTTACCGCCGCCGGCGCCATGGCTGCAGGGCCCGCGGTGTTCAACGGTGACGTGGGCGGTATTCGCTTGACCGGCCCACTGGCTGCAGCCCCGGCCAGCGTGACCGCTGCCGCCGCAGTGGGCAACACCGCAGCCGCCGCGCTGGTGGCTGGCCCCGCAACCCTTGCCGGTAATGCGTTGGCAGTGGGTGGCGTGACGGGCGCGCTGGTGGCAGCGCCGGCAGCAGTGAGCGGCACCGCCGTTGCCCGGCAAGCCGCCACCGGCGCGCTTGCCGCTGGCCCGGCGGTGGTGGCGGGTGATGCCAGTGGCGGCGCGCAGATGGCCGGTGCGCTCTCGGCAGGGGCGGCGGTGGTAGATGGATCGATTGATGCCATTGCCACCGCGAGCGGCACGCTGGTGGCAGCCGCTGCGCAGCTGCAGGGCAACAGTGCGGCGCTGCCGGCGGCAACCGGCAGCCTGACGGCTGGCCCCGCCACGCTTGGCGCTGCCGGGGCGGTGGCGGCAGCAGCTGCCGGCACGCTGTCTGCCGGCCCTGCCAGTGTTGACGGCGCAGTGGCGGCTGTGGCGACCGCGCAGGGCGCTTTGGCGGCCGGTGCTGCGCAGATGGCGGGCGCGCTGGCAGATGCCACGCCCACGGCGGCAGGTGCGCTGCAGGCCGCAGCGGCCACGCTGGCCGGCGCGGCAACTACATCGTGGCAGCTCGAGTTCGTTGCCCGCGCGGGGCGCGATGGCAATGGCAGCGTGAGCATACCGGGCGGCGTGCAGCCGGGTGACCTGGCGCTGGTGGTTGCCACCCACACCAATTCGACAGCGCCAACTATTTCGGCTGGCTACACCGAACTGGACAGCTTTGCCTGGACGTTCGTTACCGGCAACCGCACCAAGGCCTGGTACCGGCTCATGCAGGCCGGTGATACCAGCGCCACCTTTACGTTGGAAACGGGCGCCGCTGCCATGTACTTCTTCCGCGGCGTGCCGGCCGGGGCAGCTGTGGCCAGCAAGGGCGAATTCACGTCCTTCGGCGATGGCAACAACATCGACATGGCGGGCTTCACCAAGCAGGCGGATGCCATTGCCCTGGTATCCATCATCGTCAAGTTCTCGCCGCAGTCTGAAGGGCTGTATGCAGGCATTGCCGGCTGGAACGACGACGCGGACAGCGGCGGCCCGCTGCCGGGTGGGCTTCCCGGCTCCATCGTCAAGTCGCAATGCCAGTTCACGCCGGCCAGCGACTACACCAACGATTCCACCATTACCTGGGAGATTGACCCCGGGGTGGAAGAAGAGCGGTTCGCAGTTCTATTCGAAATCACCGAAGCATAGGAGCAACCCCATGGCAAAAGCATTCACCCCAAAAACCACCTTCACCGCCAAGGTGAACGACAAAGACAACAGCTACATCGCCGGCAAGAACTACACCTGCCGCGATGGTGCGCTGTACGCAGACCTGCGCAGCAAGCTGCCGCAGTGGGAGGCCGAGGGCCTCATCACCATTTTGGGCGATGTGCCCAACGCGCCGCCGATTAACGCGGCTGTTTCCTGAACCTGACCCCTGACTGGAGGTAACACGACATGGCTATTTCACACAGCAACGCCGCCCGCAACGCGATGGCTGATGCAGTTGATGCGCAGGTGAACACCGGCAGCGCCGATGCCTCGGGTGACTTCGTGCTCATCGCATCTGGCGGCCCGACTGACCTCGTCAGCATCGTGCTGCAGGACCCGGCATTTGGCGCGGCCGCATCGGGCGTGATCACCCTGGCCGGCACGCCGCTTTCCAATACCGCCAGCGCCACCGGCACCACCGACACCTTCGAGATCCGCGACAAAGACAACGGCGTGGTGATCGACGGCACGGTTACCGCCACTGGCGGCGGCGGTGATGTCGAGATCGACAACACCAGCATTGCCAGCGGCCAGACGGTGGAGCTGAGCAGCCTGACCTGGACGGCCCCGGTTTAAGCGGGCGCCGCCACCACCACCGCCGCAACACAGGAGCACCGACATGGCACAGAGCGCAGAAGAGATCCGCGGCCTACGGCTGAAGGGCGCCACCAACCGCAACATGGGCATTGTCGACTGGGAGGTGGTCGCCGCCGGCAACGCCCGCACCTTTAACGGCGTGAGCCCCAACAAGGGCCCGGTCGGCGGCTTCAAGATCCTCACCGACGGCAACCTTGTGGCCACCAGCTACGCCGGCAATGAAGCCACGGTGCCGGTGACCGCAGGGGAGTGGATGCCGGGCACCTTCAAGGCGCTGTCGGCATCCACCACCTGCGACGTGCTGGTGTACTGGTAATGATGCTCGGGCTATCGCTGGCGCCGGGGGATATTGCTGTGCGCCGCGCGGCAGGCGGCGGCGCCTCGCTGCTACCCCAAACCGAGGCGTGGTTGGCTGCGTTGACGACTGCCGGGCTGGATCATCCGACAGCGCCTCACATTGCGGCGGTTGACACGTTCTACAGCTCGCTTATCAGTGCGGGCATTTACGCGTCGCTGGATTTGCTGCCGTGCTTTTTCCTTGAGTCGTCAAACCCTGCGCATTCGGAAGGCGTGGCGCTGATGGACTTGATTGCCTTGCAGCAATGGGCGCCTGTCAATGGGCCGACGTTTACGCCGGGGGTCGGGTTTGCGGGGGATGGGGTTGCGGCGTCGGTGGATTGGACTCATGCCAACTACGCTGATCTCGGTAACTATGCTCTAAATTCTGCGTCACTGACCTGCGGGGTATCGTCTAGCCCATCCCCGGCATTTGCACTCGGTATGACAGCCGGCTCATCAACTTCGCTCGTCCAGGCAGGTGGCGTGGTCAATCGCATAAACGTCGCATCTAGCATGACCTCCCCCGCATTCCCGCTGTCGGGGTACCTCGCTATAGACAGGCCCGACAGCGGGAATGCAACGCGCTACGTTGACGGTGCCGCCACGTCGACGCAAGCCTACGTCTCTAGTTTTATTGAGTCGAGTAAGCCTCGGCTGCTCGGGACAACAACGCTACCCGGTGCAGCTTCTATTTATTCTGCATCCTTTGGCGCATCACTCGGCGACGCCGGTCAACTCGCCCTCTATAACGCGATTCAGACATTGAAGGGGGCTGTCGCATGAACGCAATTATTCTGACGGCAGAGCAAGCGGAATCCGTGCGCGGAAATTACGGGCGGGCGATTCTTGAGCCGGCTTATCGTGCGGACTTGGATTGCTACGTATTGGGCGTGCAGGTTTTGGATATGCCTGCATTTGCCGAAGTGCATGACGTGCTGCGGGAATTGCCGGTGCAGGATATTCCGCCTGCGCCCGAGCCCGACATCGAATAGCACAACCCCCAAACCACCAAGCCCGCCCCGTGCGGGCTTTTTTGTGCCTGGAGGCAACCAACCATGTTGATTCGCAACCTGTTGGCGCGCGCCCGCGCGCTGGCCCGTAATGCCGTGCGTGCGGTGCGGGATGACCGCGGTGGCTGCCTGCCTGTTGTGCTGGGGCTGGTGGCCTTGCTGCTGCTGGCGGCGGTGTTGCTGTGATGGTTACGGTAGACGGCATCATCGACGACATTCTGCGGGCCGAGGGTGAGGCCTACACCGATGACCCCGCCGACAGCGGCGGCCCTACCAAGTGGGGGGTGACGCAGAAGGCCTTGGCCGCCCACCGTGGCCGGCCGGTAACGCCCGCAGAGGTGGCGGCGCTGACGCGGGCGGAGGCGGTGGAGGTTTACCGCCAGCGCTACTACCACGGGCCAGGACTGCACCGGCTGGGCCAGCACAGTATGCGCATCGCTGCTGAGGTGATGGACAGCGGCGTGAACGTGGGCCCGGCGCGGGCGGTGGGGTGGCTGCAGCGGGTGCTCAACGGCATGAACAACGGCGGCACCTGGTACCCGGACATGGCGGAGGACGGCCAGTGCGGCCCGATGACGGCGGCGAGCCTGGCCGCCTACCTGCAGCGCCGCGGGGCAGACGGAGAGACGGTGCTGCACGCGGCCCTGAACTGCCTGCAGGGCGCCTACTACGTTGACCTGGCGGCGCGTCGTGAAAAGGACGAGCGCTTTCTGTTCGGCTGGCTGCACCACCGCGTGGCAGCCCAGATGGGAGGGCACTGATATGAACCCGATCTTCAACCTGCTGGGCCAGATTGTGGCGCCGGTGACGAAGCTGGTGGACGAGCTGCACACCAGCGAGGACGAAAAGCTGAAGGCCCGCGCGGCGCTGGTGGAAATACAGCTGCGCGCCGGTGAGCAGCTGCTGGCGTATGAGGGCAAGCTGATGGATGCCAAGGCCGGCATCATCCGCGCCGAGGCGCAGGGGCAGAGCTGGCTGCAAAGAAGCTGGCGGCCGATCACGATGCTGACCTTTCTCGGCCTGGTGGTGGCGGATGCCATGGGCCTACTGGCGTTTCGCCTGGCAGGCGAGGCGTGGTCGCTATTGCAGATTGGCCTGGGCGGGTACGTGGTGGGCCGCAGCGCGGAAAAGATTGCGCCGACAATTACGGCGGCCATGCGGAAGGACTGAGCCATGGCCATGCCCGGTATCGAGCGGTGGAAGACCACGCTGACGGCCTTGGCCACGGTGGCAGGCGCGCTGTGGTTCAGCGTGACATGGGCCGACGACAAGCTGCGCAAGATCGAAAAGGTGCCGCAGCTGGAGCGCGCGGTGGATGACCTGACCGAGTCCGTCGACCGCCTCACTGAGGTGCAGACCCGGCTGGTGCGCCAGCAGCAAATGGCAGACGAACGCCAGGCCGCACAGAACGCGGCAATTCTGAACCGGTTGGACAAGCTGCTGGAAAACGGAGGGCGGTCATGAGCGCCGGCACTGACGAAAAAGTAACGCCCTTGCAGGACTGGGAGTCGCAGCTGATCGAGCGTGCCAGCGCGAAGCTGGGCGCGTGGAGCGCGCCGCTGATCATCGTCTTCTACCTGTTCAGCGTGCGGGGGGTGATGACGCTGATAGCCCTGGCCGCCTTGTTTGGCCCCGCGCTTTACAGCAGCAGTGACAACACCGAACGGCTGGTGACCCTGCAGGCCGACCAGGTGCAGGCCACCGATGGCCTGCGAGACGCTGTGGCCGGCCTGCGCGCCGATGCCCGCGCCGACCGCGCGGTGTACCTGCAGCGCTTCGAACGGCTCGAGGCCGACGTGACAGACCTGCGCGCCCGCACCGATGCCCTGTTCGCGGGGCACCCGGGGGATAGGGCGCGGTATGAAGGTGGGCGGTAGGGGTTGAGCGGTCAGCGGCGTGAGGCGACAGCGGCGGGGTTGAGGATGCCCCATGAGCGTATCGCTCCACCGCCGCTTTGCGTGTACTCGATATCAACGCCGAGTTCCTCCCGGGCCGCAATGATCTGGCGATAGAGCGTCGCGCGGCTGCACCCGAGCGCGCGCAGGTGCTCGGCCAGAGTTGCGTCGGGATAGCTGTCCATGCGCTGGATGATGCGCAGTATCAGACGGACGTTTATGCGGCCGCTACCGCTCATCGCGTGTGGACCGCTCGGCGGCGATGCGGACGCCCTCTGGCTGCCGAGCGCAAAAAAGCCCGCCGGAGCGGGCTTCTGCCTCTTCGGCAGTAACTACAAGAGGAAGCGAGACATTTCCTGAGCTGCCTTTGCGGCAGTTTACGAACATCAGGGCCACCTAGATTTCCTGAGCTGCCTTTTCGGCAGTATGGCAACGGTATCACTTTTCCGATGCGGCTGTGAACCCGTAGTAAGCGGCCGCGCGCTTCCAGTCGCCAGCGCTGGGTGTTGTCGGTAGCTTTTGCAGCTTCGCCCATGCAGGATATCTCGCCGTGATTTCGGCGGCAGCTTGTCGCTCTGATGCTTTGACGTACGTTCCGCTCTTGATCTTCGTTTTGAGCCTTAGCACGAAGTCCTTCTCTGCCTCGCTCGGTTCATGCACAACGATAGACTTCGGCTTTGCCGGAACGCGGGTAATGACTTCTGTGTCAGCGACATGCGGGCGCCGGAGCGCCCATTCAGCCATTGCTGCCGAGATCAGTGACGCTAGATCGACATCGGTCATCTTGTCGAGTTCGAGTTTCATGCGCTGGCCCTGGCGTTCTTGACGCCCAGCTTGTGCAGCAGCAGATGCCACATTGCAAAACTCATGCTCTGCCGCGTCGACGCGCCGTCCCGCGCTGTGTACTTGCGAAAGTTTTGCGGCGTCACGCCGACCAGAGCCGCCGCACGGGCACCACTTACGCGCGTGAGAGAGCCTTCGCCAACAACATGCCGAAGCTCCCACGAAGTGGGGGGGCGCCAATTCGAGGGGTCATCACTCAAGATTTCATCGGGCAAAAGTCCGGCAACCCAGGACAGCGCCGGGGCAATGCCTTCGGCGGCTATCTCGGCAAATTGAGTGAGCGTGACAGCTCGCGAGTATCGAAGGTCTTTTGAGCGAAGCCAATAGCGCGAGCGATCATCTATGAGGCCTGGCGTCATTCCCAGCATTTTGTCGCTGCAGATGGCCGCGATCGCATCGCCGGTCTCAGCGTCGATCAGATCAATGCGGTCCGGAGCATGCTCAGCAGCGGCAGACTGAGTCCACTTTGCAACGCAATCGGCTAGTGCCTCGATGATATCGTACTGCGCGCTGCTGTCGGGGAGTGCGCGGGATGCGATTTCGGCGGCGCTGTAGCTGACCGACCAGCTTCGGCTCGGGATTCCGTTGATGACACCCCCGCGCGATGCGGGGGCATAGGTGAAGGGGCCGGAAGTGAATGGGATCATGATTCAGGCCTTCTTCACATAGTAATTTTGAACGCTCTGACCCTGCACTGAATAGACCGCGCCGGCGCCCTCGACAACATAGTCAGTGACAATCTTCTTCCAGCCCAGCAGCGGGCCGTGAGCGCGGCGCGTGCCTTCGCCGCGGATCATGACGAAGTTCACAACGCGCTTACCGACGAGATCTTGACCGGCAAGTTTCGTGATGTGCTTTTTGCCGCTGTTCGTTTCAGCGATGAGTCCGTTCACTTCGCTGACATCAACGAAAGTCGCAAAGTCAGCTTTGCGGGCGGTTTCGGGAAGTTGGATCAAGTCGTTCATCTTCATCTCCTTTCGAGGTTCAGCGCTGGCTGAATTGCCGTGCTGTGCGATGATTATAGCGCGATGCGCGCTAGTGTCAACACCCCGCAATGACCGTTCGTCGGGCGGGGATGAGAGTGCTTCGCATCCGTCAGCGCTTGGCTTTTCGGGCCCTTGCCACTACAATCTGCGGCCCTTGATTCGTGGCTGCCTGTTGAGCCGCTGTCGGTGGGGTTGTGTAGAGGGGGATACGGATCGTCTGTGTTAGATGAGTTACGTAGCCTGCCCCCGCTACCAACATTTGGTTGATCCAGGCCCCTCGTGGGCCTTTTTTATTGCTTTGGAAGTGGGTGCCGCGAGTGCTGGAAGGGCGTCTTCAAACGTTGTTGGAACCTGTGGTGGAGGGTCTTGGATACGAGCTCGTGCTGCTCGAGTTCCAGGGGACCGGCCGCGCTGCGATCCTGCGACTCTACATTGACTCACCGGGTGGTATCGCCGTGGGTGATTGCGAGCGCGTCAGCCGCGAGGTTGCTGCAACGCTGGACGTCGAGGACCCCATTACCACGGCATATCAGCTTGAAGTGTCGTCGCCCGGGCTTGATCGTCCGCTGGTGACGCCGTCGCACTATCAGCGCTTTATAGGCGAGCAGGTGAAGGTGCAGTTGATTGCCCCGCGCGACAACCGTCGAAAGTGGCTCGGTGTGCTGGTGGCGGCCTCCGATGCGGAAATCGAGATCGCGGCGGCTGAAGGGCGCGTTACCTTGTCTTATGCGGAGATCGAGCGGGCCCGTCTGGTGCCCGACTTTGACCGGGAACTGGCGAAATCATGAACAAGAACATTCTGCTGATGGTAGATGTGGTCTCCAACGAAAAAGGTGTGGAGAAGGAAATCATCTTCCAGGCGCTGGAGGCAGCGCTGGCATCCGCCACCAAGGAGCATCACGGCGACGAAGCCGAGATCCGGGTGGCGATTGATCGGGAGACCGGCGAATACGAAAGCTTTCGCCGTTGGACGGTGTTCGAGGACGACTCCGAAGACTTCGAGTTTCCGGAACGTCAGATCAAGTTGACCTACGCCCGCAAGCAGAAAGCGGATATCGAGCCGGGTGATGTGATCGAAGAAAGTGTCGAGTCCGTCGATTTCGGCCGCATCGGTGCCCAGAAGGCCAAGCAGGTCATCGTGCAGAAAGTGCGCGAGGCTGAACGAGCGATGGTGGTCGAAGCCTACCGCGAGCGTGTCGGCGAACTGATTACCGGCATGGTCAAGCGCCTTGAACGCGGCGCCATCGTGATGGACCTTGGCAACAATGCCGAAGCGATCATTCCACGCGAGCATGTCATCCCGCGCGAGCCGGTGCGCCCGGGTGATCGGGTGCGTGGCTACATTTTTGAGGTCAGCCCGCAGATTCGGGGGCCACAGATTTTCGTCTCTCGCACCGACCCCCGGTACCTGATGGAGCTGTTCAAGCTCGAAGTGCCCGAGATTGCGCAGGGCCTGATCGACCTCAAGGGCGCCGCCCGGGATCCGGGCCTGCGGGCAAAAATTGCAGTGCAGGCCAAGGACAAGCGGATTGACCCGGTTGGCGCCTGCGTCGGCATGCGCGGTTCGCGGGTGCAGGCGGTGTCCAACGAACTCGCCGGAGAACGTGTCGACATCGTCCCGTGGGATGAGAACGTTGCACAGTTCGTCATCAATGCGATGGCGCCCGCCGAAGTCGAGAACATCGTGGTGGACGAGGATTCCCATGCCATGACCATCGGCGTGTCGGAAGAAAAGCTCGCCCAGGCGATCGGGCGCGGTGGACAGAATGTTCGCCTGGCTTCGGAGCTGACCGGCTGGACGCTCAACGTCATGACCGCCGCAGACGCAGAAGCACGGCGCGAGACCGAGAACCAGAGCATCCAGGAGACCTTCATGGAGGCGCTGGACGTCGACGCCGAGGTGGCGTTGGTGCTGGTGCAGGAAGGTTTTACCTCGCTGGAGGAAATTGCCTACCTGCCCGACGAGGAAATGCTCGAGATCGAAGAGTTCGACGAGCAGATCGTGGCGGAGCTGAAAAGCCGCGCTCAGGACGTCCTGTTGACCAAAGCGATCGCCCGCGCCGAGCGGGCGGCATCGGTCAAGCCGGCCGACGATCTCCTGGAGGTCGAGGGTGTGGATGAGGAGACCGCTTATGTACTGGCGGAGGCAGGCATCGTGACCGCTGAAGATCTGGCAGATCTGGCCACGGATGAGCTGCTTGAAAAAGTCACAATGGATGAGGCGCTTGCCTCACAACTGATCATGGCTGCTCGCGACAAGGTTTACGCCTGAACGCGGAACAGCAGAAGAACGGGAATTGCATGTCGACGGTTACTGTCAGAGATTTTGCCAACGAACTGAATCGCTCGGTTGACGAGCTGTTGGCCCAGTTCCGCGAGGCCGGGGTCTCCGTGAGTGACGAGGGGACCGAGATCACCGCGCAGGACAAGATGGCCCTGCTCAGCTACCTGAGACAAAAAACACGCGCTGCAGGCGCGCCGTTGTCGGCGTCGTCGGATGCGGGCGAGCGGCGGATCACCCTGAAGCGGAAGGAAACCTCCGAGCTTCGGCTGGGCGGCGCCCGCGGGACCCCGACCAAGACGGTCAGTATCGAGGTGCGCAAGAAGCGCACCATCGTCAAGAACGATTCAGCCGAGACCACCGCCGCCGTCGAGGAAGCGCGCCAGGCCGCTGAAGCAGCGGCGGCAGAGGCTCGAGAAGCCCGCGAAGCGGCAGCCAGGCAGGCGGAGGCCGATGCTGCTGCTGAGGCTGCGGCCAAGATTGCTGCTGAAACAGCTGAGCGGGAAGCCAGGGAGGCAGCGGAACGCGCCCAGCAGGAGGCAGACGAGAAGCTGCGGAGGGACAAGGAGCTGCACGAGAAGCAGTTGGTCGACGACCCACTGTATCGCCAGCGCTGGGAGGCATCGCAGTCGCGACGCCGCGCCGAGGAGAACCTGCGTCGAGCCTCCGAGATGCGGGCCGCCAACCCGCAGCCGGTGGTGACCCCGGCCGCCGCGGCGGCGGCGGCGCCCGCTGCTGCGGCTCGCCGTGGAGATCGCCGTGGCGCAGCCGATCGGGGTGGCCGCACCGAACTGCACCTTGCCGAGGGTAAATCCGGCAAGCGCGACAAGAAGAGTCGCAAGTCTTCGGGCGGACGTGTACGCGTCGACAATCAGCATACGTTTGAACGGCCGACGGCACCTGTGGTGCGGGATGTTGAAGTTCCGGAAGTGATCACCGTCGGTGAGCTCGCCAACCGCATGGCGGTAAAGGCGACCGATCTAATCAAGGTGATGATGAAGAACGGTCTGATGGCGACCATCAACCAGAGTCTTGATCAGGATACCGCTGCCCTGATGGTCGAAGAAATGGGCCATCGGGTGAATATGGTCAAGGCGTCGGACGCCGAGGAGTCGCTGGAGCAGGCCGCCTTTGCGGATGTCAGCGACGCCGAACAGCTGCCGCGTCCTCCGGTCGTCACGATCATGGGTCATGTCGACCACGGCAAGACCAGCCTGTTGGACTACATCCGCAAGACCCGCGTGGCTGCCGGTGAGGCCGGGGGGATCACCCAGCACATCGGCGCTTACCATGTCGAAACCGACAAGGGTGTGGTGAGCTTCCTCGACACTCCGGGCCATGCTGCGTTCACCCGCATGCGTGCACGCGGCGCGCAGATCACGGACGTGGTGATCCTGGTGGTCGCTGCCGACGACGGCGTGATGCCGCAGACTCGCGAAGCGATTCAACATGCCAAGGCGGCCGGCGCACCGGTTGTCGTGGCGATCACCAAGATCGACAAGCCGGAAGCCGACATTGATCGGGTCAAGAATGACCTGGCAAAGGAAGAGGTCATTCCGGAAGAGTGGGGCGGTGACACCCAGATGGTCGGGGTCTCCAGCCATACTGGTGAAGGTGTCGACACGCTGCTCGATGCGATTCTGGTGCAATCCGAGATTCTCGAGTTGCGCGCACCGGTCGAGGCCGATGCGCGCGGTACCGTGGTTGAGGCTTCGCTCGAAAAGGGCCGAGGCCCGGTTGCCACGGTGCTGGTTCGTTCAGGCACCTTGCATCAGGGCGATGTGGTGCTTTCCGGGCGGTTCTTCGGCCGGGTTCGGGCGCTGTTTGACGAAGCCGGTCGGCTGGTCAAGACGGCGGGGCCATCGATCCCTGTACAGATTCTGGGTCTTTCGGGTGTTCCCGATGCCGGCGACGATGTCGTGGTGGTCGCGGACGAGCGCAAGGCCCGCGAACTCGCCGACCTGCGCGAAATCAAGATGCGTGAGCAGAAACTGGCGCAGAACCAGGCGCTGCGTATGGATCAGATCCTTGCCCGCATGGGTGAGGGCGAGATCAAGCAGCTCAATCTGATGATCAAGGCCGATGTGCAGGGTTCCGCTGAAGCATTGGCCGAATCGCTGCGCAAGCTCCCGAGCGAGGAAGTCCGCGTCAATGTGTTGTCGTCGGCGATTGGCGGCATCAACGAGTCGGATGTCGATCTGGCCCTGGCCTCGAAGGCGATCATTATCGGGTTCAACGTCCGTGCCGACGGTGGCGCTCGCAAGCGTATCCAGGAAACCGGTGTCGATGTTCGGTACTACTCGATCATCTACAACGTTCTCGACGACGTCTCCGATGCGGTGTCCGGCCTGCTCGGGACCGAAACACGCGAGCAGATCGTCGGTATCGCCCAGGTTCGCGATGTCTTCCGCAGTCAGGCGCTGGGCAGTATTGCCGGGTGCCTGGTGATCGAAGGGTCGGTCCAACGCAGCTTGCCGATCCGGGTGTTGCGCGAGAACACGGTGATCTACGAGGGCACTCTGGAGTCCCTGCGGCGATTCAAGGACGACGTCCAGAAGGTCGAAGCCGGGACCGAGTGCGGCATCGGCGTGAAGGATTACAACGACGTCAAGGTCGGCGATCAGATCGAATGCTTCCAGCGGGTTGAATTCCGCCGCACCATCAAGGCTACGGCTGCGGCCTGACGGGCCTCTCCATGCCCAAGGAATTTTCCAGAAAGCTCCGTGTCAACACCCAGCTCCAGCAGGTGCTGGCCGACGTGATCAGGACCGAATTGCGGGACCCGCGGGTCAAGGGCATCACGGTCACTGCCGCCGATGTTGCGCAGGATCTCCGCAATGCCCGGATCCGGGTCAGCTGTTTCGGCACCGATGACGAGCTGAAGGTGGCGGTTCAGGTGCTCAATCGGGCTGCCGGGCGACTTCGCCACGCGGTGGGTCGGGTCATGGCGCTGCGGTATTTGCCTGAACTGAAGTTCGAAGCCGACATCGCCTTGCGGGTCGGCGATCAGATCGGCGCACTCATCAACAAGGTGGTTCGCGAGGACGATGAGTACGCGCGTCAGCGTGGGGACGAGCCACCCGCTGCGCAATGAGTGCCCCGCGCCGGCCGCGCCGGGTCATCAGCGGCATCCTGCCGCTGGACAAGCCCAAGGGCCTGTCATCAAACACCGCATTGATCGAGGTGAGGCGTCGATTCCAGGCCGACAAGGCCGGCCACGTCGGCAGCCTCGATCCGATGGCCACCGGCATGCTCCCGGTGTGCCTGGGGCAGGCCACCAAGCTGTGCGGATACCTGCTGGAATCCGACAAGCGTTACTTGGCCACGGTGCGCCTGGGCGTTGCCACCGACACCGGAGATGCCGAGGGCGAACCGATTGCGCACAGCGACCTCTCCGGCTTCAACGTCGCCGCCTTGGAAGCCGTGCTTCGGCAGTTTGTCGGACCCCAGCAGCAGGTGCCTCCCATGTACTCGGCACTGAAGCAGGGCGGAGTGCGCCTGTATCAGCTGGCCCGCGAAGGGCAGGTGGTGGAGCGCCCAGCGCGGTCGATCATGGTCCACGCGCTGCAGCTCCAGTCGACCCGCACGGATGGCTTTGTCGTTGACGTTCGCTGCTCCAAGGGCACTTATATTCGTGTCCTGGCCGAAGACATTGCTCGAGCGATGGGCGAGGTGGCCCATCTAGTTGGCTTGCGACGGCTGCAGGCGGGACCCTTCGTCGGGGACATGGTGACATTGGAACAGCTTGACGCCACCTACGACGGCGGCGGCTTGGCGGCGCTGGATCGATTGCTGCAGCCGCTGGCATCAGCCCTGCCGGACTGGCCGAAAATCGCCGTCGATTCCGCTGCTGCGGTCTTGCTGCGGCGAGGGCTGCAGGTGCCCGTGGATGCACAGATGGCAGACACCTTGGTCGCGGTGGTCGACGCCGAGGCGCGAGCGCTGTGCCTCGCTGACCTGACCGACGGCAAGCTACAGCCCCGGCGCTGGCTTGCCGATGACGCGACATGACAGATCGTATTGCAGTCGATCTGTGTAGAAAGCTACAATAGAGGACTTTGCAATCGCTTGCTGTCCGATTTTTCGAATTTTCCGGAGTTTTACATGACGATGTCCGTGGCCGAGAAGGCTGAGGTGGCTCAGAAGTTTGCGCGCAACCCCGGTGATACCGGTTCCCCCGAAGTCCAGGTTGCGCTGCTGACCGCCCGTATCAGCAGCCTGGGCGGCCATTTCGCCGACCACAAGAAGGATCACCACTCCCGTCGGGGGCTGTTGAAGATGGTGAACCAGCGCCGTGGCCTGCTTGACTACCTCAAGCGCAAGAGCGAAGCCCGCTATCTCAAGTTGATCGCTGACCTCGGTCTGCGTCGCTAGGACCGTGTTCGCCAGCGGAACGGCGTACATGTCGGGCATTGCCCGTTCGCCGGATCGTCTGTTGACCTTTCAAGAAGCCGCCGCAACCCGTTCGGGTGCCGGGCGGCTTCTTTCATTATGAGGAGCTGAAATTATGGCGATTCCCGCCACCCCGGCTGCGGCCGTTACCAAGACCTTCCAGTACGGCAACCAGACCGTCACGCTTGAAACCGGTGCCATTGCCCGGCAGGCCGCCAGCGTCATCGTTCGCATGGGCGAAACCGTTGTGATGGTGAACTGTGTCGCCAAGAAGGACGCCAAGCCGGACCAGTCCTTCTTTCCGCTGACCGTTGACTACATGGAGCGGTTCTATGCGGGTGGCCGCATCCCCGGCGGCTTCTTCAAGCGCGAGGGCCGCCCGACCGAGAAGGAGACGCTGACATCGCGCCTCATCGACCGTCCCTTGCGCCCACTGTTTCCGGACGGGTTCCTCAACGAAGTGCAGATTGCTGCCACCGTGATGTCGCTCGACCCCGAGATCAACGGCGACATTCCGGCCATGATCGGGGCGTCTGCTGCGGTGGCGCTTACCGGGGCCCCCTTCATGGGGCCGATCGGTGCTGCGCGGGTGGGCTACAAGGATGGTCACTTTCTGCTCAACCCGCCCGAAAGTGAACTCAAGACCTCGGAACTGGACCTGGTCGTCGCTGGCACCCGTGATGCGGTGCTGATGGTCGAGTCGGAAGCGAAGATGCTGCCGGAGGCGGTCATGTTGGGGGCCGTCCTGTTCGGCCACGAGCAGATGCAGGTGGCGATTCAGGCCATCAATGAGTTGGTCGCCGCGGCGGGTCAGCCGAAGTGGGATTGGCAGGCCGCCAGCCAGGACGCGGTATCGGCCTATGTTGCCGAGTACGCCACTGCGGTGGCCGAGGCATACACGCACACCGACAAGCAGGCGCGCTACGGCAAGCTGGGCGAAGTGCGCACCGCAGCCATCGCCGGCAAGCCCGATGCCCTAAGTGACCAGCAGGTCAAGGACGGTCTCCACGAGCTCGAAGCCGGTGTGGTCCGTGGTCGTATTCTCGACGGTCAGCCGCGTATCGACGGCCGAGACCGTTTCACCGTGCGGCCGCTCGCCATTAGCGCTGGTGTACTGCCCCGGACGCACGGGTCGGCCCTGTTCACGCGCGGTGAGACCCAGGTAATGGCGGTTGTGACGCTGGGATCGGGCAAGGACTACCAGATCATCGACGCGATCGAGGGCGAGTGGCATGACAAGTTCATGTTCCACTACAACTTCCCCCCGTACTGCGTCGGTGAAACGGGTCGCATGAACATGCCCAAGCGGCGTGAAATCGGCCACGGCCGCCTCGCCAAGCGCGGCGTTGCCGCGGTGATGCCGGACTTGGAAAAGGAATTTCCGTACGTGGTGCGGGTGGTGTCCGAAGTCACCGAGTCCAATGGCTCGTCATCGATGGCCTCGGTGTGTGGTGCCTGTCTGTCGCTGATGGATGCCGGCGTTCCGCTGAAGGCGCCTGTGGCCGGTGTGGCCATGGGACTGATTCTCGAAGGGGACCGGTGGGCGGTGTTGACCGACATCCTCGGCGACGAAGATCACCTGGGCGACATGGACTTCAAGGTGGCGGGTACGCAGAACGGCGTTACCGCCCTGCAGATGGACATCAAGATCGCCGGTATCACCGGCGAGATCATGCAGCAGGCGCTCGAGCAGGCGAAGTCGGCCCGGCTCAGCATCCTCGAGCAGATGAATGAAGTGTTGGCGTCACCGCGGGCCGAAATGTCCCCGTACGCGCCGCGCATTACCACCATCAAGATCCATCCCGACAAGATTCGTGAAGTCATCGGTAAGGGCGGTGCGACCATCCAGAGCATCACCCGCGATACCGGCACCCAGATCGACATCGATGACGACGGCACGATCAAGGTGGCAGCGACCGATGGTCAGGCCGCGCAAGCTGCCATCGCCCGGATCGAGGCGCTGACACGCGATGTCGAAGTGGGGGCGATCTACGAAGGCAAGGTCGCCAAGATCATGGATTTCGGCGCGTTCGTCACCATCGCGCCGGGCAAAGATGGTCTGGTCCACATCTCGCAGCTCGCCGACAAGCGGGTCGAGAAAGTGGACGATGTGGTGCAGGAAGGGCAGGCGGTGCGCGTCAAGGTGCTGGAAGTCAGCCGCGACGGCAAGATTCGCTTGTCGATGAAGTCGGTCGACGTGGCAGACGCTTGAGTCGATGTCGCGGGGCCCGGTGCAGTGGGCCCCGCGACACTACCGGCTTCCTTTCGGGGCAACTGACTGCTGAGCGTGCACGACTTCGGTGCTTGCTTTGTCAGGACTGATTCATGACAATACCCCGCAGACACCAAATACCATGTCGAACCGCAATAGCGGCGACACGTAGGGCCTCTGGAGGGGGGAATTAAAAAGAGCCCCCCAAGGGTTTGGGGGGCAAGGTGCGAGAAAGGCGCGAGGCCTTTCTGGAGGAGACTTTTCAGCCCGGCACGTCACCCGACGTGTCGGGTTTTTTGTGCGCTGAACTATGTTGCAGTGCAGTATAGAGATGACTTACTACTATGTCAACTCGCGCAATATTACATAAATATTAAATAAATCAGTTGCTTAAGTCTTCGATGTGACGCTCGTCGCGGTTCCCGGAGCGGCTCGCGCTCAGGTTTCCGGAAGCTTCGCCTTGATGGACTTCGCCCGATCCGACAAGTTCCGGATAAATTCACGCCGGACCGATTTCCAGATCGGTTTCTGGCGGTCGGCCAGCTCCTTGAGGATCTGCAACGGCTGCTGTGCCTGGCCCAGCATGTTGCGCAACTGCTCGGTGAAGTGCTGTTGCTGCTCGGCAAACAGTCTCAACGACAGTTCGAGGTAACGCGTGATGCTGGCCTGCATCGGGTCGCCGTAGTAGCGAATCACGAATTGCAGCAGCTCGTTTGTGAAGATGGGCGTGCCGTTCTCTTCGCGCTCGGCAATGACCTGCAGCAGGATGCTGCGGGTAATGTCCTGGTGCGTGCGCTTGTCCTCGACCTTGAACTCCACGCCGTCAATCACCAGCTGTCGAATTTCCTCCAGCGTGATGTAACGACTGATGGCCGTGTCATAGAGACGTCGGTTGGGGTATTTCTTGATGATGCGGGTATCAGACATGGTGAACGACAAGTTTGTTGCAGTGCATCATCGAATCATGCCAGATCGGCGCCCGCGCCACTAGCGCCAGACCGGTGAACCGTCGGGTCCGACTGCGACAATGCCCACTGCAACTGCTCGACCGGCGGTGCGGTTGCAACTGCTGACGGCGGTGGAAGGCCCAACTGCCGCAGTACCGTCGTCATGGCGGTGGCGGCAGCCGCTGCAGAGTCACCGATCGGGGTGGCGTGGTTCTGCTTCGACAGTTTGCGTCCATGGTCGTCGAGCATGACCGGCAGGTGCTGGTAGCGGGGGCGCGGAAGGTTCAGCGCCGCCATGACCGCACACTGGGAGAAGGTCTCGTGCAGCAGGTCATCGCCCCGGACCACTTCGGTGATGCGCATTGCCGCTTCGTCGACCGCACAGCAGAGCGCGTACCCGGGGATGCCATCCCGTCGCCACACCACGAATCCGTCCAGGGCGGCAGCCGTGGTCTGCTGGCGGCCGGCGGCGCCATCCTCGAACGCCAAGGTCCCCGTTCGCCATCGGAATCGCAGCGCGGTCAGGGCCGTGTCGCCGGGCGGGTGGTTCAGGCAGTGACCGTCGTAGGAGCCCTGGTTGCCGTCGATGCCGCGCGCGCGCAGGGCGGCGCGAGTGCAATCGCAGCGGAACAGTTGGTCTTGGTCCCACAAGGCGTCGCGAGCTGCCCGGTATGACGCCAAGTGTTCCCGCTGGTACCAAACCGACATATCCCAGGTCAGCCCACAGGCTTCCAGCTGTCGAAGGATCACTGCGTCCATGCCGATTGGGCAGCGGGCCTGATCCAGGTCATCGATGCGCAGCAGCCAGACGCCATCCTGCCGGCGTGCTTGCAGCCAACTGGCGGTGGCGGTCTTCAGCGAGCCCAGGTGCAGCGGGCCGCTGGGGGTTGGCGCGAAGCGGCCGCAATAGCGGTCGGGCGCTACGATTTTTTTGGACACTTTGTTACAGTCTCGCCATCATCCGATTACGTCCGAAATTCATGGTCCCCCCGCGTTGGACCGTCGGCGCACTTCATCCGTGCGCATGACCCTCAAGGCCATCCTGTTTGATGTCGACGGTACCCTGGCGGACACTGAGTCGCTGGGTCACCGCCCCGCCTACAACCGTGCTTTCCGGCAGATGGGTCTGGGGTTCAGGTGGGGCCCCAAACTCTACCGGAAGTTGTTGCGGCAGCCGGGCGGACGCGAGCGGTTGCGTCACTACATTCTGAAATACCAACCCGATCTCGGCACTCATCGGGCGGCAGTCGACGCCGATCTCGACCAGTGGGTGGCCGAAGTGCATGCACTGAAATCCAAATACTTCCGGCGTTTCATGCGCCGGGGGCAGGTGCCGCTGCGGCCGGGGATTGCCCGGTTGATGCGCGAGGCCCATGACGCCGGTGTCCGGCTGGCCATCGTCACCAATGCCAGCCGCAAGACGCTGAACCCGGTGCTCAAATTCATCATGGGCCCCGCCCTGTGCAGCGTGATCGAGGTGGTGGCCAGCGGCGAGGAAGTCGGGCACAAGAAGCCGGCGCCCGATCTCTACCGCCTCGCAATGGCGCGACTCGGGTTGACGGCGGCCGACTGTGTTGCCCTCGAGGATTCCGAAATGGGCCTGCGGGCGGCGCGTGCGGCGGGCTTGCCGGCCGTGGTGACCGTCAACGACGACACCCGCGAGCAAGATTTCTCCGGTGCAGCATTGGTGGTTTCCAGCCTCGGCGAGCCGGGCGCACCCAGCTGCGTGTTGCGCGGCGCCGGTGGGCCGCTGCCTTGGGTCACCCTCGACACGCTGCGGCATTTACCGGTGCCAGTGACCGCCTGAGCCGCCGCTATACTCGGCGCTCGTCTGTCGTGGGGTTCACATGCGACGCTGGAACGGCTGGGGAGATGTCACCACCGATTTTCCGCTGACGCCGATGGCGCTGGCCTTCCTGGCCGAGCGCATCGGGCCCGGTCGCCCCAGGCCCGACGCGACCCGGGCTGTTGCCCTGGCCGCCGTGCCGCCGGCCAGAGGGCGCTTCGGCGCCGGCTGGCGTACCGACGCCGAGGCCCGACTCGATCATGCACGCGGCCAGAGCTTTCCGGACTGGATCGCGATGAAGTCAGGCCGCTTCGGCCCGGTGGCGGATGCTGTCGGCTGCCCGGAAACGGCCGCCGACGCCGAGTCGATGTTGCGGGAGGCATTGGCGCTCGGCGCCACGGTCGTCCCCTATGGAGGGGGGACCTCGGTGGTCGGACATCTGGCCATTCCTGCCAGTGATCGGCCGGTGGTCAATATCGCGTTGGCCGGACTCAATCGGCTGACCGGTTTCGACCCCCACCATCGACTTGCCACTTTCGGTGCAGGTGTCAGCGGCCCGGCGCTGGAGGCGCAACTCCGACCGCATGGCTATCTGCTGGGGCATTATCCGCAGAGCTTCGAGTACTCGACCGTGGGCGGATGGGTGGTGACCCGTTCCTCCGGGCAACAGAGCTACCGCTACGGACGGATCGAGCAGTTGTTCCACGGCGGGCGTCTGCTGACACCGCAAGGCCCTCTGCAGGTCGGGACTGTTCCGGCATCCAGCGCTGGCCCCGATCTTCGCGAGATGGTTCTGGGCTCCGAAGGTCGTCTTGGGCTATTGACCGAGGTGATGGTGCGCGTACGACCACGGCCGGCGCAGGAACACTTCCATGGCGTTTTCTTTCCGCACTGGGATGCGGCACTGGACGCGGTGCGCATGATCGGTCAAAGCGAGATTCCGCTGTCGATGCTGCGCCTTTCCAATGAGCTCGAAACCGAGACCCAGCTGCGGCTTGCCGGGCACGAGAAGCTGATGGCCTGGCTGCAGCGATATCTCGGATTGCGTGGCATCGGTGACGGCCAGTGCCTGTTGATGATGGGCATCACCGGCACGCTCGCACAGTGCCGCCGGTCGCTGCGTGAGGCGATGGTGATCAGCCGTCGTTGCGGCGGTGTCCATGTCGGCAAGGCCATGGGGCAGGGCTGGGCACGCAACCGCTTCCGCGGGCCGTACTTGCGCAACACGCTGTGGCAGGCGGGCTACGGTGCCGATACGGTCGAAACCTGTGTCCCCTGGTCGCAGGCTACCCCGGTGATGCGGGCGCTCGAACGGACTGCCCACGACTGTTTTGCACAGCGCAACGAGCGCGGACATGCCTTCACCCATCTGTCGCATGTCTACCCGCAGGGGTGCAGCATCTACAGCACCTTCGTGTTTCCGTCAGCGGGCGATCCGGATGCTGATCTCGCCGCCTGGCAGTCCCTCAAGGCAGCGCTCTCGGCCACCATCGTTGCCCACGGCGGGACCATTTCCCACCAGCATGGTGTCGGGGTCGATCATGCCCCCTACCTGCCGCAGGAGAAGGGGCCCCAGGGCATGGCGCTGCTGCGCGCTGCTGCCGCAGCACTGGACCCCGAGGGCCGCATGAACCCCGGGAAGCTGTTGACGTGACGGGGCCCGTCCGGCCGTCACTGGCCTCGTTGCCGGCGACCTTCGACCTGGTGGTGGTCGGCGCCGGTATCACCGGCGCGGGGGTGTTCCGGGAGGCGGTTCGCGCCGGCGCCCGGGTTCTGCTGGTGGATGCCGGCGATTACGCTGGCGGTACGTCTGCCTGGTCGTCCAAATTGGTCCATGGCGGACTTCGCTATCTCAAGCAGGGACAGTGGCGCCTGACGCGGGAATCGGTGCAGGAACGCGATCGCCTGCTGGCGGAGGCCGGCGGCCTGGTTGAACCGCTGTCGTTCGTCATGCCTTTGTATCGAGGGCGCCCGCCGGGCCGGCTGACGATGCAGGCCGGGTTGTGGATCTACGACCGGATGGCCGGCCGGCATCAATCCGGGTTCTGGTCGGCGGCCGAAGCAGCTGATCGCGAGCCGGCGCTGACGCACCCTGATCTGATCGGGGCGATGCATTACCAGGACGCGGTCACTGACGATGCCCGATTGGTGCTGCGGCTGATCTTCGATGCGGTGGCCGACGGAGGGGATGCGCGCAACTACACGCGGGCCGCGATTCGACGGGATGCCGGGCGGGTGGTCGGTGTCTGCCTGACCGATGTCGACACCGGGGAAACGCGCGATATTCAGGCCGCCGTGACAGTGTTGGCAGTGGGACACGCGGCCACGGTCGCGGATGGCGCGCCGCGCCTTCGTCCACTCCGGGGGAGTCATCTGGTCTTTCCGGCACAACGATTGCCGGTTCGGCAGGCGCTCTCATGGATGCATCCGCAGGACCAGCGTCCCGTTTTTGCGATTCCCTGGCTTGGCAGTGTTGTGGTCGGCACCACCGACCTCGACCATGTTGCCGATGGCACGCCGCCGCGAATGTCGGCGGCCGAGGCAGACTACCTGCTGGCCGGACTGCGGGCGGCGATCCCCGCACGGCGTCTGAGCCTTGCCGACGCCACGGCTAGCTTTGCCGGGGTTCGACCTGTGGTGGATCGTGGCAAGGCGGACCCGTCTGCCGAGTCGCGTGAGTCCGCGCTTTGGAGTGTCCCGGGTCTGGTCGGCGCCACGGGTGGCAAGCTGACGACGTTCCGGCGTACTGCGCGACAGATCCTGACGCAGCTGGCTCACCAGCTCCCGGGGCTTTCCCTGTCGTCTGAACCCCGACTGTTCGACGGTGCCGCGCCGGTGGCCAGTCAACGGAATCTGTACGGGCGCCTGGGGCCCGCGGCGGCCGGTCGGCTGCTGCAGGACACCCCCGGCGACGAACGGGCGACGGTCGGTCCGACGCCCTTCACCTGGGCCGAGTTGCGCTGGGCCGCACGGCATGAGCAGGTGGTGCGGCTTGAGGACCTGATGCTGCGTCGTACCCGACTCGGACTGCTACTGGCCGATGGCGGTGCTGCCGAACTGCCGCGGATTCTGGCGATTGCCGCGCAGGAACTCGGCTGGGATGCCGATGCCTGCGAACAGGCGCGGATCACCTACCTGCGTCACTGGCACCAGTGCCACGATCCACGGGCCGTGAAGTGACTGCCCCCCGGCTGCTGGCGATCGATGTCGGCACGCAAAGCGCCCGCGCCATCGTCTTCGATATCGACGGCCGGCAGATCGATCAGGTGCAGATTCCGTTCGACCCGCCGTATCACGCCCCCGAGGCTGGCTGGGCGGAGCAGGATCCGGAATGTTTTTGGCAGGCAGTGGTGCAGGCCTGTCAGCAACTGTGGCAGCAGGGTCGGGTGACTGCTGGCGAGGTCGCGGGTCTGGCGCTGACCACGCAGCGTGCCACGGTGATCTGTGTGGACGATGCCGGGGTCGTGCTGCGACCTGCGATCGTGTGGCCGGACCAGCGTCGTTGCTCCCGGCCCCCGCCACTGGGGCCATGGTGGTCGACGGCCTTTGCGTTGGCCGGGGCATCCGATCTGATACACCACCTGCAGGCCCAGGCGGAGGCCAACTGGTTGGCGCAGCATCAGCCCGAGCTATGGAAACGGACGCGCCGATTCCTACTGCTCTCGGGATGGCTCCATCATCGGATGCTTGGCCGTTATGTCGACGCGACTGCGGCGCAGGTCGGGTATCTGCCCTTCGACTATCGCCGCCAGCGCTGGGCCGGTCAGCGTGATTTCAAATGGCAGGCGCTGGCCATCCGGCGTCAACAACTGCCGGATCTGATTGCGCCCGGCCAGCCCATGGGCGGCCTCACCGCCGCCGCCGCCGCCGCCCTCGGCCTGTCAGCCGGCTTGCCGGTGATTGCCGCCGCCGCCGACAAAGCCTGCGAGGTACTGGGTTGCGGGGCGCTGGCGGCGGATGTTGCCCAACTGTCGTTCGGCACTTCGGCCACCATCAACACCACCCAGCGGCGCTATGTCGAGGTCCAGCCGCGATTGCCCGCCTATCCGGCGGCATTGGCTGGAGCCTGGAACACCGAGATCCAGATATATCGCGGATTCTGGATGGTGAGCTGGTTTGCGCGGGAGTTCGCGCACGTGGAGCAGCAGATCGCGCGCCAACGCGGGGTGCCGGTGGAAGCGATATTCGACGACCTCCTGCAATCGGTGCCCGCCGGCAGCCAGGGTCTCACGCTGCAGCCCTATTGGACCCCGGCGATTCGCGATCCCGGTCCCGAGGCCAAAGGCGCCATCATCGGGTTCGGCGATGTCCATACTCGAGCCCATCTGTACCGCGCCCTGATCGAGGGGCTGGTGTACGGCCTGCGCGCGGGCAAGGAACAGATCGAACGCCGCCTGGGACACCCCTTGCGAACGGTCCGGGTGTCCGGCGGTGGGGCGCGGAGCGATGCGGTCATGCAGATCACCGCCGACATTCTCGGGCAGCCGGTCGAGCGTCCGCAGGTCAGCGAGACGTCGGCGTTGGGGGCCGCCATCACCCTCGCCGTGGGTCTCGGGCTGCACGCTGATACCGAGGCCGCCGTGCAGGCGATGACGCGGGTGGGGCAGGTGTTTCGGCCCGACCCCGACCATCAGCTGCGGTACGACCGGCTGTATCGCGAGGTGTACCGACCGCTCTATGGCCGCTTGCGGCCCCTGTACCGCCGCATTCGCGCCATCACCGGCTATCCGCCCGACTGACGCCGGCTCAGGCCGGTGGCATACCGGCACCGGTGGGGTCCACATGCCATGCCGCGGGCGGCAGGCGCGGGGTGAAGCCCGGCGCGCAGTGCTCGGCAGTCACGTGCGTGTAGAGCCCGCCCCGCACGTTGAACACGGCCGTCAGCCGCATGAAGCGGGGCGCTGTGGCCGCCACCAGGTCGTCGAGAATGCGATTGGTCACCGCCTCGTGAAAGCAACCCTCGTCGCGGAAGCTCCAGATGTACAGCTTCAACGACTTCAGCTCGACGCAGGCCTGGTCGGCCACGTACTCCAGATACAGCGTGCCGAAGTCCGGTTGGCCGGTCTTCGGGCACAGGCAGGTGAACTCCGGGATCCGCATGCGGATCGTGAAATCGCGCTGGGGAGCGGGATTGGGGAAGGTCTCGAGGGTTTTGCTGGGCTGGCTCGACATGGAAGTGCGCTTGTCAAAGCGCTGTAATTTACACTGTCGCCTTTGCCCCCACGGGCCGTCCACGCTTTTCAGACCAAATAATGCGACTGTCGGGCATCAAACTCGCCGGCTTCAAATCCTTCGTCGACCCCACGCACCTGCCCTTGCCGGGCAACCTGACCAGCGTGGTCGGCCCCAATGGCTGCGGCAAGTCGAACATCATCGATGCGGTGCGCTGGGTGCTGGGCGAGACCAGTATGAAAAATCTTCGGGGTGCGGATGCCGAAGATGTCATCTTCAACGGCTCGAAGAGCCGCAAACCGGTTGGACGTGCCAGTGTCGAACTGCTGTTCGACAACAGTGATGGACTCATCACCGGCGCCTATGCAGCCTACAGCGAGATCTCGGTTCGGCGTGAGCTGACGCGCGACGGTAGCTCGCAGTACTTCCTCAATGGCCGCAAGTGCCTCAAACGTGATGTCACCGACCTGTTTCTCGGGACCGGCCTGGGCGGCAAGAACCAGTACGCCATCATCGAACAGGGCATGGTCAGCCGGATGATCGAGGCCAAGCCTGAGGAATTGCGGCTGTGGCTGGAGGAGGCGGCTGGCATCAGCAAGTACAAGGACCGCCGGCGCGAGACCGAAAGCCGCATCCGCCAGACCCGCGAAAACCTGGATCGTCTCAACGACGTCCGCACCGAATTGCAGGGGCGTCTTGACGTGCTCGGCCGTCAGGCGGCCAATGCCGAGAAGTACAAGGGCCTGAAAGCCGACGAACGACGACTGAAGGCTGAGGTGTTGTTGCTGCGAGCCCGTCAGCTGGATGCCGAACAGGCCCTGCAGCAGCAGACCATTGCCGAGCGCGAGCAGGCCGCACTGCAGGCGCGCGCAAGGTTGGAGGCGACACAGCAGGCGCGGGCAGCCTCCGAGCAGGCCCTGCGCGCCTCGCAGGAGGCCATTCATGCCGAACAGAGCCGGCTCTATGAATGCGAAGCGGCGCAGGCGCAGGCACAACAGACCCTGACCCACACGCGGGAATTGCAGTCGCTTCAGGCCCGCGAACGCGAGGGTGCCGAGCGGGCGCTGGCCGACGCAGCCGAACGCATCACGCGGGAAAGCCAGCGCCTGGACGAGGCGCGACATCAGCTGACCTCACTGGAGCAGGCGTTCGCTGATGCCGAGGCCGCCGAACGGGCGGCACAGGACCAGCTGGTCGAAGCCGAAGAAGCTGCAGCGGAGGCCCAGAAGGCCTGGGACCTGTTCACGCACGATGCCGAAGCGCCTTTGACCCAGACCGAAGCCGAGCGCGTCCGGGTTCAGGCGCTCGAACGGAGCCGGTTCCAGGCGCAGGAACGGCTGAAGCGCTTGGAGCAGGAGATCGGAACGCTCAACATCGAGGCGGTGCGGCAGTCATTGAACGACGCCGAAGCCGAACTGGTCAGTCTGCAGACCGCTGTCGAACAGCATCAGCAGCGGCTCACCGAGGTTGACCAGCAGCTCAGCCTGGTGCGGGAAGCGCGGCGCGCCGATGAAACGGCCTTGCATGAAGCGCGGCAGCAACAGCAATCGGTCAAGGGGCGTCTGTCGTCGTTGGAGACGCTGCAGCAGGCGGCGATGAAGCGGGATGACGCCGAACTCGGTCAGTGGCTGCGTCAGCACGACGTCGAGGCAGCCCCGCGGCTGGCCCAGTGCCTGGAGGTCGACCCCGGCTGGGAGGCGGCCGTGGAGCAGGTGCTGGACGGGCTGCTGCAGGCGCCGGTGGTCGACAGTCTGGGCGAGAAAGGCTTGCCGTCGCGGGGACCCAAGGCCGGACTGATGCTGATGGACGGTGTTCTGGCACGCGGCGAGCAGGGCCTGGCAGCGCATTTGCGTGGGCCGGGTGCGGTGCTGGCGCTGGCATCCCAGGTGGAACTGGTGGAGTGCGCGGACGCGCTGATGGCACGGCGTCCCGCCCTGCCGCCGGGTCGCTCCTGTATCACCCCTCAGGGCCTGTGGGCGGGGCGCGACTGGCTGCGATATCCCCGCGGCGGTGAAGACAACAGCGGGGTCATCGTCCGCGGCCGTCTGATTCAGGAGTTGCGCGACGAGCTGGCCAAGCTTGATGCGCGTATCGAGCGCCTCGATGGGCTTGTCCGCACGCAGGTCGAGCAGATGCAGCAACTGGAAGGCGAGCGGCGCAACCTGGCGGCGCAGTTCGAGCAGACGCGCAGCCGGCATTCGCAGAAGCTGGCGGTGCGGCAGTCGCAGCAGGTCCGGCTGGAACAGATGCAGGCCCGTCTGGCGCGGCTGCAGGCCGAACAGGAAGAAGCGGCCGGTGTCGTGCAGACCGCCGAGCAGGAGCTGGGCAGCGCCCGATCACGGCTGACCGACCTTGAAGCGGTGGCGGCGGCCCTCAAGCAGCAACGTGGCGAGATTCAGCAAACCCTGGCGCGGCGTCGTGACGAGGTACATCGGGCACGTGCACAGCTGGCCCAGCAACAGGCGCAACGGAACCAGCATCAGGTGCAACGTGCTGGTCGGCAGTCGGCGGTTGCTGGGATGGAACAGGGGTTGCAGGAGCTGCAGCAGCGACATCAGGGCCTCAGCGAGCAGGTACGCAGCCAGTCAAGCCGGGCTGAAGAGTGGAGCGTGCCGCTGGCGCAGCAGCAAGCCGCGCTTGACCAGGCGCAGCAGGCGGTGGCTGCGGCCCGCGACGTACTGCGCAAGGTGCGCGGAGAAACCGAGGGGGTCGAGCAGGCACTGGGCGCCGCCCAGCAGGCCCTGCTGAACGCCGAGCAGGCGCGCGATGCCGCGGTGGAGGCAACCCAGCAGGCCCGGCTGGCGGCCGAGAACAGCCGGGCCAGGGTCGAGGAGTTGGCGACCCAGCTGGCGGAAACCGGTTTCGAACGGGAGGCCCTGGAGGCCAACGTACCAGCCGATGCCGAGGTGGCGGCCTGGGAGGCCGAACTGGCTGCCGTACTGCGACGCATCGAACGGCTGGGTGCGATCAACCTTGCTGCCATCCAGGAACTGGAGGAGGGTCAGGCACGCGCCGACTATCTCGAACGGCAGCACACGGACCTGGTAGGGGCGCTGGACACCCTGGAATCGGCGATGCACAAGATCGATACCGAGACCAAGGCGCTGTTTCGCGATACCTTCGATCGTGTCAACACCGTGTTCGTCGACCGTTTCCCGCGATTGTTCGGTGGCGGTGAGGCCTACCTCGAACTCACCGGCGATGACCTGCTCAACACCGGGGTGCGGGTGATGGCGCGCCCCCCCGGCAAGCGCAATTCCACCATCCAGCTGTTGTCGGGGGGCGAGAAGGCGATGACCGCGGTGGCGCTGTTGCTGGCGCTGTTCCAGCTCAACCCGGCGCCGTTCTGCCTGATGGACGAAGTCGATGCCCCGCTGGACGATGCCAATGTCGGCCGTTTCTGCGATGTGGTCCGGGAAATGTCGGAAGCCGTCCAATTCATTATCATCACCCATAACAAAATCACCATGGAACTGGCCCTGCATCTGCACGGTGTGACCATGCAAGAACCCGGCGTGTCTCGCTTGGTGAGCGTGGATGTGCAGCAGGCAGTGGCGCTGACCGAAGATCGAGAGGCGGTGGCATGAGCATCTTGCAGTGGGCATTGCTCATTTTGGGCGTGGCGGTGGTCATCGCCATCGTGGTGGTCAGCCGGCGCGAGCGGGCCGGCGGCGGTGACGGCTGGACCCCACCGGCGCCTCCGGGCGGCAAGCCCCGCAGTCTGCCCGGCGCTGACCAGATGGATATCTTCGGCGCGACCGGGCAGTTCGATGAATTTGGCGTTGGCCGCCCTCGCAAGCGCAGCAATCCGGACATGGGGTCGCAGCCTCGCGCCGCCGGAACCTCCTCTGATCTGTTCGCCGAGCCGGCTGCAGATACCCTGCCGCCTGCCGCCGCCGAGCCGCCGGTACCCGCTTTCATCAAGGCTCGTCAGGCCCCATCGGTCGATGCGCCGGTGCCAGCCGCGCCGCCGCCCTCCGCGCCAGCGCCAGCAGCGACATCACCGACTGACAGCGCCGATGACGATGATTTCATCGTGTTGTTTGTCGCCGAGCGGGAAGGCACCGCGATTGCGGGACGCAAGCTCCACAGTGCCCTGCAGGCGCAGCGGCTGCAGTTCGGCGCGAAGCAGATCTATCACCGCCTCAACAACGATATGGTGCAGTTCAGCGTCGCCAGCATCATCAAGCCCGGTGAATTGAACCCGGCCGATGCCGAGCAGTTCTCATCGCCGGGGCTGACGGTGTTCATGACCTTGCCGGGCCCGCTCAAACCGACGGCCTGTCTTGAAGACATGTTCAGCACCTGCGATCGGCTGGCCGGCGCGCTCAACGCCGAGGTCTTCGACCATCGGCGTGAGGTGCTGTCGGATGAAACCCGGCAGGCCTTGCGTCAGCGGGTGGCCGACTGGGCCCACGCCCGCAAGCTCGGATAAGGACCATGCCTGCGGTTGATCCCGCGCAGCGCCTGCAGGTGCTGCGCGAGGCAATCCGGTCGCATGATCACGCCTATTACGCGCTGGATGCGCCGCGCATTGCGGATGCTGAGTACGACGCCCTGTTTCGCGAGCTGCTGGCCATCGAGGACGCGCACCCGGAGTGGGTGAGTCCCGACTCCCCCAGTCAGCGGGTGGGGACGGCGCCTTCCGCCCGATTTTCCGAGGTCCGCCATTCCGTCCCGATGCGGTCGCTGAACAACTGCTTCAGCGAGGAGGAATTGCGCGAGTTCGATCGCCGCGTCCGCGAGGGACTGGGGCGTGGTGAGGTCCGCTATACCGCTGAACCCAAGCTCGATGGACTCGCCGTCAGCCTTCGCTACGAGGCCGGCATGCTGGTGCAGGGCGCCACCCGTGGCGACGGCAGTAGCGGTGAGGACGTTACCGCTAATCTCCGCACCCTGCGCAGCATACCGCTGCGACTGCGCGGCAGTCCGCCCGACGTTCTGGAAGTCCGTGGGGAGGTTTTCCTTCCGCACGCTGGATTCGCTGAGCTCAATGCCCAGCAGCACGCGCGTGGCGAGAAGCCGTATGTGAACCCGCGCAATGCCGCCGCCGGCGCTCTGCGGCAGCTCGATCCGGCCGTTACCGCCCGCCGCCCGCTGCAGTTCTATGCCTATGCCCTGGGCGCACACGAGGGCTGGGTGCTGCCGTCGACGCAGATGGCCTTGCTGGAGGCCCTGCGAGATTTCGGTCTCCCAGTCAGCGACCTGGTGCGTTCGGTCGACGGCGTCCCCGCCTGCCTCGCCTACTACGCCGACCTGCTGGCGCGCCGCGCCCAGCTGCCGTTCGACATTGACGGGGTGGTCTACAAGCTCGACGACCTCGCCGGCCGCGAAGAGCTTGGCTATGTCGCCCGCGCGCCGCGTTGGGCGATTGCCCACAAGTTCCCCGCCGAGGAGGCCACCACCACCCTGCTCGACGTCGAGTTCCAGATCGGCCGCACCGGGGCAGTCACGCCGGTCGCACGGTTGGAGCCGGTTTTCGTGGGCGGGGCGACCGTTTCCAACGCCACCCTGCACAACATGGATGAAGTGTTGCGCAAGGACCTCCATATCGGCGACAGCGTGATCGTGCGCCGCGCCGGCGATGTCATCCCCGAGGTCAAGGCAGTGGTGGCAGACCGACGCCCGGCCGATGCCCGTCCCGTCATGCTGCCCGCTGACTGTCCGGTCTGCGGCAGCCCGGTGGAGCGGCTGGAGGGGGAGGCGGTCGCGCGCTGCAGTGGGGGCTTGACCTGCCGCGCCCAGCTGCACGCCGGGCTGCTGCATGCGGTATCCCGACGCGCCCTGGATATTGAGGGGCTCGGCGACAAGCTGCTGACGCAGCTGATCGAAGAAGGTCATGTCCGGGACCCTGCGGATCTGTTCGCCCTCAGCGCCGAGACCCTTGCCGGACTTGATCGCATGGGGGAAAAATCGGCCGCCAACGTCGCGGCGGCACTGACGCGGGCGCGGTCCACCACCTTGCCGCGATTCCTGTTCTCGCTGGGGATTCGTGACGTTGGCGAGGCGACCGCCGATACCCTCGCGCGGCACTTCGGCTCGCTGGAAGCGCTGATCGCCGCCTGCGAAGCTGACGCACCGACGGACACACCGGACCGCAAGGACCGCGAGCGGCTGCCGCTGCTGCGGGCGGTGGACGATGTCGGCATCGAGGTGGCGCGCAGTCTTGTCCACTGGTTTGCAGATCCCCGACACCGGGCGCTGCTGGCGCGATTGCAGGCCGCCGGTCTGCAGTGGCCGGCCATCGCGGTCCGACCGATGGAGGGCCCGTTGCAGGGACGCAAGCTGGTGGTCACCGGGACCCTGCCGCAGCCGCGCGACGCCATCATCGCCCGCATCATCGAGGCTGGTGGTCAGGTCGCCGGCAGTGTGTCGTCGAAGACTGACTACGTGGTGGCCGGCGAGGCCGCCGGCAGCAAGCTCGACAAGGCTCATGCGCTGGGCGTTCCGGTGCTGGACTGGGCGGCCTTCGAACAACTGTTGCAGGACGGCGCCCCCTGACGTCCTGACGCACGGCCCTGTGCCTGGGGCACACTGGGTCATGCGTGCGCACCTGCAGTCACTGACCCTGTTGCTTCGCCTGGGGCTGGTCATCGCCCTGTGGGCTTGGCTGTGGGCCGCTTGGCCGACACTGCAGGCGGAATGGCAGCTGACGCAGATGCCGGTGCCCGACGCTCGCGTCGAGGCGCAGGCATTGGCGGCCGAGTCGCGTTTCGCCGAGGCGCTGACGGTCCTGGCACTGGCACCGCCCGGGCCCGAGACGGACCGGCTGCGGGCTGCGATCGAAGCCGAGCGTGATCACTGGCGCCGACAGGGGCGTGCGCTGTTGTCGGGTGCGCTGACCGGTGACGGTGATTCCACTGCCGCGCTCACTGGTGCGGTGGTGGCCGATCTTCTGGTGTTCGGCGATGTGCGCGATCTGGTGATCCAGGGCGGACGGGCACTGCGTGGCGAGCCGACCGATCCGGTGTTGGTCGGGCTGTCGTCCGCCGGCCTGCTGCTGACGGCCGTCCCCTCGGCCGATCTGGGCACCGCCGTACTGAAGCTGGCCCGGCGGACCGGGGCACTGAGCGCCCGGGTGGGTCGACAGGTGCTGCAGATGACCCGGCGTGCCGTGCAGCGGGGCGACCTGGGCCCCTGGCGGCGCACGGCCACGGCGGTCGGGCAGCTCTCGGCCGAGACCGGGCCCGCCGTCGGCATTCGCCTGTTGCACTTGGTCGACGATGTCGACGAGCTGCCGTTGATGACACGTTTGGCGCGCCAGCCAGCCATCCGACAGGGCCTGCTGTGGGCAGGTCGCCCAGGGCTGGTGCTGGCTAAAACACACGGAGACGACGGTGCAGCGCTGCTGGCCCGGGCCGCGCGTCATGGCGATGCCGGCGTTCGTTTTGCCCTGCGACGGTCGGTGGTATTGCTGAAGCCGCATCCCCTGCTGGGGATGATCAAGACCGTCTACAAGGGCACCCTGCCGCGCTTGCTGATACAGCAATGGCCACAGCTGATGATGGCCCTGATGGGCATTCTTGGCGCTTACGGCGCTCTACTGATGCTGCGCTTGATCGCCCTTTTCGGGCATAAAAAAACGCGGGGGCCATGATGGCCCCCGCGTTGCATGCCACACGCTGATCAGGGTGCGATCGGCGGCGGAATCACCTGAACATCGGTGCACATCTCGTAGACGAACATGGCTTCGCCAACGTCCGCATTGAGCACGGCCGGTTCGAAGCTGAGAGTGGCCCGATCGTACGGCTGGGTGGCCTGCAGACCGACAAAGGCGAAAACATCACCCACCAGGTTCTGACCCAAGAGGTCAAGCGCATTCTGGGTGAGGGGCAGGGAGGTTTCCTGCTCGTTGCCATTGAGGAAGGTCGTCACCCGGATCTGGTTCAGCAGCGCCAGGTTGACCGTGCCGGCCGGGAAGGCCACCGCAAACGCGGCGAAATCTCCGGCATTGCGATCAGTCGGCAGGAGCACCGATTGATCAACCGAGTCCAGCAGGTTCAGCAGATCAACCGTCAGCACGAAGGTCGAGTGGCTGACCAGTGAGCCGTCAATGGCGTCGTTCTTGTCCTGGACACTGTTGGTCAACGCGGTGACGGTGTTGCCACCGAGCAGATTCAACAGCAGCGACAAGGGGCCGCCGAGCAGGCCATTGGCGGTGACTTCGGTGGTGGCGCCGGCCAGTGCCTGGGCGCTGGCGGTGCAGCGGAAGGTGCCTTCGATGGCGGTGCCATCAACCGAGATCACGCCGCCGACCGAACCGTCGTTGAGGAAGCCGTCATTCGGGTCGTCGGAGACTTCGTTGCCGTTGTCGTTGAGACCGCCGGTGCCGGAATCGAAGTCCAGGGTGCCGTCGGCGCTGCAGCCGGCGAGGCCGAGCGTGAAAAGACCGGCGATTGCCGCCGAGGTCCAGATGTTTGCTTTTTTCATGATGAATAGTCCTGTGTGGTCGCCGTGGCTCAGTTGAGAATGCGCAGTTCAACGCGGCGGTTGAGTTCGCGTCCTTCGGCGGTATCGTTGGTTTCGATCGGCTCCGACTCGCCGTAGCCTTCCGAGGTCAGCTGGCTGCTGCCAACACCATTGGCGACGAAATAGTCGACCACGGCAGCGGCGCGGCGCTTCGACAGTTCGAGGTTGTAGGCATCCGAACCGATGTTGTCGGTGTGACCCGCGACCTCAACCTGCATCTCCGGATACTTGGTCAATGTCTCGGTGGCGTCGTCGAGAATCGTCTTGGCGTCCGCGGTGAGGCGGTCCTTGTTGAATTCGAAGGTCACGCCATGAAGGGTGATGACGCTGTCGAGCGGGCAGCCGACGCCGTCAACCCGGGTGCCGGCGGGGGTGTCAGGGCAGTTGTCCTTTTCATCCACCACGCCGTCGCCGTCGCTATCGACCAGACCGGTGGGCACTTCGACCACCTGTACCTGGGCTTCGGCCGGTGCCGGCGCTTCGGCCGGCTTGAACATGGCGAACTCGAGGCCGAGTCCGACGCGGATGTCGCCGAAGCCATCGAGGAAGTTGTCGTACACGTAACGACCTTCGCCGCGCAGACGCAGCTGGCCGGAGTCGGTCAGCGGACCGGTCACGAAACCGAGGCCGGCGTTGGCGGTGAAGTCGAAATCGTCTTCATCGTCGGGGACGACGTCGTTGTAGGCGCCGCCGATACCGGCGATCAGGAACGGCGTGAAGCCGCTGCGATCACCACCCAGACGCAGGGTGAGATCAAGCCCGAGACCGGAACGGTAGAAGTCGGTGCCGTTGAGATCGGTCTCGAAGGTATCGAAGAACGCATTGAATTCGTAGCCGAAGGCACTGTCGGTGAACTGCTTGCCGAACAGCACCTTGGCGCCGGTGGCGTAGTCGAGATCCGCCAGGCGCTCATCGTCCGCGAAGGTGTAGGTGGCGAGAACGCCGATGTAGCTGTCGACCGTGCTGCAGTCACAGAGCACGCTCTGTGCAGCGGCCGGACCCGACAGGCCGATGGCGGTCGTCATGGCGACGCCGCTGAGGAACGTTTTTGTGTTCATGCCCTTGAAGCCCCTTGTGGTTATGTCAGTTGCAAACTCACCCTCATTCTGGCACAGCCCCTCGAACTGGCAAACCGGGAGCGCTGTTGTTGCAGGGCGATGTCGACAATTTCCTACAAGGGTGTCGGGTCGGGCGCGAGGTCCGAGTCGCTGGCCTGGGGGGTGGACAGGGCCAGTGACAGGGCGTGAATGTCGCTGTCCATCAGGCTGCCGAGGGCGGCGTAGACCGCACGGTGACGCGCCAGCGGCGGCATCCCCCTGAATTGGGCGCTGTGCAACGTGACGTGAAAGTGACCGCGGCCGCTGCGGGCACCGGCATGGCCGGCATGTAAATGGCTGTCATCGCGGATTTCCAGGTGGGTGGGCGTCAGCGCAGCCCTGAGCGCGGCCTCGATGCGGGCGATACGGTCTCCGGTCGTCATGCTGGCAGCACCTTCAACATCGGCTCGATGCGGACCTGTTCGAACAGACCGGCTTGTGCGTAGGGGTCTCGATCAGCCCAATCCCGGGCTTCGGCCAGGCTGGCGAACTCGCCGACGATGACACTGCCGATGACGCCGCCGGCCGGGTCCGGCACATCGTTGAGTAGCCGTGGGCCGGCCAGCAACAGGCGCCCCTCGGCCTGCAGCGCCGCGAGATATTCGAGGTGCGCCGGGCGCGTGGCGCGACGGATCGCAGCGGTACCCGGTCGGTCGGTGGCGAGAATCAGATACTGCATCAGCGGCTCGACTCCGGCAGATACTTCGACAGGAACGGCAGGTGTGCCATCAGAAAGCCGAACATCAGCAGCGAATAGCCATAGGTGCGGAACTGCACCCAGATGGCCTCGCTGAGCTCACTGGCAACATAGAAGTTGAGCGCCGCCAGCCCGAGAAAGAACCCCGCCCAGATGCCGTTGAGGCGGCGCCACAGTGGGGCGGGCAGGGTCAGCAGGGTTTGCGGCAGACGTTGCAGCATCACGCGCTGGCCGATCAGGTGGCTGCCGGCCAGCACCAGGCCCATCAATCCGTAGACGGCACTGGGCTTGAACTTGATGAACACCGGGTCGCGCACGTAGAGCGTCAGGCCGCCCAGCACCAGCCCCAGCATGGCAGCGGTGAAGTGCATCTTGTGCAGGCGACGTTCCCATAGCGCATAAATGATGACCACCGCGAACAGGGCGGCGATGACTGCTGCCGTGGCGGTGTAGATGTCGCCCAGGTAGTAGGCAACGAAGAAGATCACGGCCGGAGCCAGGTCGAGCAGATTTTTCATGCGGTTATTGTAGGGCGGGCGGGTACAATGCGCCGATGGCCGCAGACTGGTTTGACCTTCACCCCCTCAACCCGCACGGGCGACAGCTTGCACAGATCGCTGCGCGCATCCGCGAGGGTGCGGTTGTGGCCTATCCCACCGATTCCGGCTATGCACTCGGCTGTCACCTCGATGATCGCGCGGCTGCCGAGCGCCTACGTCGGATCCGCCGCTTCGACAAGCATCATCAGTTCACTCTGGTCTGTCGCGACCTGTCGGAAATTGCGACGTATGCGCGGGTGGACAACACCCAGTTCCGGCTGCTGAAGCAGCTGACACCAGGCGCCTACACCTTCGTGCTGATGGCCAGCAAGGAACTGCCCAAGCGGATCGCCCATGAGCGACGCAAGACCATCGGTATCCGGGTGCCCGATCACATCGTCACCCAGGCCTTGCTGGGCGCCCTTGATCAGGCCCTGATGTCCTGCACCCTGCAGTTGCCCGACGAAGACGAGCCGGTGGGCGACCCCGAAGACTGGCGCGAGGCCCTGTTGCCGCTGGTGGATATCGTCGTCGCAGCCGGGTCCGCCGGCACCATTCCAACCACGGTGGTCGATCTCACCGATGACGTGCCGCGGGTGCTGCGCGAGGGCGCCGGACCGCTGGCGCCGTTGGGCCTGTGACGACGCGCGTGCGGGTGCAGTGCAGGATCCTACGGCGCCGCGTCCTGAATGTCGTCGTCGCCGTCGTCGGTCCCGGGTGGCACCTCCAGCGAGGCGGCTTCCGCCTGCAGCAGCCGTTGCGCCAATAGTGCCGCCTGGGTGCGACGGATCAATCCGAGCTTGCGCAGGATGGCGGTGACATGGGCTTTCACCGTGGCTTCGGTGACATGAATCTCATAGGCAATCTGCTTGTTGAGATAGCCCTCGGCCAGCATCATGAAGACGCGGAACTGCTGCGGCGACAGGCTGGCGATACGCTTGGCCTGTTCCCGGTCGCCGGCATGGACGCTGGCGTGCAGCAGTTGCGGCGGCGTCCAGATGCCACCTTCCAGGACCCGGGTGAGCGCCTCGGACAACACCGGCAGGCCCGCAGATTTGGGGATGAAGCCGGAGGCGCCGAAATCGAGGGCGCGGCGCATGATCGCCGGGTCTTCATGGCCGGAGACCACCACCACCGGTAGCGCCGGATGTTCGTTGCGCAGATGCAGCAGCGACGAGAACCCCCGGGCGCCGGGCATGTGCAGGTCGAGCAGCACCAGTTCGGCATCGGGTGTGGCGGCGGCGGTTTCGCGCAGGCTGTCAAAACGATCGACCTCCAGGACCGTGGCATCCGGCAGCAGCCCGCGCACCGCCTGCACCAGGGCGGCGCGAAACAGCGGATGGTCGTCGGCAACGATCACCACGGTGGCCTGCATGGTCGTCAACCTCGTATCGGGCGCCGGGGCGCCGGGGTCTGGTCCCGCCATCGTATGTCGCCTCGCGCAAACAGTTCATTCACGGTTCTACGCCGCCGCGTTCCCCGACGCCATTCGACTTAGGGTGAGCGTGGCCTTTGGTCGAAACCGCCGCCGTTTTCGACCAAGGGTGAATGGCGGCCGATGGCGCCGGGCGCAACAGTCGTCTCATCGCGTCCGACGAGGCGCATTCGGCGACAGAGAGGAGACAACAATGATCACCATACGCACCGTGCGACCGTGCCGCCCGTCGGGGCTGATGCGCCTCGGTCTGGTCGCATTGGCCGCCAGCCCGGCGCTGGGCCTGGCCAATGAGATGAGTTTTGGCACCACCACCCTGAACTGGGGCGGCTACGTCAAAGCCGACGTGCTCTATAGCCGCTTCTCCGAAGGGGAAGTGGCGCAGGGGGGTGCCCGCGACTTCTACCTGCCGGGGGCCACCCCGGTTTCGGCGGGGGGCGGCAACAGCTACAGCGTTCTGGATGCCCATGCCAAGGAAACGCGGCTGTTCATCAGCGCCAAAACGCCTTACCAGGGCCTGCAGATCGGTGGCCACATCGAGTTCGACTTCATCGTCAGCCAGGGCGCCGGCAACGAGGTCATCACCAACGCCTACAACCCGGGGCTGCGGCGCGCCTTCCTGACCATCGACAACTGGTTGATCGGCCAGGAGTGGAGCACCTTCCAGAACCTCGGCGCGATTCCCGAGACGCTCGATTTCGTCGCCTTTCCCTCCGAAGGTACCGTGTTCGACCGCCAGACCCAGCTGCGGTATAGCCACGGCAACTGGGCGGTGGCGCTGGAAAACCCGGAAACCACCGTCAACACTGCCGGCACGGTCGCCGCCAAGAACGACAGCCAGCTGCCGGATCTGGTGCTGCGCTACATCGCGCCGCTGCAGGGCGGAAACGTTGGGGTGGCGGTGATCGCCCGGCAGCTGTCGATCGACGATGCCAGCACCGGCGGACCGGACGACAGCGAAACCGGGATCGGCATCAGCGTGTCGGGCAAGCTGCCGTTGGGGCCGGCAACCGATTTCCGCTTCATGCTCAACCATGGCGAGGGCATCGGGCGTTACATCGGCCTCGGGCTGTCAGCCGATGCTGCGCTCGACGGCAACAATGAACTTGACGCCATCGGCATCACCGCCGGGTACGTCGCCCTGCGGCAGGCCTGGAGCCCGAAATGGCGCAGTACCGTGACCTACTCGATGTTCACCGCGGACAACGATGTCGCCCTCACCACCAACGCCGTCACCCAGCGTGTCAGCAGCGCCAGCGTCAACCTGCTCTATTCGCCGGTGCCGAAAATCACCACCGGGGTCGAGTTCCGGCATGCCGAACGCGAAGTGGAAAGTGGCGCCGATGGCAGCCTGGACCGCCTGCAGTTCTCGGCCAAATACGTCTTTTGAGCTAAACTGTTGTCTGAACTAAGCGCCCGGCCGCACGGTCGGGCGTTTTCTTCGTCTGCAGGCTTGAGAAGGATGTCGGGGCGTAGCGCAGTTTGGTAGCGCATCTGCTTTGGGAGCAGAGGGTCGGGGGTTCGAATCCCTCCGCCCCGACCATTAAAGCCAATAAAAACATCACGATACAGCGCACGCTGTCAACGTGGGTTTGTTGTTCCCCCTATTTTCCCGTTATTTTCCCCGAAAGGAGGAGATGACATGGGACGACATCGATCGACGCGGGCTCGCGCTGGGTGGCCTCAGGGGTTGCGCGCGCGTGAGCGCAGGGGCGTGACGTATTACAGCTATGTGGACCCCGTTTCAGGCGAGGAAATCGGCCTGGGGCGCGATCTGGCGGCTGCGCTGCAGGCGGTGCGGGTTGCGGCGCGGCGGTCTGCGCCGGATGCGGTGCAGGTGCTGGTCAACCGCATTGATGCGCCGGCGGAAACGTGGCGCGAGCACATGGGCTGGGTGTTCGACGAATACCTGCCGACGAAGAAGCGCAAGCGCAGCGGCCAGCCCTTGGCCAAGTCGACGATGGACAACTACCGGGTGTCTGCGCGCAAGGCGGAGATCTGGAACGAGCGCGATGTGGCGTCGATCACCCGGCGCGAGGTGGTGGATCTGCTCGATGAGCAGCCGCTGCGCGCGGCCGAGGTGCTGCGGGCGCACCTGGCGCTGTTCTTCGCCCTGGCGGTCTCGCGCGGTCGCCGTGACGCCAACCCGGCCGAGGGGGTGATATTGCCGGACTCGGAGATCCAGCGGGTTCGGCTGACATATGAGGCCTACGATGCTGTGTTCGCGGCGGCGCCTGGCTGGCTGCAGCGGGCGATGACGCTGACGCTGACGAGCCTGCAACGGCCGGTGGACCTGACCGTGCTGCCGCGCACGAGCTGGGACGCAAGGGCCAAGCGCTGGGCTGTGCGGCAGTTGAAAAGCGAGGCCGCAGGTTTTGGCTTGCTGCGTATACGGCCGCACGTGGAGCTGCGCCGCGCGATCGAGGACTGCCTGGCGCACCAGGTGGAGGATTGCCCCTTTCTGCTGAGCTACCCGCCCGAAAAGCGGAAGCTGGGGCAGCGCGAGCATGCGGCGCAGCTGAGCCGGCCGATTCTGTCGCGGGCATTCGCGGAGGTGCGCGAGAGGGTGGTGCAGGCAGGGGCGCCGCCGGCGGTGATGGAGAGCCTTTCGCCGGCGAAAGGGCAGGCCAGCTCGTTTTATGAGATCAAGGCGTTGGGCGCGCGGCGGCTGGAGGAGAAGTTCGGCTGGCCAACTGCGAAGGTGCAGGCGCTGGCGGGGCATCAGTCGCCGGAGACGACGCAGATCTATACTGGGCGGCACCGAGAGAAGTGGGTGGAGGTGCTGCTGTGAAGCAAGAACTAGGGGGCGGAGCGCGCGGACTGACGGGGGGCGAGGCATTCGTCGCGGGGATCTTGGTAGGGGGGATTTCCGTCTTGCTGCTGCTCACGGTTTTCGGCTCCATCCCCTTGAAGGCTGAGTGGTTGACTGCCGGCGCTGCAACTGCGGCCCTGTTTACCAGCAGCGCCATCCACTACCTTTCGAATATCGAGCGAAGGGCTGATGCCGAGGCGGCGCTCAACCTGAAGGTTCGCGGCGAATACCTTTCCCTGATGCGCGGCATAGAGCGGCACATGGGGGCTGTGAGAAGTGCATTTCAGGGTTATTCAGACGAGCACATTCTTCTCAATAATTTCGACCAGACTCTGCTGCCGCCAATTAAGTCGGGATTCAAAGCGAACATTAACGAGGCCATCGATGCCGCTATAAAGTGCGGCCATGGCGAGCTTTTTACCCTCGAGGCACTGCGGGCCAAGGTCGCTACTTACAATGAAAAGTGGGGGGATGTGTTTCAATCTCAGTCCAGAGGCGCCCCGGGCAGTCGATCTCAGCAGCTCAAGGCCTTTAAAAGGGAGTTCGAAAGTTTCGAGGCCGCCTGCAAGCCGTTCCTGGATTTCTGTCGGAATGCATACGACCCTCCGGTATCGAACCGATAGGGCACTCTCGGTTGGCGGGCGCCGCCTGTGGGATTGCTAGTGCCGGCCTGACTGCCTTCAGCGCAGGGGCGTTCTGTCGCGCCGGTCGTGGCCAGTCAGCGCCAGGTGATCTTCGTCGTCGACAACATGAATCGTGCCGTGAAACTGTTGCGGGTGGATAAGCCTCGCCAATGCAGGGGCGCTGGAATATTCCAATTCCACTAGCGTGGTGAGCAGCTGGTCCTGCCTGAGGCCCAAGTAGATGTGGGCGGGCGGTTGGCCGTAGCGCTGGTGGTGGCGGGTTATGCCATCAATTATGGCGTCCCGCAGCTGTTCAAGGTTCGTCACTGCGCGTCTCTGCTGGTGATCTGGTTGGGCCATGCGACAAGCGTGGCGGAACGTTCGAGCATTGTGGTCCACCGGTCGTGTGCATACCTTTTGAGGTCTGCACACGACAGTGCTTGCTGATCCTGGCACAGGGCCTCGATCTCCTGATCCAGCACAGGTGCAAGGGCGCGTGCTCCCGATGCGAACAGTGCCTGCGAGCCCTGCGCCAGCAGCGCTGGCAGCGCACGCAGTTGGAATTCCTCGACTAGCGCTACGGCCTGGGCCTCGGGGTTGGGCTGCGGGGTTGTCATCGCGCGGGCAGGTGGTTTTCGGTGACGAGGACGATGCAGCTCTCCGCATCGACCTCGCGGATGTCGACGCCGGCAATCTGCGGCGGGGCGATGGTGTAGCTGGGGCGGGTGGCTGCCGCCTCGAGGGCCCGGACCTCGCTCTGCCCTAGGTGGATGCGCGTAGGAGCGGAGCCGGTTTTGCGCATGTGCTCCTCCATGCCAGCGCGTATGGCTGCAACAATATCCTCGGCAGTGGCGCCGCTTGCGGTTGCACGGGTTTCGGTCATCGGGCTACGCCCCTCCTGGGCGGCTGAGTGCCGAGGTTCGCCTACGCCGCCGGCGCTGTCCAGTGATCGCTGCGGCCCTGGCGTTGTTGCGGGCCATCAGCACTTTGTCGGCCAGGGGGTTGCCGGTGCGGGCCTCCCAGGCCTCGGCGTCGATCCAGACCTGGATGCGCCGGCCGGTGTTTACCACGCGGCCGGCAACGATGCCCTCGATGACCCAGTTGCGGAGGGTTTGTTCGCTGGGGGCGTTGCCGTTGCGGAAGTAGGTTTCGCGGAACTCTTTGGGTTTCATCAGGCCCATGGGGTCACCTCGCGTTGCGGCCCTTGTTGCCGTCGAGGGCCTTCTCCAGCTCGTCAGCCAGGGCATCGAGCGGGCGGGATGCGACGCGATCGCCGGGCTGGATGGGTGCGTGGTCATCGTCCATCACCAAGTTTTCGACGGCGCGGATGGGGGCGTTGACGATGCGCAGCGGGGCTGCGAGCAGTTTTCCGAACATGATTGGGCCTCTTTCAGGGGTGGGGTGTGCGTGCGGGCGGGGTGTGGCCAGGGCCGAGGTGGAGCGGGGCGGGGGCACGCACGTGGCGTTTGAGCTCGCTCGCGAAGATGGCTTTCACGTCTTCGGCGGTCAGCGGCGGTACCGCGCGAGTGCGGCCGTCGCGGTCGGCGTAGTGGTCATCCAGGGCGGCAAGGGCTTTGCGCAGTACGGCGCGCAGATCCTGCTTGCCCCAGAAGGTGACGGCGGCGCTGTCGTCATCGCCTGGGTGGTGCATGAACGGCCCTTGGTATTGCTTGCCGCCGACGGTGGCGGGCAGCTCGAGGAAGATGCGTAGGCCGGTGAAGGTCTGGCCGTCGATCTCTTTGCTGATGATCTGTATGCGGTCGGTCATTTCCTCTGCGTAGACGTTGACTCTCATGATTTGACCTCGACGATGTTGGACTGCGCCTCCCAGGCGCTATCGATGACGGACTCGATGCCGCCCAGGCAGCGGCGCTTGGTGGTGTAGCCCTCGGCGCTGTCAGCGATGATGCGGCCGTTGGGGGCGCGCAGGCGCCAGCGGTGCTGTTTGCGGCGGTCTTGGTAGTGCTCGAACTTTGCCAGTCTCATTCGGGTGATCTCCGGGCAGGGGTGGGCGTTGCCGCCGGCGGGGTGCCGGCAGCGGGGGTGGGCAGTTGGCGGATGTAGCGCTCCAGCTCGAGGCGGAGCGCTCGGCGCACCTCGTCGACGGGCGCCTTGGGGTTGATCCAGACGGCGCTAGCGTGTCGGCGCCGGCGGCGCGTGGCCGCTGTTTTCGATGCGCTGCTTGATCTCTGTGCGGTGGATCTCGATCGACTTGTCGGCATCACAGCCGATGCGGACCTGGTTGCCTTTGATTTCGAGTATGCGGATGACGATGCCGTCGCCGATCGAGATCGACTCGCCGGGCCTGCGGGTGATGATGAGCATGCGGAAACCTCCTGTTTCGCTGGCGTGTAGTCGACGAGGTATGCGCGGCCTCGCCAGTGGACGATGGTAACGCTGGTGCCGCCAGGGTCGACAGTGACCTCCTTGCGGCCGAACAGAGTGGCGCAGGCCATCTGCCACCAACTGGCCGAGAGAGTGGCGCTGGCTTCGCGAAGGTGGTGCCGGGGGCGCGTCATGACGACTGGTCCGCGGCCGGGGCGAGTCGCTCGTTCCAGAGTGCCCTCATCTGGTTTTCGGCATTGGCGACCGGGCCAGTGGCGTGGCAGGTGTCACACTCAATGGCGACGGCAGTCGGGGCGTTATCCGGCGAGTCGCGAAGCGTGATGAGGGCGAGCTGCACGCTGCCGCAGAACGGGCACGGCAGGTTGCCGTGCGGGCTGAGAAGCGGTTGATGCTCGATCTGCTCTGGAGCCTGCGGCTGGGCGCTAATTTCCACGGTTGGTACCTCGCGTGAGCTTCAGCGCGTCGGCGATCGTGCGGGCGGCGGCCTTGATGTCGCTGCCCAGGGAAAACAGCCCAAGGAGGATGCACGCGCCCATAAAGACGGCGTCAGACATCGGTAGGGCCCTCCGGGTGTTGCAGGCCGAGGCCGTGACTGCCCTCGGTGCGGCGTGACTGGTCGGCGAAGGCTGGCCGTGGCAGGCCCTGCAGCTCGGCGAGCAGGAAGCAGCGCTCGCAGGCCTCTGCGCGCGCCACCTCCTTGGCTGGCGTGCCGTAGAGGCAGTCGACCTGACACAGCGAGCGGTGGGTGCCGTCGGGGACGAGGTGGACGATGGTGACGCCGGCGCCGATGCGGGTTGCGATTGGGAGGAGGTCGGGGTTCATGGCTGGCGCTCCGCCGCTGAGCAAAACGGGCACGGGCCAATCGGGCCGTTGTTGTCCGTCTCGATCTCGCAAGATCCTCCGCAGTAAAAACACGGCTGCGGCTCGGCTGGGCCCACGAATGCAATCAGATGCTCCGCGCAGTCTCGAATCACGTCCTGTTCCGCTGGGCTCAGATCGCCTTTGCCTGCCAGCATCCCGGGCTCAATCGCCACCAGCGTGCCGGCGTGCGTCGAGACTTCGACGCGCCACCATCCGGCGCTCACAATCCCACCTCCCCGCGCATGGCGGCGTCGATCCACGCCTCGATTTCTCGGCATGCAGATTCGAGGTCCGTTGCCGCCAAATCGACACAGAGGTCACCGTAGTCGTAGACGCATGCCGAGACAGGCTCGCCTGGCTCGATATGGATTGAGTACGTGATTCCAAGGTGTACGCGTTCGGTGAAGGGGCATCCACATTTCGGCGGCGCCACTAGTGTGTCGCTCATGTCTCGTCTCCGATGGCGCGCTCGTCGCTGCTTGGAAGCCGCCGTAGGTCACTGAGCATCCGGGCACGTTGCTCGTTGGTCGCCTTCTGAATGAGCGTGCAGTCGGACCGATCAGCGCGGCACGGTGGCCACCCTGCCGGGTAGACGTGCTGGTCCGTCACCCGCGCAACAATCCATTCCTCGCCGGTTGGGCCGTGCTTTACCGCGTCGGCGACCTCAATCTTTTCTTGCGCCGCCTCAACATCAACGGCGGGCACTTGCGGCGCAGGGGCGGCAAATACGGCGAAGCGCAGAGCGCGCTCCATCGCCTTGTAAGACGGCGGCATTGCGAATGAATCAAGCGCTGCTTGCACCATCTCTGCCGTTGGGGCGAAATCATGCCTATCAAACGACACCGAGGCCGCCTCGGGCTTCGCCAGTTCGGCGCGGTAGGCGCTAATCGCCGTCGCAGCTGCCAACTGATCCCCCTGTGTGCCCGCCCCAATTTGCAGGCGAGCAAGGGTGTCGTCTTCGATTTCATCTGTGTAGCGGCTTATGGCTGCCCTCGGCTCTTGCTGGTGCGTCCTATGTGTCGCCACCTTTGCCGGAGCCGCTTCGGCCCGTAGTTCGAAGTGCTTGCCGAATACAATGAAGGCTTCATCCAGCTTGCGCAGCAGCTCCTTTGTCTGAACGCGCAGAACATCTGGCGCCCCGACCATGAAGACGTACGTGCCGTAGGGGATTGCGCCGGTCTTGTTGGCGAATACGTACTTCCAGTGGGCGTTCTCGGCGGTTTCGGGCCACCCCTCTGAAAGTGTCGCCCACGACTCGTCGCCGTGATCTCGTTGATTCAATGGCGTCATGCTGCCTCCTGGTTGTTGTCGCCCGGCGCCAGCAGGTTGCGCCGGGCGATTGCGAATGCGCGGCGGGTGGCCCGCTGCAATGCGATGGGGTATTTCTGCCGGCCGGCTTCGATGCGGCATGCGAAGCCGTTTGGGGCAGCAGTGGTGCACGACACGCCTGTGAACCGTGCGTCGTGAGATATGACGTACAGCGGACAGTCGGCGACGTTGTTGTGGGGGCAGGCGCTCATTGCTGCACCTCGGCCGTTGGTGCGACTGCTGGTGTGTAGCGCCAGTTCTCGGTGAATTCGTCGACATCGCCGTTGTGGTAGGCGACGGCGATTTTGCAGTTGCTGGTCCAGCTCCCATGTGCCTCGATTGCCACAACCTCGCCGACCCGGGCGAGATCGGCTCTAGGCGCGACCTGGTCGCCGCGCGCAACGGGGCAATGGTTCACGAATGCCGTGCGCTGTTCGCAGGCCGGGAGCGTGATCATGATGGCGATCGCCACCAGTGGAAGTACGGGCGCGCGCATCAATGGGCCCTCGCGTTGTTGGGGCGGCCGCGGTTCGCGGTTGCCAGGGTGCGGCTGGCGCCGGCGAGCAGGCGGACGATGAGGTCGTAGTCGGTGGTATTCGACAGCAACTTGACTGCGACAAGGTCGGGGCGCGTGGCGTGGCCTTCGCACAGCGCGACAGCGGCGACGATTTGATGGGTGCCGACGTCGGTGACGGCCTGCATCAACGCGGCCATGGCCGCGTCGCGAGTCGGCGTCGTAGCGCCGGGGGCGGTCTTGGGCTTGTCCAGGGCGCGCTGCGCGAGTTCCCAGCCGAGCCTGACGGCCGAGAGGTCGTACCGGGCCCAGTAGTTCTCGGGCAACGAGTCGCGGACCTGGCCGAACGCGGGCGAAGGGGCCTGCATGAGCGCGTCGAGCTCGGGGTTGCCGGTGCCTTTGAATGCGCCGTGCTTGGTCATCAGCGCGTCGTCGCGGGCCTGCAGGCGCTCGAACTCGTCACACAGTGGCATGAGGTTCTTGAGCAGGACGCCGGGCCAGGTGGCGTTGCGTTGTGCAGCCTGCTCGCGGAGGGTGGCGATGATCTCGGCGGGGGTCATGTGCGTTGCTCCGCTGCCCGTGCCCATTTTGCAAGGGTAACTGTGGCCTCTGTGAGGTTCGGGTCGTCGCGGGTCATGCGGTCGACCGGGTCGCAGTCGCCGCCAAGATTGATGATTCTGTCTCGCGCGGATTCGATCAGGCCGACGTACGCACGCTTGAGCTTGCGCAGCACCTCAACCGCCTCTGTGACGTCGTCTGCTGAGGGCGTGTTGCCGTCGATGCGCTCCCACAGACTTTCCATTTCAAACGGGTAGGCCTTGCCATAGCTCCACACGATGGCGTCGGTTGCGATGCTCTCGGCGGCCTGCAGTATCTGGCTGGCCTGTTCGTGGGTGAGGCCGCGCAGCACGAGTGTCTCGGTGGGTTGGCTCATGTCTGCAGCTCCTGCCGGGCCTTGGCCTCGTCTGCATCCAGGGCATCCAGCGCCTGCAGGGCGGCAAGTACGAGCGCGCCGGCGCGCTCGAGGTCGCGGCGCATGGATTTTGGCTTCCAGCACGTTTTGTCCCACGGCCAGCCTTTAGGCGGCGTGCCACCCGCAGAAGGGCGTGCACTCCTGCGGTGGATGATCAAGTAGGAGGCGGCGGCTTGGGCGAGTTCGCGCGCGCGGCCGCGGTCGTTGTCTGGAGTGAATCTTTCGGCGCTGATCTGGCGAAGTCGCTCCTGACCGACGCGGCGGGTCACAGCGGCGAAGTGCTGCAACGTGGCGGTTATTTCTGCCTCCGTGAGGGGGGGGCAATATCAGCCTCCTGGCTGAACTCCAATTGCACGACGTGGGTCGTGGGGCGCTTAAACATTGCTGCTTCAAGCACGCGCCGGGTTTCGCTGGCGCGTACGGGTTCGTTCAGCATCTCAAGCGGCATGGTCGGCACGTTCTCGGCGCACTCGCCGGCGAGGCCGATGTAGGCGGCGCCGTCGACGTAGTCGTCCGGGTTCAGCGCGCCGGCCTGGGCGCGCGCGAGCTTGAGTACGGCCATGAAGACCCAGCCCTCGCGCTCGTTGATGTTGTGGCCGGTGAGGGCGGCGAAGGTTTTCACGGTGCGGGCCATGCTGCGTTCGGCGGCCACGTCGCGGCTGGCGGCGCGGTCGGCGATGGCGTCGGCGGCGGCGGTGAGGATTTGGGGGGCGGATTTCATGCGTGGATCTCGGAAGGGGTGGCAGCGAAACGGGCGATGTCGTCGGCCGTGCTGGTGAGCACGTCGGCAATTGAGGGGTCGAGCAGATCGGCGAGCCGGCGCAGGGTTTGCTGTTTGAGGTCGGCGCGGTCGATGTGAGGCGGTGGGGCCTTGAGCATCTGTTCGAGCCGCTGCAGGCCGGTGGTGACCTTGCGGTAGGGGTCATCCGCCGCGGCGGGTTGGGCAGGTGCTGCGCTTTGCGCGGGGGCCGCCGGCGCGGGTGTTGGTTTCGCCGGCGAAACTGCGGCCGGTGCGGCGCGTGGGGTGATGCCGTTGCTGGCAAGCAGCTGCAGACCGGCATCGGTTATCGCCCATCGTTTGGGGTTGCTGCCGGCTACGGCGTTCACGTGCCCACTGGTGGCGAGGTTGCGCATGTAGACGTTGAGGCGCGCCACATCATTGCCGAGTGCGGCGGCCACTTGCCGCGTTGTGGCGGGCCCGTGTTCGGCCAGGCGTTTGATGGCCGACAGGCTGCTCGGCGGGCGCTTGGGCCTTTCGGCGGGCGCGGGTACCGCCGTTGCGGCTTGCGGCAGTGCGTAGCGGGCGGGGCGGGTTTCGCCCACGCAGATGATCTCGCCACGCTTCTTGAGGTAGTACAGCATCGCGTCGACGCGGGAGCGGTCTGCCTGCAGGCCGGCGGCGATCTCGGCGCCGGTGGCGGGTGTGCCGCGGCGTTTTAGGAAGTCGCGGATGATCGGGCCGCTGGTGCCGCCGCTTGGGGGCTCGTCAGCCTGATCGCTGCCGGCCGGGGCTGCGGCGGGCGCCACGGTGCCGGTGGGCAGCTTTGCGCCCGGTACGATCTGGTAGGTGCGGCGCTGCCCGGCGAGGGCCTCGCATGCCAGCGTGCCGGCGTCGGTGAGGGCATCGAGCGTTTCCATGATGTCGACCTGGCTGCCCTTGATGCGCTCGCGGATGCTGGTGAGCGTGACGGGGGCGCCGGTGATACCGAGCAGCTCGATGATGTCGGCGGCGATGGCGGCTTGCTGGGGGCTCATGCCTGGGCCCCTTCGGTTGTCAGCGCGATCCCGATGTAGGCGTAGCCGGTCTTGAAGCGCTTTTTGGTGAGGCCTGCCGCGACGCTTGATGGCCCCCAGGTTGTGGCTTGCATGCTGAGCAGGGGGATATCGCCTGCCTCGCCATCGGCGCTTCTGATGTGCTCGTTGAAGGCGGTGTGCAGGTCGATGCACTGCACGCGGCTGTTTGGGGATGCGCGGGTGTGCTCTTTGACGAAGCGGGCCAGGCCGGTGGCGTGGCGTTCGGCAACCTCTTTGGCGGACGGTTTGCCAGCGCCAACCCGTGCCGCTGGCTTGCTGGCTTGTGCCGGCGCGGCCGCTTCGGCCAGCTTCTGGGTGAGCTGACGCCCCTTGTATTTGTGGGACGCGGTGCACTCGAGCCCGCTGCCGCCCAGGGCGGCCTCGATCTTGAGCGCTTCGGCGTGGGTGATTTCACGCGCGATGCTCGCGGAGTAGAGGGCGCCGGGGATGAGCAGGTCAACGGCGGGCTTGATGTCGTTCGGGCGCCCCTGGAAACGCAGGAAGAAGGGCATCGCGTCGGCCGATTTAGGCGGCTCGCCGCTGCTGTATTCGGAATAGCGCTCAGCATGTAGGCGCAGGCCGGGGACGCCAGGGCCTCTCCATCCGTCGTCTTTTATGACGCGCTGGCCCAGGCGCTTGGCGATTTCGCCTGCAAAATCCTGGGCGGCTGCCTTTCCGATCTCGTTGGCGGTGGAGACGCGCTCGCGAATGCCCTTGCGGCTGTCCTCGGCCTGCTTTTTGGCGCTGAGCTGGGCTGCAACCTTGGGGTCGGTTTTTGCGGCCTCGCGCAGGGCCTTGCGTTGCTCTTTCTCGGCCTCGTGCCGCTGCCGGGCGCTTTCGGCCTGCTCTACGCGGTTGCGGATCTGCTGCCGGGTGGGCTTGGCGACGCCGTGCTGCTGGCCGTACTGGAAGCGGTAGATCTCCGACTCGGCGGCTCGCTTGTCGAGCTCGTACAGGCGGTTGAGATCCGCCGCGATGTCGGCACTGGTGATGGCGTCGCTGGCAATGAGGGCGCGCACCGGGTCAGCGAGCTTGCCGATGTTGGCGTGCTTGCTCACCCAGCCGGGGCTGCGGCCCAGCTGCTCGGCGGCGCTGGCGTTGCCGACGCTGGCAACCAACTTGGCAACGCCCTCGGCGGTTTCGCTGAGCGTGAGGTCGGCCCGCTGAAGGTTTTCGACGATCTGCACGATGGCGAGATCGGCATCGACGAGGTCGGTGCGGATGACGCAGGGCACCGCGGCCAGGCCGATGGCGGTGGCGGCGCGCCAGCGGCGCTCGCCGGCGATGATGGTGTGGGTAACGGCGCCGGCGAGCACTGTGTCGGCCCCATGCACGGGGCGAACGATGATTGGCTCGATGACGCCCTGGGCTTTGATGCTGGCCTTGAGGCTGTCGAGCGCCTCGGGGTCAAAGTGGCGCCGGGGCTGCTGTGGGTCGGGCGCGATGCTGCCGGGGCTGAGATTGGCGAACGTCGGCGGCAACTTGGCGGCCGCAGGTGCGGCGGTGGTGTCTGGCATGGGGATGCTCCTGGTTACGCGGGGGTGGGTGGCGGCGGGGCGGGATGACGGCACCGGCGCTTTCGGTTGCGGGTGGACCAGCGCTCGCGGTGCTTGATACGGGCGGCGGCGCGGTAGCTGCGGGGGCGGCTCATGAGGCGGCCTCGCTGTAGCTGGGGGGCGGTTCGGGTGGGCGCCGGCCGTCATGGGTGGCCAGGGGGTCGGTGGCGCTGAGACGCCGCAGGGTTGCGAGGGCGGCGCGGAGATCTCGCAGCGTCATTTCGGCGCGCTCGGGGGTGATGCGGCCGCGGCTGATGAGCTGGGGCAGGGCGCGCTCGCGATAGCGCAGTTCGCGCTCGACGGCGGAGGCCTGCCAGCTGATGGGCACAGCGTTGCCCTGCCGGCTCATGCGGCGTGCTCCAGGCGGGGGGCATTTGCAGCTGGCAAGGGCCGGCCCTGTTGTTCCCATTGCAGGTATTCGCTATGCCCTGCATCGGCGAACGAAAACCCGGCGCGGGCGGCAATGCCGTGGTCGCAAAACAGGCTGCCCTTGCGGTGCGGGTAGGGTTCGCGCCCGATGTATGCGCCGCAGTGGCAGACGGTGGCGCGGTGTTCGGCGCCGGTGTAGCGGTACCAATCGATACGCAGCAGCTGGCCGCAGCACATGGCGTGGTGCTGGCGGTAGTAGTGCTCAGGTTCCATGCGCAGGGTGCGCCGGCGCTTGCATACGGCGCAGCGGCAGGGCACGCCACGTTTCCACCGGCGGCCGCTGCCGCCCACGTGCCGGCCGTAGGGGCCGTGGTGGCCCCTGCGGGTGCGGCGGTTGCGGGCGGGCAGGGCGGTGGCCATATCAGGCGCCAGTGCCGGGCTGGTAGCACGCGCTGCAGATGTCGCCAGCCGTGTTGACCCAGTGGCAAGGCTCACCGGTGCGCTGGATGCACTGGCGGCAGTCGTCGTTGGTGCAGCCGCAGACCCGGCAGGTGCGCGGCATGCACACGCAGCAGACAGTGGCACCGTCGGTGGCCTGGTACACGCCGGCGCCCTGGCAGTGATCGCAGCCGACTACGGCCCCGGTATCTGTCCAGCGCTGCTGGCCATCGCGCCCCATCGCCCAACTGCGCATCGCCCCGCGCTCGATGTCGAACTGCGTGCCAAAGCCGCCGGTGATCATGCGCGGGCACTCTGGGCGGGCACGGCAACTAGGCCCTGGCGCGTCTGCCGCAGTGTGTAGCCGGCGGCGACCAGCGGGCGGGCAACATCCGCCAGCCGCGTGCGCGGCGGGTAGTGGGCGGCGCGGATGGGGCGGCCGGGCGTGCTGATGGCGCTCATGCCTGCGGCCTCAGCTTGGCGAGCAGGTCGCTGATTGCGCTGCCGCCGCCGCTGGCGGTGCCGGCGCAATTGAGCGCGGCGTCCAGGCGGGCGATCTCGGTGTTGCGCTGCTGCAGGGCATCGGCCAGGCGGACGACATCGCGTGCCTGCTGGTCGGCGACACGGCGGAAGCCGTTGACAACCTCGGTGGCGCGCTCGCGAGCTTTGGCGATTTGATCGGGTGACATGACGCTACTCCTTGATGTTGTTGCCTGGCTGGGGCAATGCGGTGGCGGTGAGCAGGTAGCGGCGCCCGGTTTCGCGGTGGCGGCAGTCGGCAATGACCAGGCGGGCGCTCACCTCCGGCGGCAGCTTTTCGGTAAACGCGATGACATCGAAGCCGTGCGCGGCGGCGGCGTCCCACAGCATTTGGGCGCTCGTTTCCCCGCGCCCTGGGCGTTTCGCTGTGCCGGCGATGCGGGGCGGGTCCAGTGCTTCGGCCAGGCGGTTGGCGAGCAGCAGCTGCTGACGCGCCTGGGCGATGTGGTAGCGGGCGAGGGGGTCATTGGTGCCGGCTGCGACGCTGGCCTTGATGGCGTTTGCTGCCAGCCCGGCGTGCAGGGTGCGCCGGTTGCGGAACGTGGCGGCGGCAGTTTTCCGTTCCGATGAGTGGCTGACGCGAGTGAAATCGCGGTACATCTCTTCGTAGCTCCTGCCGCGGGCGCAGGCAGCGAGTCGGCTCGCCCAGAATGCGATGGGTTCTTTGATGGGCCCGGCCACAGCCGGCGTTACCGGGGCAGCGCGCCCCCCGCCGGTTCCGCCGGCGAAAGGCACGTACTGGCGCATTTCGGCCAGGGCCTCGCCGTCGTACAGGTGACGGCGGCTGATGGAATCGTCGCTGCTGCCATTGGGCGTGTGCGTGTAGATGACGCCGGACATGAGGCCGCGCGGGTTGTAGGTGAAGCGGCAAAGCGCCCGCAAGCGCGTGCGGTCCGCATAGATGTAGAGATGGCGGACTTCGGGGCTCTGCCGATTCGGCCCAATCCAAAGGTAGGGGGAACTCACGTCGCGCCCCCTTTTTCGCCGGCGAAAGGCACGTACTGGCGTAGCTCGGCGCGGGCCTCGTCGTCGTAGACGTATCGCTTGCCGACGATCGTGCTGCCATGCCTCCGCCGGTAGATCACGCCGCAGGCAGACCGCCGGCCGCGGCGTGACACCGTGAAGTGGCAGATGGGGAAGCAACGCGTGCTGTCGGTGTAGACGCCCAGGCAGCTGCTGGTGTTGTCCAATGGATGAGGGGCGATGCGGATGTAAGCGCCGGCCATCACGCGTTGCCCTCTACCTTGCGGACCAGCTCGTAGCTTTCGTAGCCAACAAGCCGGGCGAGGCGCTCGTACCAGCGGGTGGGGGCTACGCGCTCCCAGGCGTAGGCATCGGCGAGCTGGATGCCTGCGGGCAGCTGCTGGCGGATCTGCTGCAGGGTGTCGAATGCGATGCGCCGGCTGTCAGCGCGCAGCTCTACCTGCAGGATGATGTCGCCGCCACTCATGCGCGCTGCGCCCGGCGGCTGCGGCGAGCCATCTTGTTGCGGGCGCGGCGCTTGTCCAGCGCCTTGCGCTTCGCCACGGCGTACTGCATTTCGTTGGCGGCAGCGCGGCGCGGGTTGCGGCGCCACTCGGCCCGGATGACCTGCGTGGCGAGGCGGCGGGCGGCCTCGTAGCGGTAACCGGAGTTACGGGCCGTTGCCCGGTCGCTGCCGGCAAGCGTGAAAAGGGGGTTGCTGTAAACCTGGCTGTTCTGGACGGTGGCTTTCATGGCTCACTCCGGTGGGTGTGAGCGGAAAGTAACTAGAGTTACATCAGAATGTCAACCCGGGTTACAGACAGGCATGTAACCACGGTTAACTCGACGCCTTTGCAGCGTTGCCGGTGCGCGGCCCGCGCTGTAGTGTTTGCTGTATCGAATCGCACGGAGCGGCAGATGGCGAATGCAACGAAATGTGGGGCCTGCGGCACGTGGGTTGACGCGCAGATGAGGGGCTGCCCGAAGTGCGGGGCGCCAGCTATTGCAGCAGGCTCGCGGGAGCAGGCCCCAGTTGGCGGCGGCGGGCTTGGGCCGGCGTTAGCGATGGCGTTGGTGGTGGTGTTGGTGATGGGAGGCTTCGGCTACCTGCTGCTGAAGCAGGGTAGGGCGTCTGCCCCGCCACAGAAGGCGGTGTCAAAGCCAGCCGCACGCTCGCTATCTGAGCTTGCTGATGAGCTTGAGGCCAGGAACCGCCTGAGATACCCCTACGGTGCGGACCTTGACCTGAGCCGCCTCACGGACGATAAGCGGCGATCAATGTGTGGCGACGATTTCGGGAAGATTGCGAACGGTTGGCCGCTGCAGAAGGCACTTGTGTGCGCTGGGCCCGTCGAGAAGGTCAGTGAGGCTGGCGCCGGGAGTAACTCGCTCGCGATCTACCAACGTTGCAGCACCTACGGCGGCTGCATTACGTTCAGCGTGAGCGGTGGGGTTGTGTCAACCTGGAGCAGGTTCTAAACGCGTACCTGACTCAGGCGGCGCGGCGGGTTGCAAGATGCTTGGCGAGTGTGCGTAACACGGCGACGTCATCTTCGTTGATGGCGCCCACCGATATGGCTTTGTGCAGATCGTCCAGGAGCCGCAATCCCCAGCCGGGCAGGGCGCCTCTCGCTGAGTATTGAGATCCAGGCTCTTCTTGTACGCGATTTGGATGGTTGCCGGGCTCCTGCGCGCCGAGTATCTCGCTGCGCGGCATGCCCAAGCCGTGGGCAAGCGCATCGAGGTTTCTTTCTTTGATCTCGATGTTGTCGTCGGCTTCCCACTTGAGGATTGCCTGGCGTGTTACCCGGCGTATCGGGCCCATCGCGCGCGCAAGGTCTTCGTGCGAGTACCCGAGGTCCTCGCGCCGCTTGCGAATACGATTTCCTCGGCCCGGCCACATGTAACAAAGGTTGACAGATCCGTGCGTAACTGAGGTTGACGGAGCGGTGTAACTGCGGTTACAACTGTCAGCCATGACGAAATCCCAAGCCATTTCCGCGTTCGGCACGGTTGCGAACCTGGCCGGTGCCCTCGGCATCAGCCGCCAGGCTGTTTACAAGTGGCCCGAGCGCCTGCACCAAGACTGCGCCGACCGTATCGTCGGCGCGGCTATTCGCACGCGGCGTGACCTGGGGCTCCTCGGCATTTCGGCTCACGGCGCGCTCACGCCTCCAGCTGCAGCTGCCAACAGCGCCACTGAAATGCGAAGCGCTGCATGAATCCAGCGCAATCCCCTGGGCATCCAAAGTGTGGCCCGCGTCCGCCGGGCCTCGATGCGTTGTTCTGCTCCTACGTGACAGCGCCTCGGAACGAGCAAGCCCGGGCCGGCCCGGGTGCGGTTGTGGGCAGCCGGCACATCTCCTCCCTCGCAGCCCCAGTGGCTGCCTGGTCTTTCCGGCCGCCATAGGGCGGCCGGGCTTTTTGAGTGAGAGAAGACGGGCGGTGTCCATGCCCGAAACGGTAGACCAGCTGAGGAGCAGCCCAACATGACCCATCGCCCACACGAAACCCGTGCTGAGTGTGTGTGGAGGCACATCCTGGAGGCCCGATACGCGGGGCGCCATGCGATGCTGCCGTATGCCGTCGAGGTAGTGATGCACTACCACGCCACGGTGCCCGACATCGCGCGCACGGTGGTGTTCCGAGTTGTCGACGGCGACTACACCAGCCGGGGCGACCGCTACTGGCAACAGATCACGCGGATGCTGATGGCCGAGGTGGACAACACGCGGCTGCCGGCGGATCTCGAGGAGTCGCTGGTGCTGTGCCTGCCGCAGCCCTACCGCGACCGCTGCATTCAGGCACTCGCAGCGCGATACAACCTGCTCGCTGTGCCGATCCCTGACGACACGCCAGTTGGCCACATGGCCAGCGTGGCTGATTTCACCGGTGCGGCTGGCGGTGTGCTGAGCCGGCTGGCCGAGGTGCTGGATGACCAGGTCATCGATGAGCGGGATGCCGAGAAAGCACCCGGCACCCTGGTGGCGGTGGACAAGGCGATCGGCATTTTGCAGTCGATACGTTCTCGTCTCGTGGCAGTCACCGGGCTGGGAGGGCAGTAGCGTGGATCTCGCAGACCGGGCGTCGCCATACCTCGAAGCCGTTGACCAGGAGATCCACCGCAGGGCCCGACAGACCGAGCGACCGCGCGGGCCGGAGTGGTGCATCACCTGCGGAGATGACATCCCGGCCCGTCGGCGAGACCTGGGCTATGCGACCTGCGTGCCGTGCGCCGAGCGAGACGATCGCCGCCGCGCCCACTTCCGCCGCTGACCGCGTATGCCGACCCCCGCCCCCATGAAGGCCAAAGAGGCCCGTCGCTGCATCATTGCGCCACTTGCGCGGGCGCTTGCGCATGTCTTCCGCCCTCACCGACAGCAGCCGGTTACGGGTCCTTCCTCCCCAATCCGCTACGCGGGTAATTCGCACCCCGTTTTGTGGGTAGGTAGCGGGGGGCTAAGTTACTGAAATGGCAGGGCAAACGAACCTGCATGATGCCGTGTCCCAGATGCGCCTGGTCGGGCTGCTGGTCGACGAACATGACCTGCGGATCGGCAAGCTGCACCGCGTCCGCGTCGAGGGCGAGGGGCGCGAGAAGAAGGGCTGGTACTACCTGCACGAGGTGACCGCCGGTGACGGCGACCTGCTGATCGTCGGCAGCTTCGGCGTGTTCCGCGGGGCGGACCACGACAAGCATCAGGTCAAGCTGCCGCGCGACGAGCGCATGAGCCGCGACCAGATCGAGTCGCTGCGCCGCCGGCTGAAAGAGGACCGCAAGCGCGCCGAGCAGGACCGGGCGCGGGAGCACGAGCGCGCCGCCCTGGCTGCAGCCGCTGCCTGGGCCAAGTGCAGCGAAGATGGCGACGCCGAGTACCTCCACCGTAAGGGGGTGGGGGCGCACGGCGTGCGTTTCTCGCCGGGCGGCGCGCTGGTGATCCCACTGATTGACACCGGCGGCAAGATCCACGGCCTGCAGGTCATCCGCAGCCGCGCAGCAGCCAGGGGCGACAGGCGCAAGGAAAAAGAGTTCTGGCCGGCGGGCCTCGCGGTCAAGGGTCATTTCCACCTGATCGGGACGCCAGTGTGGGTGGTGATCATCGCCGAGGGATACGCCACCGCCGCGAGCATCCATGAGGCCACCGGCCTGCCGGTAGCCGTCGCCTGGTCAGCCAACAACATCGCAGCCGTGGCACGCGAGCTGCGCCAGCGGTACAAGCGCGCGCGCATCCTGATCGCCGGGGACGACGACAACCTCCAGAAGTGCCGCGACCCCGACTGCAAGGCGCGGATCGTGCTCAACGATCACCCGAAGGTCTGCCCGCACCATGGCGGCGAGCACCGCGCCACCAACGCCGGCATGGTCAATGCCAGCGCAGCTGCGATGGAAGTGGGCGGGGCCTGGCTGCTGCCGACGTTCTACGACGAGGCCGACCGCCGCCGGCGCTTCCTCGAGCGCGGCGCCAAGGTGAACGACTTCAACGATCTGCACGCCGCCGAGGGCCTCCACCTGGTGCGGGTGCAGATCGAGCGCAAGCTCCACGAACTGGGCTGGGCGCCCCCCCGCGCGCGCTCCACCACCGAACACGAGGGGCCGGGGAAAGCGCCGCTGCAGCCGATCGAAACCCTCGATGAGTTGCTCGAGCGATACGCCCTGGTCTACGGCGCGGGCGGCACGGTGTTCGACCGGCAGGAGCATTGCATGCTCGCCCTGGGCGACATGCGGGACGCCTGCATCACGCGCGACCTGCACCGCGCCTGGGCCGAACACCCGGACCGGTCTATCGTCCGCCTCGAGGAGGTGGGCTTCGACCCCACCGGCCTCGACGACCGCATCCAGTGCAACCTGTGGGGTGGGTGGCCCACGGTCCCGCGCGAGGGCAAGTGCGACCGCCTGCTCGAGCTGCTCTATCACATGTGCACCGCCGAAGCCGAGAACGTCGACGGCCTATTCCAATGGGTGCTCAAGTGGATCGCGTACCCGCTGCAGCACCCGGGCGCCAAGATGAAGACGACCGTGGTGATCCACGGGCCGCAGGGCACCGGCAAAAATATGTTCTACGAAGCGCTGATGAAGATCTACGGCGAGTACGGCCGCATCATCGATCAAAGCGCAATCGAGGACCGGTTCAACGATTGGGCCTCGAAAAAGCTGTTCCTGATCGCCGACGAAGTGGTCGCGCGGTCCGATCTCTACCACGTCAAGAACAAGCTCAAAGCATTCATCACCGGCGACAACATCCGCATCAATCCCAAGAACATGGCGGCCTACAACGAGCGGAACCACGTCAACATCGTGTTCCTCTCGAACGAGCAGATGCCCGTCGTGCTCGAGGAGGACGACCGCCGGCACGCCGTGATCTGGACACCGAAGAAGCTCGGCGGCGACTACTACCGCGCGGTGCTGCAGGAGATCCAGGACGGTGGTATCGCGGCGCTGCATCACTACCTGCTCAATCTCGACCTCGGCGAATTCGATGTCGGCACCCTGCCGCCGATGACAGCTGCCAAAGCGGAGCTGATCCAGCTCAGCCTGGACAGTACCTCGCGGTTCCACGCCGAGCTGACCGCTGGCGAGATCGGCGGGGTGAGGGCGGGTGCTGTTTTGTCGCAGGACCTGTACGAGCTGTACAAAAGCTGGTGCAACCGCAGCGGGCACCGAGCAGCACCCATGCCCAAGCTCGTCAGCGTCCTCAAGCGGCGGCACGAGGTGCCGGATGCGCGCAAGCGCTACCTCGGCACTGTCGGCATGGAAGGCCCCCACGGCATCCTGTTTTTCAATGGCGCCGAGTGCCCGCCGGGCGCCACCGAGGCAGCGTGGCTCGGCGAAGAGATCCGAGGCTTTCGCCTGGCCATCAACGACTATAAAGGGGGCGCCCATGCGTGACCGGGCGCGTCCACCCGTGCGGCATGTGCGGCATCCTGTGCGGCATGCTGTGTGGCATGAAACCTATATGGGGCGGGGATTGTGCGGCATGTGCGGCATGCAGCGTGCGCCCGCATGTGCGCCTGCGCGTGCCCGCGCGTGTGCGCAGCGCGCGCCCGCGAAGGCGCACATGCCGCACATGCCGCACAGCGCCCGCCGCTGCGTTGTTTCATGCCGCACGGCATGCCGCACGGCATGCCGCACCGGCGCACCCATCGTGGTCCACGTGGAACATCGACCGATCCGTAGGCGTACTTTTTTCGCGCGCGCGTCTTTTCACTCCATTGCGTGCTCGAAAGAAAATGTTGTTGGAGGTTGTAAATGAGCGGGGGCGCCATTCCTGCGGCGTGTGGCCTCAAGGCGTTCGCGGCTATTGCCGGCTTCAAGCCCAGCTACATCACCCAGCTCAAAAAAGATGGGCGCCTGGTGCTCACGCCGGACGGGCGGCAAGTGCGGGTTGCGGAATCGCTGGCGCGCATCAAAGAGACGCGCGACCCGTCGAAAGAGGGCGTCGCCAACCGGCATGCTGCCGCCCGCGCGTTGCCGCCAGCGCCGCCGCCCGAGGCGCCAGAGCGGGGTGATGACGATACGGGGGCGATCCCCGCCGACCCCGCGCCGGGGACTGGGCACTACCAGGAGGCTCGCGCAAAGCGCGAGCACTACCTCGCCCTGGCGGCGCAGCGCGACTACATGATCAGCATGCGGGATCTATTGCCCGCCGGCGAAGTGGAGGCATACCTGGCCGATGCAGCAACTCAGCTGCGCGCGCGGCTCGAGGGCCTGGCCGTGTTGCTCGCCCCGCAGCTGGCTGCGGAACGTGACGAGCACCGCTGCCGCGCCATCGTCGCGGATGCTGTTGAGCGTGTGCTGCACGAGCTGGAGCGCCAGTTCCTCCGCATTTCCGCTGACGAGGGCGCGAAGGGATGAGCGGCCCGGTACCCGCGCTGGCCGGTGTGCTTGCACGCGCCGCCGTGCGCGAGCGGCTCGGCGCCGTCATTGGCCGCGCCGTTGCGCCACGCAAGCCGTTGACCGTCAGTGAATGGGCCGATGCAAACCGGCACCTGTCAGCCAAAGACAGCCCCGAGGCGGGGCAGTGGCACACCTCGCGCAATCCCACGCTGCGCGAGCCGATGGACTGTTTCAGCACGCGCTCGACCGTTCGCGATGTCGTGCTGATGTTCCCCATCCAGTTTGGCAAGACGCAGATCGCGCTCAACGTGCTCGGCTACTGCATGGACCATGACCCCGGCCCGGTGATGTACGCATTGCCGGGCGAGGTCTCCATGAACAAGTGGATCGACCAGAAGTTTCAGCCCACGCTTGATGAGACGCCGGCAATGTCGCGGGCGCTCAGCACGACGAATAGCCGCGATGCATCGAACCGCCGCGAGTTCAAGGATTTCATCGGCGGCCAGCTCTACATCGAGCACGCCGGCTCTCCGTCTCGACTCAAATCCACCAGCGTTCGCACGCTTATTGTCGACGAGCTGGACGAGTTCGCGTCGACGCTGCGCGGGGGCGATGACCCGCTCGAAATGCTCAAGGGCCGCACCTCGGCGTTCCGCAGCACCTATCGCCGCCTGTATATCTCCACCCCGCAGCTGCAGGGCGTAAGCCGCACCGGCCACCTGTGGGACGAGAGCGACCAGCGCCGGTACCACGTGCCATGCCCGCACTGCGAGCACGAGCAGCCGCTGGAGTGGGGCGGGCTGCACTGGAGCACCGACGCCACCGAATGCTGGTACGCCTGCCGCGAGTGTGGCGCTACCATCGAGGAGCACCACAAAGACGCGATGATCGCGCGCGGTCGGTGGGTCGCGACCTACCCCGATCGAAAGACGCGGGGCTATCACCTCAACGCGCTGTATTACCCCATGGGCCTCGGCCCGCGCTGGCTCGATCTCGTCGAAATGTGGCGCGACGCCCAGGGCGACCCGGCCAAGCTCAAGGTTTTTGTCAACGATCGCCTGGCCGAGCTGTACGAAGACCCCGCGATGCGGGCGGTCAAGCACAACGTCATCGCCGATCGGGCCGAGCCCTACAAGCTGCGCACCGCGCCCCTTGGTGTGCTCGCCCTCACGGCCGGGGTGGACACGCAAGACAACCGGCTTGCGGTGCACGTAGTCGGCTGGGGCAGGCGGCTGGCTGCATGGACGCTGGACTATGTCGAGCTGCCCGGCGACCCGGCCGAGGAGGCAGTGTGGCTCGCGCTCGTTGATCTACTCAACCGCCCCATCGAGCACGCCAGCGGCACCACATTGCGGCCGCTGGCCACCGCCATCGATGCCGGCGGCCACCGCACCGAGGCGGTGAAGGCGTTCGTCCGTGCGCGGCGCATTCCGCGGCCAATGGCGATCTTCGGCGCCAAGGCGAACAACGCGCCTATCCTGAGCAAGGCGCGCGCCATGGACGTCAACTGGCTGGGCCGCACCGACCGCAACGGCGTGATGATCCACCACGTTGGCTCCGTCGCCGCAAAGCACTGGTTGTACGCGCGGCTCTCCACCGATGCCGAGAAAGCAGACGCCGATCAGCGCCTTGTTCATTTCCCGGACGAGCTGGACGAGGACTTCTTCGGCGGCATGGTTTCCGAAGTATTCAAGCCGGACAAGGGCCGGTTCGAGAAGCGCCGCGGCGCCAAGCGCAACGAACCACTGGATACCTGGGTCTACGCCTACGCTGCCGCGCATCACCCGGAAGTCCGCCTGCATCGGTTTACGCACGCGGACTGGGATGCTGCCGATGCGCGATTGCGCGCCTCAGCCGCTGCCGCAACGAGCGCGGCTTTCGCCGGCGAAAGTGCCGCCGCCTCGGCGCCGGTCGATGTTGATCCCCTCGCCGCAGCTGAGCAGGACCGCCTCGCGCGGTTCCGTGCGCTCGGCGCTCGCAATCGCCGCTAATCGGAGCCGTCATCATGCTGACCATTTCACGAGACCTGGCGGGCCCCGCGCTGCGAGAGATCGAGGCATTCGAAAAGCAGCAGCGATTCGCCGAACGCTTGGCGCTGACGCGGCTCTCGATTGAAGTGCAGAAGGCCGAGCAGGTCGCTATCGCCACTGTGTTCGACCGACCCAGCAGCTTCACCCAACGCTCCGTGCTCACGTTCGCACGACAGGAGGCCGGCGGCAACGGATTCGTGCGCGTGGTGAAGATCCGCGACCAGGCCAGCGGCGGCACCGCGCCGGACCGGTATCTCGCGCCCCAGGTCCACGGCGGCGAGCGCTCCGCAAAGCGCTTCGAGCGCGCGTTTCGGTTTGTTGATTTTCGCAACAACGCATTCCGCGACGACCAGCTCTTCGCGGTGCCCGGCAAGGGCGCGCGGCTCAACCGCTACGGCAACCTCAGCCAGGGCACGTACCAGCGCATCCTGTCGGCGCTGCGCATGCATAGTGACGATGCGTTCAACAGCAGCGCCCGCAGTCGCCGGCGCAACAAGAAGCTCCCGCAGTATTTCCTCGGCAAAGCCGGCAAGGGCAGGCGGACGCTCGCGATCTGGGAGCGGCACGGCCGCGGGCAGCGCAGCATCAAGCCCGTCCTCATCGCCGTCGAGAAAACGAACTATCGCAAGCGGTTCCCGTTCTTCGATATCGGCGCACAGGTCATGCGCGGCCGACACAACGAGGTTCATGCCGCCGCCCTGGATGAAGCGCTGCGGACAGCGCGGAGCGGCCGATGACCAGCTCCGCCAGTGCTCGCACGGAACTTGACGACACCGACGATCTGCGGCCCGTGCTCGAACGCAACATCGTCGCCGTGCTCGCCGATCGGTGCGGCATGGACCCGGCTCGCGCGACACAGCTCGCCCGGGAGTCGATCGCGCGCACGCAAGGCGATGTCGGCGGCCGCCGGGTCTATCTGCGAGTGCTCAATCGGCAAGTGCGCGACCAGGCGATGCGGCTCGCGTTCGACGCACGGCGGCGAGATGCCAGTATCACCGAGAACATGGAGATGACCGCACGGGAGTTCGGTGTCTGTCAGCGGACCGTGCGCCGAGTCTGTTGCAGCTGACCGCACCAGATAGAAAGTGACAATCCTTGCCTAGTTTTGTCACATGACGTCGCGGCACCCTGCCGTGCATGAAATCGCCTCGTTCGATCATCGACGACATCATCCGCGCCGAGGGTGACCGCTATACCAACGATCCCAGCGATAGCGGCGGGCCGACACGCTGGGGGATAACCCAGGCGACGCTTTCGCGGTACCGGGGCAGGGCGGTGACGCCGAATGAGGTGGCGGCGCTGACGCGCGACGAGGCGGCGCAGATCTACGAGCGCATGTACTGGATCGACCCGGGCCTGCATCTGCTCGGCGAGCACTCGATGTTGATCGCGGCCGAGGTGATGGACACGGGCGTCAATTGCCCGATGCGGGCGGCGGTGACGATGCTGCAGCGGCAGCTCAACGTCCATAATGATCGCGGCCGCCATTACGCCGACCTGGTGGTCGACGGGCGGTGCGGCGCGAAAACGGCGGAGGCGCTGCAGGCGTTCCTCGCGCGGCGCGGCACGCTCGGCGAGCAGGTGCTGTTTGTCGCGCTGAACGGCATGCAGGTCGCGTACTACACCGAGCTGGCCGAGCGCCGGGAGAAAGACGAGCGGTGGCTGTGGGGCTGGCTGCGCGTTCGCGTGGCCGACCAGGTGCGCGAGGGTATCGGCCATGGCTGATCAAGCGTGCCCGCAATGACGCACCGCGACCGCCTGCTGCGCGGCATCACCGGTACTAAATTCATTCTGTGCTTCGCCGCGCTCAGCGGCTCAATGCTGGGCGCGTTGCTGGGTTGGCTATCGGGTGCGGAATGGGTGGCCACCGTCAACATCACCCTCGGCATATTCGCCGGCTCCAACGTCGCCGCGACGTTTGCCCACAAACCGGCCGCAAGTGATGCCGCACCTCGCCTGGATTAAGGGCCTGTGGGCGGCGCGCTGGCAGGTGCTGGCAGCGTCGCTGGCCGTGGCGGTGGCGGTGCAAACGCTCCGGCTCGGCAGTGCCCTGGATGCGCTCACCGCGGCCGACGCCGTGCAGGAGGCCGCGGCCGCCACCAGCGAGGTGCGCGGCCTGCAAACCGGTATCGAGGAAACCCGAACTTTTGAGGACACCGTTGATGAAAATCGCCCTGTTGTTGAGCGCGTTGTTGAGCGTGTCGTGCGCCAGTGCGCCCCGCGTGATCCGCCAGTGCCCGAGCGCCCCAGTCGAACTGATGCGGCCGCCGCCGCCGCTGGAAACCATGCGGCAGACCGCAACGCTTTCGCCGGCGAAAGGGCATTCGCACTTGCGGTCGCTGTAGATCTCGAAAGCTGCGCGGTGGAGCTGGAACGGTTCCGCGCGCTGCAACGCTGGGTGCTGCGAAATGGCGGCTGAGGTTCTCGCTGTAGAGGTGCCGTTCTCGTTGATCCTGACGGCGTTCGTCGGCCTGCTACTGGCGGCCGTGGGGTGGTTCCTGCGGCTGACGTTCACCCAGATACAGGCCGGGATGAATGAGCTGTTTACCCGCATGCGATCGACAGAGACCAATCAGGCCACGACGACCGAGTGTGTGCGGCATCTCGAGGCCTCGGTCGAGCGACTCAGCAAGCGCCTGGAGGCGCGTGATCGCCTCCACCAACAGCGCCAACATCCCAATCAATAAGCGATTTTTCAGAAAGTGACAATCTTTGCCTAGTTTTGTCACATGACCCCGCCGCAGCCTATGCGGCATGGCAACTCCCACCAACGCTGAGCTCCTCCAGACCGCCCGCGAGCAGCTGCAGCTCGCCCTGGCCGGCAAGCGGTTTCGCTGGGCGGGGCGCGAGCACGAAGCGCAGGACGTGGGCGTGCTCACCAAGTTTATTGGGTGGGCCGAGCAGCAGGTGGCGCGTGATGCCGCCTGCACGCGGCGCCGCTTCATTTCGGTGAGCTTCTGATGCAGGCCGGCGCCGCTACCGCACCGTCGTTGGTCGACCACCAGGGCCGGCCCATGGCCTCGGCCATTCGCGGGCAGGGCGCCGCGCATCACGCTGCAGATCATCAGCGGACGGAGACCCGGCACTGGGCGCCGATGCTGAGCTCGCCGGATGTCGAGGTGCTGCCGGAGTGGGGCGACATCGTGGCGCGCACGCGCGACCTGATCCGCAACAACGGCATTGCCAGCGGCGCGGTGCAAACGCATGTCGACAAGGTCATCGGCACCAATCTGCGGCTGAGCGCAAAGCCGGACTGGCGCGCGCTTGGGCTGTCGGCCGAGTGGGCTGACGAGTGGCAGCGCAACGTCGAGGCCAAGTGGCGGCAGTGGGCCGACGATGTCGACTGCTACTGCGATGCGCGCCGCCGGCTCACCTTCAGCGGCCTGCTCGCCCAGGGCTACCGCAGCTACCTCAGCAACAACGAGATGCTCGCGACCCTGGAGTGGCTGCCGCGCAGCAAACACCACTACGCCACGACGGTGCAGATGATCGCGCCGGAGCGGCTGAGCAACCCCGGCGATGCCACCGACCGCGACCGCTTGCGTGGCGGGGTGGAGATGGACGAGCACGGCGCGCCGCTGGCCTATCACATCCGCGCCGGACACCCCAGCGAGTACTGGTACGACACGGTGAGCAATGGCCGCCGCTGGCGCCGGGTGCCGGCGGAAACCGCATGGGGCCGTCGCCAGGTCATCCACGTGTACGACGCCGAGGTCGGCCAGACTCGCGGCAAGAGCGTTTTCACGTCGATCTTGCCGAAGGCGAAGATGCAGGATCACTGGCAGAAAGCCACGCTGCAGGCGGCGGTGATCAACGCCATGTACGCGGCGGTGATCGAGACCAGCATGGGCTCGCCCGAGATTATTGCCGCCCTCGGCGGCAGCGATGCTCAGTCTGCGATCAGCGGATTCATGGATATGCAGGGCGCCTACCACCAAGGCGCCGATATCCGTTTCGGCAGCTCCGGCATCGCCCATCTGGTGCCCGGTGAAAAGCTGACGCTCACCGCGCCGCAACAGCCGGTGGCTGCATTCGAGCAGTTCGAGGCTGCCGTCAACCGGCACATCGCCGCCGGGCTCAACATGAGCTACGAGGAGCTGACGCGCGACTACACGCGCACCAACTACTCCAGCGCGCGCGCCTCAATGCTGGAGGGCTGGCGATTCTTCATGGGCCGCCGGCATCACATTGCCGGCCGCTTTGCCACCCAGGTGTATGCGGCCTGGCTCGAAGAGGCCATCTCGCGCGGCGACGTGGAGGTGCCCACCGGCGCGCCCTCGTTCTATGAGGCAAAGAGCGCCTGGACGCGCTGCTTGTGGATCGGCGCCCCCAAGGGCCACATTGACGAGCTGAAGGAAATGAAGGCGCGCACCGAGGCGCTGGACCAGGGCACCACCACCCTCGAAAAACTGTGCATGGAGCAGGGCGAGGACTGGGAGGAGGTGATGGAACAGCGCGCCCGCGAGGAGCGCAAGCGCATTCAGCTGGGCCTGCCCGCGCGGGTTCAGCGTGCCGCCAACGGTGCCGCTGCGCGCATGGACGACCCCCAACCCGACGATGACCCCGACGCGGCTGACCGCGCCGAGCGGCAGGAGCTGGCCGATGCGTGAGCGCATGAACTACCCGATGATCGCTGCGCGGGTGTTCAACACCCCACTGCTGATCGCCCAGGCGAAGGCCGACATCATCCTCAGCGTGCTCAGCGAGCGGCTGGGGTTTGAGGCCGCCGCGCCGCAAGAGCCGGTGGAGACGCAAACGCCTGACGCTGCCGCAGCCACATTCCGTAGCGCCGGCTTCTCGTATAGCGACCGTGGCTATTACCTCCGCGACGGCATTGCTGCGATCCCGGTGATCGGCACGCTGGTGCAGCGCGGCGGCTACCTGGGCTACAGCGGCATGACCAGCTATGACGCCGTCGAGAGCATGTTCAACGCCGCGCTCGCCTCGAGCGAGGTCGAGCAGATCCTGTTCGAGGTGGACAGCCCCGGCGGCGAAGTTGCGGGTGCATTTGATCTCGCGGCGCTGATCCATTCGGCGCGCAACACCAAACCCATCACCGCCATCGCCAGCGAAATGGCCGCGTCTGCTGCCTACCTGCTCGGCAGCGCGGCCGGCTCGATGTGGGTGGCGCGCAGCGGCTACACCGGCTCCATCGGCGTGGTCACGGCCCACCTCGATGTCAGCGAGGAAATGGAAAAGCGCGGCCGTGCGGTCACGTGGATCTACGCCGGCAAACACAAAGTCGACGGCCACCCCTATGCAGCACTGCCGAAAGCGGTGCGCGATGACATCCAGGCGGACATCGATCGCCTGTACGGCATGTTCACCAGCGCCGTGGCCACGCATCGCGGCATGAGTGAGGCCGCCGTGCGCGCCACCGAGGCGCGGGTGTTCCTCGGCCAGCTCGGCGTTGATGCCGGCCTGGCCGACCGGGTTGGCTCGTTCAACGAGTGCGTCGAGCACCTCCTGTCCCAATCAACACGGTTTGGCGGCCGTTCATTCCGCCTGGCATCCCACTCTCAATCGGAGAAAACCACGATGAGTGAAAAAGAGAACGGCGCGGCCACCATTACCGCGCAGCAGCTGGAAACGGCCAAGGCCGAAGCGAAGGCGGAGGGCGTGAAGGCTGGCGCCGCTGCCGAGCGGACGCGTATCGCCGGCATTCTGAATCACGCCAACGCCGAGGGCCGCGCCGACATGGCGAAGCATCTGGCGTTTGAAACCGACCAGACCGTCGAGGCCGCCAGCGCGCTGCTCGCAGTGTCGCCCAAGGCTGCCGCCACTGCGGCTGCCCCGGCCGATCCGCTGGCCGCCGCCATGGAGCGGACCGGCACGCCTGCTGTGGGCGATGGCGGGGCTGATGCGGCCGCAGCTGCGGCTGCTACCCAGGGCGGCGGCGCGGTGATCAACGCCTCCGACATTTTCGCCAAGCGCGCCGCGACGTTTCGCGGCGGCCAGTCGGCATAACCGGGAGTAACTGACATGCAGATCGAACCCAACCACCCGGGCGAGCACATCGTGAGCGAGGCCAACGGCATGCGCTCGCGCGAGTCGGACACGCTGGCCGAAGGCCAGAACCTGCAGGCCGGCACCGTGCTGGGGCGTATCACCAGCACCGGCTTGCTGACCCAGCTGGCGCCCGCCGCCGAAACCGGTGAGGAAGAAGCCGTCGGCGTGCTGTTTGCCGCGGTTGATGCCAGCGACGCCGACACGTCGTGCGTTGTCCACGTTCGCGATTGCGAGGTGGATGACCAGGACCTGGTGTGGCCCGAGGGCATCAGTGGGCCCAACAAAGAAACTGCCGTCGGCGAGCTGCTCGCGCTCGGCATCATCGTTCGCTAACCGGAGTCACCCGAAATGAATCTCGACGTTTTCAATGCGACCTCCGGTGCGTTCAGCATGCGGGCGCTCACGGCGTCCATCAACGCCATGCCGTTTGTGCCGGGCCAGATCGGCCGGCTTGGGCTGTTCAACGAGCGCGGCATCAGCACCACGCAGATCAGCCTGGAGCGCCGCGACGGGCAAATCTACCTGGTGCCCGCCGCCGACCGCGGCGCGCCCGCCAAGCAGAATCAGAAGAACGGGCGCAAGTTGGTGCCGATTAACGCCGTACATCTGCCGGTCGAAGACGTGCTGCAAGCTGACGAAGTGCAGAACGTCCGAGCCTTTGGCTCCGAGAGCGAGCTGCTCGGTGTGCAGGAAAAGGTGAACGAGAAGCTGGAGACCATGTCGATGTCGCTCGAAGCCACGCTCGAGCACCATCGCATGGGCGCGCTCAAGGGCATCGTCCTCGATGCCGATGGTGCCAGCCCGCTGTACAACCTGTTCACCCTGTTCGGCATCAATCAGCCCGCCGAGGTTGATTACGATCTCGATGCCGCATCGCCCGCTGCCGGCGCCGTTCGCAAGAAGATCAACGCGACGATTCGCGGCATCGAAGATGCGCTAGGCTCGGCCACGTACACCAGTATCCACTGCTACTGCGACAGCGCGTTCTTTGACGCGCTGGTATCGCATGTCGAGTGCGTCGCGGCGTATGAGCGCTGGCAGAACGGGCAGGCGCTGCGTGAGCGTTCGGCGCGCCGCACCTTCCACTACGCCGGCATCGACTTCGAGGAGTACCGCGGCAGTGTCGGCGGCGTGCCCTTTATCGGCGCCGGCAAGGCGCAGTTCTTCCCGGTGGGTGTGCAGCGGCTGTTCGAGACGGTGTACGCGCCGGCGAACTGGATGGAGACCGTCAACACCATGGGCCTGCCCAAGTACGTGAAGGCGACGCCGGACAAGAAGGGCCGCTGGGTGGAGCTGGATGCCCAGTCGAACCCGGTGACGTACTGCACCCGGCCGGAAGTGCTGTTCCGGGCGAAGATGACCTGAGTGCCAGCCCCGGCGTGAGGCACGGACGCCACACGCCGGGGCAGCCTTCTGACACGACGACGCCATGACGCTCGCCACCCATTTCAACGACTCGCTGCAGGGCGCCATGCTGGCGCGCCTGGGCGAGCCGGTGCGCCTCACCTGGCCGGGCAACAGCGCGGACACGAAGGCGGTGGTGGATGAGCGCTTCGCGGATGCCGGCGACGACTTTGCCGTTGGCACCCTCGTGTACACGCTGGAGCTGCTGCAATCGGCCTTGCCGGCATTGACGCGCAAGCAGATGAGCGAGCAGCTCAGCGTGACGCTGTTGGCGCGGCCCAACGAAACCGAGCTGAGCATCGGTGACGTGCAGGCCATGGGCGCCGGCGTGACGCGGCTGGTGTGCACGCGATGAGCAGCACCATCGAGCTGCTGGACCCGCGCGCGATCGCCGACTGGCTGCAGCCAACGCTGCTGGCGTTGGGCTGGTCGCGGGTGGATGTCGCCGTCACGTTGCAGCCCGACCCGGAACTGACCGACACCCCGGCGCTGTATGTCGTGCCGCTGAAGGACAAGGCCTTGAGTGCCGAGTCTGGTTACGGCACCACGCTCACACAGCAGGACATCGAGGGCCAGATCGGCCTGCAGATCGTATGCCCCAGCAGCGAGCTCATACAGCGTCGTCGCGAAGCCGCCAGCGCCACCCACGGCAAAACGCTGCCGGGCACGCGCTCGGTCGCGCATTTCGTCGAGGGCGAAGTGCTCGCGCTCGACCGCAGCAAAACCTGGTGGGTGGATGTGTACGCCACCCGCACCTACTGGAGATCCACGCCATGAATACAGGCGGACGTTTTTATCTGCGCAACGGGAAGCGCGTGCAGGAGACCGATGCGGCCTCACGCAGCGCAACCGAGACGAGCGCCCCGGCGCGAGATTCTTCGCCGGCGAAAGCGAAGCAGCCCCGCGGCGCCCGGTTCGGCGATGCCGATGCCGATGCCGCTAGCGCCGGCGCGAAAGCGAGCTCACCCCCGGCATCTGACACCACCACCCCCAACAACAACGAGGAACCCACGTCATGAGCAACAAGCTCTACAACAAGCGCCTGCTGATGGCCAAGATCGGCGCGGGCGAATACCCGACCGACGCCGTGCCCACCGCGGCAGACAACGCGATTCTCACCAGCAACCTGAAGTTCCAGCCGTTCCAGGGCGCGACGGTTGTGCTGGACTACGACCGGCGCAATCTCGGCGCGGGCAAGAGCATCTACACCGGCACCCACGCCAAGCTGACCTGCGATGTCGACATCAGCGGCGCCGGCGCCGCGGGCGATGTACCGCCCTGGGGCGCGCTGCTGCGCATGTGCGGATTCTCCGAGACCGTTGAAGAGGGTGTGAGCGTCGTCTACGCGCCCGTCAGCGAGGGTTTCGAGTGGGGCACGATGTACTTCAACCACGACGGCAAGCTGCAAAAGATGCAGGGCGTGCGCGGCAACGTGTCGTTCGGGCTGACGAAGGAAGGCCTGCCGAAAATGAGCTTCGAGTTCTGGGGCCTGTGGAACGCAGCCCCCACCGCCGTTGCATTCGGCGAGCCGGACTTCGATGCCTTCGTCGAGCCGATCCCGGTCAATGCCGTGAACACGCCGACGTTTACGGTTGACGCCTTCGCCGCCAATGCTGAGTCGTTCACTTTCAATGCGGGCTGGACGGTGAGCTACCGCAATGTGGTGGGCAACGAAGCCGTGCTCATCACCGACCGCGACGGCAGCGGCGCGATGACGCTCGAAACCGTCGCCCTTGCGGACTACGACTTCTACGAGACGGTGCGCGAATGCGAGGTGGTGCCGATCAACCTGGTGCATGGCACCGAGGCCGGCAACATCGTGCAGTTCGACGCCAAGGCGCAGCTGATGATGGGCGAAGACAGCGACAGCCAGGGCCTGTCGGTCACGCCCTTCAACCTGCGCCTGGTTCCCACCCTCAACGATGGTGATGACGAACTCATCATCACCGTGAAGTAAGGGGGCGCCATGGCACTGAAACTGAAGCGTGGACAGAAGAACCAGGTGTGGGAAGACGTGGTCGTGACGCACCGCGACGACCTGGGCACAACGTTTGAGGACACGTTCCAGGTCCTCGTGCGGCTGCCGGCCGATGTCGACGAGCTCGAGCAGGAAGCCAAGGCACTGACCGGGACGCAGGATGACAAGGCGCTGCCGCCGTTGTCAGCGGTCGACTACCTGGAGGCGAACGTGCTCGGCTGGCGAAAGCTCGAAAGCGCTGATGACCAGGAGATCCCGTACACGCCCGAGAACTTCGCGGATCTCGTGGCGCTGGTGCCCTACCGGCGCGAGCTGATGAATGTCGTCAGCCGAACCCGACGCAAGCCGGGCGAGTCGCAGCGAAAAAACTCCTAGCGTTCGCGCGCGAATGGGCCGACGCCCCAGCGAGCGGACAAGAGAGTTTGCACGATGACCTGCGGGCATTCGGCATCAAGGCATCGGCCGCTGCCCGCGCGGCGGCCGAGCACCCGATGTTCGAGGTTGATTACGCCAACTGGGATGCGGTGCAGGTCTTCTGCGGCAGCTGCACGCAGTGGCGCACCGGCATGGCCGGTGCGACCGGCCTGGACTACCCCGCCGTCGAGTGCGTGATGCGCATGCACCAGGTCAGTGACACGGCAGAGACGCTGGCCCGCGTGCAGGTGATTGAAGTCGGCGTGCTCGAGGTATGGCGCAAGGCGCGCGAACGCGAACGGAACAGCAGCGGGAATCACAAGAAGACACGATGACCGGGAACCGTCAATTCAAACTGGAGCTTGTCCTCGCCGGCGATAACCGGGGTGGCGTCAACGCTATCCGCGGCACGCGCCAGGAGATGAAGCAGCTCGGCGACCAGGGCGCGGAAACGCGCGTTGCGCTCGCGAACGTTCGCGGCGGGATCGATGAGATGACGGTAGGCGCCCGGGCTCGCATCCTGGGTGTTGCGGCGGCGGTTGGCGCCGTGGGGGCCAGCACCGCCGTACTGCTGCGAACGGCAGAAGCCGCCCGGGAATTCAGGCGGGAAATTGCCGAGATCAGCACGCTGCTGTCCGACACGAGCGAGCTGGACGAGTATACCCAGCAGATCCGTGCACAGGCGCGCGAGTTCGGTATCTCGGCAACGAAGCAGGCGGACGCGCTGTACCAGATCATCAGCGCCGGGCAGGAGGGCGCCGCCGCGATCGACACGCTGGACGCCTCGAATCGGCTCGCGATCGGCGGCATAACCGACATCGAGGTCGCGGCCGACGGTCTGACCAGCGTGCTCAACGCCTACGGCGACAAGGTTGCGGGCGCGACTGATGTGTCGGACACCCTGTTCGTCGGCATGCGCACCGGCAAGACCACGATTGATGCTTTGAGCCAGAGCATCGGCAAGGTCGCACCGATCGCGGCCGGGCTGAACGTGCCGTTTACCGAATTGGTCTCTGCGGTATCGGCCATCACCACCGGAGGCGTCAAGACCACCGAGGCCGTAACGCAAGTGCGCGGCGCGCTGGTGGCGGTGCTCAAGCCCACCGCCGAGGCGCAGGATCTCGCCGGCCAGCTCGGCCTGAAATTCGACAGCCAGGCCCTGGCTGCCAAGGGGCTGGCCGGCTTTCTGCAGGATGTGCGCGACAAGACGCACGGCAACAAGGATGCGATGGCGACCCTGTTTGGCGGGGTGGAGGCCATCAATGCCGTGATGGCGCTCACCGGCAATCAGGCCAAGGCGTTCGAGCGAAACCTCGACGCAATGGCGGAGCGCAGCGGTGAAACGGGCGCCGCGTTTTCCAAGATGGCGCAGGAGGCTGAGTTCGCAGCTGATCGCATGCAGGCGGCGATTCAAGACAAGTTCCTCGACGCCGGCGACCAGGCCAATATTGCCCTGGCGCCGGCGTATCTGGCTGTAGCTGACAACATCGACCTGATCGCCGAGGCGGCAGTCAATACCGGCATTGTGTTGGCATCGGTGATGGGCGCCCGACTGACGGCCGAGATCGCCAAGACGGCCGCCGCTACCGGCCGGGTTGTGCTCGCGCGACAGCAGGAGCTGGCCGTCAACCAGGCGGCGGCCGCATCGTTTGCGCGCATGACGCAAGCGCGTGTGGTGGATCTGCAGCAAACGCTGCGGGTGGTCGCGGTGTCTCGGCAAGAGGCGCAGGGCAGTCTCGCGGTCGCAAATGCGCGTGTCGCCGAGGCTGAGGCGACCATGGCAGCGACCCGGGCGACCGGTGCTCAGGCCGCAGCAAGTGGGATGCTGGCGCGTGCCGAGCAGCAGCTCGCGGCTGCGATTGCGCAGCGCACGGCAGCCACCAATTCGCTGGCGGTACTCGGGCGCCAGCAGGCAGGGTTGCAGACGCAGCTCGCGGTCGCCACCAAGGCAACGGCGGCCGCGCAGGCGCAGGGCGCTGCGGCTGCCACTCAACTCGCCCTGGGCAGCCGCCTGGCGGCCACAGCTATGGGCGGCCTTCGGGCGGCAACTGCGCTGGTGGGCGGCCCGATCGGCGCTGCAGTGTTGGGGCTGACCGGGCTGGTGCTGTGGCTGACCCGGTCAAAGGATGCCGCCGACCGGTTCGAGCTGGACGAGGCCGTGCGGTCTATCACCGAACTGGCGGATGAGGCCGAACGCCTCAAGCGCGGTGGGCCGATCATCTCGGAACAAGATCAAGAATCGCTCAGCGCCACGCACGCGGAGATTCAGCGCATTGCCGGCGCCATGGGGCAGCTCGCCGAGCTGCGTGACGAGTACGCCCGGCAGGGTAACGGTGGCGCAGCGGCCTCGGTGCAGGGCGAGATGGATCGACTAGCCGAGCGCATTGCATTTCTGAGCGCCGAGCTGCGGCGGTACCAGGAAGCCTCTGCATCTGGCGCCGCGGCCACAGAAGCGCAGGCTGACGCGATGGGCGGGCTGAGCGATGAAGCCAAAGAGGCCGCTGAGCGTGTCGCGAAGTACCGCGAATCACTGGACGCACAGAATGCTCTGATTGCCCGCCAGCTGGAACTGATGGATGGCACGCGCGACTCCCAGGCAGCGTTGCGGATCGCAACGATGGAGGCCAACGGCGCCACCGATCAACAGATCGCGTTGAGCGAGCAGCGGCGCGCGCAGCTGGAGGCGCGCCAGCAGCAGGAAAAAGATCTCGCGGATGCGATCAAGGCGAGCGCCACAGAGCGTGAAGCTGCGCTGGCGACCTTTGAAACGCAGATTGCAGCGCTCGATCAGGCGCTAGCGGAAGGGATGGACCCGGCGGAGTACCAGGCTCGCGCCGACCAGCTTCGGGCCGTGTACTGGGATGCCATCCGAGGCGATGCGAAGGGCACCGCCGACGAAGTTTCCGAGGCGCGCAAGGAGATTGACGCCTTCCTCAATGCCGACGGATTCTCCAGCGCCGCGGCAACGATGCGCGAGGCGCTGGGTACGGTCAGCGACCCTCTGTTCGGCATGCTCGATGGCTTCGAGACGCTGACAAACGTCAGCAAGGCCAGCGGCAAGGCCATGGCCGCGGCGTACAAGGAGGCGGCGGGAGACGCCGACAAGCTGCGCGAGTTCCAGGACGACATCAACAACCGGACGATGCGCGAGAGCCTTGGGGCATACGGCCAGATGGCCGGCGCCGCCAGCGGCTTTTTTGACGAGAACTCGAAGGGCTACAGGACGCTGCAGGCGCTCAGCACGGCATTTCATGCCGCCGAGCTGGCAATGACGATTCAGACCCTGGTGCCCAAGGGGGTTGCCGCGATCCTGAACCAGGGCGGCGGTGATCCCTACAGCGCCATCCCGCGCATGGCGGCCATGGCTGCGATTGTTGGCGGCCTCGGCGTCGCCGTCAGTTTCGCCGGCGGAAGTGGCGGCGGCGGTGGCGGCGAAGCCCAGCCCACATTCAACCCGCGCGGCCGTGTCCTGGGCGACCCCGATGCCATGAGCGAAAGCATCGCCAACAGTGTGGAACTGACGGCGATCGCAACCGAGCAGCTGGTGGGCATCAACAGCGACATGCTCAAGAGCCTGCGCGGGCTGGAGTCGAGCATCGGTAATGTGGGCACGCTGATCGTGCGCAACCAGTTGGACTACGGGGTAACGCCTGGCGGCCGAAGTGATGAGTTGAACGCGATCCTCGCCAGCGGCCCGATGGGCGCGTTGGCCGTGGCGCAGCAGCGCGTGACGCAGCAGATCGACAGCCTGTTCGAAGATATCGGTCTCGATTTCATAGGCGACATTGTGGGCGGCATTGGCGACCTGTTCCTGAAAGGATTGTCCGAGCTGGGCAACGCGGTGTTCGGGGGTGAGCAGAGCATTCGCGGGCAGGGGGTGCAGATCCTCGCCGACTCGTTCGGCGACATGCTCGACAACCTGCAGGCAGGCACGTGGACCAACGTGCGCACCTCCGGCGGAGTTTTCAGCGGCAGCAGCTATGACATCAAGGAGGGCGCGCTGCCGGCCGAGATCGAGCGCCAGTTCGCGCTGGTGGTGCGGGGCATCGGCGAGGCAGTCAGCAGCACTGCAGATCTGCTGGGGGTTGCGCAGGCCGAGGTGCAGGCTGCATTCGACTCGCTGGAGATCGACCTCATTCGAATCGATTTCCAGAACAAGTCGGGCGAGGAGATCAACGAGGCGCTGTCCGAAACGTTCTCGGCCATGTTCGACGATGTGGCGCAGGCGGTTGTGCCCTACATCGAGACCTTCCAGGACATCGGCGAGGGGCTCGGCGAAACGCTGACGCGGCTGGCGACCACGGCGCAGATTGCGCGGTCGACGCTGGGTGATCTCGGCGTGGACCTCGATGCCATCCCCGACTCCCTGCGGGTGTATATCGACGGCTTCCTGCCGAATACGGGGGATGCATTGATCCCGAACGTGCGGACGCGATCGGACGGCGAGATCATGGCCGGCGTCTTCGACAGGCTCACGGACCAAGCGGGCGGGCTCAAGGCCTTCGCCAGCAACATGGGCAATCTGCTCGACACCGTGCTCACCGAGGGCGAGGCATTTGACCGGCTGGAGCGGCAGCTTGGCAGCGCACTCGAAACGGTCACCATGTCGCTGCCTGATAGCCGTGAGGGGCTGGCCGATCTGGTATCCGGCATCAACCTGTTTACCGATGCGGGGGTCGAGCAGCTGACGGTGATCAGCCAGCTGAGCGAAGGGCTGGACGATTACTACCAGACGCTTGCGCGGCGCGAGGCCGACCGCGCCGAGTTCAGCGACGACCTGCGGGACGAGATCGAGGCGTTGACGCTCACCGCCGATGAGCTGGCCGCGGTGCGGCTGGATCGCGAGCTGGAGGCGTGGCGCAGTAAGGCCGAGGATCTCGGGTTCGACGCCAACATCATCGACCCGCTGGAAGATCTGAAGCGCGCAGCCGCCGAGGCCGGCGGTGCCGTTGCCGACCTGTCGGCCGAACGCGATGCGTTCAACCTGCGCTTCAGCGATCTCAATGCCCGCCAGGGGCTGGACGGTGAGGCGCTGGATCTCTATGACTGGGAGCAGCGCCGAGCCCGCGACATTGCAGAAGCCGAGCGGCTGGAGGCCGACATCAATGCTGTGGAGGCCTGGTACTCCGAGGACCGCCTGCGCATCGTGCAGGCCGCGGCCGAAGCAGCGCTGGCGATCGAGGAAAGCCGCGCCCGGGCAACTGCGGAGATCCAGGCCGAAACCGAACGACTGCATCTGACGGGCCTTGAGGCCGAGCTGTTTGACCTGGACCAGCAGTTTGCCCGCCGCCGCGATCAGCTGGCCGACAACGCCGAGGCGCTCCTCGCATTGGATGAGCAGTATGCCGTGCGTCGGCAGCAGATCGAACAGGCCGCGGCTGACGAAACCATCGCCGCCGCCGAGGCGGCGGCGGAGGCAGAGCGCGAACTGGCGGCGGCCCGTGCCCAGGCGGTGACGGACATCCGCGCCGAGATCGCCCGGTCCGGGCTCACCGGCGTTGATGCCGAGCTGTTCGACCTGGACGCTGAATTCGCCCGGCGCCGCCAGGCCAACGCCGACAACGCCGAGGCTCTGCTGGCGCTGGATGAGCTGTACGCGATCGAGCGCAACGCGATCGTTCAGGCGGCAGCGGATGAGGCCATCGCTGCGGCAGAGGCGGCTGCCGAGGCTGAACGCGAATTGGCGACTGCGCGTGCCCAGGCGGCCGAGGACATCCGCGCCGAGATCACCCGGTCCGGTCTCACTGGCGTTAATGCCGACCTGTTCGACCTCGACGCCGAGTTCGCCCGCCGGCGGCAGGCCAACGCCGACAACGCCGAGGCGCTGCTGGCCCTGGATGAGCTGTACGCGATCGAGCGCAACGCAATCGTTCAGGCCGCCAATGCCGAGACCATCGCCGCCGCAGAAGCCGCCGCTGAAGCCGAGCGCGAGCTGGCGGAGGCTCGCGCCCAGGCGGTGACCGATATCCGCGCCGAGATCGCCCGGTCCGGTCTCACCGGCGTTGATGCCGAGCTGTTCGACCTGGACGCTGAATTCGCCCGGCGCCGCCAGGCCAACGCCGACAACGCCGAGGCGCTGCTGGCGCTGGATGAGCTGTACGCGATCGAGCGCAACGCGATCATCCAGGGCGCCAACGATGAAGCGATCGCCGCAGCCGAAGCGGCTGCCGAAGCCGAACGCGAACTGGCGGCGGCCCGCGCTCAGGCAGTCGCGGACATCCGTGCCGAGATCACCCGGTCCGGCCTTACCGGCATCGATGCCGACCTGTTCGACCTGGATGCCGAGTTCGCCCGTCGGCGGCAGGCCAACGCCGACAACGCCGAGGCGCTGCTGGCGCTGGATGAGCTGTACGCGATCGAGCGCAACGCGATCATCCAGGGCGCCAACGATGAAGCGATCGCCGCCGCCGAGGCAGCGGCGGAAGCAGAGCGCGAACTGGCGGCGGCCCGCGCTCAGGCAGTCGCGGACATCCGTGCCGAGATCACCCGGTCCGGCCTTACCGGCATCGATGCCGACCTGTTCGACCTGGATGCCGAGTTCGCCCGTCGGCGGCAGGCCAACGCCGACAACGCCGAGGCGCTGCTGGCGCTGGATGAGCTGTACGCGATCCGTCGCCAGCAAATCCTCAGCGCTGCGAACGAAAGTGCGCTTGAAGCTGAGGCGCAGCGCGTAAACGATGCGGCCGACATCCTGCGCGGGGCCTACCGCCGGCAGGCAGACGACCTGCAGGCGCTGGTCGACGAGTACGCCAACATCAGCGCCGAGCTGCAGGGATACCGCGGCACCCTGTTCTCGGGCGCAGCTGCACGGCTCACGCCCGAGCAGGCGTACGCGCAAACGGCGGCCCGCGTCGAGAGCCTGGATGCGCTGGCGTCTGTTGGCGATATCGACGCGCAGCGCCAGCTGCAGGGTGCGATCGATGCCTGGCTGGAGGCCAGCAGCGAATACAACGCCACCGGCGCAGCCTATTTCGCCGACCGCGACCGCGCCGCCGCGATACTCGACCGCGCGATCGGCGCCGCCGACATCGAGCGCGACATCGCGCAGGAGCAGCTCGATGCCATCACCGAGCAGGTTGGGGCGCTGATCGACCTGACCGAGGCTGTCGTCACGCTCGAAGACGCCATCGCCAGCTACCAGCAGATCGCCGCCGGCGGCAGCGCAGAGCCGGCAGCGTTTGCCACCACCGGCCCGGTGGTCACCGTGTCCGGGCCAGTGCCGCTGCCTGAAGCCACCTCGCCTGCCTCAGCCAGCGCCGCCGGCGCCGGCGGCGACAGCGCGGCCGTGGCCGAGCTGCGCGAGCAGAACCGGCAGCTACGCGCCATGGTTGGCCTGCTGAGCGCCGGCTTTGCCGACGTGCGCGAGCGCGGCGAAACCACCAGCAATGACGTGGCTGACATTCGCCGCCGCGTCCGCCAGATGGTGCAGGCATGATGCTGCCCGGCGCGCCGCAGTGGTTGCTGGAGATCGATGCCCTGGATGGCAGCGATGCGCCCGTGACACTGCGATTCTCGCGCGGCCTGTATCGCGCCGCCGAGATCTACATCGATCGCCTGCGAGAGCCGGTCACCTACCACGCCGGCGCCATGGGCTGCCCCGTGTGGCGCGGCGGCCAGGCCGGCTTCGGTGATGCCGTACTCACCAATATCGACGGCGGGCTCGACTGGCTGGCGGACTACGCCATCGACGGCCGCCCGCTACGCAGCCTGCGGGTGACGGCGGCTGGCGTGCAAACCGTGGCGCGCGGCACCGCACTGATGCCGCGCTGGGACGGTGACGACATCATCATCCCCGTGCGTGAGCCGCTGTTCGCGTTGAACCAGCCGCACCCGCACCAGGTGTTTGCCGGTGACAATGTGCTGCCCGCCGGCGTCGAGGGCACCGAGGCGGATCTGCAGGGCAAGCGCAAGCCGCGGTGCCGCGGCGCGGCGCGCAACGTGACTGCCGTACTGGTCAACTCTGCCATCAATGTCTGGCAGGTGCATGACCTTGAGGACGGCGCAATCACCGCAGCCCGCGTCGCCGGTGTCGCGCTCAGCGACCTGGGCGAGCAGGCCAGCCTCGCCGCCCTGCTGGCCAGCAGCCCCACCGGCAGCCAGTACACGCGGTGGCATGGCTACATGAAGCTGGGCTCGGTGCCTACGGGCGCGCTCACCGCTGACTACGACTGCACTCTTACGGCTGCCGGCGATGTGTTCGAGGAGATCGCCAACGAAGCGGGCTACGACGTGTCCGCGGCCAGCGTCACCGCGCTGAATGCCCTCGGCGATGTCGGCTGGCAGGATGCAGACAGCACGCCGAGTACCATCGACATGCTCGGCCGCATCACCGCGGCCGGCGCGTACTGGACGCTCAATAGCGATGGCGAGCTGGTCGCCGACCTGGTGGCAGCGCCGGGCGCGCCGGTGGTGACGATCCGCGAGCGGCACCGCTTCGACATCAGCCGCGAAGCGCTTTTCGCCGGCGAAAGCGGCGCCCCCGTCTGGCGCCTGGTGCTCGATGCCGACCCCGTTTCGGTGGTTCAGCGGGATCTCGCGGGCTCTGCTGACGCCGCGCTGGCCGCGCGGGTGGGCAGCGAGTACCGGTCTGCCGTGTATGAGTCGGCTGCCACACTGGCGCGGCACAAAACGGCAACCGAACTGCGGTTGGCCACTGTGCTGCGCAGCCTGGCCAGCGCCCAGGCGCGCGCCGATGCCCTGGGCCCGCTGCTGGCAGCGGGCTGCCACCGCACGACGGTGGAGGCCTGGCTCGATGACGACAGCCTGGCCGCGCTCTCAATCGGCGTCACGGTGCGTCTCATCACGCCCAAGCTGGGCTACTCGGCGGGCCGCGACATGATCGTGATCGACAGCACCGTCGACGGCGACCGCAACCGCGCAACACTGGAGCTCTGGGGCTGATGCTGCTCAACCCGCATTACAAAACGCTGTGCGCCCCCAACCTGGTGTATCGCAGCACGCTGGACGTTGCTGCGCCGGGCGACTGGGATGAAGCCGCTCCGCTGGCCAACCTTCAGGTGCCGCAGTTCTCGGTGTTTGCTCGGAGTGACGGGCTTGATGATGTGAACATCCTCGGCGTGATCGACCGCACCCGGCGAGTGGGCGCGATCGCGCTGTCGCAGCACAACATGACTACCGCTGCGCAATGGCGGGTGCGGCTCTATAGCGACGACGCGCACGCCGAAGAGGTGTACGACAGCGGTCTGATCGATGTGTGGCCAGCGATCTACTCGTCGCTGGATCTGGCCTGGACCGATCCCAACTTCTGGTCCGGCAAGATGCTCGAGGAAGACCGCGCCCTGTATCCGTCCAAGTCGGTCCATATCTGTGCTGGCGGCAACATCTTTGCCCGCAGCTTCCGCATCGATATCGTCGACGACGACAACGCCGACGGTGCAATCGATCTCGGCGGCCTGCTGCTCGCTGAGGCTTGGCAGCCCGGGTGGAACGCATCGTTCGGCGATAGCCGAGGGCTGATCGTCAACACCCGTGTGGCCCGCGCTGGCGGCGGCACCAAGTACTACGACGTGCAGCAGGCCGAGCGCGAGGTCGCATTTGACTACGCGCATCTCAGTGAATCGGAAAAGAACCGCATGAACCGGCTGCGGGTTGAGCTCGGCATTCACGGTGAGCTGCTGTACCTGCCGAACCTGCTGCCTGGTGTCACGCAGTACCTCGAGGGCTTTGTCGGCACTTTCAAACAGGTCGACGCGATCACTCACCCCTACCTCAACAACTACGCCACATCGGTGGCGATCGTGGAGAAAATCTGATGGCCGGTGTCACCTTCCCCGAAAACATTGGCGGCTCAGGCGCCACCTATACCGATGACACCGACCCCGCCACCGGGCTCGACGCCGATGGCCACCGCGTTCGCTTTGTTCCCGCGCTCGCCGAGGTCGTCGGCGTGGGCCAGTTCGTCCGCGCCAGCGGCATCACCGTAGCGGCCGACAAGGCGGAAGCCGCTGCGAGTGCCGCGGCCGCAAGCGGCAGCGCGGATGCGGCGGCGACGCACGCGGATACTGCATCCGGGCACGCCGATACCGCAGCGGCGGCTGCCAGCGCCGCCACGGGGGCAATCGCGGGTGGTGTCGCCCTCGCGGCCGACTGGGCGGCCAAGACCGACGGCGCTGTTGAAGGGGCCGACTACTCGGCAAAAGCGAACGCGGCCGGCACGACGCCTGACGGCAGCGCGAAGGATTGGGCAACCAAGACGGATGGTGCCGTTGCAGGCGGCGAACACTCGGCCAAACACTACGCAATGCAAGCCGCGGGCGTGGCCGGCCTGCCGTTGCCAGGAACCCAGCCCGGCGGATATCTCAAATCCAATGCCGCAGGCACGGCATGGGAGCTGGTGCTGGTTGGGCTCAGCATCAACGTACAAGAATTTGACGAATCGGGAACGTGGACGAAGCCGCCAGGCGCTGTGAGCGCGTATGTCGAACTATTTGGCCCCGGAGGCGGCGGGGGCTCAGGCCGGCGGGCGGCCAGCGGTAACCGTGCCGGCGGAGCGGGCGGCGGTGGTGGCGCTAAAACTGAGGGGTGGCTGCTGGCTGATGCGTTAGCCGCTACCGAGGCTGTCACTATCGCGGCGGGCGGTGATGGAGCAGCCGGAGTAACGGTTGATACCACGAACGGCACCGCAGGCAGCAGCGGCGGGACCTCGACCTTCGGCGACCATTTTTCCGCCCACGGCGGTGGTGGTGGTGGTGGCGGGGGCCTGCTCGACCCCAGCGTGTCGACCAGTGGCGGCGGTGGCGGCCAGTTGTCAGCGGGTAGCCCTGGGGGCGCGAGTAGCTCCGCCCCCGGGGGCGCGCCGAACGCCGATGGGGATGCAACGTTCGGGGGCGCCAATGGCGGCTCAGGCAGTGTGGGAGCGGGATCAATATTCGGTGGTGCGGCCGGAGGCGGAGGCACGGTCGGCGGGGTCCGCGCGGGCGGCGTGTCGGTGCACGGCGGGCACGGCGGCGGGGCAGGCGGCGCAATTACCAGCGGCGGCGCTGCCTTAAACGGGGGTGACGGCGGCGGCGGGCCGGAGGGCGGCACGTCTGGCGACCCCAATGGCGCTGCAGGGGCGGATCGGCAGGGCGGCGGCGGAGGGTACGGCGCTGGCGCGGCCGGCGGGGCCGGCGGGCCAAAGGGCGGCGGCGGCGGTGGCGGCGGAGCATCAACCAATGGCGTCACCTCTGGCCCCGGCGGCCCTGGTGGCGATGGCTACTGTCGTGTGACGACGTACTGCGATCTGGCATCCATCGAGGAGTAACCCATGCGATACGCAATCATCGACAACGGCCGAGTGGCCAACATCATCAAATGCAGCCCCGAGCGGGCCGCGCCATCGGCGCTGTTGACGCCACCGGAGCGCGCATCGGCGATACGTATGCCGACGGGCAATTCGCGCCCGTGCTGCTGCCCCTGGCAGAGCAGCAGGACGCGCTGCGCGCCGCCAACAGCACCCGCCATACCGCAGCCGAGGCCGCCGGCGTGCCCTACGCCTTCCCGGACGGCGCCGGCACGGCACAAACACGCGATACCCGTGACTTGCTCAACATCAACGGCATCGCATCAATGGCCGCAGCGCTGATCGCCGCCGGCGAGACCGGGGCCGTAATGCCGTTCCGTGACGCCGAGGATGTCACGCACATGCTGACGCCCCAGCAGGCGTACGACTTTAGCCAGGCCGTCGGCGTGCGCATCACTGCGTTGTATCAGATCAAGTGGCAGATCCGGCAGCAGATCGACGCGCTGCCGGATGCCGAGACAGCCGCGGCATTCGACCTCGACGCCACCTGGGGCGCGGCACTGCAGCAGCTATAAACGAGGGCGACCCCCGACGGTGCAGCAACACCGTCGAGGGTCGCCACCCACCGAACGTGCCGGTGAGCAGCCAAGGCCCCCGCGCCTGTACAGGCGGGCTGAGGCTACCAGAATGATCACTGAGGGCTCACGTCATGGCTCAGCCTGTTAACCCCGTCATCCCCTGGATTGGGGGCAAGCGCCGCCTCGTCGGCGAGTTGTTGCCACTATTTCCGCCACACACCTGCTACGTTGAACTCTTTGCGGGCGGCGCAGCGGTATTTTTCGCGAAGCAGCCTTCTACCTCTGAGGTGCTGAACGACGTCAATGCCGAGCTCGCCAATCTCTACAGGGTGCTCCGGCATCACCTTGAGGAGTTCTGCAGACAGTTCAAGTTCGCGATCACCAGCCGTCAAACCTACCTCTGGGAGCAGATGAAGGTGCCGGAGGCCTTGACCGACGTGCAGCGCGCAGCGCGCTTTTACTACCTGCAGCGGCTCAGTTTTGGCGGTCGTGTTGATGGTCAAACCTACGGCACATCGACGACAGGAGGGCCGCGGCTGAACGTGCTGAGGATGGAGGCGGACCTTACTGAGGCATGGTCCAGATTGGCGGATGCCAATGTCGAATCGCTCGACTGGCAAGAATGCCTGGCACGGTATGACCGGGAGCACACCCTGTTCTATGCGGACCCGCCCTACTGGGAAACTGAGGGCTACGGTGTCGACTTCCCAATGAGCCAGTACGAGGCGCTTGCAAGTCGGGCGGCCAGCATGAAGGGCACAATTATCATCAGCGTGAACGACCACCCGGAAATGCGCAGGGTCTTTGGCGCGTTTCCCATGAAGACGGTTGGGATCAACTACACGGTTGGCGGTGGTGCAGGCGTGGAGCGCACGGAGCTGATCATAGGCAATTGGCGTGGGGGGTGGCCCCGGCCCGTAGCGCAGCAGACAGCGATCGACTGGGGGTAGCGCTGCCGCACTCATGGTTCAGCGTGATGCTGTACTCTTATACAGTGAATCACGATCCACGCCGCCTGCTGCTGAAAGACGCTGCTCTGCTGATCCGGCAATACCGTGCCCGCAATCAGCCAGGCTCCATGCTGGACGCGCAGCAGCGCAAGCGGTGGGCGGCAGAGGCGGCGGATGTGATGGCCCGGCTCGGCCGCGAGCTGCACCATGTGCTCGGCGATGACCGGCATCCGACGGAAACCCTGTCGGCGTGGAACAGTCAGATCTCCGCAGGGCTGCGCCTGGCAACGTTCAAGCGGCAGGTCCAGCGAGATTCCATCCATGGCAGTGCCTACCCAACGTCCTGGCCGGCGGACGTCCGGGCCAGATGGGAGAGACTTTCGGAGCGGGCAGGGCAGGTCATGGGGTACACCCAGGGTGCGAGATGGGCGCACGACCGTCAGGCGGCTCTCGATTGGCAGTCCCCCGGCGACATCGCCCGAGCATCTGATGCGGGCCTGCAGCGGATGCTGGCGGAGCTCGAGCGCCTTGCCCCGACAGTCGTCCCAGGGGCAATGGCGCCACCGCGGCGCCCCGGCAAGCGCGGGTAGTTGGCGGATTCCAGTGCCGGCGATACCCTCGACACAATGTGTGCGAACTACGAAGCGGCGGCAGCCGAGATCCTGCGCAAACGTGGCTATGCGGTGCATGTTCTTCCGGCCTCGGAGCCGCGCGAGGTCTACCCCGGCCAGATCGCGCCCGTGATCACCAGCCAAGATCCACGTGCGGTCCAGTACGGATGCTTCGGCCTGATGCCGCACTGGGCCAAGCCCAATCTGTTCCGGTCCACCTACAACGCCCGGAGCGAAACCGTCAGCGCCAAGCCGTCATTTCGCGCGGCCTGGCGTGCAGGGAACCTTGCTGTCATCCCTGTGGCGGCGATCTACGAGCCCTGCTACGAGAGCGGGCGGGCCGTGCGCTGGCGGATCGGCAGGGCGGACCACCGGCCGTTCGGCCTCGCCGGCATTTGGGATCGGCGCTTGGACGACCCGGGGGATGCAGCCTGGTCGTTCTCCCTATTGACGATCGATGCAACCGGCCACTCGCTGATGTCCCGCTTCCACGGGCCGGAGGATGAAAAGCGGTCCATTGTCGTATTGGATGACGACGATTGGGACACCTGGCTCATGGCCAAATCAGATTCTGATCGGCGAGCGCTGCTGAGACCCATGGACCCTGAAGTGATGACGGCGACCCCGAGCCCGCGGCCGCCAAGGGCCGCTGATCGTTCCCGGAAAACCGACCTAACTATCTGAAACTATTCAACACTAAATAGATCGTTGCGCGTTCTCAAATATGACGCAACGCATTGTTATTAAAAGAAAAGGCTATGCCCGCGCATCCTTTTTGGGAGCAGAGGGTCGGGGGTTCGAATCCCTCCGCCCCGACCATTTCTCACACCGGTGAACGTCGCCCGATCAACAGCCGGGTGCTGCCGTCCGCCGCCGACACCGGCGTGGCGTCGACACCGAAGACCTTGCGCAGACACCCGGGTGTCAGCACCGCCGCCGGTGTCCCCTGGTCCATCACCTCGCCACAGCACAGCACCGTCACCTCATCGGCATAGGCCAAGGCCAGGTTGGGGTCGTGCAACACCGCCATCACGCCATAGCCCGCGCGCGCCTGCCCCTGCAGCAGCGCCAGGCAGTCATGTTGATGGGCGAGATCGAGCGCACTGGTCGGCTCGTCCAGCAACAGATAGCGCGGGGCGTCCGCGGCTGGCTGTGACGGCGGCCACACCTGTGCCAACACCCGCGCCAACTGCACCCGCTGGCGCTCGCCGCCGCTGAGGGTGGTGTAGCGACGTCCCGCCAGATGACCGGCGCCGGTGGCCGTCAGGGCATCGGCGATCAGTGCGGCGGTCTGTCCCACCGGCAACGGCGGGCAGGGCAGTCGGCCCAGGCCGACCACCTCTTCAACCCGGAAGCCGAAGCGCAGTTGTTCCCCCTGCATCAACACCGCCCGACGTCGCGCCAGTGCGGTGCGGTCCCACAGCGGCAGCGGCCGACCGTCGAGACAGGCATTGCCGCGGTCCGGGGGCTGGTCGCCCGCCAGCACGCTCAGCAGGCTCGACTTGCCGGCGCCGTTGGGCCCCAGCACCACATGCAGGACGCCGGGGCGTATCGTCAGGCTGACGTTCTGGAGCCGCGGGGTGGCGCCCCGGCGCCAGCTCACCTGTTCGGCGCGCAGGCTCATGCCAGTGCCGCGCGGTCACGGCCGCGCGCCAGCAACAGCAGGAAGAAGGGGCCGCCCACCAGCGCCGTCAGCACCCCGATGGGCAGCTCGGCCGGCGCCATCAGCGTGCGTGCCAGCAGGTCGCCAGCGGTCAGCAGTGCGGCGCCCAGCAGCGCGCTGCCCGGCAATAGCAGACGGTGGTCCGGGCCCAGGACCAGACGCAACAGATGCGGCACGATCAGACCCACGAAGCCGATGATGCCGGTCACCGCCACACTGGCGGCGACCCCCAGCACCACCCACAGCGTGACCCGTCGCTTCAGCCGTTCCACATTCACGCCAAGGTGGCCCGCTTCCGACTCGCCCAACAGCAGCGCGTTGAGCGCGCCGGCCTGCGACGGCAGCATCACCAGCGACAGCAGCAGTAGCGGGGCGACCCACAGCAGCTCGGTCCAGCCGCTGCGACCCAGCGATCCGAACAGCCAAAAGGTGAGGGTACGCAGGGCGGTGTCATCTGCGGTGTGGGCGAGAAAGCCGATGCCGGCACTGGCGATGGCGTTGATGGCGAGCCCGGCCAGCAGCAGGGTGGCCATGCGCAGGGCGCCGTCGACGCGCGCCAGTCGCATCACCAGCAGGGTCGCCAGCCAGCCGCCGGCGAAGCTGGCCAGCGGTAGTACCAGCATCGGCGGCAGCGCCTGCGGCAGACCGACGACGATGACCGCCACGGCGGCCAGTGCAGCGCCGCTGGAGACGCCGACAACCCCGGGGTCCGCCAGCGGATTGCGGAACAGCCCCTGCATGGCGGCACCCGCCTGGGCCAGCACCGCGCCCACCAGCAGGCCGAGCACCACCCGCGGCGCGCGGATCTGCGTCAGCAAGCTCCATTCATAGGGCTGCAGTGGCGGGTGTGCGGACAGGCCGAGGCTGCCGGCCAGCGCACGCCAGGACAGCGACACCGGGCCGGTCGCCAGAGCGGCCAGCGCGATGATGACAACGAGGCTCGCCAGTACGGCGAGCCCGAGCGGGCGGCGCGGGAACATGCCGCAAGCTTACCGCGAGGATCGCCCTCAGCTGCGGCCGGGTGCGGCCAGCAGCATCGCCGCACAGTGGTGCCGCCAGCGGCGACTGGCCGCCGGTGCGGTTCGCGGATCGTCTTCGAGTTGCAGCGCCACGGCGCCCAACGGGTCGCGCCATTGCAGCGCCTGGCGCAGGCCGACATCGGTGGCCCGCCGCACCAGCATGGCATCAGGCCAGCGGTCCGCCTGCCAGTACAGCGCTGATGCCAGCCTCGCCCCGTTGTCGCTCAGCTGGCCGACATGGCGGAGCTGGCAGCCCGGACCGCGGGCGGTGAGCCGCAGTGGAATGGCCTCGGCCACTGCCGTCTGCACCAGTCGGGCGGCGGTCGGGCCTGGCAGGGGGCGGGTCGCGCCGAGGGGGTCCAGCGGTTCTGCCGGGTCGGCTGTGATCGTCGCGGCGCGAGGGCGGCTGGGGGGCCCGGGTTCGAGCTGGGCCAGGGCCTGCAACAGGGCCTCCGGTGGCCCCAACGGGTTCAGTTCCAGCGCCACCGTGCCGGCCGGGCCGCAGAGCAGAATGCCGGGAGTCGCCGCCTCGGGTGCCAGCACCACGGCATCGGGACAGTGCCGCAGACAAATGCGAATCACCAGGTCGTTGCCCCGCAGCAGCGCGATGTCGTCCTGCTGCTCGTATCGCAGTTGCGGCACTGTACGGCTCAGCGTCATGCCCGCCACGGTCGTTCTCACCCGCAGGGCACCCAGTTCTGGCAGCCGGGCCAGCAGCGCGCTGCCGGTGTGCACGGCGCTGTCCTGCAGGGCCGGCCAGGCGCTGAGGGCGGCAGAGGGATCGGCGGGCATCGGCGAGCCCTACTTGTTGAGAATCAGCTTGTCGTTGCGGGTCAGGCGCAGGCGGTATTCCTCGCCCTGATGCTCGATGATCAACTCATGAGTGTTGCGGAACAGGTCCTCGCTGCGCAGCCGCGGCGCCGGTGCGCGGCTGGGGCGGCGAGGGCGGCTGTCGAGGCTGAGGGGGCGGGGCGGGGTGTAGGGCTCGTGCATGGCAGGTTCCTCATAGGGAAAACAAATGATAACGATTCGCATTACATATGCAAACCCCGGTGCCCGCCCGTCTTGCGGCCAAGCCGCATGCACGCTGATATACTGTTGCGCCCGATGCGAGAGTGGCGGAATTGGTAGACGCACTGGATTTAGGTTCCAGCGCCGCAAGGCGTGCGAGTTCGAGTCTCGCCTCCCGCACCACTGAACACCGCATTGGGTCCGAAGACATCGCCGCAGCCGGTCGTGCTGACCGCTTGTCGATGGCCTCGTCTCCGTATTCCGAATATCGTCTCTAGAGAATTTCACCCATGGAAGTACAACTGGAAGCCCCGGGCGGTCTGCGCCGGGAACTGCGCGTTCGTGTTCCTGCCGAGCAGGTCAGCAAGGCGGTTGATGAGCGGCTGAAGCGCATGGCATCCCGCGCCAAGGTGCCGGGGTTCCGCCCCGGCAAGGCGCCGATGAAGGTCATCCAGCAGCAATATGGTGATTCCGCGCGTCTTGATGCCGTGTCCGACCTGGTGAACCAGACCTATCCCGAGGCGCTCAGCCAGGCCGGCGTGGCGCCGGCCGGCCAGCCGCGCATCGACATCACCGCCGAGACCGCCGGTGAAGCGCTCGAATACGTGGCCCATTTCGAGGTGTATCCCGAGATCACCCTGCAGGGGCTCGATGCGATGAAGATCGAGAAGCCCGAGGTGGAGGTGACCGAGGCGGATGTTGATCGCCTGGTCGACAACCTGCGCAAGGCACGCCGCGGCTTCGAGGTGGTTGAGCGCGCCGCTGCCGATGGCGACACCGTCACGGTCGACTTCGTCGGCAAGATCGATGGCGAGGCCTTCGGTGGCAGTGAAGGCAAGGATGTGCGCCTGGAAATCGGCCAGGGGCAGTTCCTGCCCGATCTTGAGGCCGGCATGGTCGGCAAGTCCGCCCCGGCGGACTTCGTGGTCGACGTGACCTTCCCCGGTGACTACCGCCGTGAAGACCTGCAGGGCAAGACCGCGCAGTTCGAGGTGAGCCTGAAGAAGGTCGAGGCCGCCACCCTGCCGGAGATTGATGCCGAGTTCCTCAAGGGTCACAACGTCGACCCCGATGCCGGCGTTGATGGCCTGCGCAGCAAGTGCCGGCAGGCGCTGGAAAAGGAACGCGACAAGGCGGTGCGCAACCGTCTCAAGCAGCAGGTGATGGACCAGTTGCTGGCGGCCAACCCGATCGAGGTGCCCACCGCGCTGGTCGAGCAGGAAACCCCGCGCCTGCAACAGGAAGCCGCCTCACGCATGGGCCTGCAGAACCAGAAGGGTTTCAAGCCGGAGCAGCTCGACCAGATGCTGCCGGCGCAGATTTTCACGCCGCAGGCACAGCGTCGGGTGGCGTTGGGGCTGCTGGTGGGCGAAGTGATGAAGAGCGAGAAGATCGAACTCGACAGCAGCCGGGTCGATACCGAGATCGCCAACATCGCCGCTGACTACGAGCACCCCGAGCAGGTGCGCCAGTATTACCAGTCGCGTCCCGACCTGTTGCAGGGACTGCGCGCCATGGTGCTGGAAGAACAGGTGGTCGACACCCTGCTGGACAAGGTGACGCCGGCGGCGGTGACGATGACACTGGATGCCCTGTTGCAGCCGCCGCAGCCGCCGGCGCAGGCTTCAGCGGAATAACGCGGAGTCCGGTATACGTGTCGAACTCCCTGACCCATTGCTTTTGAGGTGACGATGAACAACCTGACCCCCCCGCAGTCCATGCTGGTGCCGATGGTGGTCGAGCAGACGGCGCGTGGCGAGCGGGCGTTCGACATCTTTTCGCGGCTGCTGAAAGAGAGGGTGATCTTTCTGGTCGGTCCGATCGACGACGGGGTCGCCAACCTGGTGGTGGCGCAGATGCTGTTCCTGGAATCGGAAAATCCGGACAAGGACATCCATCTCTACATCAATTCACCAGGCGGCGTCATCACCTCGGGCATGGCGATCTACGACACCATGCAGTTCATCAAGCCGGATGTGGCCACCATGTGCCTCGGTCAGGCCTGCAGCATGGGCTCGTTCCTGCTGGCCGCCGGCGCGGCGGGCAAGCGCTACTGCCTGCCGAACTCGCGGGTGATGATTCACCAGCCCTCCGGCGGTGCCCAGGGGCAGGCCACCGACATCGAAATCCAGGCGCGCGAGATCCTCTACCTGCGCGAACGCCTCAACGCGCTGTTGGCCCAGCACACCGGCCAGCCGCTGGAGCGGATCGAACGCGATGTCGAGCGCGATTTCTTCATGAATGCCGAGGCGTCGAAGGACTACGGCCTGGTCGACAGCATCGTCGAGCGGCGCCCGGTCACCCCCGCAGCCTGAGACGCCGGTCGGGGCGCGGTTTGCCACGGCACGGCCCTGTGCTATACACCTGACACCGGGTTGTCATTCCGGTGCAACGAGAGAGCCAATGAGTCACGAAGCACGCAGCGGATCGGGTGGACGCGTCCTGTACTGCTCGTTCTGCGGAAAAAGCGAGCATGAGGTGCGCAAGCTGATCGCGGGCCCGTCGGTGTACATCTGCGACGAGTGCGTTGACCTGTGCAACGACATCATCCGCGAGGAAGTTCAGAGCAAGCCGCAGGCCAAGGGTCTGCCGAAGCCGCATGAGATTCGCGCGGTGCTCGACGAGTACGTCATCGGCCAGGACCAGGCCAAGAAGATCCTCGCCGTTGCCGTTTACAACCACTTCAAGCGGTTGTCGACGCGTGGTGCCGCCGATGGCGTTGAAATCGCCAAGTCCAACATCCTGTTGATCGGGCCGACCGGCTCCGGCAAGACCCTGTTGGCCGAAACCCTGGCGCGGCTGCTGGATGTGCCGTTCGCGATCGCCGATGCCACGACGCTCACCGAAGCCGGCTATGTCGGCGAAGATGTCGAGAACATCATTGCGCGGCTGTTGCAGAAGTGTGATTACGATGTCGACAAGGCCCAGCGCGGTATCGTCTACATCGACGAGATCGACAAGATCGCCCGCAAGTCGGAGAACCCCTCCATCACCCGTGACGTCTCCGGTGAGGGCGTGCAGCAGGCCCTGCTCAAGCTGATCGAGGGCACCATCGCCAGCGTGCCGCCGCAGGGTGGCCGCAAGCATCCACAGCAGGAGTTCCTGCAGGTCAACACCGCCGGCATCCTGTTCATCTGTGGTGGCGCCTTCCCTGGCCTCGACCGGGTCATCCAGCAGCGCACCGAGAAGACCGGTATCGGCTTCAATGCCGACGTCAAATCGCGTGGCGACAGCCGCGAAGTCAACGCGCTGATGCGCCAGCTGGAGCCGGATGACCTGGTGCGCTTCGGGCTCATCCCCGAGTTCGTCGGCCGTCTGCCGGTGGCCGCGGTGCTGGAAGAACTGGACGAAGCCGCCCTGATTTCGATTCTGCGCGAGCCCAAGAACGCTCTGGTGAAGCAGTACGCCAAGCTGTTCCAGATGGAAGGCGCGCAGCTGGAGATTCGCGACGACGCCCTCAACGCCATTGCCTCCAAGGCCCGCGAGCGCAAGACCGGCGCCCGTGGGCTGCGCACCATCATGGAAAACATCCTGATGGACGTCATGTACGACCTGCCGTCGATGGAAAACGTCGCCAAGGTGGTGATCGACGACGCCGTGGTGCGTGGCGAGGTGAAGCCCTTCATCGTCTACGAAAGTCCCGATGCCAAACGCGAGGCCAAGCCCTCGGCGGCCTGACGGCCGACGGGATCACGATGACCGCCGCGGCTGATTCCGGGCGCTACCGGATCGGCGCGGTGGCCCGCATGACCGGGATCGCACTGCCGACCCTGCGCATGTGGGAACGTCGCTATTCCGTGGTGGTCCCGGCGCGCACCGATAGTGGTGGCCGACTGTACTCCCGTGCTGATGTCGCTCGCCTGGCCTTGCTGCAGGCGGCGGTGCAGGCCGGGCATGCCATCGGTACCGTGGCGCCGCTGGCCGATGCCGAGATTCGTGCGCGCCTCCAGGATCGTCCGCAGGCCCTGGCCGAAGGGCGGCAGGTCGTGCGGCTGGCCGTGGTCGGACCCAGCCTGCCATTGTTGATGCACGGGCCGGAGGCGGCAGATGCTGCGCTGTCGCTGGTCTACAGCGGCGCCTCGCTGGATGACGAACCGGCCCTCACCCAGGCTGCGCCGGATGTCCTGGTGATCGACCTGCCGACCCTGCATGCCGATGCCGTGGAGCCGCTGTGTCGGCGCATCGAGCGCATCGGCGCTGCGCTCACCGTGGTGGTGTACGGATTCACCGGCCGCCGCATTCTGCGCCAGCTCGATCTGCTCAATGTGCTGTGCATCCGCGCCCCGGCCGACATTACCCAGCTGTTGCGGATCTGCCGGCTGGCCGGACCCCGCACAGCGGGATCGGCGGCGGCACGCGACGTGCCGGAGGCGCCACCCGAGCGGCGCTTCAGCAATCTTCAGTTGTTACGTCTGGCCAGCATTGACAGTGCCATCGGCTGCGAATGCCCGCAGCACCTCGCCAGCCTCATCAGCAGCCTGTCGGCGTTCGAGCGCTACAGCGAGGAATGTGCCTCAGCGAACGCCGAGGATGCGGTGTTGCACCGCGATCTGCATCTGGCCACCGCTGACGCGCGGCATCGCATGGAGCGGGCACTGGAACGCCTGCTGCAGGCCGAGGGGACGACATTACCGGCCGATGGCGATGCCGCTGTATCAGTATTGTCGAGATAAAAAGCTGAACAACTGAAACGCCGTAGCATTCGGATTCCCCCCTGTCGGAGCACCCGAATGGACGATCTGCGCGACCCCCTGCACCCCATGGCCTCCGGCGTCGACGCCCAGCATGTGATGGCGCAGCACTACCACGACATCCTGGTCCAGTTGGGGGAGCAGCCTGAACGCGAGGGTCTGTTGCGAACCCCGCAGCGTGCCGCCAAGGCCATGGTCGAGCTGACGCGCGGCTACCGCGATGACGTCGCCACCTTGGTCAACGGGGCCATCTTCGCCTCCGACAACCGCGAGATGGTGGTGGTGCGCGACATCGAGTTCTACTCGTTGTGCGAACACCATCTGCTGCCGTTTTTCGGGCGTGCGCATGTCGCTTATCTGCCCGCCGGCCAGGTCATCGGTCTGTCGAAGATTCCCCGCATCGTCGACATGTTCGCGCGCCGACTGCAGATCCAGGAGAACATGACGCGACAGATCGCCGAATGTGTTCAGCAGGTCACCGGTGCCGATGGTGTGGCGGTGGTGATCGAAGGGCAGCATATGTGCATGATGATGCGCGGGGTCGGCAAGCAGGCCGCCTCCATGAGCAGTTCGGCAATGTTCGGCCGGTTTCTCGAGGACCCGCGCACCCGCAGCGAGTTTCTCGGCCTGATCCGGCCGCGCTGAGCGGGCGCTTTTTCGTAGGCGCTCAGTGGAAATCCCGCGACAGGCGCGGCAGCGCCCCCACCCAGTGGGAGTAGTCTTCCACCCCTTCGGCCATCACATGGGTGATGCCCTGCTGCCGTTGCAGGCGGCCGCGGGCAACCAGCATCCGGCCGCCGACAATCGCCTGGCGGTCGCGCGTGATGAGATCGGGGCGGATGATCAGATTGACGATGCCGGTCTCGTCTTCCAGCGTCAGGAACATCACGCCCTTGGCCGAGCCGGGGCGCTGACGGAACATCGCCAGCCCTGAAACCCGTACCGGTTGGCCGTCCGCTATCCGGTCGAGGTCGGCATTGCGACAGACCCGCAGGCGGTTCAGCTTGCCGCGCAGCAGTGCCAGGGGGTGCCGCCGCAGGGTCAGGCCGGTGCTGGCGTAGTCGTGCAGGATGTCGGCGCCCTCGGTGGGCGCGGGCAGGTGGGTGACCACGGATTCCGCCGCTGGGGTCTGCAGCAGGTCATCACCGGATTGCAGCCCCAGCACCGCCCATTGCGCCTGATGGCGATGGCCGGCGAGGCTGCGCAGGGCGTCGGCGCGCGCCAGTACATTGCGCTCGCGGGCGTTCAGTCGACTGCGCTGCACCAGGTCCGCCACCTGGGTGAAGGGCCGCGAGGTGCGCGCCGCCACCAACCGCTGGGCGGCGTTCTCGTTGAAACCGTCCACCTGCCGCAGGCCCAGCCGCAGTGCCGGCCGACCGGCGGCGTCCGCCTGCAGGTGGCTGTCCCACTCGGAGTGCTGCACGTCGACCGGATGCACGGTCACGCCGCATCGCTGCGCCTCGCGCACCAGCATGGACGGCGGGTAGAACCCCATCGGCTGGCTGTTGAGCAGGCCGCAGATGAAGGCGGCCGGGTGATGACACTTGAGCCAGGCCGAGACGTAGGCCAGCAGGGCGAAGCTGGCGGCATGCGATTCGGGAAAACCGTAGGCGCCGAAGCCGAGAATCTGCTGGTAGATCTGTTCGGCAAACGCGCTGTCGTAGCCGCGCGCTGCCATGCCGGCCATCAGCTTGTCCTGAAAGTGTTGCAGGCCGCCCTTGCGCTTCCAGGCGGCCATGGAGCGTCGCACCTGATCTGCCTCGCCGGGGGAGAAGCCGGCAGCCACCACTGCGATCTGCATCACCTGCTCCTGAAAAATCGGTACGCCGCTGGTGCGCCCCAGCACCTTGCGTAGATCCTCATGCGGATAGGTCTCGGGTTCCAGCTGCTGTCGCCGCTTGAGGAAGGGATGCACCATGCCCCCCTGGATCGGCCCCGGCCGCACGATGGCCACCTGGATGGTGAGGTCGTACAGCGAGCGGGGTTTCAGCCGCGGCAGCATGTTCATCTGCGCCCGTGACTCCACCTGGAACACCCCCAGCGATTCGCCCCGGCACAGCATGTCGTAGGTGGCGGCGTCTTCCCGCGGGATGTCCTGCATCGTCATCGCGGTGCCGTGAAAGCGCTGCAGGCTGTCGAGGGTGCGGCGGATGGCGGTGAGCATGCCCAGCGCCAGCACGTCGACCTTGAGCAGCCCTAGCGACTCGAGATCGTCCTTGTCCCACTGGATGATGCTGCGGTCGGGCATGGCGGCGTTTTCCACCGGCACCAGATCGGCCACCGCGTTTTCGGCGATGACGAAGCCGCCGACATGCTGTGACAGGTGGCGCGGCAGGTCGATCAGCTCGCGCGCCATGTGTAGCCAGCGCAGGCTGCGGGGGTCGTCCGCGGACAGCCCCACCGCTTCCAGATGCTGTCCCCAGTCCTCCGGGGCATCCCACCAGGCATGCGATTTGGCGAGATGGTCGATGGCCTCGTTGGCGATGCCCAGGGCTTTTCCGGCGTCGCGCAGGGCCGAGCGCGGGCGCCAGTGGATCACCGTCGCCGCCAGCGCCGCACGGTGGCGGCCGTACTTGTCGTAGATGTACTGGATCACCTCCTCGCGGCGCTGGTGCTCGAAGTCGACATCGATGTCCGGCGCCTCGCCGCGCTCCACCGAGATGAAGCGCTCGAACAGCAGCTCGTGGAATTCCGGATTCACCTCGGTGATGTGCAGGGCGTAGCAGACCGCCGAGTTGGCGGCACTGCCGCGGCCCTGGCAGAGAATCCCCTTGCGCCGGGCGAAGCGCACCACGTCTTCCACGGTGAGAAAGAAGGCCTCGAACTGCAGCTGTTCGATCAGTGCCAGCTCCTTCTCCATGGTTGCCGCCACGGCGGGTGGAATGCCGGTGGGCCAGCGTTGTCGGGCGCCTTCCGCGGTGCGCTGGCGCAACCAGCTGATGGGGGTGTGGCCCTGCGGCACCAGCTCTGCCGGATACTGGTAGCGCAGGCTGCCGAGATCGAACTGGCAACGCTCGGCGATCGCCACCGATTCCTGCAGCCAGGCTGCCGGGTAGAGTTGCTGCAGGGTGTCCAGCGGCCGCAGGTGGCGTTCATGGTTGGGGAACAGCCGCTGTCCGCAGTCCGCCACCGGAATGCCCAGGCGCAGGCTGGTGAGCACATCCTGCACCGGGCCACGGGCGCGATCATGGTGGTGCACCGCGCCGGTGGCCACCGGTCGCAGGCCGTAGCGCCGCGCCAGTGCCCGGCAGGCGGCGAGGTGCGCGCGGTCGCCGGCTTGCAGATGGCGTGACACCGCCATCCACAGCGGGTCGAAGCGGGCGCGCAGCCAGACCGCCTCGGCCGCGTCCGGTGGCCGGCCGGGCAGCCACAGCACTGCCACCTCCGGCAGCGCCGGCAGATCGTCCGCAGCCAGGTGGTAATCCCCTTTGGCGGTGTCGCGGCGGGCACGGGTGATGAGGTGGCTGATAGCGCGATAGCCGACCAGACTCTGCGCCAGCAACAGCAGTCGCGGGCCACCGGCCAACTGGATTTCAGTGCCGGTGATGAAGCGGAAGCCGGGCTGCGCCTTGGCCGCCTCCCAGCCGCGCACCACGCCGGACAGCGTGCACTCGTCGGTCAGCGCCAGCCCGTGATAGCCGAGTGCGATGGCGGTTTCCACCAGCGCCTGCGGGCTGGAGGCGCCGCGCAGAAAACTGAACGACGACAGGCAGTGCAGTTCGGCGTAGCTCATCCGTCCAGCCCCTGCAGCCACCAGACATCGCCGCCCAGCGGATCGCCGCTGCGGTCCTGCCGCAACCAGCAGCGACGGCCGCGGGCATCGTCCAGCCAGTGATAGTCGCGGCGCTGCAAGGGGCCATCCCACCAGCCGCTGTCGATGCGTTCCACCGCGCCGGTGTGGCGCGGTGGCTGCGTCAGTCGTTGCGGCTGTGGCAGCCACCACAGCGGCCGTGGCACGGCGGCGGGTGGCGCCCCCTCATGGCCCGGTGCGGCCTGGCACTGTGCCTGTTCCGGCAGCAACTGGTTGACGCAGGCCGGCGTCCACACCCGGTGGCGGCCCAGCCGCGCCTGCAGCCGTTCCAGCGTGGCCGGCCAGTCCAGTGACACGGCGGCGGTGTCGAACAGGTCGGTCTGCTGCGCCGGCGGCGTGGTCCATTCCTCGGCGCGCAATTCCAGTGCCCGCACCGGTGCCGGCGGCGGCCGCTGCATCAGTTGTTCCCGTAGCGGGTCGAGCAGCCGCGGCAGGGCACGGCTGGCGCTGAGCAGATGGACGTCGTAGTCACAGGGCGCACCCCAGGCCAGGCTGAGTTGCAGCCGCAGGCGGATGAGCGCCTGGTCGCGCGCGGCGAGAAAAGCGATCAACGCCTGCAGACCCCGGCGCAGGGGGAACAACAGGGCTTCGACGTGGGCGATCTCTTCCAGCAGGGTCAGCCGATGTTCGAAGCGTTCGGCCGGCGGCACCGGCTCGAAGGGGTCGGCGGCTTCGCCATAGAGGCGGTCGAGGTCGCGCAGCAGGTCGGCGCCGAAGCGCCGCCGCAGACTGTCGCGGGGCAGGGTGCGCAGCTCGGCCAGTCGCCGCAGGCCAACCCCGTGCACGGCCTGGTGACGCGCCGCCGGCCACGGCAAGGCGGCCAGTGGCAGCGGGTCCAGCCGGGCCGGCAGTGCAGCGGCGTCCAGGCAGGGCCGGTCATCCTCCATGCGGGCCAACAGCGCGGCGGCGGCACGGGTGGGGGCAATCCCGCTGCGCAGCTGCAGACCCTGCGGTTGCAGTGCCTGCAACAGCCGCTGGCGCACCGCCTCCACGCCGCCGAACAGGCGGGCGCTGGCGCCAATTTCCACCCACAGCCACCAGCGCGGCGGCTGATGGCCGGCAGGGTCTTCAAAGCCGCCCACGACCACCGGGCTGCCGACGCCATAGGCCACCTGTGCGCGCGCGGCCAGGGCACGGGCCTCGGCCGCCGGGTCGCGGGGTAGGGGGCGCGTCGCCGGTGCCCGCAGTTGCGCCATCGGATACGGCAGGCCGGCACGGATATCGCCGCCCTCAAGGCCGCTGATCGCCCACCGCTGGCTGCCATGGGCGGTCCATACCCAGTGCGTTTGCGGCGACAGGCCAAGTGCCTCGATGGCCAGTTGCGGGTTGTCCAGACAGAGCCACAGCATCACGACGGCCTCAGAGCGGCAGCGTCAGCCCGGCCTGGGCGCGGCCGCCGCGCACCTTGAGTACGTCCACCTGCAGGCCGCTGCCCTGGCGCTGCACCCGCAGGCGCAGCGCGGCAGACGACTGCAGGTCGGCGCCGCGCCCCTGACGCATCCACAGCAGCGGTGCGCCCGCGGTTTCCGCCGCCAGCGACAGGCGCCGCACGTCGGTGTCATCCAGCCGGGCCTGCCACAGGCAAACAGTGCTCGCCCCCGCCTGCAGCAGCTGGCTGGCGGCATCGACCACGCCGTGACCTTCGGCATCCACCACCACCAGCCGCGACAGCACCACCCCGGCCTGTGCCCAGCCGGGGGCGTAAGGCGTGAGCGGCGGCGCCACCAGCGCCAGCGGCCGGCCGGCCTGGCTCAACCGTGCCAGCAGCGGCAGCACCAGTCGCAGTTCGCCACAGCCGGGGGCGGCATGCAGCACCTCGCTGAGCGCGCCCAGCGGCCAGCCACCGCCGGGCAGGCTGGCATCCAGCGCCGCAAAGCCGGTGGGCATGGCGGCTACCCGGTGGCGGGTCTGCCCGCGCCACACCTGCCCGGCATCGAGCAGGGCATGCAGTTCGGCCGGGACCGCGCTCACAGGTTGCGGGCCATGTCCCCGCTGCGGATCAGGCCGACGGCGCGGCCTTCGATCACCAGTTCCTGCCGCGACAGGTTGACCCGGATCGGCGCATACGCCGGGTTGGCCGGCAGCAGTTCGGCAAACTCGTCACGCAGCCGCAGGCGTTTCACGGTGATCTCGTCATCCACCCGCGCCACCACGATCTGCCCGCTGTCCGCCACCGGCGTGCGATGCACCGCCAGCAGGTCACCGTCGAAAATGCCGGCGTCACGCATGGAGTCGCCATGTACCCGCAGCAGGAAGTGGGCACGCGGCGAGAAGAAGCGCGGCTCGATGGGAATCCACCGCTCGATGCCCGCATCCGACATGATCGGTTGCCCCGCCGCCACCCGGCCGACGATGGCCAGCCCCGCCTCGGCCGGCGGCTCATCGGCCAGCAGGCGGATGCCGCGCGCTGCATTGGGCAGCAATTCGATCGCCCCCTTACGCGCCAGCGCCTTGAGATGGTCGTCCGCCGCCGTCGGCGAGCGAAAGCCGAAGCGCCGCATGATGTCCGCCCGTGTCGGCGGCGCCCCGCGGTCGCGCAGGGTTTCACGGATGAAATCGAGGATGTCGCGCTGGCGGTCGGTGAGGGGGACCATGGGGCACTCCAGAAGACTGGTTGTGCATACAGTGCGCCGGCGTCAGGGAACTGTCAATTCATACAGGACGACTACGTTGACTTTGCTCGAACAGTACTGCGGTGAGGGGCATAAGTCCTGCATGCAGGTGCTCACAGTAGTCCGTAGGGGTGGGGGCTTCGCGCAGCAGAATGCACACCACCTGCTTCTCAAGTGAAACGACTCTTCCCAATGGCTCCTCGCTCGTCTGCCGCAGCCATCGTCTCAGGTTTCAACTGGTCCGAAAATCAAGGGGCAGGTCATCGCAGCGGAAACAGGCGCGGTGAATAATTGTCATATTTATCATATAGTTACAGTTAAAGTGAAGCCCATAAGTGAGCGACAATGTAACAAAATCGTTAAGGAAACACTGATCAAGTGTCTGAATTTTGCGCCGCTGCGCACTTGGGAGCCAAGAGTCGGCTGACTTTGCGGTTTTCAGCAGGCTTGGCATGAGAATCGCTCGGTTCTTCCCGATATTCGGGCTCTTTCGCATATTTGCCCACTGATTCTGCTTACTGCAGACGCAATTCATCTGCTGGGCTCGGGGATTCGTCGGGCGGCAATCAGCAGATTGGCCAGCCCGAACAGGCTGTAAAGCTGGGCGGTGTTCTTGAACAAGCCCCGATAGCGAGCCTTCCGATGCCTGAACAGGTTCTTGATGATGTGAAATGGGTGCTCGACCTTGGCACGCAGGCTGGATTTCAGTTGTTCGGTTTGCTGAAGCAGCCGTCCGCCTTCGGTGTCAGGGAGTTTGCGTCGCTTGCCCGGTCGCATCGCGATCTGCCAGGCGACGGTGTGTTCGGGGTTGCACTCTTCCCGCTTCTCCACACCCTGATAGCCCGCATCACCATGGGCGTGTCGCTCTTCGCCATGCAGCAGGGCATGGGCTTGGGTGATGTCAGCCACGTTACCCGCCGTGCCAATGAGGCTGTGCACCAGTCCCGAGGCGGCATCTACGCCGATATGGGCCTTCATGCCGAAGTGCCACTGGTTGCCCTTCTTCGATTGATGCATCTCAGGATCTCGCTCGCCTGCTTTGTTCTTTGTCGAAGGCGAAGCAGCAATCAGGGTGGCATCGACAATGGTGCCTTCCCGCATCAGCAGTCCCTGTTCGGCCAGGTGTCCCTTGATGGTCTCGAAGATCAGCTTCGTCAGCCCGTGGGTTTCCAATAGCCGCCGGAACTTCAGCACCGTGGTGGCATCCGGGGACGACTCCCGTCCCAGATCAATGCCGACAAACCGGCGAATTGCGCCAGAGTCGTAAATCGCATCCTCGATCCCCTCGTCGGAGAAACCAAGACATTGCTGGGCAACGTACATCCGCAGCATGCGTTCACAGCCTAGGGGAGGTCGACCATTGCCCGCCTTCGGGTAGAAGGGATCGATGACCGCAAGCAGTGCAGGCCAGGGCGTTGCGGCATCAATCTTCGATAAAAACCGATCCTGCCGCGTCTGACGTGGCTTGGCGGCATATTCGGCATCAGCAAAGCTGCGCTGCTTCATCACCCTCATCCCCGTGGAATTCGTCAGCAATATTTTCTCATGTCCAGTCAATCGCAAAAAGCGTTTGAGGGGACTTGATCAGTGTTTCCTTAATAGATAAATTCGTCATTGAATGGGAAAACTATTTTCCGGTGCGTTTGACGGGCTAAATTTTTATGAAGATACTCGGAAAACTTATTACGGAGCACATGAAAATGGAAGAATACATTAGAAGTAATAACGGCCTAAGGAAACACTGATCAAGTGTCTGAATTTTGCGCCGCTCCGCACTTGGGCGCCAAGAGTCGGCTGACTTTGCGGTTTTCAGCACGTTTGGCATGAGAATCGCTCAGTTCTTCCCGATATTCGGGCTCTTTCGCATATTTGCCCACTGATTCTGCTTGCTGCAGACGCAATTCATCTGCTGGGCTCGGGGATTCGTCGGGCGGCAATCAGCAGATTGGCCAGCCCGAACAGGCTGTAAAGCTGGGCGGTGTTCTTGAACAAGCCCCGATAGCGAGCCTTCCGATGCCTGAACAGGTTCTTGATGATGTGAAATGGGTGCTCGACCTTGGCACGCAGGCTGGATTTCAGTTGTTCGGTTTGCTGAAGCAGCCGTCCGCCTTCGGTGTCAGGGAGTTTGCGTCGCTTGCCCGGTCGCATCGCGATCTGCCAGGCGACGGTGTGTTCGGGGTTGCACTCTTCCCGCTTCTCCACACCCTGATAGCCCGCATCACCATGGGCGTGTCGCTCTTCGCCATGCAGCAGGGCATGGGCTTGGGTGATGTCAGCCACGTTACCCGCCGTGCCAATGAGGCTGTGCACCAGTCCCGAGGCGGCATCTACGCCGATATGGGCCTTCATGCCGAAGTGCCACTGGTTGCCCTTCTTCGATTGATGCATCTCAGGATCTCGCTCGCCTGCTTTGTTCTTTGTCGAAGGCGAAGCAGCAATCAGGGTGGCATCGACAATGGTGCCTTCCCGCATCAGCAGTCCCTGTTCGGCCAGGTGTCCCTTGATGGTCTCGAAGATCAGCTTCGTCAGCCCGTGGGTTTCCAATAGCCGCCGGAACTTCAGCACCGTGGTGGCATCCGGGGACGACTCCCGTCCCAGATCAATGCCGACAAACCGGCGAATTGCGCCAGAGTCGTAAATCGCATCCTCGATCCCCTCGTCGGAGAAACCAAGACATTGCTGGGCAACGTACATCCGCAGCATGCGTTCACAGCCTAGGGGAGGTCGACCATTGCCCGCCTTCGGGTAGAAGGGATCGATGACCGCAAGCAGTGCAGGCCAGGGCGTTGCGGCATCAATCTTCGATAAAAACCGATCCTGCCGCGTCTGACGTGGCTTGGCGGCATATTCGGCATCAGCAAAGCTGCGCTGCTTCATCACCCTCATCCCCGTGGAATTCGTCAGCAATATTTTCTCATGTCCAGTCAATCGCAAAAAGCGTTTGAGGGGACTTGATCAGTGTTTCCCTAAAAATAAAGGCTTTGCTTATAATTTCTTCGTTACTATTTATGAATGCTGCTGGAGCCCAAGCCCAAAGCGGGCAGGAAGCAAGCAAGGTTATAAATTATGGCGACTCAGATCACACTCAAAAAGCATCTCCATCTCAGGCGTCAATGGTAAAGATAACATTAGATTTGGTTGGAAGCTTTTTAAATAGAACCTCGGCAACGGTTTTCGCGCCGCATGGCTTAAATATATTAGAGGGAGAATTCTTTTTCGAGAAAGGGGTGAAGACTGAAAACGGCCTTTGTAAGTTTTCTGAAAGTTATCCCATTTCACATGAAGAGCTCGCTAAGGTGAATGACGGATACGTTATTTCTACTGTCCAGATAGCTGTAGATCATGAAAAGTGTGAATCTATTATAGAGCGTGGATTTATAAGGCCAGAAGAAAGAAGGGCAGTAGGAGTACCTGAAGAGACAAGCGGAAATTTAAATAAAAATAGACTTCTGAATGGGGTTGGAAAAATGTTATCAGGAGGCAATTCATGAATAATTGGGGACAGACCACGATTAATGGCGAAAGTCTCGATAAATCGTGGTCTGTCTCCTATTGTTTATTGTTTACCGCGAAACAGCGCTCGTCATGAAACACTTGACGGCTCCCGATACTCGCAGATCTCGCGGTCCTTGTTCCACCGCCCTCCATCATCAAGGCACGCATCGACCGAGAAATAGTCACCTATAACGAGGGCAAACACGATCATTCCGGCTACGCCAAGTAATGCCACGGCAACGCCCAATTGGTGACGAGCGACCGAGGTTCTGAAACGCCGGCTGACACCCAGCGCTACCAAGAACAGCAGGGCGAGACTGGCGGCAATAAGCAGCATTGGTACGTCCCTCAGTAGTTGGGCGGAAGTCCGTTCGGTCGGAACGGACTACAGATCTGTTTGCAACTCGATCCGCCGGGGTTGTTGCCTCCGCCTTGACGGCCATGATTGTTCGCCTGCCGGTCAGCGTTACATTCCTGTGGTGAATCACCCTTGATGTGCTCATCCGTCAGTTCGCGAAGCTCGCTCAGGAGGCTGGATTCAAACGCGCCGCCAGGGCTCGACTCGCCGCCTCGCAGTTGGCCTTGCAGTGGAAATATCTGTCGCCGCCGATCGTGTTTGCTCGGCGCATGTCGAAATAGTTCCGCGAGAAGTCGATATTCGCCCCGATCGCATCCGGGATGAACTCGATGATGTCCTCGCCAGGATACAAGCCAGTTGGATCGGTGAAGCTGACCGGGTTATTCAGGGCATATGCATACGTATTGATCCCTGCCGCCAGCCCAATCGGATCCGACTCCAGATATCGCCCAAGGGCTGGGTCGTAGTAGCGCGGGTGGTTATAGAACAGCCCGGTTTCATCGTCGTAGTACTGCCCCGGATACCGGAGGTTGTACACGAACTTGAATAGCTGCCCGCTGGAATAATTGGGGTCAGACCAAATAATTGGGGTCAGACCACGAAAAATTTCGGCAATCTCGATAAATCGTGGTCTGTCCCCTATTGTTCTAAACCACCTCGACCTGGAAATGCGCCAGGCCCTGGAAATGGCCCTCAACGATTATCCCGGCGCGGTGCTGCTGGTCAGCCACGACCGCCACCTGGTCCAGAACGTTTGCGACACCCTCTGGCGCGTCTCCGATGGCACCTGCACGATGTTCGACGGCGATCTGGACGACTACGCCGTCTGGTTGCGTGAGACGCGGCGCAAGGCGCAGCGAAACTTCCGAAGCGCCTGATGTCGGGGTGTCGTGCGCCTGCCGGGCCCGTTCCAGGGCTTTAGCGGGCACCTGAGCGGCATTGCATTTCGGCGGCAGCAGCGTAGGGTTTCGCTTCTGTCATGTGTTGTCGGTTCGTCATGCTATGAACACCATCGCCCCAACCCCTGAGCCACCCTATTACGCGGTCATCTTCACCTCCCTGCGGACCTCCGACGATCAGGGGTATGCCGATATGGCGGCGAGAATGGTGACTCTGGCCGCCCAACAGCAGGGCTTTTTGGGCGTCGAATCGGTACGGGAAGGCTTGGGCATCACCGTCTCCTATTGGGATAGCCTGGCTGCCATTCGCGCCTGGAAGCGGCAATCAGAACATCTACAGGCGCAGCGGCTTGGTCGTCGGAGTTGGTACGCAGACTTCAAGGTGCGTATCGCCAGGGTTGAGCGTGACTATGGCTTGTGAAACGGCCACAACAAGCCTGCGCAAAGTGCTGCGATGAAGTTAAGCAGTGTGGTGCCTTGGGGGCGTTCGTTTGCCGAATATCAGGCGATGTTTTCGCTGTCTGCAGACGACCTTCAGGGGCGGATTCTGGGGTGCGGTGACGGACCCGCCAGTTTCAACGCCGAGGCCACGCGCCTGGGTCACGAGGTGGTGTCCTGTGATCCGATCTACCAGTTCGGCACGGAAGCCATCCGCAGCCGTATCGATGCGGTCTACCCCGAAATCATGACGCAGATGCGTGAGCGGGCAGACCAGTACCTCTGGGATGTCATGGGGAGCGTCGAGCGCCTGGGCGAGACCCGGATGCAGTCGATGTCGCTGTTTCTGGAGGACTTTGACGCGGGCCTTGGTGCGGGTCGTTACGTGCCTGCTTCCTTGCCGTCGCTGCCGTTCGCAGACGCCTCCTTTGCCCTCGCGTTGTGCTCGCACTACCTGTTTCTCTACAGCGAGCATGTGGACTGCACCACGCACCTGGCGTCCATGCGCGAGTTGTGTCGAGTGGCCCAAGTGGTGCGGGTTTTTCCCGTGGTGGCTCTGAATGGGGCAGTGTCGCCGCATTTGGCAGCGGTGATGACAGCCTTGCGCGCGGAAGGGCTGTCCGCCGAGTTGCAGCCAGTGGCATACCGCTTTCAGCGTGGTGCAGATCAGATGCTGGTGGTGCGGGCCCAGGGGTGCCGATGAAACGTGCGATCACCGGGTTTCTGCAGGACGAGGCGGGCGATTGGGTGGCCCGTCTGGCCTGTGGCCATCGCCAGCATACGCGCCATCGTCCGCCCTGGATCAACCGCCCCTGGGTGGTGACCGCGGCTGGACGGCAGGCAGCCGTGGGTGCCGAGCTGGAATGCGTGAAGTGCGACCAAGGCGCGCCACCGGAATAAATGGGGTCAGACCACGAAAAATGCCGGTAATCTCGATAAATCTTGGTCTGTCGCCTATTGTTCCTGAGGGAATCGCTGCACAAGGTCGTGAGCGAAGGCAGGATAAGCGCAGTAGTTGTGTGGAGATTCCCTGAGCGCGTGCGGTGGGAACGGGCGGGACCACCTCGATCAGATTTCAACCGGCCTGAAAATCTTGGGACAAGGCCTCCGGAGCCGGAGTCCAGCAATCACGGGGCCGAAGTGGGCAGGGGACGCCCGCCGACGGTGTGGGCACGAATTACGGTGACACCGTAACGATTGAGCTGTGATAACGACTATTTGGAAAACCAACCCGCGATCGGGTGCATCACCACCTCGCCATCCCCCAGGCGACAGCCGATATTCCCGGAAACCACGATTCTGCCGGGCTCGTGGGAGAGCTGAACTTCGTCGGTTTGTGTATCGCCGACGCCGCGGTGACAGGCCAGCTTGCTGTCGAGGTACAGCACCTGGGCGGAGTAGGGCTCTGCCGGGGCGTCCCCCTTGACACCAAAACTGACCATGGCATTGGCGCCGATCAGGTTGAAGTTCGTCAGGGGGCCAATCTTGGAGGGCATCACCAGCGTTCCGGACAATGGCGGTTGCCCTTCAATCTCCACATGCCATTTGTTGTCCTTCGCATGCGCGGCGCTGCTGATGAGGCCGGCCAATACCAGGGTGCAAAGTGCTGCGGTCTTTGAATGCAACATCGCTTTTTACTCGTTGTGAAGAATCAGGGCATCGCTGCCGGGCAAGCGTTGCGCTTACGGCCGGGTGAAAAACATTTCAGCGCCTTTGTGATCAACGATCAATGTATCCCCATCAAACTGCTTGACCTCCCAGCGCTGTGGGCCTCGCTTGTCGGTGTAGTGGATCACCCCCTGATCAATCACGTAGTTGGCACGGCTTTTCTCCGCGCCCCCCTGGCTGTAATTGATCAGCTCCCCCGATGGCAGGAACTCCATGCCCAGGTTGACCGGCACTTTCTTCTCGCCGTCCAGAATCATGTGGGTAAAGGTCCATTTGCCAGACAGGGTCTTGCTTGAAAGATCGGCGCCGTAAGCGATGCCTGTCAGCAGCATCGAGAGCACGATGGGGAGAGCGATTTTCATGGTTGCGTATCCTTTCCGGTTGGTGTGAACAGGCGTTCATCGACAGCAGTCTGCCGGCTACATAAGGGGGCGTACGGTGAAAAACACCGATACGTCACTACTTCTTCGGCCATCCGCCATTCTCTGCCCAGAAGGCATCGACGCCCGGCATGATGCGGTCGATCTGTGCCTGGCTCATGCCTTCCCGGCGCAGGCCCTCGATATATTCCGTGCGACTCTGGCGAACGGGCGCAGCGGGTTCAGCCGCGGGCCGCAGCTGCTGTGCGAGTTTTTTCTGGCGACTGTCTTCCGCCCAGCATGCAAGCAGCTTTACCTTGCAAATCGGCTTGCATTCCGGGGAGAGCGTTGCAATGGGCTGGCAGTCACAGGCGCAGCGCGGGAAGTCCTGCACGGGGCTGGACGGCAGGTTGCCGCCGGTTCCACCTGGCTGCCCGCCCCGCGCATCGGGGGGCATGATGGACGCGAGGTCCTGATTCCCCAGCGCAGGGAAGGCCTGCGACAGGTCTTGCATGCCGGCTTCGGTGGTCTGCTGCAGGTAATCCGCCGCTTCGGGATCGCCTTCCCAGGGCGCGGCGATCACGAATTCGCCACGGATCGTTCTATCAACCGGGAGCGGCATGTCCTCGCCAGCATTGCTGAAGTCCACTGCACTCAAGTCGGTCAGGTTGGCCTCGAACCGGCCACGCATGACGTAGGGCGTGAACTCCTCGATGCTGACCCGGCCGGATTGGCGATACTCCTGGCCGCGGCCTGGAATGGCGTCCTCGGGGCCCTTGGCCTGCAAGTTGCCACGCCCGGCGCCGCCGTTCACCACAATTTCGGCATTGTCGAACGCACCGGTGAAGCCGTATTCGATCAGTGGAATCGTGATGGTGACCGTGGAGCCTTCGGTATCCCTGACCTCCTCCATGGCCTGCTTCCACTGTGAATCGGTGGACAAGGCGCCGTGGTCCGCGATCGCCGTCATCTGCGCCATGAATTGGGCCAGTCCCCCGCCCGTGCCGGTGGTTTGGGTCATATCGCCCATTGCGCCCGGGGTCAGCGACAGTTGAATGGAGGTAATCGGCCCGCAGCTGCTGGCCCCGAAGGGTTTCACGCAGCGCGCGCGCTTCCGCTCGAAGGTGGCATGGGCGCCCAGTGCGGTCTGGTTGCTCAGCGCTTCCAGCCCGGTCTCGACTTCGTTGCGGGCTGCGCTGCGGGTTGCGTCCTTCGCCCTGGTTTGCTTGGACGGGGCGGCTTTCGCTTTGGCGGACGTCGCTTTTGATGGTGGACTGGCTTGGGCCTGCTTTCGCGGCTGACTCAGATCGCTGACCCAGCGGCTGTAAGTCGCATTCAGCTGCAGGTCCGTGTTCAACGTGGTGGCGGGATCTGCCGCCATGTTGCTCACGATAAAAACGGTGGGTACGCCGCTGTCGATGCGAAAGCGCCAGTGCCCGAGATATCCACCCCCGGCCGGTGACGGCACAATCTGGGCGCTGCCGATGCGCGCGCCGCCCGCCGTCCCGATCTGCAAGGCCTGCAGTGCGGCCACCGTCTCGGCACGCGCCTGCAGGGAGACGTCAGCACGACCGGTCCCGGCGACATTCACCTTGAAACAGCGTGCGCCATTCTTGCGCAACGGCAACAGCGTGTCCCCAGAGGGGGCGCGACCCGACAATGCAAGCTCGGTACAGCCACCAAAAACGTACTTGAGCCAGTTGTCCTGCGCCTGCTGCGCTGTACCGCCGGGCGCCTTGGTCAAGCGATCGGGTACGTAGCCGGCAAAGGTCGATACAAAAGCGGCGTACATCCGCTGAAGGCCAAGCCCGGTGGCTTTCCTGAGTCCGCGGTCCAGCCATTGCCCATCGGCGGGGCCGGACGCCCGATCAGCCAGAGGCTGGCTCAACACCGTCTTCAGGTAGCTGTAGTCAGGGGCGGTCGGCTTCAGGCCGGGACGGCCGTTATCTTTGGCGGCCGCGTAGTGTTCGGCGACGTAACGCCAGAAGGAAGACGTCCGGTACTCTTCCTTCTTGCCCAGGTCGGGCTGCCAGAGCGCCTTGTAATACGGCCGCCCACCGAGCCGGAAGCCGTCCTCCTTGCCTTTGTACATATCGACGCCCGCCAACTTGCGCGCAGCCTCCATTCCGACGGCCTGGGCCTGGCCCTCCACGATCCAGTCGCGATCATCGATTTGTGCATGGCTGATGTAGGCGTGCTGGACGTTGTGGAATAGTTCATGCGCCAAGTCCTCGTACATCCGAGGTGCGGGCTTGCCATCCACAATCGCGCGGGAAAGATCGACCAGAAGGATCGACGAGCCGCCGGGTCTCGGCCCGGCTCGGGCAATCGGATCCTTGTCGTCATAGTCGTAGAGATAAACCCGATAAGCCTTGCCGCCCTTGCGCCCGTCAATAATCTGCAGCGGCGGCGCCTTGAAACCCATGAACTGGTAGTAGCTGGCCACCTTGGAAAGGTGGCGCTCAAGCTCGGCGACAGCGGCCTCCTGGGCCGAGCTGTAACCCGTAAACGGATTGATGGAGTCGAGTACCGAATTGACGCTCGGGTTCTTGTTCTCAAAAATGAATTCCGTGGTCGGCCAGGTTGCTGCCAGTACGGGTGAGGTCAATCCGGTTCCCAGCAGCAATACCGCCAGACCGTAACGGAGTGGATGCGCCATGGAGATCCTTTCCCCTGATTCAGCCAGCGATCGGGCTGGCGTCTGTGTGCGTCTTGCCATCGGAGCATGACCAACAGCAATTCGAGAGCAGCCCGACCGCTTCTCCCATCCTGGTCAGTCTGCGGGCGCGAACGAGTGCGTCTGTAACGTGAACGCGCTCGCCAGAGACTAGATACCTTTCATGGTCACGTCCAGTGATCGGGCGTGCTCAACGCGTAGAGCGTGATGAACTGGGAGAAAAGAACCTGAAGCGTTAACCCACACCCTCCAACGCCAGCAGAAACCGCTTGGTGGGCAGGCCGCCGCCGAAGCCGGTCAATGAGCCGTCGGCGCCGATGACGCGATGGCAGGGCAGGACGATGGGCAGGGGGTTGCGGCCGTTTGCGGCGCCGACGGCGCGGGTGGCGGTGGGGCGGCCGACATGCTCGGCGATCTGGCGATAGCTGAAGGTCTGGCCATAGGGGATGGTGGCCAGTGCCAGCCACACCCGGCGCTGGAAGTCGGTGCCTTGGGGCACCAGCGGCAGGTCGAAGGCCGTGCGCTGGCGCTGGAAGTATTCGCCCAGTTGCCGCTGGGTTTCCCGGATCAGCGGATGGTCACCCGGGCGCCAATCCTCGCGTCGACGTACAGCGTGCTTGGTCTCATGAAATTCGATGGCGTGCAGGCCGGCGTCGGAGGCGGCGACCAGCAGTGGGCCAACGGGGCTGTCGATGTGGGTGTAGTACACGCTCATGGGGTGTCTCCGGTGTTGGGCGGGCGCTCTGCGGCATGGCGCCACAGGTGCATGACGGCGTAACCGCGCCAGGGCCGCCAGGCGTCGGCATGGCTGCGCAGGGTCCTGGCGCTGAGGCGGCTGCCGTCGGTGGGAAGGGTTTTCTGCAGGACCAGGTCTTCGGCGGGAAAGGCATCAGGGTGGCCAAGCGCGCGCAGCGCGATGTACTGCGCGGTCCAGGGGCCGATGCCGGGCAGGGCGACCCAGCGTGCGACGAAGCGATCCAGTGGGCTGTCGGGGCTGAAGTCCACCTGGCCGTCGAGCAGGGCGCGGGCGATGGCCTGCACGGTGGCGGCGCGGCTGCGGGTGAGGCCGATGCCGGTGAGGTCGGCATCGGCCAGCGCTTCGGGCGTGGGGAAAAGCTGAGTGAAGCCGCGTGCCGCGAGGGCTTCCGGCAGCGCTGTGCCGAAGCGCTGCGCCAGCCGCGTGGTGAGGGTGCGCGCGGCGGCCACACTCACCTGCTGGCCGACGACGGCGCGCACGGCGATCTCGAAGCCGTCCCAGCCGCTGGGGATGCGCAGTCCGGGGCGGCGTTTCAGCAGCGGGCGCAGGCGCGGGTCGACCTGAAGGGTGCGGGCGATGGCTTCCGGGTCGGCATCAAGATCGAACATGCGCCGCAGGCGGTTGACGGTGTCCAGCAACAGGGCCGGACGGGCACTGTGCAGCTCCAGCTTCAGTGCGTGTTCGCGGGTGCCGGGCCAGGCACTCACCCGCAGCCAGCCCGGGGCCTCTGCCGGACCGAAGGCGCGGGCGTAGCTGCGCGTATCCACCACTTCCACCCCTGGCAGCGCGCGGCCGCGCAGGAAATCGAGCATGGCGTTGAAGTCGTAGGGTGGGCGATAGCCCAGGCGCAGCGTCAGCGCGCCGCCGTCCGTAGCAGGGCTGCGCGTGCGCAGGTCACGCGGGGCCATGCGGTAGGCCTCGCGAAAGGTGGTGTTGAATCGGCGCAGGCTGCGAAAGCCGGCGGCCAGGGCGATCTCGGTGATCGGCAGCGCGGTTTCGGTGAGCAGTTGCTTGGCGAACAGCAGGCGGCGAGTGCCATGCACGCCGATGGGTGGCGCGCCCAGACGGTCGACGAACAGGCGCCGTAGCTGCCGCTCGCCCACCTGTACGCGCTCGGCCAGTACCGACAGGGGTTGCTCGGCCAGCAGGCCCTGGTCGATGAGGGTGAGTGCGCGCGCCACCACGTCGTCCCCGCGTCGCCAGGTGCCGTCGGCAGGCGACAGCTCGGGCCGGCAGCGCAGGCAGGGACGAAAGCCCGCGGCTTCTGCGGCAGCAGCATTGGCGTAGTAGCGAACGTTCTGCGGTTTTGGCGGCGGCGCCGGACAGACCGGCCGACAGTAGATGCCGGTACTGGTCACGGCGGTGAAGAACAATCCGTCGAACCGCGAGTCACGACTCAGCCGGGCCTGTTCACAGACCTGGGGCGTGGGGATGACGGCGAGGTTCGACATGTCCGCAGGCTAGCACCCGGCGCGCGCGCGGACTGGCCGTTTTCGGACATGGATGCGGGTCGGAAGCGCGACCGGCACTATCCGTCTGACCTGCTCTCGACGGTTGCGGCTATGCCCCTGTTTCGAAAAACACCATCAAGCGTGGCAGGTAGTCCGCCAATGACCGGTTCGCATAGTCCCAGGCATGGGTGCCGATAATGTAGCTGTGCCAGCCGAAGTCGATGCCGGCCGCGTCGGCAGCCTGCTTGAAGCATCGGTTCGAGGCATGCAACAAGGCCTCGATGGCGACGGTGCCGACCACTGCGGGGTCCGTCAGGTCCGGCAGGCCGGGGAGTCCGGTGCTGGTGTAAATATCCACTTTGGTGTTGGCCAGGTTGCCGACCAGCCATCCCGGGTCGTGGGCCTTCCAGTTGTCGGAGTGGGTGGCCGGATCGCCGAACGGCGCAAATGGCGGGACACCGTTGAGCCCGGTCATTATCGCGGAGATCAGGGCCACCGCGCCGAGATGGCACACCGGGTTGTAGTAGATGTCCACGGCGCCAGAAAACGACGCGGCTGCGCCAAAAAGTCCCGGGCTGCGTGCAGCGTAGGACATCGATCCGAAGCCCCCCTGGGAGATGCCGACGATTGCGCGGCCTGATCGATCGGAGTGCGTGCGAAAGTTCTCGTCGATCCAGGCAACAAGTTCTTCGGTGTGAAAGGTTTCCCAGTTCGCGACCCCTCGGCTGGTGGTCTGATCTACCCAGTTGGTGTAGAAACCGCCGCCGTCAGCGTCGAAGGTGCCGTCCGGAATCACGACGATCATCGGCAGCGAAGCCGTCATCTCGACCGTGTCGATGTTGTTGAGCCAGACGTCGGCGGTGTTGCTCGTTCCCGGGAGCGCATAAAGCACGGGATAGCGGCGCCTTGGGTCGCTGTCGTAAGTCGTCGGCAGGATGACGTTGATCCGCAGCGGCGTTGTGGTGGACTTTTCCAGCGATGGCGTCGACACCCGATAACGCAGTACTCGGTCGGAGTCGACCTGCATGTCGACGACAGTGATGGCGGACGCTGCGGAGGTTTCGGGCCGGGTCGACCCGCCGCAGCCGCCGACTACGACGGAATAAAGCAGCAGCAACATGCCACCGAGGCGGTGAGGGCGAACCACAGTCATTGCCGGGACTCCACGCAAGACAGTGCGGTGTCCGATCGGCGAAACCGCTTGAAGAAGGCCCAGGACAGTTCTGCGCCGCTTGGGGCCTGCGGATCGGTGAAGCCAGCGAGACTCGGATCATCCGACCCCCCGGGCCAGTAGTGCGCCATCTGCTCGATGCGGACCTGCTCGAGAATCCGGCACCCGTTCGCGTCCCGGTAGATATCGATGTGATACGGGTAGCCGCCAGCCGGTGTGACGGCGATGGTTTCGGTCGGCGCGAGCGGGAAGGGCACATACAGACTTCCGGAGGCCGCCAGATTGTTGGTCATCAGCCACTGCTGAACCGCATGCGCGCCACTCGCAGGGGTTGCGGCGGCGTCGTTATCGCCCTGGAAGTTGATCACCGGCAGCACGCGCGCATGCGTGCCCATTGCCTGATGCGCTGCCAGTGCCAGCAATTCGGGGCGCAACAGCGCCGGGCCAAGCGGCTGGGCAAGGCCGGCCAGGCCGATGCCATAGGCACCGGCCTCGGCGATACCGATCGCGGCGTACAGATCGGGATAGGTCGCACCCATGATGCTGGTCATCCAGCCACCGGCAGACATGCCGATGATGTAGACGCGCTCGGGGTCGACGTTCCAGGTGGCCATCGCCTGGCGCGTGAGCTCGGCAATCGCCTGCGTGTCACCGACGTCGCGTTGCATCTCCGCCGGGTTGTAGAAGCGCCAGGCCTGCAGGGGATGGCGGCCAAGTGCACGGTCGGTTTCGTGATCCGGATACATGACGATGAAGCGCTCGCGTGCTGCCAGCGGGTCGAACAGATTTGCCGCACGTTGCTGCTCCGCCGTGGTGTTGGCGCCGTGCAGCACCACGACCATCGGCGCGGGCCGCTCCGGGTGCACCGTGCCTGGTACATAGACCAGACTTCGGTATTGCCCATAGGCATTGGCGTACCGGATCTCGGTCGACAAGTCTGGACGGGCAGGGGCCTCCGAGCCGGAGCAGCCGGTCACGAGTGATATCAGCGTGCCCAGCAGCACGAGCACGCAAGATGTCCGCCCGATGGTCGACGCCCGGGTGGCGAGGCCTCCACAAAGATGAATCACGTTCTTGTTTCTCCACAGGTGCCGCGCCCGTGCACCCCTCATGGGCCCCGGCCGTGCAGATTGGGTCTGTCCAGCACGAGACGTTGCGCAGCAGCCGACCCTTGCGTGCATCCTATCGGCGCAACTGACTGAAGATAATAGGAAGAACATGCCAATATTCTTGTCATTTATGGCCACGACAGCATGAGCAACCCGCGCTTCGAAGACGTCTACCGACCGGCCATTCCCTTGGCATATGTCCAGCTCATCTTCGATTACGCAGCGCGAAACGGGGTGGCAAGAGAGACGCTGGTACAGGGCCTTGGACTCTCCCGCAGTCTGCTCGGCTCGGTCGATGCCAGGGTTTCACGGCACGATGCAGGTGCGATCCTGCTGCGGGCCATCAAGCTCACCGGCAATCCCGGCACGGGTTTCGAGATCGGCCTGGCCAGCAGCATCACGACCCACGGGCTTTTTGGCTTCGGGTTCATGGCCGCTTCGACCCTGCGAGAAGGCATGGTCTTCGGAAACAGGTTCCTGCCGACGCGGCTTCCGTACCTTCGCCTGGATGTCTATGTCGAAGGGGATCAGGCGGTGGTGTCGGTTCTTGACACGGCGGACCTGGGGGTCGTTCGGAACCATACCTTCGAGTTCTTCCTCGTCGGCGTGTACCGATTGCTGATGCAGGCGGCCTTCGGGCTCCTTGAGGCGCGGCATGTGGAGCTCTGGTGTGACTATCCGCAGCCGAAGTACTACAGCCGTTACCGGGAACGGCTCCCAGCGATGCGTTTCAGCAAGGCGTCGAACCAGGTGCGCCTCCCCGCCGCCATTCTCGATCTGCCATTACCGATGGCCAACCCTATCGCGGCCGCACAGGTCACGGCGCACCTTGAGCGGGAACTGGCGATACTGGGAGAAACCGAAGATCTGCTCGCCCGAATTCGCGCGGCGCTGATCATCCGCGACGGCAGATATCCCGGGTTGGATGAGGTGTCCCGCAAGCTCAACATGTCGTCACGCACGATTCGCAGGAAGATGGCGAATCATGGGATCAGTTTCAGAAAGGTACTCGATGATGTTTTGCGTCGAGAAGCGATCACGCTGTTGAGCGACACGGCGATGAGCATCGAACAGATTGCAGACCGGTTGGGATACTCCGATCCCGCCAACTTCACGCGGGCCTTTCATCGCTGGACACTGACGACTCCGAGCGCTTACCGGGCCGAAAATGGTGGCGACGACGGTCGAGCCGGCCGTTGACGCTTGGCCCCCGTCGGCGGAAACGAACGGCCAGGGCAGTCGGGGCGGCATCCTGCAGCCTGCCGATACTTCAAGCGCCTCACCGTATCCTCGCAACAGGTAGGCTGTCGCTCCCGTGACCCCGAATCCCCGTACGCAGCCCCTCCTGACCTCGCCTGTCCACCAGGCGCTACTGGCATCGCGTGATTCCGGAGGGGGCGCGGTCGCGTGCTCGCTGGATTTGGGGCGCACCACCACCACCGTGGTCGCCGGGCCCGAGACCTGGGTCTGGAATGCGCAGGCCTTCCCTTATCTGGCGCGCTGTCGCGAACGCACGGTCTACTACTGGGACGGCGATGACTTCGCGGTGGCGTCACGCTTCGGTAGCGGCTTGATCAAGCTGGTCCCCACCGACTGGGGGCCGCCGACATTCGAGATCGACGGCATCAAGATGTTGCCGACGGCGCAGGTTTCGCCCTATGCCGATGCCGTGCGCAAGGTGGGGCTGATCGCGCCACGCGGCAAGATCATCCTGGATACCTGCGGCGGACTCGGCTACTTCGCGGCGTGCTGCCTGCAGGGTAGGGCGCAACGGGTGCTGTCGTTCGAGAAGAATCCGGATGTGATCTGGCTGCGCAGTCTCAATCCGTGGTCACCGGTGGTGGCGGACGAACCGGCGCTGTCGTTGACCGAAGGCGACATCACGGTCGAGTTGCCGAAGCTGGCGGCGGCGTCGGTCGACGCCGTCCTCCACGACCCGCCGCGCTTCGGCATCGCCGGCGAGCTGTATTCCCAAACCTTCTATGGCGAGCTGGCGCGGGTGCTGCGGCCGGGGGGTGTGTTGTTCCACTACACGGGCAGCCCCAACCGCCTCACCAGCGGGCGTGATCTGCCGCGCGAGGTCGCTACACGCTTGCAGAAAGCGGGCTTCTCGGTGCGGGCCGACGGCGACGGGCTGCTGGCGATCAAACGCTGCTGATACCGGCCGGATGATTCGGCATTGCGGATGGCTTCGATCACGTCGAAAAGCTGGACGGTCTGCTGCAAGTCCGGCAAAATGTTGCAATGCACCATAACCACGACATCGACGCAAATCGCGGCGAGCCGCCCTAGCGTTTGATTTCGCGGCTCGCCCGCCGCGTGCATCCCCCCGACGTCCCATGTTTTTGCTGCCGGCACGCTGCCTGCGGCCGTCTGCTTCTGGAGTGCTTGCCCTGATGCTGTCGCCAGCTGTTGTCAAAACCAATCTTCTCAGCGGCCTCACGGTCGCATTGGCCATGGTCCCCGAGGCTGTGGCCTTCGCGCTGGTGGCGCAAGTCTCGCCGCTCACGGGGTTGTACGCGGCCTTCATCGTGTCGCTGATCACATCGGTATTTGGCGGCCGTCCCGGCATGATCTCGGGCGCCGCTGGCGCGCTGGCAGTGGTGATGGTCAGCCTGGTGGTCTCACACGGCGCTGAATATCTGTTCGCGGCGGTGGTGCTGATGGGCGCGTTGCAGCTCCTGTTTGCTGCGGCGCGGCTCGGCAAGTTCATCCGCATGGTGCCGCATCCGGTGATGCTCGGCTTCGTCAACGGTCTCGCCATCGTGATCTTTCTGGCGCAGTTCACCCACTTCAAGGTGACGCAGCCCGATGGCGGTTCGGCCTGGCTGTCGGGTATGGCGCTGTACGTCATGGTCGGTTTGATCGCTCTGACGGTCGCCATCATTTACCTGCTGCCGCGTCTCACCCAGGCGGTACCGGCCACCCTGGTGGCCATCATCGTGGTGAGCCTGTTGACGCTGGGGCTGGACATCGACACCCGCACGGTGGGTGATCTCGGCTCGATCGCGGGCGGCCTGCCCAGCTTCCACCTGCCGGCCGTGCCGTGGAACCTGGAAACGCTGCAGATCATCCTGCCGTACTCGCTGGTGCTGGCCGCCATTGGTCTGATCGAATCGCTGCTGACGCTGAACCTCATTGATGACATGACCGATACCCGCGGGCGGCCCAACCGCGAGTGCGCGGCACAGGGGGCGGCCAACGTGGTCACCGGCTTCTTCGGCGGCATGGGCGGCTGCGCGATGATCGGCCAGAGCATGATCAACGTTGGCAACAAGGCGCTGCACCGGCTCTCCGGCGTGGCGACGGCGCTGTTTCTGCTGTCCTTCATCCTGTTCGGCTCGGCGTTGATCGAACAGATTCCGCTGGCCGCCCTGATTGGCGTGATGTTCGTGGTGGCCGAAAAAACCTTCGAGTGGGGCAGCTTCCGACTGTTCGGCAAGGTGCCGCGCGCCGACGTCATCGTCGGCCTGCTGGTGGCCATTGTCACGGTACTGGTGGACCTCGCCATGGCGGTCGTGGTCGGCGTGATCTTCTCGGCCCTGGTGTTCGCCTGGGAACATGCCAAGAAGGTGCGTGTCACCCACCGCGACCGCAGCGACGGGGCCAAGGTCTACGAAGTCGAGGGCACCGTCTTCTTTGCTTCCGCTGCCGGCTTTCAGCAGCAGTTCGTGCCGCGCGACGACCCGGATCTGGTCGAGATCGATTTCCGCAATGCGCGGCTGATCGATCACTCCGCCATCGAGGCGGTCAACACCCTGGCGGAGCGCTACCAGCGTGCCGGCAAGCGGCTGCTGCTGCGGCATCTCAGCCCGGATTGTCTGGAGCTGCTCGACAAGGCAAGGCGGATGATCGTGGTGGACTACCGGGAAGATCCCCAGTACCGGGTGGCCGACGACAAGTTGGCCTGACGGACGAAGGCCCCGTAAGCTTTGGCCCGATGAAGAACGAAAAAGACATTCATGAATCCTTCTGCCGCGTCTATGCCGATGCGGTGGTGCGATTCATCGTGACCGGTATCAACGAAGACGTGTCGTTCGATGAGGCGGGGCAACAGTTCGTCTCCCGCGAGGTCGACGACGACACGTCGCCGGCGGCCTGCGAATGGTGGGTGGGCAGCGACTGGCCGACGTTTGTCGGCCCGCTGAGCTGCCCGACCGATCTGGCGCATCCGAAGTTCGCGGAGGAGCCTCTGAAGCGGGCGATCATCCACGCCCTGCGGAAGTCCGCCACCGGTCGACGGATGAGCCAGATTCTCGCCGGCCAGGATTGAGCCTGCGCTAGCGCTTCGGCTTGCCGCCGCGCAGGCCGAATTTCACCGCATCCATCAGGTCCAGCGGCACCTGCCGGCGGATGGCGCTGATCTGTGAGGCGCGGATGCGGCGCTTGGTGTCAGCGTGGGCACGCATGTCGAGCTTGCCGACGGTCGCGGCCAGCGCTCGGGCGCGGTCGAGCAGCTGCGAGGGTTCCACCAATTCGTCGAAGAAGCCGGCGCTCACCGCGGCTTCGGGGGTAAAGGATTCCGACAGCACGATGGTGCGCTGATAGGCGGCTGGGGTCAGGCGCTGCTTCATCGTCGTACAGGCCACCCGCGGCATGGTCAGGCCCAGCGCCACCTCGTTGGCGGCCACCTGGAAGTCGCCACGACTGCCGATGATGTAGTCGGCTGACAGCATCATGAACACCCCCATGGCAAAGGCGTGACCATTGCAGGCGACAATGACCGGGAAGGGGTATTCCATGATCCGCGCGGTCAGCGAGTAGCCGGCACGCAGCATGCGCAGGGTGTCGACACCGCCGCTTTTCATCACTTTCAGGTCATAGCCGGCGGAGAACACCCCTTCACGGCCGGTGAGGATGACCACGGCCTTGTCCTTCTCGGCCTGGCGGAAGGCGGCGTAGATGCCTTTGAGTACCGACGGTGGCAGGGCATTGCGCTTGCCGTCGTCGAGGGTGATGACGGCGATGCCGTCCTGCAGTTGATAGTGGACGCTGTCGTGCTGGGCCATGGCGGGCACTCCGGAAAAGGGACTGTCCCCAGTGTAGACCTCGCGGCCGTGGTCGTCGGCTGGCCGCGGGGCCACGGCGCCTGGGCTGAGAGGCCGACGCTGCCATCGAGGGGCATGATCGAGCTGCGCGTTACAGGATGGCATCCCCGACTGAGCAGCCCCGACATGGCGCGGGTGAAATGCAGGCGGCGGGGCAGTAGTAGAAACAGCCAGACGTCATTGAAGCGTCGCCGCAGCACGGCATACTCGACGCATGATCATGAATCGATTCCCTGTGGGCGGCGGCTTGCTGCTGGCTGCGCTGCTGCTGGCGGGCTGCAATGACAACAGTCGGGCGTTGCCGTCCGATCTCGGCCCGACGCCGACGCCGACAGCCAGCCCCAGCCCGACGCCGGCGCTGGTAGGGCAGTGGCTGACCACCGATGCCCATGTCCATACCGACCACTCCTCTGACGGCTCCGCATTCCGACAGCTGTCGAGCGACGCCTTGCCCGGCAACGTGTCGATCGCCGACCAGATCGGCCAGGGACTCCTGCGCGGGCTGGACTTCATGGCGCTCACCGACCATCGCACCTATGACCAGCACTGGGACCCGCTGTGGGCCAGTCACGACCTGCTGCTGATCCCCGGCGAGGAAGCCAATGGCAGCCCCCACGCCAACATCTTCGGCGCAGTGGACACCGTGCTCGATGGCCAGGACGGCCCCGAGGGTGCAGCGCACAAGCCCACCCAGCAGAGTATCTGGGATGCGCACGCCCAGGGGGCCGTGTGGCAGGTCAACCATCCCAACCGCGACTCGATGAACGAGGATGGCAGCGCCAATGACCAGGGCAGTGTGGTGGGCGCCAACCTGATCGAGGTGTGGAACGTCGCCGAAGACATCGAGCTGCAGCTGAACTACGCCGAAAGCCGTTGGAACCTCGGCTACGAGACCGGCATCAGCGCCAGTTCCGATAACCACTTCCGCGAACTCTGGTTGTTGGGCTTTGGCCCCGGCACCGTGCACACGCACGTGTTCGCGGCCAACGACAGCGAGCGCGGCATTCTCGATGGGCTGCGACGGGGGCGGACCACGCTCAGCGATGGCAGGCCGCTGGCCGCCTTCCTCACGATGGAGGCCGATGCGGACGGTGACGGGGTGTTCGAGGCGATCAATGGCGATACCGTCACGGCGGCGCCCGGGCAGACGATCACCTTCCGCTTCCGCGCCCGGCGTGCCATCGGCCAGACCCTGCAGGTCATTGCCCAGCCGGGACGCATGCTGCCGCCGGTGGCGGTGTTTTCGCCACGGCTGCCGGATGAGACCTTCACGTGGACCCTGACGATGCCGGCGCAGCCCAGCTGGGTGCGGGCGGAGCTGCGGGGCGTTGGCATGGGTCTGCCCGACGACGACGCGCTGCCACGCAACGAGCGCAGCCGACGGGCGCTGACCTCGCCGATTTTCCTGCGGCCCACGGGGATGATCGTGACGCCTGCGGGCGAACGCCCGGTGCCCGCCGATGCCGGTCCTGCGGATTCGGCGGAACGCATCATCGGGCCCGACGGCCAGTTCACCGGGTTTCCTGACGCGGTGACCCTCGCCGACGGCACCCTGCTGGTGGTTGCCGAAACTCATGACGCCACCGGCACCGACATCTGGTTGCGTCGCGGCGATGCCGATCCGGTGATGCTCAACGTGGTGGCCGGCTTCGCTCGCTTCCCCCGTATTGCAGCCGTCGGGGATCAGGTCTGGGTGGCGTGGGAAGACGAGCGGGTCGGGCAACGGCCGCGCCAGCCACGCATCCTGCTGCGGGGCTCCCTCGATGGTGGTCGCAGCTGGGGCGCCGAGCAGGTGCTGGACTCCGGCCCCGCCCGCAGTATCCGACCCGCGCTGGCGGTGATGGCAGACGGCCGGCCGGTGGTGGCCTGGAGCGACAACCGTCGCCGCTGCTTCGATCTCTATGTGCAGATCGGGGTCGACGGCACGTCACAGTCGCTGAGCGACGACAAGGCCTGCACGCCGGGCACGCTGGTCGACACCCGCAGCTCCCGCGATCCGGCGTCGCTGCATCCCGCGCTGGCGGTGCAGGCCAATGGCACCGTCACCGTGGTGTTCCAGGACAACCGTTTCGACCCCAACCCCGGCTGGACCGGCGAGACCGGCTTCAATGGCGGCTTCGAGGGTGTCGACCGCACCGATCCGGACAACTGGGAGATTCTGGCCCGCAGTCGCGACCCGGCCACCGGGGCCTGGTCGGCACCGGTGCGGGTATCAGCCAATGGCAGCAATGATCCCTTCGACGAGACGGCGCGTGCCGACCGGCATCCGGCGTTGGCGGTGGCGGCCGACGGCATCACGCTGATGGCCGTGTGGGATGCCAAGCCGCTGCGGTCAGCCGGGGTCAACAGCGAGGTCCACGCCAGTCATTCCACCGATGGTGGCCTCAGCTGGAGCGCGCCGGCAGCCGTCGATGACAGTGTCTCGGCCATGCAGCAGCGGCCGGCGGTCGGCCCCGCCGGCGCCGGCTTTGCGGTGGCTTGGATGGACAACCGCGATGCCGACTGGCGCCATCGCATCTGGGCGCGGCAGTGGCAGCCCGAAACCGGCTGGGCGATGGATCGTCGCCGTCTGAGCGGCCCCGGCAACGCCGGCTGGCCACGGCTTGCCGGTTCCCGCCTGCTGTGGACCAGCGATCGCGGCGCGAGCGCCGGGCAGCGAGACCCGACCTGGCAGGTGTGGCAGCGCGTAATCGACTGACCCCACGGGTGCTACCGCCCAAGCGCATCAGGGACGCGTCATCGCCGCTTCGGCCAGCGCCAGCACGTCGATGGTCGCCAGCTCGTCGAGCTGCGGGCGCTGCAGTTGCGCATTGACGGCCCGCACGATGCCCTCTCGAACCGCGATCACCAGCGGGTTGATTCGGTCCAACAGGCTGGTGGGTAGCGCCCGCAGCTCCGCTGGCAGCGCGGCGTTCACCCGAATGTTGCGGCTGCCGACCCGTAGCGGCACCAGGCGAATGGTGAGTGGGGCATAGGTGTGAACATCGACGTCGACCCGGATCTCGACCTCCATCGGCGTGCGTACCGGCATGCCCATCAGCCGCAGCGTGAGGTTCAGCAACCCGGTCAGCCGCAGGGTGAAGCCCACCTCGGCGTCGTCAGGTTCGCGGTGGTCGATGTGGAGATCGCGGGGCTGGAACTGGTAGTCCGCCACCAGCAGGTCCTTGGGTAGCGCCGCGGTCGATCCTTCCACGGTTTCGCGCAGGGCGGTCTCGATTTCCGCCCGCAGCCGCGGCACGGTAACCAGGTGACGGATGAAATTCTCGCCGAAAGTCTGGTAACTGATGCGCCCGCTGTCGGCGGCGGTGGAGGCGGGGTCGGTGGTCATGCCCCGATCATTCACCGGTCGGCGGTTGCAGGCAAGGGTCGTCTGGCTGACGCTGAAACCAGAGCAGGGTGAAGGCCGCCTCGGTGTGGAAGCCGGCCCGCTGCAGGAGGGCCTCGCGACGTTCGGGGCGGGCCTTCCAGGCATACGGCGTCATCTGCAACAGCTGTGCAAGGGCGTTGGCCTCGAGCAACAGGGGCACGCGCAGTTCCTGGCGGTGGCGCAGCGAGAACCCGCGGCTGAAGCCGGTGAGAAACTTGTCCGGCACGTGCGGCCGGACCGTATCGAACAGCGCTTCTCGCAGGCTCAACAGATGGTCGGCGGTCGGGGTGACCACCAGCACCTGCCCGGTCGGGCGCAGCACCCGGCGCAGTTCATCGTGGTGCAGTTGGGTGAACAGGTTGCAGACCACGTCAATGCTCTGATCGGCCAACGGCAGTTGGGCACCGCTCGCCACCAGCCAGGCCACCCCGGGTGTGCTGCGCGCCGCCAGACGAATGGCCGGCTTGGCGATGTCGACACCGACAACCCGGCTGCCGACGGCGCTCATTGCCGCCGTGTAGTACCCCTCGCCACAGCCGAGATCGAGCACCACCTCGGGGTGGATCGCCTGCAGGCCGGCGATCACGGCGTCGCGTAGCGGTGCGTAGTGGCCGGCAGCCAGAAAGTCGTGCCGTGCCCGCACCATGCCCGGCTCGTCGCCGGGGGCGCGGCTGTGCTTGTGTTGCACCGGCAGCAGGTTGACGTAACCCTCGCGGGCGACATCGAAGCTGTGGCCGTCCGGGCAGTGCCAGCGTCGGCTTTCGGTGTCGAGTGGGGCCCGGCACAGCGGGCAGCGGAACAGCGACATGCGGTCAGGCCGCGTCGGCGCGGGCGCCGATCAGATCCCGTGCCAGCGCCTCGGCGACGCGAATGCCGTCGACCCCGGCCGACAGAATGCCACCGGCGAATCCGGCCCCTTCGCCGGCCGGGAACAGGCCGCGCATGTTGCGGCTCTGGAAGTCGTCGCCACGGGGAATCCGCAGCGGCGAGGAGGTGCGGGTTTCCACCCCGGTCAGCACTGCATCGGGCATGGCGAAACCCTGGATCTGGGCATCGAACACCGGCAGCGCTTCGCGCATGGCGGTGATCGCGTAGTCGGGCAGGGCGCTGGCGAGATCCACCAGTTTCACGCCGGGCTTGTAGCTCGGGGTGACACTGCCGAGCGCGGTGGAGGGGCGACCGGCGAGGAAATCGCCGACCCGTTGTGCCGGGGCTTCGTAGGTGCCACCGCCGAGTTCGAAGGCGTGCGACTCCAGTTGTTCCTGCAGCGTTATGCCTGCCAGCGGACCGGCATCGGCGCCGCCGGGGAAATCGGCGGGGGTGATGCCGACCACGATGCCGGCGTTGGCATTGCGCTCATTGCGGGAGTATTGGCTCATGCCATTGGTGACCACCCGGCCGGCTTCCGAGGTGGCGGCGACCACGGTGCCACCGGGGCACATGCAGAAGCTGTAGACGGCGCGGCCGTTGCTGGCGTGGTGCACCAGCTTGTAGTCGGCGGCGCCCAACAGCGGGTGGCCGGCATAGCGGCCGAGCCGGGCGCGGTCGATCAGTGACTGCGGATGTTCAATGCGAAAGCCGATGGAAAACGGCTTGGCCTCCATCTGCACGCCGCGGGCATGCAGCATGCGGAAGGCATCGCGGGCACTGTGGCCGACCGCCAGAATCACGTGGTCGGACCGCAGCATTTCACCGGTCGATAGCTGCACGCCGCGGACCTGACCGTTCTCGATCAGCAGGTCGGTGACCGCCTGCCGGAAACGCACCTCGCCGCCGAGCGACTCGATCTGCTCGCGGATGCGGGTAACCACACCGGTGAGCCGGAAGGTGCCGACATGGGGTTTGCTGACGTAGAGGATCTCCTCCGGCGCGCCGGCCTGCACCAGCTCATTCAGGACCTTGCGACCGTAGAAGCGGGGGTCCTTGATCTGGCTATAGAGCTTGCCGTCGCTGAACAGGCCGGCACCGCCCTCGCCAAACTGGACGTTGGACTCCGGGTCCAGCGTATTGCGACGCCACAGGCCCCAGGTGTCCTGGGTGCGCTCGCGCACGGCCTTGCCGCGCTCCAGCACGATGGGCCGAAACCCCATCTGTGCCAGCACCAGGGCCGCAAAGATGCCGCAGGGCCCGAAGCCGATCACCAGCGGCCGCAGCGGCAGGTCCGCCGGCGCGACCGCCACCGGACGGTAGGTGGTATCGGGCGCCGGGCCGACCTGGCGATCGCCGGCGAAGCGCGCCAGAACGGCCGGTTCGTCGGCCACCTCGCAATCGACGGTGTAGACGAAGCGAAGCCCCTCGTGCTTCTTGCGGGCGTCGTAGCTGCGCTTGAACACGGTGAACTGCAGCGACGCGTCGTCGGCCAGCCCCAGCCGTTGGCGGATGGCGGGTGCCAGTGCCCCCGGCGGGTGCTCGATCGGCAGGGAAAGTTCGGTGATACGGAGCATCGGCGGGTCAGGGGGCGGTCAGTCCGGCATTGTCCCATTCCCGCGCGCCGCCGGCGACTGCGGTCGGCCGCCGCAGTTGCCTAGAATGGCCAGGCTGGCGTGCGGCCAGCGTGGCGCAGGAGCGCGATGACATGACGATTCCCCCGATGCGCAGACGCCGCTGGCCCTGGTGGTGCCTGGGAGGGGTCTCGGTCGCGCTGCTGGTGTTCTGTTTCGGCGTGCCGCCAATCGTCGAGGGCCTGATGAACCGCGTCGGGCCCCCGGTCGGGGCGCCGGTGCCGGCTGCGGCCCATGCCCTGCATCAGCAGTTGCGAGTGGCCGACCTGCATGCCGATCCGCTGCTGTGGGGCCGCAACCTGCTGCATCGTTCGTCCCGCGGACATGTCGATGTCCCGCGGCTGATCGAGGGCCGGGTGGCAGTGCAGTTGTTTTCGGTGGTCAGCAAGTCGCCACGGGGGCTCAACATCGAGCGCAATGACGACGACAGCGACAGCATCACCCTGCTGGCCATGGCCCAGCGCTGGCCCCCGGCGAGCTGGTTCAGTCTGCGCCAACGTGCGCTGTACCAGGCAGGGCGGTTGACCCGCATGGCGGCTGAGTCCGATGGCGCGCTTGTGGTGGTGCGGAGCCGTGAGGATCTGCAGGCGTTTCTCGCCGACCACGCTGGAGACCCGCGGCGGGTGGCCGGCATCCTGGCGCTGGAGGGCGCGCAGGTGCTGGAGGGCGATCCGGCCGCGGTCGACCCGATGTTCGCCGCCGGCTACCGGATGATGTCGCCCACCCATTTCTTCGATACCGAAATGGCAGGCTCGGCACACGGGGTCGAGAAAGGCGGTTTGACGGCTGCGGGCCGGCAGATGCTGGCGCGCATGGCGTCGCTGGGCATGATCGTCGATCTGGCCCACGCCGCACCGGCGACGGTCGACCAGGTTCTGGCCCTGGCACAGCGCCCGGTGGTGGTGTCGCACACCGGCGTGCGGGGCACCTGTGACAACCGGCGCAACCTGACCGATGCGCAGCTCGACGCCATTGCCGCCAATGGCGGACTGGTGGGCATCGGTTTCTGGCCCACCGCCGCCTGTGGTGAAGATGCCGCCGCCATTGCCCGGGCGATCCGCTACACCGCCGATCGCATCGGCCTGCACCATGTGGCGCTGGGCTCCGACTTCGACGGTGCGGTCACCACGCCGTTCGACGCCACCGGCTTGCCGCGGCTCACGGCAGCCCTGCAGGCCGAAGGGTTCGACGCCGGTGCCATCGCCCGCATCATGGGCGAGAACCAGATCGACTTCCTGCTGCAGAACCTGCCCGCGGCGGTGACGCCATGAGTCTGCGAGTGGGCATCTTCATGTTCGATCAGGTGGAGGTGCTCGACTTCGCCGGGCCCTACGAAGTGTTCACCACCGCCTCTCGGGTGCAGCAGCAGTTGCAGCCGGGCACCGATGTGCCGTTCGAGGTGGTGCTGATCAGCGCCGATGGTGGGCCGGTGCGGGCCCGGGCCGGCCTGACGGTGCAGGTGGATCACAGCTTCGAGGACCACCCGCCGCTGGATCTGCTGCTGGTGCCCGGTGGCGTGGTCGAGGCCGAGCTGCAGAAGCCGGATGTGATTGCCTGGCTGTTGGGCACGGCGGATGCCGCGACGCTGACCGCGTCCGTGTGTACCGGCGCATTCCTGTTGGCCACGGCCGGTCTGCTCGACGGCCGCACCGCCACCACCCATTGGCAGGACATCAACGATCTCGCCTATCGCTTTCCGCTGCTGAGCATTCGTGCCGGCTGTCGTTGGGTGGACGAGGGCGATGTGGTGACCTCGGGGGGCATCTCCGCCGGCATCGACATGAGCCTGTATCTGGTGGCGCGCTTCCAGTCACGGCTGCTGGCGCTACGGACTGCACGGCAGATGGAATTTGACTGGACCGGGCCGGATGCCGGTCAGGCCATCACCCCGCGTTGAGCGTGCGTCAGGGCGCCGGCAGGGTGTCCCACTGACCGGGGTGCTGCAGCGGCAGATAGGGCCGGCCGTCGCGCTGCCGGACCACGCCGCGCACCGCGGCTCGCTGCCCGAGTGCTGACTGCAGCCGCGCGCGATCGAAGCGATCGAGGGCGGCGGGGGTGATCCAGAGGTCCAGTTGGTCGTCGAGGGTGATCCGGCCACCGGCCTCGGTGACGCGGACGTCAGTGATGCGACCCTGGAAGGTGCCGAAGCGATTGCGCCAGCCCGCGCCGTCGGTGGCCGGGCGGGGCTGCCAGTCCGGCTGTGACCACAGGCCCCGATTGTGGCGGCGGGCGTCGGCCTCGGCGGCGAAATAGCGGTCGGCGCGTTGCGCATTGTCCTCGTGCAGGCTGACCCGCGCATGTCCTTCCTGAAGCAGGGCTTCTGCGATGTCGGCGACAGTGTCGGTCTGCAGGTAGACCAGCCGCCGCTGATAGCGGTCTTCCGGCGTCTCGCCGGGGCGCATGCGGGTGCTGTCGTCCAGTAGTGCTGCCAATCGGTCGCGGGCGGCCTCCGCGCCGGGTTCGCCCGGGCGCCCGCGAAACGGCAGCTCCGGCGTATCGATCCCGATCAGCCGCAGGGTTTCACCGGTCTGCAGGCGGACTGTATCGCCGTCAATCACCTTGGCGACCGGTGCCGGCCGGGTCGACGATGTCGGCGGCAAGGTGCGGACGTCGATGCCGGCCGGCGGGCGATCGGCGAAGTGGCGACGCCCCTGGGCATCGACCCAGGTATGGATCGCCGCCGCGGCCGTGCCAGCGCCCAGCCCGAGTAGCAGACCCGCCCAGCGGCTGCGGCGGGCGATGCGACGGATGACAGTGGAGCCTCCCTGTTCCATCGGCCGATGGTACCGCGTCGGCACCCGTCGGACAGCCGGTAGCGGCGGCGGATGACGCCCGTCGCCGGCGCAGATTGGTAGACTCCCGGCATCATGAAATTCCCATTGCAGACTCTGGCCCTCGCGCTGGTGCTGGCGGCGCCTTTGCACGCCGCCGAAAAGCAGCAGTTCATTGATGACGAAATCTCGGTGACGGTGCGCGATGCGCCGAGCAACAACGCCGGCTATCTGGGCGTGGTCAAGAGCGGTGACGAGGTGACACTGCTGGAGTCGCTGGGCCCGGAAAGCTTTGCCCGCATTCGTACCGCCAGTGGCACCGAAGGCTGGGTGACCGCGCGATTCCTGACCGACACCCCGGCGGCGGCCGATCGGCTGGTCAAGGCGCAGGCCGACCTGGCGGCGGCGCAGGCCCGGGTCGAGGAATTGCAGAGCGCGCTGGCCCAGGTCAGTGGTGAGCTGGATCGCCTGCAACCGGCGGTTGAGCTGTCGCAGGACAACGATCGGTTGCGGACCCGTATCGCCACGCTGGAGCAAGAAACCGAGGCGGTGGTCCAGCAGTACAACGCACAGAAGGCGCGCCGCAAAACCCTGCTCACCGGTGCCGCCCTGGTGGGCGCCGGGGTGCTGGGCGGATTATTGCTGCCGTGGCTGGGCCGCAACAGTCGCCGCCGCCGTTACGGCGACTTCTGAGGCGTGTCGATGGGCCGGCCCCCGTTCCGATTGCTGTTGCGTGTGCGATATGCCGAATGCGATGCGCAGGGGGTGGTGTTCAACGCACGCTACGGCGACTACGTCGATCTGGCGATGACCGAGTTCATGCGGGTGCTGTTCGGTGGCTATACCGAACTGCTGGCGCAGGGGCTCGACAACCAGGTGGTGCGGCTGGCCACCGACTGGACCGCACCGGCGCGATTTGATGACGTTCTGGCGCTGGATGTTGAACCGTTGCACCTGGGGAACACGTCGTACCGACTGAAGGTCTCGATCTTCCGCCACGCCGACGGTGTCCCGGTGGCGACCTCGGAGATCACCTACGTGATGGTGACGGCGGGCCATCACGAGAAACAGCCCATGCCGGATCATTTTCGCCAGCGTCTGCAGGCTGCGGCGCCGGGTGTGGTGGTCAATCTTTCCGGAATCGACACGCCTGATGTGCAGCCTTGACCGCCGTCAGGCGCCGTAACCCCTACAATCCCCGTTCGCTTATCTCAGGATCATGTACATGGACTCACGCCTCTCCGAGCAGGATGACCGCATCCAGCTGCCCGAACTCGTCAGCCGGCTGGAAGAGCAGTTCGCGTTCAAGTCACGCTTCGTGATGGTGTTCGGCCAGATCAACGACCTGATGGCACAGAGCACCTGCCGCCGTCTGCTGGCCCTGTCGGAAGAGTCCAAAGCGCCGATCACCATGTTGATTTCCTCCCCCGGCGGGCATGTCGAATCGGGTGACGCGATCCACGACATGATCAGCTTCATCGATGCCCCGGTGACCACTGTTGGCACCGGCTGGGTGGCCAGTGCCGGTGCCCACATCTTTCTGGCGCCGCCGAAAGAGCGCCGCGTCTGTCTGCCCAACACGCGATTCATGATCCACCAGCCGGCGGGTGGCGGGCGCGGACAGGCGTCGGATATCGCCATCCAGGCGAAGGAGATCCTGCGCATCCGTGAGCGGCTGGCGCGGGTGATCTCGCGGCAGACCGGCAAGCCGCTGGAAACGGTGATGACCGACATTGAACGCGACTACTGGATGAATGCCGACGAGGCGCTGGCCTACGGCATCGCCTCACGCATCATCCAGCACAAGGCCGACCTGGGCTGAGCCACCAACTGGATGCCGCCCGACGGACGGGGCGGCCGGGGGAGGGGAGATGCTGACCACCACCCTACTGACGATCGTGTTGCTGTCCTGGATGGCCGGGCTCAGTGCCTGGCTGGGTGGCCTGCTGGCCCATCGTCTGGGGGCGCCGCGCAGCACGGTTGCCCGAGAGGGTCTTCACGCCATCGTTGGCTTTGGCGGCGGCCTCTTGCTCGCCGCCGTGGCCTTCGCGCTGGTGCCCGAGGGCATGGCCGTGCTGTCGCCACCGGTGCTGCTGCTGGTGTTCTGCGCGGGCGGCGGTCTGTTCTGCCTGATCGACGCCTGGCTGGCCCGCCAGCAGGGGCCGCAGGCCCAACTGCTGGCCATGCTGATGGACTTCGTGCCCGAGGCGTTGTCGTTGGGCGCCGTGTTTGCCTACAACCCCAGACTCGGCATGCTGCTGGCCGCCTTCATCGGTGCGCAGAACCTGCCCGAAGGCTTCAATACCTACCGCGAGCGTGTGCAGGCGGGTGCGTCGGGAGGGTCAACCTTGCGGTTGCTGGCGTTGCTCAGCCTGCTGGGGCCCGCCGCCGCACTACTGGGTCACCTATTGCTGCAGGACCGGGTGGCGCTCACCGCCGGCATCATGAGCTTTGCCGGTGGCGGCATTCTGTACCTGATCTTCCAGGACATTGCCCCCAAGGTGCCGATGCGACGTCACTGGGCACCGGCGCTGGGGGCGGTCGCGGGGTTTGCGGTCGGCATGATGGGGAAGGTGCTGCTGCACTGAGGGCGCCAGCCCTGGCGCGGTAGCGGGCTTCTGCGGTCTTGCGCCGCCACCACCTCATCCAGCCAGGGCAGCTCGACTTCGAGCACGTGACACCTCCGCCGCTCCCATTTCCGCCGGATGACGTTTGCCATGGAATAACACGTAGCGACGCACCCAGTCGGCATACGTCTGTTCGGTACGCAGGCTGTAGCCCCGCACCCGCACTTCTTCTCTTGGCGTACGCGGTCGAGCCGGCGGGGTTTGGGGGTTGCTGTGGGGTGTTGTGTGATCCGGCGAAAATTAGTCCGTACTAAATTTACAGAATCATGACATCACGGTAGTTAGGGGAGAGGATGAGTTGACTTGGAATGATCTGGTGGCTAGTGTCAAGTCCTACTAGTTGGCGTTAAATTGCGTATATGGCATCCGTAAACATCTACTTTTTAGACAGCAAAATATTGCTTAGCCCTATCACGCGAACCGTTGTTGGATTGGGGGTTGAGTTCGGGCCATACATTCAGCTGGATGTTGGCGCAGATGCTTCTACGCTCGGCCAGGAAACATACAGCGCGCTCAAAGAAGCCGGGCGCATCGTTCCTCACCCCAATAACTGGAAGGGCATGTCGGCGCCTCGTTTGAGAGCAGCCGGGGTTAGGTCTGAAAGGGACTTTATGGCTAAGGCGAGGCTTGTTCAGGTTCGAGAAAGTGAGCCCGGATACAAGATTTTGCCCAACATAAATGGTGGAACGTCGGGGCCAGGAAGAGGGTTCACGCCTCGCATCGAATGCCAAGTATTGCTCTCCAAGAGCGTATCAGTCACAGAACTCGGGGAGCACGTTCTGGCGTCCATTGCCAACTGTGCCAACGCAACCAAACCAGCCGCTCCACACCGACGCGCTAATGCGCGCGGGTGAGCGCCAGCGTTAGGGGTTGCTGAGCGTGGCAGTGAAACGTGTCGAACTGCACATCGCGCCAATGTTGAGCGATGGCGATTGGGACGTGTTGACGGCATTTTTTGGCAAAGCTGAACGACTCATCGCCACGAAGCTCGTATCTTCAGGTGAAAGTGACATCAAGGGTGGCATTCGATACCGCCAGGGCGAAGGGCTATGGTTCGAGGCCCAACTTCCCCCGGAGGAATTTGTTGCAGAGTTCCTGATGGCGTTTCGCTTTTTCTACTTGAAGAAGGAAAAATCATTCTTCCCTCGCGCACTTGGCGTGCTCGGAAAGCACATTGACGATCCAGAGGTACGTCAGCATTTCGCCCGCCTGCGCGAGCGCTGGGAGAACGGCTTGTTCGGACAAGCCATGTCGATTCAGCTAAACGACCAACCCATGACCGCGGCGTTGTTGCTGGATCTCTGGTTGAACGCCCACTACTTCCATGCGGACGAAGACAAGGCCGAGAAGCTCGAAAAATTGAATGAGGCGTTCTCGAGTGATTTTTCAAAGTACATGATGCTCGATGGAGCATTCGAAGCGGCGAAGGCAGTATTCGTCGTATTCGACTCAGTGAAAGAGATCGTGAGGGCTCGTGCAAGCAACCCCTAACCAATCGCTGCGGGGGACGTTTGACCCGTCGCCCATTTTTGCTGCCGCAAAAACGGTCGCCGCCTCAAACGCCCCTGAGCTCAAGCGTTATACAGTGACCCGCCCATGACGAGTCTCCTCGACTACCAACCGCATTGGTTTGTACAAGGCCTGATCGTGGCGGCTGTGGTGTGGACGTTTCCTCGGCTTCTCAATTATCTTCGGGCGCACGTCCGTCCCTTCTCCCGTCGTATACGTCATCGCCACCTAATAAAGGCGCGACGGATTAGCAGCAGCGCCGCGCTGATGGGAGATCAAGCAGCGCGTACATACACGTTCCAAGCTGTATTCCTTCTGTCGTGCGTAGTTTTCGTTTTCGGCTTTATAGCCGGCCCCGTTTTTCTCAGCAGCAGTGGCGGTGTACGCGTTGGGTTATTTCTGCTCGCAACGCCGATCTACGTCTTTGAGTTCATCTATCTAAACGAGTTTAATCTTTATAAGTCGGCCCTACGACGTCGCATCCGGATCGAGCGCTGTATGTATAACCAACGGTTCAAGTCGACGGCCCTGCCGGGCCGCGGCTTAACCTAGGCGTTAGACGCCATGAATGAAGAAGTCGTAGTGCGTCGAAGAGGGGTCCGGCCTTGGATGTTTCACGGCCTCATCGCCCTTTGGCTGGTAAGCGCGGCGATTACTGGTCACTTGCCTGCCGCGCTGGCTGCCGGGGCCTTCTATGTTGCCTTGGTGGTTGCGCAGCGCTTTGCGCCACGGTCCTGGTGGGAACCTAATTCCCGCACCGGCAACGTCATCACATACGCGCTAGCCGTGATGCTCATCATCGTGATCGCCGCAGTATGGTGGTCACATGGCGTCTAACAAGCAGTTCCACGCGACGCAGGCACCTTGCGGCGCCTGCGCGCGTGAACTGCGGCGTTATGCCTACAGGAAAGGGAGGCAGTAATGGGTGGCAGGCCAGCATCACATATCTTCGCGGGGCTGTACTTCTTTACGCTCGCAGCGGGGTTCGTCTTTACGGGCTACACAATGCTACAGGGTAGCCAGAGTGGCTACATCAGTCAGTTTCTTTTCTCGGCGCCGTACGTCGTTGCGCTGGTCGCCCTCTTCTCAACTCGGGCAAGGTGGTCGTACTTCCTCGGCGCGTTTCTTATCTTCGCCTTTCCAGTCTTTCTCATCGGCTCAATGCTCCTCATCCTCTTCAAGGCTGAGGGCGCTACGCTGGGTAGCATCAGTCCTTCGTTCATAGGCTCGGCGCTTCTGCTGTGGCTGTTCTACGCATTCACGTTCGGCAGGTCATCAAAGAACTTCTACGGCATTGGTGTTGCTCATGAGAGCAAGCAGGCATAACCATCAGCTCCAGCCGACGTGCCACTCGCTTCGCTCGCGGCACGCAGCTGAGCTGGGGCGTTAGGGAAACACTGATCAAGTGTCTGAATTTTGCGCCGCTCCGCACTTGGGCGCCAAGAGTCGGCTGACTTTGCGGTTTTCAGCACGTTTGGCATGAGAATCGCTCAGTTCTTCCCGATATTCGGGCTCTTTCGCATATTTGCCCACTGATTCTGCTTGCTGCAGACGCAATTCATCTGCTGGGCTCGGGGATTCGTCGGGCGGCAATCAGCAGATTGGCCAGCCCGAACAGGCTGTAAAGCTGGGCGGTGTTCTTGAACAAGCCCCGATAGCGAGCCTTCCGATGCCTGAACAGGTTCTTGATGATGTGAAATGGGTGCTCGACCTTGGCACGCAGGCTGGATTTCAGTTGTTCGGTTTGCTGAAGCAGCCGTCCGCCTTCGGTGTCAGGGAGTTTGCGTCGCTTGCCCGGTCGCATCGCGATCTGCCAGGCGACGGTGTGTTCGGGGTTGCACTCTTCCCGCTTCTCCACACCCTGATAGCCCGCATCACCATGGGCGTGTCGCTCTTCGCCATGCAGCAGGGCATGGGCTTGGGTGATGTCAGCCACGTTACCCGCCGTGCCAATGAGGCTGTGCACCAGTCCCGAGGCGGCATCTACGCCGATATGGGCCTTCATGCCGAAGTGCCACTGGTTGCCCTTCTTCGATTGATGCATCTCAGGATCTCGCTCGCCTGCTTTGTTCTTTGTCGAAGGCGAAGCAGCAATCAGGGTGGCATCGACAATGGTGCCTTCCCGCATCAGCAGTCCCTGTTCGGCCAGGTGTCCCTTGATGGTCTCGAAGATCAGCTTCGTCAGCCCGTGGGTTTCCAATAGCCGCCGGAACTTCAGCACCGTGGTGGCATCCGGGGACGACTCCCGTCCCAGATCAATGCCGACAAACCGGCGAATTGCGCCAGAGTCGTAAATCGCATCCTCGATCCCCTCGTCGGAGAAACCAAGACATTGCTGGGCAACGTACATCCGCAGCATGCGTTCACAGCCTAGGGGAGGTCGACCATTGCCCGCCTTCGGGTAGAAGGGATCGATGACCGCAAGCAGTGCAGGCCAGGGCGTTGCGGCATCAATCTTCGATAAAAACCGATCCTGCCGCGTCTGACGTGGCTTGGCGGCATATTCGGCATCAGCAAAGCTGCGCTGCTTCATCACCCTCATCCCCGTGGAATTCGTCAGCAATATTTTCTCATGTCCAGTCAATCGCAAAAAGCGTTTGAGGGGACTTGATCAGTGTTTCCTTAGGTGCAGCAGATGAGGTTGCTTCTAATCGGCATCTCTTGCGTCGCTCTTTTCTTCCCGCTGTATTGGGCTCTCCATCCATTTGCAGGGCCAAACTGGGGCGCAGGCATAGCGGCCTTCATGATGTACATCGGGTTTCCGTCCCTATTCCTGCTTAAGTGGCATCGGCGGAGCACGCATCCGCTGATAAAGGCATGCAACTATGCCTTGGCGGTTGTCGTGCTCTTGCTCCTAGCTTGGGTGGCATACCGAGTCATTGTCGGCTCCGCCCCATTGCCACAAGCGGTTGGCTTGTTCTTTGTCTACGGCGGGTTGGCAGTCTACTTCTTAAAGCACGGGTATATGCCGTATCAGGCAGAGGAGATGGAGGCCCAAGAAAATGACTGAGCAAGCACCTAACAAGCCACTTCAGCCGACCGCCCACTCGCTACGCGAGTGGGCGGTCGGCTGAGTTTGGGCGTTGGGCCTAAGGAGAAGCAGATGCCGACCGTTGTTCTCAGGGACGCAGGCGGTGCGGATGTAGGCTTCATGCTCATCGCGGGCAGCGAGTCTTTATCTACGGGTCCAGCAGAGCGAGACCTCGTTCTCATGAAGCTGCCATTGCCTTCCAGCTCTCCGCTTGCTGCATTCCTCGATGAGCATCGGCACATCGAGTTCTCGTCGAAGATCCAACACACTGAAACCGGGGTATTGGTGTCGTTTCAGGTAACTCCGGCTTTGTCGGTCAAAGCTGAGCTCGCACCGTCAGGGGCTGGCTCTTGGTCAGTTGCAACCGTAGGCTCTGGCTCATGTCAGGTTCTAGCCAAGTGAGCGTCTGGCCCAACAAGGCACTCCAGCCGACGTATTTGCCTCCGCTGCGCTACGGCAAATCCGCGGCTGAGTTTTGGCGTTAGATGCCATTCAACCAATGAGCCGAGTAGACGAAATCCTCAGTCATCGATTAGCCGATGGCTTGGTCGAATCGTTTGGTATCGTCGCTGCTTACTGCTACAGCTTGAAGGCCGAGGAAGCCTGTGAGCTCTTAAGGCGGTCAGTAGTTGAGAGACCGGACTATAGGAATTTCGCACTTCGAAAGGTCTGCGCAGATGTAGAGACACAGTTCCTGAGCTGTCATTCTGAGTTGGTCAGTAATGTCATTAAAGATTTCAAGATCGCCGACTACCGCTTAAGGCAATCGCTGGGCTTTGTGCTTTCGCGCATTGCAGAGGTGGCGCCAACTCCAACCAGGCGAAAAATTCAAAAGCTCTTCCTGAACTCGCAGTACGTTGGCGTTCGGCGTCGCGGTTACAAAAGTGTTGGCATTGACGAAAGGATGCCCAGCGCCGCAGTTGCGAACGCTTGGATGCAATATGGAGACTACGAGGCTGCTTGGCTTATTACAAAACGGTTTCCTGTTTCTTTCCTGGCAGAGCATCGCGAGCTCCTCCAAGGTCAATTCGATCAGGGGTGGCAACTGTCCAGGCTCTATTTAAGAATCGCTGAGGTAGACCCTAGCGTTCTAGAAACGCTGAAGACACTCGATCCAATCTCCTACTGTTACGTCTGGGTTCTACCCCGTAACCACGGACGGTTTGGAAAGAGCTGAAAACTTCTGATCCTGCTTGGCGACTCTACGCCGCATTCTCGGGTTGTGGAATCGCTCGATGTAGTCGAACACATCCGCCTTGGCGACATCGAGCGTCGGATACTTCACACGGTGCGTGCGCTCCCGCTTGAGCATGCCGAAGAAGCCCTCGCAGGCAGCGTTGTCTCCGCAATGGCCAACGGCACTCATTGAGCACAGCAGCGTGTTCCTGGTCAGATAGCGTTGATAGTCACTGCTGCGGAATTGGCTGCCGCGATCCGAATGTAGGATCACTGACCATCCGCCCTGACGTTGCCAGATCGCCATTTCGACGGCCCGGATCACCATCTGACGGTCCTGCCGGTGATGCATCGACCACCCGATCACGAGCTTGCTGAACAGGTCGAGGACGACGCATAGATACAGCTTGCCCTCGTCGGTTTTGATCTCGGTGATGTCGGTCACCCACTTGGTCTCGGGCTCCAAAGCATTGAAATCCCGCTCCAGCAGATTGCGCACGCCAGGTGGCGGCAGCCCCGGCTGACCGCGCGGGCCGCGCCGTTTCCTGCGCGGCCAGCCCTGCACGCCGTGCAGCGCCATCAGGCGAGCCACGCGATTGACGCTGGCAGTCTCACCTTCTTCGGCAAGATCCTCCTGCATGCGAGGCGCACCCAGAACGCCACGGCTGTCTTCGTGAAGCTCACGGATGCGTGCAAGCAGTCGATCGTTGTCGACCTGACGTGCGCTGGGCTGGCGCGTACTCCAGCCGTAATAACCGCTCGGCGACACCCGCAGGCAGCGGCACATCAGGCGAACAGGGAAATCATCGCGGCAACGCTCGATCGCCTGATATCTCAGGACGACCCCTTGGCAAAGAACGTCGCCGCTTCGCGTAAAAAATCCCGCTCCTTCTTCACCCGGGCAAGCTCGCGTTTGAGCCGCGCCAGCTCCTCATCGCGGGCGGTGCCCGTGCCACCAAAGGCGACTTGCCCTTGGCTCTCAATCTCGCGCTTCCAGCGGGTTAGCAGGCTGTCCCGGATGCCCAACTCCCGGGCGACCTGCGCGCAACTCACACCCGGCTGGCGGCACTGCTCAACAGCCCCGCGCTTGAACTCCGGGCTGAACTTCCTTCGCTTCGACATGAACACTCCTTTTGGCCATTGTCGGCCTTCTCGAAAGTGTCCGTGCTATCGGGGTAGAACCCAGCAGCTCAAGAAGACCGATGGGAAAGCAGTCATCTTGCTAGACGAGCCTGGGCTGACGCTACATGGGAAGGCGCAGGGCGACCTTCTCCGTTACATCGTTGAACGCCTTCTCCCCGACCATCAGGTGATCTTCACAACCCACTCGCCCTTTATGGTTCCGATGGACCGTCTCGGTGACGTCAGAATCGTTGAGGATGTGATTGCATTTGACCCCAAAACGGGGCGCCCAGATATCAAGGGGACGAAGGTTAGATCGGACGTCTTGCAGGTAACCGAGGACACTTTGTTTCCGCTACAAGGTGCCCTCGGGTACGAGGTCACTCAATCGATGTTTATCGGCGCGCACACCCTCTTGGTTGAAGGCCCATCAGACATTCTCTACCTGCAGACGCTCTCTCAGGCGCTGCGTCGCCGTGGCCGTGAAGGGCTGGATAGGCGCTGGACTCTGTGTCCGTCGGGCGGCATCGACAAGATCGCGCCCTTCGTGCGGCTTTTTGGTTCAAATCACGTAGACGTTGCTGTTCTTTCTGACCTGGCAAGTGGCGACAAGAAGAAGATCGAAGCCATGAAAAGGGATCAGATTCTTAAGGCCGGACATTTCTTTACGGCTGCCGACTTCGTGAACCAACAAGAAGCAGACGTGGAGGATTTTTTCGACGCTCAGATATTTGCGGACATTCTGAATGCGGCCTACAAGCCACCTGCGGACAAATTACTATCCAAGGAGGTCTTTGAAGGGGTTACAGAGACGCACCGCTTGGTGAAGAAGGCTGAAGCACTCTTTAGGCTCATGCCGCCCGAAGTGCCGGAGTTCGATCACTTCACGCCGGCAAGGTGGCTGCTGGAGAATCCGCAGCTTCTGGACGATGACTCGGCAGAAGTCAGCACAACGTTGGATCGAGCTGAGAGCGTATTCAAGACATTCAATGCTTTACTTGCTTAAATGCCCTTCACACCGCCATTCGTTCGAGCCTCTGGCGCAGTCTGCCCTCGCGCCGTAGCGTAGTGTTGTGTAGCGCTACACAACACTACGCTTAGCATGCGGATTTATAATCGGAGAGTTATAATTCGATCCGAGACTTTTTCCGATTGTCCAAGGCAATGACCGGCGACTACGCGATCAGCAGCACCTATGAGGACGCCTTTGAGGCGCTGTACTCCCCGGATGTCGCGCAACTGAAGCGAACGAGGGCCTTCGCGTTGCGTGCGATCCGCAAGCAGCTGGAGGCGCTGCCCGGTACTCAGCATCAGGTTGCGACTCAGCTCGGCATCAAGCAGCCAAGGCTGAACAAGATCCTCCGTGGCGAGGCGGATGCAATCTCCCTGGATAACCTGGTCCTCCTCGCTGCGCGCGCTGGCCTACGCGTGGAGGTTGTCTTCAAGGGCGCCGGCCGCCGCAGGAGAGCGCCATGACCATCATCGAAGCGCTGGCCCAAGCAGACCGACATTGCGATCTCGAAGGGCTTCCCCCGGCGAGCCAAGAGGCGCGCAGGCTCGATATCGAGCTGGCGGCGGAACGCATATCCGCAGGAGTTGCTGTTCGGCAAATGCTTGCGCTCCATCGGCTCGCCGCTGCGGAAGACTGACGTGGCCAGGCGCGACCTGCACGTTCCATTTGAAGAGAAGGACGAGGCGAAGCTACTTGGCGCCCGATGGGACGCGCAAGCTCGCTGCTGGTATGTGCCTACCGGCATCCCGGATGAGCCTTTCGCTCGCTGGTTCCAACCACGGGAACAACGCCCGCCGACTCCGCCCGACTACTCAGCACTCCCCCTGAATCTGTTGATTGAACAGCCGGCGATCGTGGAAGCGACGGCGGAATGTTGGTCGTGCCGCGAAGGCACGCCCGTCTTGACGGTTGCTGGTCGCGACGAAGATGGCGATCTGGCCATTGTGACCGGCATACAGTCCGTCGATGCCCCCTTGGGTCGCGCGCTCGCCGAGCGCCCCTACTACAGACTGGCGTTCAGCCGAACGACGCAACAGTGGGCGTTCGCGAACCTATGCACGTCATGCGGCGCTCTGCAGGGGGACTTCTTCCTGCACAACGAACCAGATGGTCCGTTCTTCGCGCTTCACAACGCTGAGCCGCATCTGCGCATCACCGAGCTGGCTGAGCCGGTCAGGGTCGCCACCGACGATCCGGCCTACGACCTGGAATAGTCCGCGTCGCGAGACGTTTCCTCGTGCGGAAATCCACGATGCCCGTGGACAACCCCTGCACAGCGGGCGCTCCGCTGGGGCTCTATTGGGGAGCCCCCGGCCGCTTCGCTGCTGCACAGAGGTTGCCCACCGGCACCCCGAGGTCCATCGCGCCAGACTTTCTCATGAGAAAGTCGAGGTCAGCCGCAGCACCCCTCATCAGGGTGCCCGCCCTCTCCGTAGCGATCCCGGTATAGCTCGCCAGCGATCCGGCGCCGCTGCGCGGCGTAATAGAGCCCGTAGGACTCCAGCCAGCCATTCAGCTCGTCGCCGTCGATGACGCCCCAGGTATGGACTTCGGCCTGGCCGAAGTGGTCATAGCGCAAGACATCGAGACACGCATCAGCCAGCTCGGCATCGAGCGAGCGAAGATCCGTCAGGTCGAACGGAAACCGAGGCCCGTTGTAGAGGCCACCCAGAAACGCCACAAGCCGCCGCACCTGTCCGGACCCTGGACTCCCACGGATCGCTCGCGCAATGCGCTGTAGGCCCTCTATGGCCGGCCCTCGCGCCGCTTGCTTTGCCCGAGTGACCGCCGCCAGCTTTGCAACGAAATCATCCACGACCTCATCCCGGTTCCGCGTGTCGATGGTCGCCATCACGCACCCCTCAACTGGCACGGCACTCTCTCGATCAAGTCCTGCTCGAACAGCGCCGGCAGCTCACGAACCAACCGCAACGCCGCCGCCTCGATGGCTGCCTGCCGGGTGATGTACGTTCTGTCCGTCTCGAACGCGCCCGCGTTGTCCACGTCGAGCACATAGGTCCAACCCGTCTTGTGCCGCTGCGTCCTCACCTCGATCCGGTGCGCACGCAATTCATCCGCTCGAATCCCGCTCATACCCCTGTCTCCTGTTGCCCTGGTCGCAAGCGCGGCAGGCCTCCGCCGCGCTTGTGATCGGGGACCGATCGGCACGCCGTCGAGCACGGGTCAATCGCCGCCGAAGGGCGAGCGCAGCGAGATTCGTCGGCCGCATCGCGGCCGTCGAACGGATCGATTGACGCGCGCGGAGCAAGTGCCACCCAACCAACCCGCGGAGCGGCCGACTTTCTCATGAGAAACATTTGCCTCGCGTCGTAGCGCGCGGCGCTACGAGGACACGGTGTCGGCGCAGCCGTCACGGTGTCCCCTGCTTGGCGGCCTGACGAGGCCGAAGGCCTGGTCTTGCCGTGCCGTTCGGACGAGGGATTGATGCCCGAAGGGGCGAGACGCCGAAGGCGGCTCGATGCAAAGCACGAAAGCCCGGCGCGCACTGCGCGCGGCCTCCAGACTTTCTCATGAGAAACTTTTCCTCCCCCGTAGCGCATCGCACTACAAACCCACACAAGGGGGGGTGATTCAGCACTGAACACCTCGGCACGCTGCAACTCGTTGATTTCAGGAAGGCTGCCGATCTGTAGAGGGGGGTGATTCATCATCGAGTTCTTCACTCGCCAGCCACCGACGCCCGAAGCTGGCCGCTGAGCATCGCTTTCGCCACGGCATGCGTCTGATTCCACGCACCGAGACGATCCATCGAGCGACTCACCAGACGACCAACGGCCGTAACCGAAATCCCGAGCCTCCTTGCAACATCTTTCTGTGCCAGCCCTTGGGCCAAAAGCCGCAGTGCTTCCGCTTGGCACTTGGTCAGCGGCAACGTCGGCCTCGGATCGAAGACGGCCGCCAACTCGTCCAGGACAGCCCCGCCCACGTCACGCATGACGCGAAGCGAGTCGGCCAGCCCATCCGCACCGATCGCAGGCATGCCGCCGACAGTGACAAGGGCGAAGACCACCCCTGGGCCATGAACCGGAAGCGACATCGCGTGCCGAAGCGGACCCGACAGAGCGTCGAGCACCGCCGGGCGACTCAGGGAGGACCACACCAACGGCTTAGTCTGGCTTCGCGCCCGGTCGATCACGAATGGCAACGCCCGGTCCACATCAGCGCGCAGCGACGTATCCCCGGCAAAGTCCACCGGGCGAGCGTGCAGGCCTTCGATCAGGCTGACCATCACAACCGGGTAGCCCAGCGCCAAAAGTGGCGCTGTATATCCCCCTGCGGCGGGCCTGAGCACCTGCAGGCGCTCAGCAACACATGACGAAGTGGCCGCCATCGTCATCCCTCCGCGTCGTCCACGAAGCCGACGAGCAGCCTGGACCGCTCGGACAGCTCGCGCGCCGTCAATCGCCGAGGGAAAGCGTCCAGGGCGGCTTCATAAGCGGTGAGCCATGTACCGACCCCAAAGCGGGGATCGAGCGCGACACGCCCCTCACGTTGCGCCAGTTCGGCCGACACATCGGCAAGCCGCAGGCCCGCCACTTCGATCAGCGCAGTCAGCTCGGCCGACTCCCGCAAAAGGTCGTCAGACTTTCTCATGAGAAAGTCGTGGTGAAGTTTCGAAGAGATGTCCTTCATGGCCGCTATCTCTCGAAGTCCATTCCGCGAGAAGGCGATCTGACCGGCGGCGCGCGCTCAGCAGCACGGTTCTGCTCATAGCGGGCAAAGGCGCGGTCTGCGGCGCGCAGCAGATCAATCGAGCTATCGCGACGAGACTCGACGGCCGACAGCTTCTCGCCAGGGGAAGACTCAACCGAGCGAGTCAGCTTCTCGGCCGAATCGGTGTAGATCGTCAGCGAAGACTTCTGGCGACTGACCGCGACCAGGAAGGCCTTCTGCGAAAGCAACTGCTTGTCTGAGCTGGACGCATCGACCAAAACACGGTCGGCGGTCTGGCCCTGCGACTTGTAGATGGTGCCGGCGTATCCGTGCTCCCAATGCCGACCGGATTCGGTCGAGCGATCAATCTCAACCTGCCGGCCGTCCTCCGTCTGCACCGTCATCCGCTTGGCATCGGTCCGCAGCACCGTGAGACGCTGGCCGTTCGTAAGCCCGAGCGCCGTGTTGTTCTTTGACCAGACGATGCGCTCTCCCGGCGCCAGCGACGTTTCACGCGGCACGAAGATCTGCGGCGGCTGCTTCGTCCCGCCACCGATCAGCGATGGCGCCCAGGCGACGCGCCGACCATTCACATCGAGCTGAACCACGCCCGCTCGGGAATCCACCGAGTCAACCCGAACATAGGCGCCGCGCTCGATGCCCAGCGAAGACAGCGCACGCGGGAAATGAACCACCTGACCGGCTTTGTAGCTACTGGCCAGCGCCGTGTCGGCGCGGGTCGAGTACGCGGACAGGAGCTGCTGCGCGGCATTCTCTCCGCGTAACGCGCCCTCACCCCTAAGAATGGAACGAGCGCGGTCATTCAGCTCCGTGCGGGTGCTGTTACGCGCAGACAGCATCAATACCTTGTCGCGTTCGCTTCCGGCCGCCTTCCAGTCATCCAGAATCGCCGATAGGCGGGCATCGCGATCCTGTATCTCGCGCGTCTCCGGCCGCAGCTTTTCCATCGCGGCACCGATGTCGCCGCTGATGACATCCCGTACTGCGGAGACGTGGCGCGAATCAGTCTGCCGGCGAATCTCGTCCATTTCCGCCGAGCGCATGCCGGCTGCCAGCATCCGCGAGAACGGCTTGCCGGCTTCAATGGCTCCGAGCTGAGCCGTATCACCGACCAGCACTACGCGAGCGCCCAGCTTCTCGGCGAGCGTCGTCACCCGCCGCATCGCCGAGTTCGATACCTGCGAGGCCTCGTCGATGACCCAGACCTGTTTCGAGTATCGAGACTGAATGTCAGCGGCCTGAGCAGGGCCAGCCGACATGCGAGCGAGGTCAGCGCCGGCAACGCGCAGATGCTTGTGGATCGTGCCCGACGTGATGCCGGCGGACTCCTGGAGCTGCCGCGCAGCTTCGGCGTTGGCAGCCATGCCGACGACCTCGAAGCCACGCTCACCAAGCGCGGATCGCACCGACGACAACATGAAGGTCTTGCCGGTACCAGGGCGGCCGAGCACCCCAACGAAGCGATCCGAACTCGAAAGGATCATCTCCGCAGCAGCACGCTGGCCACCATTGAGCGGAGTAGATGCAAGCGCTACAGCGGCGTCGCGCGAGCTGTAGGCATTCGCGACGGCATCGCGTCCGTTCTCGATCGCAGACGCAATCCGCAGCTCCTGCTGAATCGCGGAAGTCGTGGTCCAGCCATGCTGAGCACCGACGGACGCGCCGAACAATCGACCAGCAGCAACCTCTCGCTGGATCGCATGCTCAGCCTGCTCGACCGAGATTCGGCCCATTACGTTCGCCAGCGTCCAGCGAACCAGATCCGAATGTTTGAAGGCTGCCTCCTGGTCCGAAAGCCGCGAGAGGGCATTGCGGAGCGCCCGTGCGATGTCGCCGGCCGTCGCAGCCTGAGACACGTCGCCACGCTCACGCGCTTGGTCAACCAGACGCGAGGCATCGAATCCAACAGCAGAAGCCCGCTCTGACCATTCCTGTCCCAGCTCCGAGCGGTTCTCCGGGGTCTTGCTGTTCCGCGTCATCAGCGCGGCCTGGGCCGAAGCCTCTGGCCCTGACAGGCCGCGAGACATCAGGGACTCAACGATTTCTTGCCGTCGCGTCGAGAACTCGTGAATCGCCTCGGGCGACACGCCCGCAATCTCGAATGCGCCATCACGATCCGTCGATGCGATCTCATAGCCGAGCTTCTGCAGCTCGATGGCCAACGCCGATCGATAGACCGCACCGGCGCCCATCTTCGACTCGAAGAGGTGTAGCGACTCGATGGATCGCCACTTGCCATCGGCCCGCTGAGTCGCATTCAGGACGACCGCGTGCGTGTGGAGCTGCGGATCGTGATTGCGGTTCGTATCGTGCTGGAACGTAGCAACCAGCAAATTTCCCGTGTCTTCGCGAACGATTTCCCCATCAACCTTTACGCGCGTCGCAGCCGCAGTCTTCTCCAGCCATCCGACAGCGGACTGTGTCGCGCGCTGATGCGCCTCGATGATCCGCTTGTCGCCGCCGACCAGCGCCGCGAGCGTGACCGACTTCGGGGCCGAGAACGTAAGGTCATAGCCCGGCCGATGCTCGCGCTCACCGCCGGCCTCGCGCACAACACCGAGCTGCGTGCCGTCCGGCATCCGGCCGTCGAGCAAATCCTTGAAGACATCCCGATCGACGTTGCCAGCCAGACCAAGACGCTCCGCGCCTTCACCAAGCCATTGCCCTTGGGCATCAGGATCGTTTCCGCCGGCCGCGTAGTAGTCGTCCTTCTCGTAGTAGGAGACAGCGACCTCGGACGAGGAAATGGGCGACATGCTCAGCATCGAGCACCGCCCGACTTTCTCATGAGAAAATCACAACCGATTGATGAATAGACAGATTTACTCGAAATGCGCCTATCACGCTGGTATAATTCAACGGTGCGAAAAGTTTCGCATGAGAAAGTCCGGGCATCCGTGGAGCGCCCGGTCGGGAGGCCCAGATGAGCAAGGCAATCGCGGTTCGAGTCACCAAGTTCGTACTCGGCGTGCTGCTGCTCGTCCCCGCAGTAGGCGCGGCCTACCTCAGCATCTTGGCGCTCCCCAGCTCGTGGGGAGTCGTCGGCTTGGTTGTGAGCGTAGCTTTCGGCGCCTGCTTCCCAGGTTTCATTCTTGCGGAAGCGATTACTGGCACGCACATCAGCGGTCTGCAGGATCATCCGGCCGGCGCACTTGGAGAGGATTGGACCAATACGACGGGGGATTGGTCTCGCAGGGCCGACAGATACGGAAATCCGGCTAGTCCTTTCTACTGGGGCCGCCACAGCGGTCTCAATTGACAAGGCCATCGACGTACCTCCAAACGTTGTCTGCGGCGCTGCCGGCTATGTGTTTCTGGTGGAAGTCCGGTTCGCTCCCGTCGTCACGCGCCTTAGCAGCAGCATCGGCTGTTTCGCGCACGAGGCCGGTCTTGACCAGTTGAAGGTCGGATTCGTTTCTCGCTGCCCATTGCTCAGCGATGGCGCGTTCTGCCTCTCCTCGTTGTTCGGGTGACCAACTCTCAGGCGTCCCCATCTGGCTGTAGATAGCCTGCTGGGATTCTCGGAGGTTAGGAAGGATCTCGGCGGCGAAGCCGGTTAGTACGTAGTTCTGTTGGGCGCTTCGGTCTTCGGCGGAGAAGTCTGTCGCTGTCGCACCTGCGTTGACTCCGATACCACGAAGCACAGTGCCAATAACTCCGTTTCCAGTAAGCCCCGCTGACATCTGGCTTTGTTCCTGACTGGAACTCGACGAACTTCCCGAGTACCCCTCTGCTGCGACGCGCCCAGCGTATGCGCTTGCCACCGCGACGATCTGCCTCTCATCGAGGCCCCCGGTCAGGTCACCGGCAATATCGGCCAGCGTCGTTGCAGCTCGATCACCGCGAAGACTGTTCGGATCGCTGATCTGCAGCGACTCGGAGAAGATTTGCTCATTGCCGCGACGATTCACGTCGCCGACGTGGGTGCTGTCTCCGAACCGCGTTGTGCGGCCGTCCGTCTCCGTCGTGACGTTGCCCTTGGAGACACTGGACACAAAGTCAGCCTGCGCCGCATCGGCGCGGCCGGTATTGGGATCGAGCGTCATCCGCAGGAAGCCACCGCCAGACTCGCGCAGCTCGGCCAGCTCGCGCGGCCCCATCGCGCCGCTGCGCTCCATGAAGTCCGCGATGGAACTGCGGTTCTCATCGGTAACAGCAAGTCCGACCTGGCCGTTCTGGTACTCGGCCATATCGAGACGCTGGCGCACGTCGGCGGGATCGAGGCCCAACTGTCTGGCGAGCTGCGAGCTGACGTTCGCGCGAGCCAGCGAATCGGTTTCCTGGTGCGCCGCGACCGCATCCGTCGTTGCGCGGATGTTGCCGGGGTTCAAGCTCTCGATCGCGTCACCGCGCGAAAGGTGCTGGCTGCGCGCCACTTCCTCAGCGGTGATGAGCGGCTGCACACCGCCGCCGAACGCATCCACAGCCCGCAGCGTGCCTTCGGACTGCGCGCCCCGGAACAGGCCTTCGGCCTGCCCGGCGCGCGTCGCCGCGTTGTCGCCGAACTTCTCGGTCAGCGTCGTGGCCGCCTCCACACGCGATCGCGTATCGACGCCGGCCGTCGTGTAGAGGTCGGACTTATCTTCGCGGCTCATGGCCACGTCGCTTGCGTTCGTCTGAACGCCGCGCGCCGCCGCGCCCGCTGCGAAGTTCGCGCGGCCGAAGGTGTGATCTGCCTCGACTCTGCGGCTGAAGGTCTCCATGCCGCCCATTGCGGCCTGGGATTCCGCGTTTGTCGCGCGGAACAGCTCGGGGGATACGCCTGCCTGCCCGGCGCCGGCCTGCGTGCCTGAGACGCTTCCCAGCGTGTCAGCCGCCGAGTAGCGACCGGCGTCACCCAACACGGTTCCGGCCATGCGACCGCCCGTGATCGAGTCGTCGATGAAGGCGCCGGCTTCCGCCGTCTGCCGAATCTGCCCCATGCCGCTCGCCAGCGAACCCTGCTGGAAGCCTGACCCGGCCTGACCCATCGTGCCGGCGACTCCCATCATCGACTGCTGCATCTGAGCGTTCTGCTCGGGCAAGAGCTGCTGCCGGCCGGCTTGGTCGCCGGCCTGCTCGATGTTGTTCTGCCACTGCTGCCCCAGACCCGTCAGTGCGTAGCCGCCGAACTTGAACAGACCGAAAGCGAGGACGCTGGCCATCGCGAGCGCCGTGCTACGGCTCTTGCCGAAAATGCCGAGCGCCTGGACCGAGCCCTCCGGCGACATCATGATCGCCTCGACGCCGAGCTGCTGCCGCCGAATTTCGTTGAAGGCCTCGAACGCCGCGTCATAGGCCATCTGAACCGCGATGCCATCGCCGACGCCCCACAGCGCCAGCCAGGCGAACAGGCCGATCGTCAGCATGAATGCCGGCTTGATCAGCGGCGTTACCATGAACAGCAGCGTCAGCGGTACCACGCCGAGAACGACGGCGAGCATGAACGCGCGCACCTTCGGAATCCATTGATTCATGGCTTCCGCATTGCCGAGGCCTTCGGCCATCACCTGACGACTAACCAGCGACCGCATCGAGCGGTCCACGTCGGCCGAGTTCATTGCACGGCTCACCGCGCCGGCCAGCAGCACCGATCGCAAGAACGGCAGCTCGCTGCCGGGCGTCACGTTGTACAGCTCCGAGGACTCCTGCAGCAGCGACTTGCACTTCGCGTCCTGGTTGCCGTCAGCCACGTTGAAACCGGCCTGCCGGCAGATCGACGCCGTGACATCAGCAAACGTCAGCGGATCGACAATGCGGCTCGCCAAGCCGCCGGCCCCTGACCACGCATCCGTGCAACTCCGCGCTTCGCCCCGATCATCGTTCGGCGGGTGATACACCGTAGACAGCGCCGCATTCGTCCACTGCGAGAATTCGTTCATCAAGTCCGTCGAAGCGTGCATGAGCCGCTGCCGCGCGCCCGTATCGCTGTTCCCCATGTAGGGCGCGCCGCAGTTGAGGTAGTAGTTGACCAACGACTGCTGCAGATACCAGTCCTTGACCTCTGCGCTGGTCGCCGCTTTGATCAGCGCGAAATTGATCGCGCCCGCGTTGTCGGAATACGGGTTCGCGGATGCCGTGTCGGCAATCTCGATGATGCCGCGCTCGACCTTGTTCAATCCGCCGGCGATCAAGACGATCAGATTGGGCACGTCGCCCACGGCTTCATAGGCGTTGCGCACCGGATCGTAGACGTGGACGGTGCCGGTCGGCATGACCGCGCCCTTGAACAGCGCGAGCCCGATCGCAACCTGTATGGCGGCCTGGAGGGGATTGATCTGTTCGCCAGTCATCCCTTTGTAGGCTTGCGCTACCGTTCCGAACGTGACACCAGCAATGGCAAAGATCGCTGCGAAAACCGTGAAGCTGCTGTCTGACAGCATCAGCGACAGACGGCGAAAGGCCGCGACCGTCTCCGAGAAACCGTTGTAGGTGTAAAAGTCCATGTCCAGCGCGGCCGCCGGCCCTGCGATCAGCATCAACATGATCGCTGTGATCGCCTTATCTCGGATTCTCATTTGCTGTCCTTCAGCGAGTCGGGGAGCCAGGCCATGTAGCGGTTCCACAGGGGCTCATTGCGAGCGAATACCTGGAAGCAAACGAAGGCTACGAGCAGGCAGGTGAAATAGCCGGCGCTGAACCAGTCTTCTTGCAGGAGCGATACGGCAGTCAAAGGGGCCGCGAAGCAGCACGCCAGAGGCATGTTCTTCGCTACCGTCTGACGTAGTGAGTAGGGACCACACATCCGTTGCAGAAACTTTCTCATGAGAAAGTCCTACTGCTGACCGAGCGACGTGCGGTTCATCTGCCGGCGATAGTCTTCCGCCATTGCCCGCGTCACCTGGAGCGTCGTGGACATTTCGCTAACCCGCGTCTGCCATGCCGTGCGCGCAGCGATGCTGAGCTGAGCTGCCCTCGGCTCCATCACCTTGAGGTGGTCAAGCGCCTTGTCGATCACGTCCACGGAGCAGTACCGCCCTCCGGCGGCAGGCTGTCGCTGATTGGACTGGACCTGGTTCGCCTTGACGATGACGAAGCGAAGAACTTGCCAGAGGTCATTCATCATCCGATGGCTGATCTGGAATGCCAGCGGCTCGGCAAGGATGTCCACGATCGCATCCGTGCTGCCTTGCGCACTCCCATTCGACAGCAGGGTCAGCAGCGGGAAGGTGCTCGCGTCAATGAAGGCGATCTCGTCGGCGGTCAGCGCGGTCGCGCCGCCTGGTGTAGAGAGCTTGTTGGCAATCGCCAGTAGCCGGTCTCGCGTTTCGCTCACGACCGGCGACATGCCCGACGCGCTACACGAGCCCGTCGTGCTCATGGCGTCCACGGTGCCGGTCACGAAGCTGTCGGGGTCGATCTGCGCATTCCCAGGGCAATAGCTGAATGTCTCGACCTGATAGAGACGCTGCGTCGCCGAGTAGGTCACGCGCGCATCGCCGATGATGCCGCGCATGACGCCAGCGAAGTCGTTCATGCCGACCTCAGCCGCCGCGTTCTGGATCACCGATCCGTTGACGAAGATGCGGCGGAACAGATCGGGGCAATCTTCCAGCGTCGCTTGCGTATCGTCTGGCGCTGCGCCGTTGCCGGCCCGAACCGTGTCCTGGAAGTCCTGCGAGTTTTTGCGCAGACCTTCTCCGAGGCTGTACGAGCTTGCTGCGACGGATGAGAGCTGTTCGACCGTTGTTTGTGCGAGGCCTTTGGCCATCGCGCAGTCGTTCATCTGAATGCCGTTGACCGCGTCTGTGATTGCCGTCAGCGTGTTCATCGCGTCCTTGCACGGCTGGCAGTACTGCGTCATGGCCAAATCGAACGCGAAGGCCGGCGCCGCCTGGATGATGCGCTGGAACTTCTCCACCAGGTACTCGGGATCGAGGTACGAGAAGCCGCCCAGGAACAGGTCGATGCCGCCGCAACCGACATTGAGGCGCGGCGGACTCGCGGTCACGAGATAGTCGTTGTTCATGCGGTAGCGGCCTTGAAAGCCGCCAGCGCTGTAGAAACCGCGCTGCTGGTTCTGGTAGCCGCCCGCCGATGTCGTGGTCGATTGATCGAACCACTCCCCGACCCAATCTGCCTTTGCAGGCGCGCTGGCCAGCACAGCGACCACCACCGCGAACATGACGAGCCTTTTCATTTTGCTGGCCCCTGGCGGGTTCCCCGCCAACTGTGTTGAACGGATACCGCGGTTATTCACAGTCACCGACTGTCTTAAAGCTTTTTCTTTATCTGAAACATCTAAGGGGGCACGGGGTGGTGCCTCGTACCGCGGTTTACCCCGATCCGCGGCAGCTCCTACCGCGGTCGGCAAACGCACCCCGGTAGGAAACGCCGGGGTGGTTCGGTTATCCACAGGCTCGCTTGTGGATATCTTCATGGCCGCTGTTCTGTTTTGGGCGCAACCAGGATCACGTTGACATTCACGTTGATGTTTCCAACGTTGATCGTTGTCATCCGCTCGGAGTCTCCGCCTGGCAGCGCACTCGCTAGCTCACGCGCCGCAGCATCCACGACCTCTTTGAGCTGCTTTTTCCAGTGAAGGGAGCTGAAGTCCCACGCCGCCTCACCAACGTGCTCGCCGCGCGCGTCAGTGATGGGCAATCTTTCGATTATTTGGAAAGTCTTGTTGCGACCTGGTTTCCACCGAGTGCTCACGAGTCCCTGTTCTTCGAGGCGCTTGAGCGCCTCTCGGGCCGTTTTCTCCGACATCCCGGTCTGTGCAGCGACTGTTCCAGCGGAAACTGCCGTCTGGCCGTTGTGCAGCGAAGCACCCGACTTGAGGGAGATGTAAGCAGCAATCCCGTGCGGTCCGACGCGAGCCAGCACTCCGCTCTGGATGAGAGCCCGGAGAACCGGGAACCAACCTGTTTCCGCATGAAACAGCTCGCGCTGCGGCTGTTCAGCTGGTTCCGGCTCAAACTGCACAATCTCGGTGACTGGCTGCTCTTCCCGGCCATTCAAGTAGCGTTCGAGGGCGGTGCCTACCCGGATTGGTTCAGGCACGTTAGCGACCTCCAGATGCGCTTCGGGAGTGTCGTTGAGGCTCGAATAGCCGCTGAATCCGAGCCGCTTCGCTTCGCTCGCGTGACTCCATCCACCTCAGGACAACCTCGCGTCGCCATCGAAGTGGACGGGTCAAGAATGGAGTCGGCAGGGCGGCAGGGTTGCGAGATCGCATCTGCTTAATCGAGTCGGGACTCACGCCCATCAACGCAGCCAGTTCGTCGCGGTCGAGTACGTCTTCGTGTAGTTTTGTCATGGGTCAGGTTTAATCCACTGATACCGACACGAGTCACTGATAGCTACCCGAGTACACCATGGACGCTACACGTCAGCCTTCTGATCTGTCAAGAGATGACGCTTATCTGGTGCATGCAATGCTTGCCGAAGCCGTCATTCGCGCGGGGGGAGTGCGTGCGCTGGGTCGTCAGCTGGATTGGAGCGTCGGTGCCATGGGCCGGGTGAGGTCCGGGAAGGAGAAGATCTCTCCATTTCGAGCGGCTCGGCTATGCGAATACCTAGGCCTCGAACCACGTCTGGGCGCAGTTGCCGCGCTACGCAGCGGTGCAAAAAGCGAAGCTGAACGCCTCTATTGGGACCAGCTCTTTCAGTCTGACCTGATTCAGTTCGAGTTGCTGACCCTTTCACGGATCGTGCGGCACGCGGAGACGAAGGCGAACTCAGCAGGCGCAGACGCCGAAAAATACAAACGAGCTGCGAAAGAGGCGCGAGAGGCTATAGCTGAGGCCGTAGCAGCCGGGGCGAAGCTGCCACCGGCTATGGACGGCAACTACTAAAGGCTGTAGACGGAGAATTGGCGCGCCCGGAGGGACTCGAACCCCCGGCCGATCGCTTAGAAGGCGATTGCTCTATCCAGCTGAGCTACGGGCGCGTAGCTCTCTAGTTTAGTCCAGCAACGCCGCTACGTCCTCCGCTCGGAGATGCGTATAGTGGAGTTCCTAGGATTCTGTGGACACCCGACCACTAGGGCCTTGTTGCGGCTTCAAACTGCTCGGGGCTGACGCCCGCCAAATGCTCATGGCTTCTGGTTCGATTGTAGAAGCCCTCGATGTAGTCGGCGATTTCATCGGTCGCCTGCTGGCGCGTGTTGTAGACGCGTTTCTCGATGCGCTCTTTTTTCAGGCTCAAGAAGAAGGACTCTGCGACGGCGTTGTCCCAGCAGTTGCCCCTTCGGCTCATGCTCGGCTTCAGGCCGTTTGTTCTGCAGAATCGGAGCCAGTCATCGCTGCCGTATTGGGACCCCTGATCTGAATGTACGATGGTTTCGGAGGGTCCGCGTTCCCGGACCGCCATCATCAAGGCGTCCATCACGAGATCTCGATGAATGGTATTGCGGGTGGCCCACCCGATGACTTTGCGCGAGAACAGGTCCAGAACAACGGCCAAGTAGAGCCAACCCTCCCAAATCCGGACATAAGTGATGTCGGTGACCCAGACACGATTGGGCTGTTAGACAGTGAAATTGCGCCTGACGAGATTCGGGATCAGCTCGGCTGGCTTACCACCGGCAACATAGCGGCGGGTACGGTAGCCGCCTTTTGCACGCATGCCGTTGACGCGCATCAGCCGGGCCACGCGATGCTTGCTGGACGTTTCGCCGGCCTCTCGAAGGTCGAGAAAGACACGCGGGGCACCGTACACGCCCTGGCTCGCGTTGAACGACGCCCGAATCAGGCGGACCAGTCGCTTGTCCTCGCGGGCCCGATCAGAAACTGGCATTTTGAGCCACGCGTAGTAGCTGCTTGGCCGCAACGTCCAGCAACCGACACATCATCTGGACGCTGTGGGCTTTCTGGTTCGATTTGATGAATTCGCAATTGCGCCGAATAGCGATAGTCTTCGGCTTCCTGAGCACTTCTCTTCTCCTGCGATTGCATCACCTTCGTTAGAGTGTCCACGAAATCCTGGGGACTCCAAAGGCTGCCTCCCCCGGGGCCACGTTCGGCTCGAAGTGTTCTGACCTGCGGAAGTACGGCAGCACGTCGGCGTAAGACCAACCCTCGCAACCCAGCCGTGCCCACTCGTCGTAGTCCCAGGCATGGCCACGGATGTACACCTGCGCGTTCATGCCGCTGGACCCACCGAGCATCTTGCCTCGAGGCTGGAACAATGCACGGTCGTGCATGTGCCGCTGCGGTTCGGTATTGAACTGCCAGTTATAGAGACGGCTGAACATTAGCTGCAGAAATCCCAGCGGCATGTTCACGAAAGGATTGCGGCGACTCTCAGGACCAGCTTCGATCAGCAGCACCGAATGGCGACCGCTCTCGGAGAGGCGGTTGGCGACGGCGCATCCGGCCGAGCCGCCGCCAACAACCACATAATCGAATGGTCCGGAGGCCATACTGGTTTACACCGCGCCTCAACCTTTGGGCGTCAGCTTGACCATCAGTTTGGAGTAGCCTCGCACGAAGTTCGACTGAACCCGCTCGGGTTCGCCGACGACTTCGATCTTGTCGAAGCGCTCGAGGAGTTCTTCCCACAGAATGCGCAGCTGCAATTCGGCCAGACGGTTGCCCATGCAACGGTGGATGCCATAGCCGAACGAAAGATGGTTGCGCGCGTCCTTGCGGTCGATGATGAAGTCATCAGGGTTGTCGAATTTACGCTCATCCCGATTGCCCGAGGCGTACCACATCAGAACGCGATCTCCCTTCTTGATGGTCTGGCCACGCAGTTCTACGTCCTGTGTCGCCACCCGGCGCATGTGCGCCAGCGGAGTTTGCCAGCGGATGATTTCCGAAACCATGTTGGGAATCAGCTCCGGGTTGGCCTTGAGCTTGGCGAATTCTTCGGGGAATTGATTCAGAGCCAGCACGCCGCCACTCATCGAGTTACGCGTGGTGTCATTGCCGCCAACGATAAGCAGTGCGAGATTGCCGATAAACTCCATCGGACGATTGATCATGTCCTTGGTATCGTCGCCGCTCTGCAGCAGGCTGATCAGATCAAAACTGGGCGCTTCACCGGCCGCACGTCGTGCCTTTTTGTCGCGCCACAGCTGGGAAAAAGCCCAGGCCATATCTGCGGCGGCATCGAACATGTTGTCTTCATCGTCAAACTCGCCACCGGTCGCTGCTGTGGTGCCGGCCATACGATCCGACCAGTCAACCAGCTTCTGACGCTCCTCGTACGGAAAATCCAGGAGTGTGGCTAGCATGCGGCCCGTCAGCTCCTTCGATACCGCCGAAACCCAGTTGAATGGTTGATCGAGGGGCAGGTTGTCGAGCACTTCCCCGGTGCGCTGGCGGATGAGCCCTTCCATTTCCTTAAGGTTCTGCGGCGCCACCACGCCCTGCACAGAGCGGCGCTGCACGTCATGCTTGGGCGGGTCCATGGCGATGAACATTTCTACCGGCATCCCTTCCGGAAAGTCACCCAGCACGATAATCGGTTCGGAGGAGAACAGCCCATGGTTCTTGTCCACGAACAGGATGTCCTCGTAGCGCGTCACCGACCAGAAAGGGCCGAAGGGGCTGTTCTTCTGATAATGAACCGGCGCCTCGTCACGCAGGCGCTTGAAGTAGGCCCGCCATTGGTCCTGCCGGTACAGAAACGGGTTGCTGGTGTCGATGTCCTCAAGCGCCAACGTGTTGACATCGGGAACCGGGGCTTCGACGAAGTGGACCGGCGGGCGCCGCGGGCCGATCACCTTCTTCTTGGCCCTCACCAGCATCTTCAGCGCCCGGATCTGCAGGTGCATCGGCACCACTCTGGATGTGGCGTTGACCAGTTTGGTCTGGACTACATCGATCGTCTGCAATTCTGTTGACATGGCGTCCTCCAGCTCTTACATCTGAAATTCGGGCAGGTGAACGGTCATGCCGTCCATCGCCTCGGTAGTTTGGACTTGGCAGCCCAGGCGAGAGGTTCTTGCCAGCTCCGGGGTCATCGACAGTATCTGCTGTTCGTCGTCACCCGGCGCACCGGTCTTGTCGTACCACTCGTCCGCGACGATCACGTGGCAAGTGCCACAGGCACATTCCCCGCCACAGTCCGCATCAATGCCGGGAATGATGTTCTCCACGGCGATTTGCATCAGTGAGGCGCCAGCCTTGAATTCAACGACATGTTCGGTGCCGTCGTGCTCGATAAAAGTAATTTTGCCCACTGCGCTTCTCCTGTCGGTTTTGACTGCGACTTAGAGTGACTGTGTGCCAGACCTCCGAGGAGGACATTTCTTGCCATCATGGGGGCATTTCAAGACAATAGGGAGGTCCGTGGAGGGCGTTATGGCAACGACCAGGCAGGTGGCGGGCTTGCAAAATTCCGAGGCTGACATTCCGTCGAGCTACTCACGTCTGATCGCCCGTGAACTGGGGCTTACCGCGCGACAACTGGCCAAACTGTTGCGCGGCACCGGGATTGACACTCAACAGTTCCAGACTGGTGACAGCCTGCTTACGAGCGCCCAGCAGGTTCAGATTCTGCGCAACGCGCTGGCGCTGTCTGGCCAGCCGGACTTTGGATTACGGCTGGGTGAGCGCCTGACCCCGGCCACGCATGGCGCGATGGGGTTTGCCGTTTGCAGTAGCCCCGACTTGCTCACCGCTCTACAAACGTTTCACAAATTCCTGCCCACGCGTGCGAGCTTCATCCACCTGCGCTTGCAACAGGTGGAAGACCACATGGAGTGCTTGTTGGATTTCCAGGTACAGCTGGATCAGGACGTTGCGCGTTGCTTGGCGGAAACGGCGGTGAAGGCATTTTTTGCAACCGGCGAATTTATCGCCGGCCGGCCCTTTGATGAGGCCGAGGCCTGTTTTGTCCACGCGGCGCCGGCTTACCGAGCCAACTACCCGGCGTATTTGCCCGGGCGAGTTTACTTCGGCTGCGATCAGTTGAAGCTCAGACTCCCTATGGCGTTGTGCAGGATGCCGAACGTCTCTGCCAATAGTGAGAACTATGGCCTAGCCTTGCAGCAGTGCGAGTCCATGCTCGCTCGACTTCAGAGCCGTGACCCGGACTATCGGACCCGGCTCAAGAAAATGATGCTGTCCCACCCGCCAGGCACGCTCTGTGAAGAAGAAGCGGCAGCCGCCCTGTTCATGAGCAAACGTACCCTGGCGCGTAAACTCAAACAGGAAAACAGCGGTTTTCGGGAAATTCGCGAGGAGATTCTGTCCCGCCAGGCCGCAGGCTATTTGCGTGACAGCCAAATGTCCGTAGAGGCCATTGCCGCGCTGATGAATTACCACGACACCGCGAGTTTCAGGCGTGCCTTCAAGCGCTGGTTCGCTGTTCCGCCTGAACAATACCGACAAAGCATGGGTTAGCCCTCCTCCAGAACACAGGGCGTGTCTTTAAATGCCCCCATGCTGTCAAAAAATGTCCTCGTCGGCGTCCCGCCGTCTACCTAACCTGAACTTCTTGAAATCGGCATTCGCTTCGGTCGTTCCCGCTCGGCTGCGAGTGCCCCCGCTCTGAATCGAAAGAACGCTCACATGAAGGCAGACACCCGCGAGTACTTGGCCCCCGGCGATTTTATTGACAGCGACCACCCCGACGTCCAAGCCTTCGCCCGCAACCGCGCCGGGGAAGGCGATGACCGGCAGCGCGCCATCCGGCTTTACTATGCAGTCCGCGATGAAATCCGTTATGACCCCTATGCATTTTCGCTGGAACCCGACCTGTTACGCGCCAGTGCAACGTTGGCCGCTGGCCGTGGTTATTGCGTACCCAAGGCCGTGTTGCTGGCGGCCTGCGCCCGGGCGACGGGCATCCCCGCTCGCATCGGCCTGGCGGATGTAAAAAACCACCTGGCCAGCCAACGCCTGCTGGCATTGATGCAGACGGACATTTTCTATTACCACGGCTATACCGAGTTTTGGTTGGATGGGTGCTGGGTCAAGGCCACCCCGGCATTCAACATCGAACTGTGCGAACGCTTCGGCGTCAAGGCACTGGAATTCGACGGCCGCGAGCATGCGCTCATGCACGAGTTCGACACCGCCGGGCGCCGCCACATGCAGTATCTGACCGATCACGGCCCCCGCGCCGATCTGCCCTACGCCGAACTGGCGGCGGCTTATCGCAAACATTATCCGCGTCTGTTGGCTGCGCCCGATGCACTTGGCGGCGACATGGCGGCGGAGATGGAACAGGACAGGGCTCGGCGCTGATGGCCGGGACAGGCAACCTGGCGGGCCATGATCCAGTTGCTGTGGCGCGGCAGTTCGGCGAGCAGGTGCCCCACAGCCGAGATCTCGGGATGCAGGTGTTGGCGATGGAAGCAGACCATGTCTGCATGCGACTGGTGCCGGGTCCTGAACTGCGCGCCGAGGATGCAGCTGAGGAACTCTGTACCAGCGTGCTGTATTCGCTGGTGGACTCGGCCTGCGGGCTGGCGGTGTTCGCCGCGCTTCAGGAATTGAAGCCCATAGCCACGCTGGATTTGCGCATGGATTACCTCCGGCCGGCCGCTAGCGAACGTGTCCTGGTGGCCACCGCCCGCTGTCATCACTTGACCGATGACGTTGCGTTCGTGCGCTGCGAGGTGTCTTCCGAGGAAGAGGATGGCCCGGTTGCTATAGGTAATGCCACCTTCATGCGCGGCACCCAGGGCAAGCGCGTCGAGACGAAGGCTTCGCGGGGCGATGCCGTATGAGCGAGACAGCCGGTCCAATGTCATCGAGGACACTCGACCAGGATGTGTGCGCCGATACGCGGGCCACTTGGCAGAAGTTGCTGGAACGCATTCCCTACGCGCGGCACCTTGGGCTCGCAATCCATCAGAGCGGCACCGGTATGGAAGTCCATTTGCCGTATCGCGATGCGCTGATAGGCAACATCATGTTGCCGGCCCTGCATGGCGGCGTGATCGGCGGGTTGATTGAGATTACGGCGCGCGTAGCCGCGCAAAGCCGCGATGCACAGGCTCGCCGCCCCCGCATCCTCGACTGCAACGTGGACTACCTGCGTTCCGCGCGGGCGCGGTCCACCTACGCCGCTGCCGAAATCGTCCGCCAGGGCCGGCGTACGACGCTGGTCCATGTCAGCTGCTGGCAGGACCGGGCCAGCACACCCGTCGCCCATGGGCGCGTACAACTGCTGTTCGAGACCGCCCCCGGCGGTAAAACCAGGGAAGAACAATGACGCCTGATAGCAACACGCCGGTGCTGGTCGGCGCCGGCAAGATCACCGCGCGCGAACCCGATGACCAGCGCACACCGATCGGTCTGATCGCCGAGGCCGCCCGGGCCGCGGCGGCGGACTGCGGCATCGACGGCGCCTTGCGCCACATCCAGTCGTTGACCTGTCTCAACATCCTGGCGCCGGCCTATCCCGACGCGCCGGCCAGTCTGGCCCAAACGCTGGGTATCGACCCCGGCGAACGCTTCTACACGCCCATCGGCGGCAATATGGGCCAAAGGCTGGTCGGTTACTATGCCGACCGCATCGCCGCCAGCGAACTCGATTGCGCGCTGATCGCGGGAGGCGAAGCGCTGGCCACCCAGATGCGCGACAAGGGGGCGGGCCTGTCCGGGGTGATCGACACCGAAGCCGGCGAGGGTACCCGGCTGCTCGGCGACGACCGTGAACCGACCAACGCCGCCGAACAACGGCACGGGCTGAATATGCCCGTGCAGATCTACCCACTGTTCGAGCAGGCCTTGCGCGGCCAATACGGGCGCGACCCGGCCGCGCACCGGCAGGCGCTGGGCAAGTTGTATGCCGGTTTCAACGCCGTCGCCATGAACAACCCAAAGGCCTGGCGCCGCGAGCCCTTGTCCGCAGCTGATATTGCCGAGCGCACGCCGGAAAACCGCATGGTTGGCGCGCCTTACACCAAGCGCATGAACGCCATCATCGCGGTGGACCAGGCGGCCGCGCTGGTGATGATGTCGGCCGCCAAGGCTCGAGCTCTGGGGATCGACCCTAGGCGTTGGGTGTATCCGTTGGCCGCGGCGGATGCCAGCGATCGCTGGTTCGTTTCCGAACGGGCGGAGCTATCCCGCTCCCCGGCGATCGCCGCTTGCGCCCGCCGCCTGTTCGAGGCTACTGGGCTGGCCGTAGATGACATCGATTATCTCGATCTGTATAGCTGCTTTCCCAGCGCGGTGCAGATGGCGCGCAACGCCCTGGCCATCGCCGAAGATGATCCACGGCCGCTCACCGTCACGGGCGGTCTCGCGTACCACGGTGGGCCCGGCAGCAACTATTGCACCCACGCCATCGCAGAAACCATGGCCCGTATCCGCGCCGAGCCCGACGCTCACGCACTGGTCAGCGGCGTGGGGTGGTACATGAGCAAGCATTCGCTGGGGCTGTACGGGTCGCGGCCACCGGCCGGCGGCTGGCGGCGGGTCGACGCGGCGGCCGTGCAGGCGGAAATCGACGCCGGCCCCGGTGTAGAGGTTGCGGCGCAGCCGGAAGGTGCCGGGCGGATCGAAACCTATACCGTCATGCACGATCGTGACGACCGGCCCGCCCAGGGCATTGTCCTGGGCCGCCTGGACGACGGCCGCCGATTCATCGCCAACACCCCTACCGACCCGGACCTGCTCAATGCCATGACCGACGAGGAGTTTCTCAACCGCGCCGGCCACGTGCGCAGCAACGGTCAACGCAATCTGTTCACCCCGAGAGGGTGAGACGAGGAGGATAGACAATGAGTGCAGTGCCCGAAATTGAGTTCGACCAGGCCAGCGTGGCCCAGCGCATGCGTGACATCCGCGAGGCCGCCCGCGGCGTGAGCGAAGGCTTTAGCAGGGAGTACATGCGCGAGTGCATCGATAATCACCGCTTTCCACAGGAGGCCTGGGAAGCCCTGGGCGAGTACGGGTTGCTCGGCATCACCATACCGGAGGAATTGGGCGGTTCAGGCGGTGGACAAGTGGAACTGGTCGCGCTGATGGAGACCTTGGCCGAGGCCGGCATGGTGCTGCCCATGCTCCTACTCACAGGCTTCGCGCGGGTACCCATTATCCGCAACGGCACCCCCTGTCAGATCGAACGTTTCGTCAAACCGACGATCAGTGGCGCCGAGAAGTTGTGCTTTGCCATCACCGAACCGGACGCCGGCACCAACAGCTTTGCCATGAGTTCGCTGGCGACGCAGGATGGCGATCGCTATCGGCTGACCGGGCGCAAGGTTTTTATCTCCGGCGCTGCGGACGCCGACCGCATGCTGGTCGTGGCGCGCACCCAGAAGGCCGGCGAGGTCGAGCGCCGCACCGAGGGCATGTCGTTGTTCGTCGTTGATACCAATGCGCCCGGGGTGAAACTGCAACCCCTGAATATCGACGTCGGCTGGCCGGAGCGTCAGTACCTGGTTTTCTTCGACGACGTCGAACTCGAGGCGGACCGCTTGATCGGCCATCCGGGACAGGGGTTGGCCGGCATGTTCGAGGCACTAAACTCTGAACGCTTGCTCGTGACCGCCATGTCCGTGGGACTGGGCAACTACGCGCTTAAAAAAGCCGTGGCCTACGCCAACGAGCGCAAACCTTTCGGCGTACCCATCGGCAGCTACCAGGCCCTGCAGCATCGGCTGGCCGAGGCCAAGGCCGAACTGGAGGCCGCGCGGCTGATGATGATCCAGGCCGCCGCGACTTTCGATGCGGGCGGCAATGCCGGCGCCCACGCCAACATGGCCAAGTTGCTAGGCTCGCGCGCCGCGGTCAAAGCCGTTGAGGCCGCGCTGCAAACCCACGGCGGCTACGGTTTCGACCGGGACTACGACATCATCACGCTGTGGCCCTCCGCTAGGCTGATGGAGATCGCGCCCATCAACAACGAAATGCTGCTCAACTACATCGGCGAACATGTCCTCGGCCTGCCCAAATCCTACTGAGACGCCCCGCGTGATCGAGCGCGGCGGATTCACGGCCCCTGACGGCCGGGACATCGCCCTGTGGCGCTGGCCGCATTCGCCCGGGCGTCCCACACTCCACTGGGCGCATGCGACGGGCTTCCATGGCCGCCTGTACAAACCGCTGCTCGACGAGTTGGCGCGCGATTGCAATGTGCTGGCCTGGGACATGCGCGGCCACGGCGCCAGCGCCGGGGCGGCGGACATGGCGACATTCCGCGGCTGGGAAACCTACTACCAAGACCTCACCGCCTGGCTGCAAAGCCTGGATGAGCCGGTCTGGCTGGCCGGCCATTCCATCGGCGCCACCACCAGCCTCATGGCCGCCGCCCGCCGGCCGGAGATGGTGCGGGGCCTGATTCTGGCGGAACCCGTAATCATGGATCGCTGGCAGGGCTGGCAGTTATGGTTGGCGAAGTTGCTTCGCCAGTCGTACCGCTTCTCTCTCGCCGCCGGCGCGGCACGTCGGCGCCGGGAGTTCGACTCGTATGCCGCAGCCCTTGACAACTTTCGTGGCCGCGGAGGTTTCAAAACCTGGCCCGAGGCCTGGCTTGAAGCCTACGTCCAGCATGGCCTTGTGCAAAGTGGTGATCGCGTTCGCCTGGCCTGCGCGCCAGAATGGGAGAGCACTACCTTCGCCCATACCGAACACAACCCCTGGCCCGGCATCCGTCGGCTGCTGTGTCCTGTGATTGTGCTTGCTGGGGATCGCGCATCAACCTTCTCGCCCAAGGCGCGCCAACGCTTGAGCACCATGCTACCTATGGCTCAGGTGGACGCCCTCGCCGAAACCACTCATTTCCTGCCCATGGAGCAACCGGGCGCGGTTCGCGATGCCGTCCTGCAGGCGATGTCGCCCAAATACAACCGAATGTGATGTTGCTACGCGTTGTGCGCCTCGTCAGCCCTGAGCAGTTTGAGTCCGCAACAAGGCCCTAATGGCCGGGTGTTCACAGAATCGTGGGAACTCCAGTTTTCTCATCCGCACTAAGAGGATCACTTCGGCTCACTTGGCCGCATCGGCCGTCACCGAGCGTCACTTCTGAATTTTAAGGCAATCAATAAGTTGCATTAAGATCATGGAGTGGTAAAGGGAACTCGGTCAGCTTAGAGGGCGATTGCTCTATCCAGCTGAGCTACGGGAGCGTAGCCCTACAGTTTAGTCCAGCAGTGTCGCTACGTCCTCCGCACGGAGGTGGGTATAACGCTGCAGCATTGAAAGGGTCTTGTGCCCCGTTACCTTGGCGAGCGCCATGGTGTTGCCGTTGAGCTTCTTCGCGATCCTGGAGGTGCCTTCATGGCGAAGGTCATGCAGCCGCAGGTCGTGAAGGCCGAGCCGATCAATCACGCGGTTGAACGCTTGCGTGTAGCTGCCGGGCTTCATTCCAAAGATCAGCTCTTCGTGGTCCCCGTCACGCCTTGGGAGTGATTGCAACACAGCGGTGGCTCTGGCCGAGAGGGGGGCGTCGCGAGGATCACCGTTTTTCGTATCGCGACACCGGGCAATCCTCCGCTCGAAGTTGATGTCCTTCCACCTCAGATTGCAGACTTCGGCGCGGCGCATCGTTGTTTCGACGGAAAACTCGATTGCGGCGGCCAGCTTCGGGGATTTCGAGCTGCGGGCTCCCGCGAGGATGCGTTCGAACTCGTCGCCCTCGGTCCTTCGCTCCCGCCCCTTACTTTGCGGGGGTAGACGGACATGCTGGACCGGGTCGCCGCCTGGAAGCACTAGCCCCCACTCGCGAAGAGCGTGTCGGATCGCCGCTCGAATCAGCGCAAGGTCGTGCCGGACCGTCTGACCGGAGATCTGTCGCGTGGTCTTACCCTTAGGACCACCCAGCCGCACCGTACTTTTCAGCCGCAAGTCGCGGAACTGCGCAAGATGTTCGGGCGACAGCGAAATCAAAGGTAGCTTTGCAATGTCGTGCTTGAGGATCCGCCGTGCTCGATTCTGGAGGTCGCGGGCCGACTTCTTCGTCGGAGCCACTTCAGTTGAGTACCTTTCAAGGAGTTGGCCGAGGGTTGTGTTCTCGGCCATCGCCGTGCCTCGCCAAGCACCTCGCTCGATGTCTCGCTCCGTCTCGCGAGCCCAGGTCATAGCGTGGTTCTTCACGTCGAACGACTGGTACAGTCGTGGTGCGCCTCGCTTGGTTACGGTCACGTCGTAACGGACCTTTCCGGAGGGAAGTACGCGCTTGCGGATGGAGGCCATAGGTCGATGCTCGCTGCGGATGGAGTGCGTATAGGCAGTTTTGCACTCCAATAAAACACAACGTTATCATATAGAAGCGCCTGAAAGGCCAGCAGCCTTCTAAGCGGACGGTCGCAGGTTCGAATCCTGCCGGGCGCACCACACGATCTCGCGGCAGTGCGCTTTTCGAGGTATTCAGACCTTGATGTGGCAGCATTCGAATCTGCGACAGACCCACTTCAGGTTCGACAACCTGACATCGTCAGGTTGCGCCGTCGCCGTCAGGCGACGCCCGCAGGGCGAGGTGCCAGGCACCTCGGCCATCCTGCCGGGCGCACCACACGATCTCGCGGCAGTGCGCTTTTCGAGGTATTCAGACCTTGATGTGGCAGCATTCGAATCTGCGACAGACCCACTTCAGGTTCGACAACCTGACATCGTCAGGTTGCGCCGTCGCCGCCAGGCGACGCCCGCAGGGCGAGGTGCCAGGCACCTCGGCCATCCTGCCGGGCGCACCACACGATCTCGCGGCAGTGCGCTTTTCGAGGTATTCAGACCTTGATGTGGCAGCATTCGAATCTGCGACAGACCCACTTCAGGTTCGACAACCTGACATCGTCAGGTTGCGCCGTCGCCGTCAGGCGACGACCGCAGTGCGAGGTGCCAGGCCCCTCGGCCATCCTGCCGAAGTTCGGCGCGCTTGAGCGCCACGTAGATCGAGTGGCTGCGATACTCTGCTCAACCAGGTCACCCAAGGTCCCGACATGAATGCTCCCGACAAGCCGGCGGATGAACACAAGCGTCTGGAAACCCTTCGGTCGCTCAAGATTCTCGATACCTCGCCGGAGGAGCGGTTCGACCGCCTGACCCGGTTGGCGAAGCGGCTATTCGGCGTGCCAATTTCGCTCATCAGTCTGGTCGACGATGATCGTCAGTGGTTCAAGTCGAACATGGGACTCTCCGCGTCCGAGACGCCGCGTGACATCTCGTTCTGTGGGCATGCCATTCTCGGCGATGAGGCTTTCATCGTGCCTGATGCAGCGCTGGATGCGCGGTTCAGCGACAACCCGCTGGTGACGGGTGACCCCAATATCCGCTTCTATGCCGGATGTCCGTTGACCGTCTCGAATGGCAGCAAGATCGGAACCCTGTGCCTGCTGGATCGACAGCCGCGCGTCTTGAGCGACGACGACCGTGACCTGCTCGCCGATCTCGCGGCCATGGCCGAGCAGGAGATTGCCGCCGTACAGCTGGCGACCATGGACGAGCTGACCATGCTCTCCAACCGACGGGGATTCGTTGCCCTGGCGCAGCACGCGATCAATGTCTGCAAACGCCAAGGCAAGGCGGTCGCATTGCATTTCTTTGACCTCAACAAGTTCAAGCAGATCAACGACCAGTTCGGCCATGCGGAGGGGGACCGGGCGCTGACCGTTTTCGGTGCGGTGCTCCGCAAGGTCTTCCGCGACTCGGATGTGGTCGGACGTCTGGGGGGTGACGAGTTTGTCGTGTTGCTCACCGACGTTGATAACGACGGTTCGGCGCAGGTATTGGATCGGTTGCGGGACGAACTGGAACAGATCAACGCCCGCGATCAACGGGGTTACCGAATCCAGTTCAGCGTTGGCACGGCCATGTTTGACCCCGACAAGCATGCGTCGATCGAGGACCTGATGGGTGAAGCCGATGATGTGATGTACCGGGCCAAGCGCAATCAGGCACCCGGCACCCCGTAGCGGGGTTCTGCGTCAGCGCGGCCGCCGGCCGGTCGCGGCAGCATTGGCGGCGCTGAAGCGCGGGATTGCAGCCATTCAACCCAATGCGATCAGCACGCCGAGACAAACCAGTGTGGTGATGAAGGCGCCGACGGTACAGCCGATGCCGAGGCGGACATGGCGGAACTTTACCTGCAAGATGGACGCTTTGGCGTGCAGGCCGCACAGCACCTCGCGTTTGACCTCGTCAAGCTCGGCATTGAGCACGCGGTCAACGTAGGCACTCTGAGAGGTTGCTGCAATTGCTGCGGACTGGAACATGCGCCCGGGATCACGTGCCGGGAAGATCATGCGCGGATAGGCGACGGACAGCGCGAAATAGGAGGCCAGCAGAGAAAACGCCAAGGCCGGTGTCAGGGTCAGCAGCAACTGCACGATCTCGAAGCTGTGCTCGGCCCCGCGCACCCGCCAGGCGATGAAGCTGGCCAGCGCCGCCAGCAAAATGGAATTGGCGGTGAGGATGAGGTTGGCCTTGACGTCCGCGCGGGTCAGTTGCTGCTCGGTGTCCATGTAGAACATCGAGAGCAGACGGGTGAGGTCGAGTCGGTAGTCCGCGACGATGTCGCTTGGACCGACCATGGGTGTGTCGGACGCATCGCGTTTGAAGCCATCCATAGGGAGCCCTGCATCGCACAAGAGGTGGAGCGCGCCGGCCGGCGCGGGGGCCGATGGCTACAGTGTCATTCGGCGACGTCCAGTGTTTGACATTGCGGCCTCGGGCGCAAGTGACCAGTGGCGTCTGAAAGCGTCAGTGCCGTGTCTCGGGGATCACCGCGCACGGTACGCACAGCGCCAAATCGGGTGGCACGCGAGTAAGCTCTTGCGACGTCAGTGCCCTCAGGAGCGTGTCATGTCGCACATCGAAGTCAGCGTTGAAGGCCATGTTCTCGAAATTCGCGTCAACCGGCCGGAAAAGCTCAACGCCTTGTCTCCCGAGATGTATCTCGACCTCGCGCAGGCATTGGGCCGGCTCGATCGCGAGCCTGATCTGCGGGTCGGGCTGTTGCATGCCGAGGGCCCGCACTTCTCCGCCGGCGTCGAACTCGACAAGTGGGCGCCGATCTTCGCCAAGGCGCAGGGCTTCCCGGTGCCGGACGGGGGCATCGATCCGTTCGCGTTGGCCGGTCCGCGCTGCCGCAAGCCGGTGGTCATGGCGGTTCAGGGCTACTGCTTTACCTGGGGAGTGGAGGTGATGCTGACCACCGATGTGCGGGTGGCGGCCGACGACACCCGCTTCGCCATGCTCGAGGTCAAGCGCGGCATCTACCCCTGCGGTGGCGCCACCCTGCGGTTGCCGGAGCAGATGGGCTGGGCCAATGCCCAGCGGTACTTGTTGACCGGCGAGCAGTGGAGCGCGGCCGAAGCGCTGCGGACCGGTCTGGTGCAGGAGGTGGTGGCACCCGGTGAGCAGTATGCGGTGGCGCGACAACTGGCCGACAGCATTGCCGCCGCCGCGCCGTTGGGGGTGGAGGCGATCCTGCGGTCCTCGCGACTGACCCGCTCCCACGGCGAGCAGCACGCGGCGGATCATGTCTTTGACGATATGGTCACGGTGATGCAAAGCGATGATGCCCGTGAGGGCGTGCTGTCGTTCAAGGAACGTCGCAGCGCCGTCTTCAGCGGTCGCTGAAAGACCGCCTGCGTAAAGTGGACTGGTGAGAAATCGGATGGATGCGCGCACACAATTCGCGGTGGCAGTGCCAGGGGGTTACTTCGTTGACGCAGGCGACCTTGCCGGCCTGCAGACGTATCTGCACCAGCAGGGCTGGCTATCGCCGCAACGGCGACTGCACTCGGCGGCAAAGGCCGGAGACGGCAACATGAATCTGGTGCTGCGGCTGTTGCTGGACGATGGCAGCACCTCGATCCTCAAGCAGGCACGGCCGTGGGTGGAAAAATTTCCTCAGGTGCCCGCACCGGCCCATCGCGCCGAGATGGAGTCGAGCTTCTATCAGCGCACTGCCGGGATTTCCGCTGTGGCGCTGGCCTCGCCCACGCTGTTGCAGGCCGATCAGCGGTCGCACATCGTGCTGCTGGAAGATCTGGGCGCCGGTGGCGATCTGTCGACGCTATACCAGGGTGCGGTCATTGCCGATGAAGACCACGCCGCGGTGCTGCGCTATATGTCGGCATTGCATGGCGCCTCCGACCGCGTCGGCAGCGAGCGCATCGTCAATTCTGAGATGCGCGCACTGAACGCCGAGCACATGTTCCGGTTCCCGTTTTCCGACGACAACGGGTTCGACCTTGATGCGGTGATGCCGGGCATGGCGACGCTGGCACAGCAGTGTCGCGACGATGCCGGGTTGATGCAGCGGGTGGCGGCACTGGAGGCTCGGTACCTGGCGGGCGGCAACACCCTGCTGCATGGTGATCTGTTCCCCGGCAGTGTGTTACGAACACCCCGGGGCATTCGGGTGATCGACCCGGAGTTCTGTTTCCATGGCGATGCCGAATTTGACGTCGGGGTCTGGTTGGCACACATGCACCTGGCCGGGCAGCCAGACAGGGTCATGACGCGGGTGCTGGCCGACTACATGGCACCACCGGGTTTCTCGGTTGCGCGATGTCATCAGTATGCCGGGGTCGAGATACTGCGACGCTTGCTGGGCCTGGCGCAGTTGCCCCTGCAGTCCGACCTGGCCGCCCGGCAGGGGTTGGTCGCGCACGCGCGCGACCTGTTGCGGGACGACGACTGAGGGCGATCGCCGGTCAGCGGCCGCTATCAGCCTGATAGTAGGCGTAGTGGCGGATGACCATTGTCCAGTCGTACTCGCGATAGTCGAGTGCCGGTTCGACTCCTTTCGGGATCACACCGTAGCGTTGCAGGATGGCGCGCTTGGCGGCGTCACTGCCACCGTCGAAGTCAGCCGAGAACCAGCGCAGCAGACGGGGCACAGCCACCCGGTCTGTGTCGGCATCATGGCGGGATTCCTGTTGCAGGTAGAACTTCGATACGGCATCGAGCTGGTCATCCACCGCAGTGCCGGTATAGGGCATGACCGGCGGACAGCTGCGGGCTCCGCAGTTGAGGGCGAAGTGAATCCGGTAGTCAACCGTGTCCACCGCGAAACGCTGAATGAACGCGCGCCGCAGAAACAGCGTGCGAACATGCCCCAGCGTGTAGGTGGTGGCGCCGCGTCGCAATACACCGTGCTCGATGTCTTCGAGGCTCACCAGGTCGTTGGCAATGGCCACTTGATCGAGACCGAAGTAGGCCGATCGGTCCTCCAGGTACAGCGAGGGATCTGTTTTGAGGAAGTGCTGGGTGTAGCCGTTGTAGATATTGATCCAGAAGGCGAGCCGACGCTCACGAGTGTCCAGCGCCGCGTCAAGGGCGGTGGCATCGAGGTCGCGAAACCGGTCGAGATGTGCCGCGACCGGCAGGTCGTGGATCACGCGATCCACGAAGTTGGCAGACAAGGTCACCGGATCGAGCTGTTCCAGGGTGGCCTGATCCACCTCGACGGCGCGCGGAAGTGGGTCGGGCAGGGTGATCTGGCCAGCGGACGCGGCCTGGCCCGTCAGCACCAGCAGTAGGCCGGTCAAGGGTGCGCGCAGCGATCTGAGCCTCATTGTCGGGTTCCCAGCAGGTGGTTCATCAGGAGCGGCTTGAAGCACGGGTCAATCCGCCAGGCATAGTCGACCCGCCAGCGGGGCGGGAGTTCAGTGCCGACCTCGAGATAGTCCTTTTCGGCACCTTTTTTCCAGCGTCGGGCGTCGTTGGCGCGCCGGTTGATGGTCGCCGGCACCTGGCGTAGATAGTGAAAGCACTCGGGATACAGCAGGTGCCCCAGGGTGCAGGCATCGAACGGGATGAAACGATCCAGCCCCAGGCCAAGGCGCCAGATCAGTCGCCACAGGGCCAGTCGTCGCGCAACCCAACGGTCGCCCGGTCGTCCGTTTCGGCGGATACGGTCGATATCGTTGCCATCGAGCGTGATGCTGGCTGCCGCCTCAAAACCCGCCAGGGTGACCGGCACACCGGCGTCCAGCACTCGTTGCATTGATGCCGGATCATTGTCGAAGTTGGCGTCGGGCAGGGCGATGGTTCGCCCGCCGGGGGCGAGGAACGACTGGCCGTGTTGGCGTCCGGCGCAGAACACGACCTCATCGATCCGTTCTGCAAGCGCCGGATGAAACAGCAGCAGGTTGGCCAGATTGGTGGCGGCGCCAATGGCGACGATGGTCAGGCGCTCACGGCGCAACGCAGCCGCCAGCGCCTCCACCGCCGCGCTGTTCTCGCCGAAGCTGGCAAAGATGTCGTCGGCACCGCGGACCACCGGGATCGGATAGCGACCGTACAGCGCCAGCAGCTGCCGCGTGACCGATTCGCCGTTGTCGACATCGCGATTGAGGCTGATCCCCCGCACCTGCACGCGGTCGCTGTCGAGTGCCAGCATCAGCGCCAGACCATCATCCACATCACCACCGAAGCGGTTGAAGATGATGTCGGTGTCGATCCAGATGGCCCGGGATGTCAGCGGGGTAGGGGTGCGCATGCTCAGAAACGGTAGCCGATCTCGGCTGCCAGGCTGCGCGGCGGAAACAGCCCGACCGAGTGGGCGCCGACGATCGCGACATCAGCTGCTTCGCGACGCACCACCTTGTCGGTCAAGTTGCGACCGATCAGTCGCAAGCTGAAGCGCTCGCTGCGGTCGGCGATGCCGACGAAGGCGTTATAGCGAACGTAGCCAGGCTGGGCGTCGATGGGGTCGAGGTCGATGTTGAGGAACTGATGGCTGGCCCCTTCCGCGACCAGGCCCAGGCCGACCGGTAGCCCCAGCCATGGCAGGGTGACGCGGGCATCGGCCTGGAGGCTGCCTGACCAGCGCGGCGCCCGCTGCAGCACCCGGCCACTGAGATCCTGGCTGTCGGCATTGGCATCGGCGGTGGCCGGCGCGTTCTCGTAGCGGTCGTATCGGGCGTCGAGATAGCCGAGATCTGCTGACAGGGCCAGGCCGATCGGCGTGATCCAGCGGGCCTCCAGTTCGACCCCCTGCGTGTGTGCGCGTGCGGCGTTGCCGACGAAGAATTCGGTGCCGTCCAGTGCTGCGACCTGCAGGTTTTCGAAATCAGTGCGGAACAGCTTGAGCGCGCCACGAAGGTTGTTGTCAGTCTGCAGGCGCAGTCCGGCTTCGTAGGTCCGTGACTGCTCGTCGCCGAACTCTGCCCGGTCGGCGACCGCAGCGAGATTGTTGAAGCCGCCGGACTTGAACCCCTGTGCCACCGTGACATAGCCCCGGAGGTTGTCGCGCAGTCGATAGAGCAGCGAGATCGTGGGTGATACATCGAACTCGGAGCGCCGGGCCTGCAGTGCGTACTCTTCCTCGCCGACCAGCGTGCCCAGCAACGGGCCGGTGACGCCGCTGAAGACAATGCTCTGATTGGCGCGACGTGTTTCACGGCTGAGCCGGCCATCCACCCGCAGGTCGAGCCGATCGGTCAACGCCCATTGCACGGAGCCGAACAGCGAGGCCGTCTCCTGACGCTGGATCAGATGATGGCGGCTCTGGCCAAAGCCGAGCGATTGCAGGTTGCCATTGCCCAGCAGGGTTGCCAGACGGTCGTCCAGCAGCTCGCCCAAGGCGGGGCCCAGAACACCGCCCGCGAGTGGCCCGAGGAGCGCATCGACACCGCCTTCGAACGCGCGGATATCCACCTGCAGGTCCAGATCGGCGCGGAACAGATAGACGCCGACGCTATAGGTGCCCCAGGCCCGATCGCCATCAAAGCGCAGTTCGGTGCTGCGCTGGCGGTAGGCCTCCTGCGACGGGAAGTTCAGCAGGGGGACCGGACTGACATCGAGGTCGAAGTCGGCGAGGGTGTCTTGCTGGGCAGCATTGATCAGCAGCCGCCAGCGGCCGACTGCGGTGGTCCATTCTCCTCCGAGGGCGACATCCTCGCCCTCGATGTGCGCACCCGAGGGGGCATGGTCGGTGTGCGTGCGGCCGTCGGTGACGTCGGCGCGGGTCTCGGGATCGAACCGCCGATACAGGCTCAGCAAGGCATCGCTGGCCTGGCTGAGTTCGAAGCCGTCACCGGTTTGCCGCAGACGGGCGGCTTGTAGCGATACGTCGAATGTCAGGTCGGCACGCGGCTCCCATCGCAGCTTGAGACGGCCGGCGCGGCCTGGCCGCCCCAGGTCATCGCGCTGCTGGGTGGTGTTGAACAGCACTCCGTCTTCGTCGGTCTGGCTGTACGCGACCCGGGCGGCCAGGGTATCCGACAGCGCCGTCGAGTACGCGCCGCGTGCGCGGCGCTGGCCATCCGATCCGGTCAGCAGGTCGAGGTAGCCCTCGGGGACGAAGGTGACCGGCGCTGTCTGGATGTTGATGGCGCCGGCCACCGTGTTCTTGCCCAGCAGGGCTCCCTGCGGTCCGCGCAGCAGCTCCACCTGTTCGACATCGAGAAAGTCGAACAGCGCCCCCTGTGGCCGGCCGAGGAACACGTTGTCGACGAAGAAGCCCACCGATTGCTCGGCACTGCGGACGCTGCCGGTGCCGAGCCCGCGGACGAAAAAGAAGGTGTTGGTGGGGGTGACCGCCACCTGTGCGTTCGGCAGTCGGTCCGACAGGCTCTCGGTATCGGTGATATTGGTCTCCCGCAGCGCTTCATCCGAGGTGATGCTGACCGACACCGGGGTGTCCTCAAGCCGGCTGACACGGCGGCCGGCGGTGACCACCAGGGTCTCCATGGCCGCCGGCGGCGCACTGCGGGGCGCCGGTTCTGCGGCCGCTGTCAGCGGCTGCACCGGAATGGTGTCGAGCGGTGGCGACGGGTCTTCGGGCTGGGCCAGCGCCAGCAGCGGCAACAGTCCGAACACGGCGGACCAAACGATCCGTCCGGTGAGGCGCCCATCGCTGGAACACGGGCGTCGGCGTCGGTACAGAGGGCTTGCGAGCATCATGGTGTCGGCGCGCGGCCCGGTCTCGATTGAGCGGGGTCACCCGCGAGGAGGCTGAAGTATAGGGGGCGCCAGCCGACGCAGGTGGCGCCGGCGATACCCCAGCCAAAGTCTCTACACTGATGCCATGACGCGATTGCATGCCTTGTGGCTCGGAGGGCTGGCCGGACTGGCGCTCGGGCTTGCGCTGGTCGTGGGCGGTCGACTCGCCGGTCTGCCTGCCCTGACGTCGACCCCCACGCCGGCCGTACCCGGGCCGATCGACATCGGCTTCGCCCAGTCGATGATGCTGCATCACCAGCAGGCCATCGGCATGGCGATGCTGATACTTGATGCGTCGCCACCGTCACCGCTGGCGACGCTGGCACGGCAGATCGCCACCGCGCAGTTGGTCGAACTGGGCGAGATGCGCGGATGGCTGCGTCTGTGGGATGCCCCCTGGGTCGCCGAGCGGCCGGGCATGGACTGGATGCGCCTCGGTCGAACGCCGCCGGACGCCGCGCTGTTGAAGTATCTGTTGGACTGTCAGCAGACGCCGACCGGCATGGTGGGGCTGGCGACACCCGAGGCCGTAGACCGCTTGCGGCAGCTTGAGGGACGCGAGCGCGACGCTCATTTCCTGCGGTTGATGCAGGCCCATCACGAGGGCGGGTTGCCGATGGCCCGATTTGCGGCCACCGAAGCGAAAGTACCGGTGGTGCGGGAACTGGCGGCCCGTATCGTGCTGGAACAGTCCGAGGAGCTCTACCGCATTCAGCGCACCTTATGGGCGATCACGGCAACCCACGCCGAGGCGGCGTCCATGCCCTCTGATATCGTGGCGACAGATCAAGAATGAGGGGAGCGCGCATGAGGGGAGAAATCGTTTTCGTGGTCGGCGTCGGCTTGCTGGCTCTGGGGCTCGGAGGCTGCGGTGGCGGCGACGATGCACTGTCGGTTCGCGGCGGGGCGACGCCCGCGGCCAAATGCGGGCCGGGGTCGCGTCCGGAGACCGGGCTGCAGGGGCGGGTCAGCCGTGCCGAGCACGACAGTGGCCGGGCCGCCGAGGGATACACCTGCAATACCGAGCTGGTGGGCGAATACACCGTGCCCAATCCCATTGGCACCGTGGGCGGGTTCAAGGTCGAACGGTATACCGATGCCTCGGGGCGCGACTGCGCCTACTACGACACCACCCTGTTGTACCCGACCAACCTGCTCGACCTCGAAGCCGGGGTCAACGTGCTGGACATGAGTGACCCCACCAATCCGGTGCGCACCGCACGTCTGGTGACCCCGGCCATGCTGTCGCCGCACGAGTCGCTGGTGGTCTCGCAGGAAGGGGGCGTGCTGGCAGCGGTGTTGGGCAACCCGGCGTTCTACCCCGGGGTTGTCGATGTCTACGACCTGTCGGCGGACTGCCGCTTTCCGCAGCTGCGGTCGACGGCGCCGGTCGGGTTTCTCGGCCACGAGAGCGGGATGGCGCCCGACGGCAAGACTTTTTATTCAGCCTCCCCCGGCACACCGACGCTGACTGCGGTGAACATCGAGAACCCGCTGCTGCCGTTGCCGATCTGGACCGGCCCCTACACCTCACACGGGTTGTCGCTGAGCGCTGACGGCAACCGTGCCTACCTGGCTGCTGGCGACGGTCACGGTGTGCTGATTCTGGATGTCTCGGAGATCCAGGCACGCAAGGCCAATCCGCAGGTGCGGGAGGTCGGCAGCCTGTCCTGGGACAACCAGACGATTCCGCAGAACGCGATTCCCTTCATCCGAGATGGCCATCCCTACCTGCTGGAGATCGACGAATACTCGTCGAACGGCGGCGGCGTCGCCGCCCATGGCGACATCGTCGGCGCCGGACGCATCATCGACATCGGCGATGAGACCCAGCCCAAGGTGGTGTCGAATCTGCGGCTGGAAGTGCACGAGCCCGGGAACCGCGCCGCCATCGCCGATGACCCGGGCGCCTTTCTGCCCATCCAGGGCTACGCCGGCCACTACTGCAACGTGCCGACGCGGGTGAACCCGGAGATCGCTGCCTGCAGCATGATCGTGTCGGGCCTGCGTATCTTCGACATCCGCGACCCGCACAACCCGCGGGAAGTCGCCTACTTCAACGCGCCAGTGAATCCGCGGATCACCCCGATCTTCGAGGCCAGCAACTGGGCCATGTCGAGCCCGTCGTTCGTGCCGGAGCGCAAGGAAATCTGGTACTCCGATGGCTATGGCGGCTTCTATGTGGTGCGGGTGACCAACGGCGCCTGGTAGTCGGCCGCAGTCCGGGGCAGGGCGGGCCGCCGGCGGTCGCGGCTGGTCAGCCGCGAAGGCAGTCCGGATTTCCGGCCCGCACGATAGCGCGACTGGCGGTTGCCCTGCCGTGCCCGCGTTGACTACTGCAGTCGTGGTGAATCGGCGCGCTGGATTTGCCGGTGCTGCAACCAGAGTCGTTCCAGCTCGGTAATGGCGCGACTGAGCGGGGGCTCATCGCAGGCGGCGAGCGGTGTCACCGTGCCGCCGAAATAGAGCTGATGCCGGACCTGGCGTCGATAGCCGGCTTCGAAGCGCAGCCGGAAGCGGTTGAGGCCGGAGCCGGCCTCGCAGATGAACAGGGTCTCCTCGGTCGGCAGCAACAAGGCTGATCCCCCGAGTTCGAGACCGATCCCGATACGGCTGATGTCGACCACGGTTGCCGGCAATGGCGCCTGTGCGCTGATCAGCACCGCATGGCGACACGGGTGCTGCGACGGCACCGGCACGCGGTGGGCGCGCCGCCGCTGTTGATAGTCGACCTCGTCCGGCCAGTCGAGGTGCAACAGCCATTCGTCGTCGCGCCGACTCCAGGCCTGCAGACGACTGGCAAACCGGATCGGTGCCGCCCGCAGCCGACCGCTCAGATAGACCGGTATTCCGGGGCGCTGCATCACGATCGAGGGTGGCAGCGACAACAGCGTGACGGCGGTGAAGCCACGGTCGGACAGGGTGTCCGGGAGGATGACGACCTGCTGTGGACGATGGCCTGCGATATTCACCGTCAGGCGCTCGCCGTCGGCCGCCAAGTGGCGGATCAGGGGTGGGATGCTGGATAGCGTCGAGGTGGACATGCGCGAGCTCGGGCGAGGCGGACCTCAGATGTTGCGAACGACGCTGCAAGCGCGGTGCCCCGAGCGATATCCGGCGTCGTTGGCGGGACGGACGGCGGAAACCATCGAGGGGTCGGGTCAGGGTCATTGAGGCGGGGCGACGGCACTGCAGCAGCAGCGTGACGTTGAAGGTCTGCGGCGGGTCTAGCGAGGCATCGTGTCGCGGCGGCTTCGGAGCCAAAGCCGTTCAAGCTCTGCCACGAGATGATCCAGACGAACCTCGTCGGCCCCGGTCATCGGCACGATGCGACCGCCGAGGCGGAGACGCCGGTGATCCATCCGTTGATGTCCGATTCGCAGGTGCAAGCGGATGCGGGCATCGTCCCGCCCGATCTCACACCGATACTCGGATCCGGCTTCGGCGAGCATCACGTCGTCGGCGCGCAATTGCAGCCCGGCGCCTTCCCGGTGCAGATCGGTCACCGTGGCCAGCAGTACTTCCTCCGGGCCGATGACGACCGCGTCTGCCGCCGGGTGGCCAACCGGCACCGGGATACGGGGGCGGACACGACGTTGCGGGTAGTCCAGCGCGGTTGGCCAGGCGAGGTCGAAACGCCACTCGTCGCCCCGTGCCACCAGTTTGCGCAAGGTCGTCTGGAAGGTGATCGGAACATCATGCAGCTGCCCGTGCAGCGTCACCCGGCTATGGGCGGCCGGCTGTGGCAATGCGGTGCTCTGGGGCAGCAGGGTCACCACACTGAAGCCGTCGCCATCGGTCGGTGGTGGTAGCACCAGGGTGGGTTGCGCCGGCAACGCGGGTCCACTCAGCTGCAGGCGTTCACCTTCCTGCGCGAGGCTGCGAATCAAGTGGGCGATCGGTGGGGGCGAAGGGGTGTGCATCGTATCGTCGACGGTAGACGCCGCAGCTATACCAGCCGGTTGGGGGCCTGGTTTCAGTCGGGCGACCGATGGGCCGACCGGCGAGACAGACGGAGTCGGCAGAAATCCGCCGGTGCTGGCATCGTGACGTCCCATGACGCTTTCTCCGACCTACCCGACCCTCAAACGTGTCCACTGGACACGGCTGCGACAGATGTATCGGTCCGCGGGTTGGCCGTGTCTGGATACCGTCGAGATCGAGCTACTGGCGGCGGGTCTGCTGGAACGGGTGCTGGTCACCGGAGCGCCGGACCGTCTGCGCCTGACCGATGCCGGTATCCGCGCCCTGGCGGCGACCATCGAGGGGAATCGCGAAACCCGCGATGCGCATGAGCAATTGGTGCGCCGAGTGGCCGAGCACCTGCTCGGTCTGGACCGCGTGGCCTATCTCGGGCTCACCTTGATGGCCCGGCCTGACCAGCAGTGGCAATACACCTGCCCGGACGTGTTCTCGATTCGCCGGACCTCGGTGGCCGAGTACCTCGACCCCGTCATCCACGAGATCAAGGTGCGTCGTGCCGATCTGCTGGCCGACCTGAAGAAGCCGGAAAAGCGATCGGCGTATCTCGCCGCGTCAGGGCAGTGTGTCTACGTGATCGCCGAGGGGATCGCCGCGCCTGACGAAATTCCCCCCGAATGTGGAGTGATGGTGGCAACCGAGGCCGACCTGCGGGTCGTGCGGCAGGTGCCGCGCGAGGTCCCGTTCGTCCCCGGCACCCACACCTGGATGACCCTGGCGCGCGCGTGCCCTTACCGTCCCCTGCGCGAACCGGCACCGCGGCTATGACCGGCGCGACCGTGCCACCGCCCGCCGAGGCGACGCCGACCCTGCACCGTGTGGCCATCAAGCCCTTCTGTGCTTTCGTCGCCAAGACCGGTGATCTCGATCTGCGCTTTACCCCGGTACCGACCGCCGAGGAGGGCATGGCGGGTCACCGGGCAGTGGTGTTTTCGCGGTCCGGGGACTACCGGGCAGAAGTACGCATCGATGGCGTGGTCGACGGCTTGCAGTTGGGCGGTCGTATCGACGGTTTGCAGGTGGACCCGCTGATCCTCGACGAGATCAAGACCCATCGCGGCCCGGTTGACCGGATTCCCGCCAACCATACAGCGCTGCACTGGGCCCAGCTGCGGACCTATGGCGCGCTGTACGGCCGCGCCCACGGGCTCGACAGCCTCACCCTGCGCCTCTGCTACTACGATGTCGACGCCCGCGAGGAAACCCAGTTCACGATCACCGAGCCGGTGTCGACGCTGCTCGACGAACTGACCGGCCGGGTGACGCGCTTCAAGCAGTGGATGGCCCAGCAGCGTGCACACTGGCAGCGGCGTGACACGGCGCTGCATGCGATGACGTTTCCGCACACCGAGGTGCCGCCGGGCCAGGCGCAGTTGATGCAGTCGGTGGACGCAGCCCTGGCGCAGGGGCTGAGCCTGATGGCGCAGGCCCCCACCGGTGTCGGCAAGACCATCGGCGTGTTGTACCCGGCCCTCAAGGCGCTGGGCGCCGGCACCGTGGATCGGGTGTTCTATCTCACCGCCAAGACCGCCACCCAGACCGAGGCACGCAAGGCACTGCGGGGGCTGTCGACCCCGGGGCGACCGCTGCCGTTGCGGGTGCTGGTGCTGTCGGCCAAGGAGCGCGCCTGCGTCTTCCCGGACCGCGCCTGCCACGGCGAGTCCTGTCCTCGCGCCCGCGGCTTCTACGACCGCTTGCCGGCGGCGCGCGCGGCGGCGCAGCAGGTGACACGGTTGGGGCCGGTCGAGCTCAAGTCGGTGGCGCAGACCCATCAGATCTGCCCCTACTTTCTGGGGCAGGAAATGGCGCAATGGGCCGACCTGATCATCGGCGACGTCAACTATTACTTTGATACCCACGCCGTGCTCCATGCACTGACGGCGCAACTGGACTGGCGGGTGGCGGTGCTGGTCGACGAGGCCCACAACCTGGTTGATCGCGCGCGCGCGATGTACTCGGCCAGCCTGTCCCAGGCCGCGCTGCGCGCGGTCGGCCGCAGCGCCGACCGCAACCTGCGGCCGGCACTGGCAACCCTGGATCGCGCGTTCACCGCCGTCGGCGGACGTCACGGAGCCGAGGGCGAGCCGCAGCCCGAGGCCCCACCGCGCGAGCTGCGGGACGCGCTGACGCCGGCGATCAGCCGCATCGGCCGATGGTTTGCCGAAGATCCCGGTCGCAGCGATGCGCCACTGTTGGCGTTGTACTTCGATCTGCTGGCGATGCAGCGGCTGATGGAGCGCTACGGCGCCCATTCGCTGTGCGAAGTCGATCACGAGCAGGGGCAGGACCTGCTGGCGGAATCGCTGACGCGCTTCTCCATTCACAACGTGGTGCCGGCGCCCCACTTGCAGCCGCGGTTGCAGGCGGCTCACAGCGTGGTCTGCTTCTCCGCCACGCTGACCCCGCCCGACTATCACCGGCGCATGCTCGGCCTGCCGGATGCGTGTCGCTGGTGCGATGTCCCCAGCGCCTTCCGTCCGCAACAGCTGCGGGTTCGCTGTGTCACCGCCATTCCCACCGAGTACCGGCGCCGCCATCTTGCCGCGGTGCCGATCGCCCGGCTGATTGCCCGGGTCTATCAGCAGACCCCCGGCAACTATCTCGCCTTCTTCAGCAGCTTCGCCTACCTGCGGCAGGTGGCCGACACCTTCGAGCGGCTGTACCCCGAGATACCCTGTCAGCAGCAGTCGCCACAGATGCCGCATGACGGCCGCGAAGCCTTTATCGGCGCCTTCACGGCGGGCAGTCGGCAAGTCGGGTTCGCGGTGCTGGGGGGCAGCTTCTCCGAGGGGATCGACCTGCCGGGTCGGCGACTGATCGGTGCCTTCGTTTGCAACCTGGGTCTGACCCCGTTCACCGACCACAACGCGAGGATGGCGGCACAGGTGGAGGCCGTGTTCGGTCCCGGTACCGGGCATGACTATGTCTATCTGTATCCCGCCGTACAGCGGGTGGTGCAGGCGGTGGGCCGGGTGGTGCGCTCGCGCAGCGACGAGGGCACCGTCTATCTTATCGATCGCCGTTTTGCCGAACCCCGCATACGCGCCCTGTTGCCACCGGCCTGGCGGCAGACCGAGAACTGACCCGCCCATCTCGTCCGAACCGGGGATCACCGCCGGCACTGAAGCGCATAGCGTGTCGGAATAACAATTCCGGGGAGGCTGCATGAGGCTTTACAGAGGGCGTGGCAGTGGTCGCGTGGCGGTCGCGTTGGTGGTCGCGATGGTGGCGGGCTGCGGCGGCGATACGCCCCTGACGATGGGCGATGCGGTGTCACTGGGGCATTGCGGCGATATCGAGACCCGCCCCTGGTGCGATACCGCGCTGACGCCCGCCGAACGTAGCGAGCGGCTGCTGGCAGCGATGACGCTGATGCAGAAGATCGCGCTGCTGTCGGGTGATGACCCCCTGTCGGTGGCTTCGGGCGATCCCTATGTGGGCATCTCCGAAGGGATCCCGGAACTCGGCATTCCCGACCTGCGGATGTCGGACGGCCCGGTCGGGGTGCGCGGTAGCCCCACCACCGCAATGCCGATTCCGCTGGCGCTGGGTGCCACCTTCAATCCGGCACTGGCCTGGCGGACCGGCGCCACCATCGCCAATGAAGTGCGTCACAAGGGGAATGACGTGCTGCACGGTCCGGTCGGTGATCTGGTGCGCAACCCGCTGGCCGGGCGGACCTTCGAGACGTTTGGTGAAGATCCCTGGCTGGCGACCCGGATGACGGTCGAATGGGTGCGCGGGGCGCAGTCCGAGGGCGTGCTGGCCAATGCCAAGCACTTTCTGATGAACACCCAGGAAGGCATCGTCGGCGTGCCGCCGCTGCTGTCGCTGGTCGGCGGGCGGCAGACAGTGAATGCGGTGGTCGACGAGCGGACCCTGCACGAGCTGTACCTGCTGCCATTCGAAGCCGCCGTTCGCGAAGCCGATGTGGCGAGCCTGATGTGCGCCTACAACTACGTCAACGGGGAATCGGCCTGCGGAAGCCCGGCCCTGCTGCAGGGGGTGCTGCGGGACCAGTGGCAGTTCGACGGCTTTCTGATCTCCGACTACGTGCTGGCAGTGAAGGATACCGTGCAGTCGGTCAATGCCGGCGCCGTGATCGAGATGCCGTTTCCACTGTTCTACCAGCCGCTGCTGCTGCAGTCGGCGGTGCTGACCGGCTTGATCGGGGTCGACACCTTGGACGCCCGGGTCGGCGATATCCTGCGCACGCTGTTTCGCTTTGGCTTCTTTGACCGTGCCCGCTACGTCCGCAACGACGACCTGATTGATCAGGCGGCGCACGCCGCGGTGGCGCGCGAGGTGGTGGAGCAGGGTGCGGTGCTGTTGCGCAACGATGGCGTATTGCCGATTGACCCGGCGGTACGGCGGATTGCGGTGATCGGGGTGTCGGCGACCGAGCGGCCCAGCGGCGGCGGTTCCTCCAGCGTGACGCCGTTCGTCTTCGTCGCGCCGCTGGATGCCATCCGCGAACGTGCGGGCCCGGATGTCGAGGTGATGTACGACCCTGGCGACGACCCGGCGGCAGCCGCCGCACTGGCGGCGACCGCCGAGGTGGTACTACTTTTCGCGGCGGACGTCGCCACCGAAGGGGTCGACAAGCTGTGCCTTTCGCTCGACTGCACCCTCGCGGATGTGCCCGACAGCCTGTTGCTGAACACGCTGCAGGGGGGCGCGCCGGATCTGCTCGACCTGTTGCTCGACCCGGTCGTCACCACGTCGCCGGTGGCGCCGATCCTCGACCGGCTGTTCGGTCCCATCGTGCTGGGTGCGCCGGTGCTTCCGGTATCGCACCGCGATCAGGATGGGCTGATCCGAGCGGTGGTGGCGGCCAATCCGGCGACCGTGCTGGTCCTGCAGACCTCGGGTGCGGTGCTGACCCCGTGGCGCGACCAGGTGGCAGCCCTGCTGGCCGCCTGGTACTCGGGGCAGGAAGCCGGTGCCGGTCTGGCGCGCGTGGTGTTTGGTGACACCGACCCCGGCGGGCGGCTGCCGGTCAGCTTCCCCGATCGCGAGCTCGACACGCCGGTGGCCGGGCAGCCCTCCCGCTATCCCGGCATCGCCAACCAGGCGCGCCATGACGAGGGTGTCTTCATCGGCTATCGCTGGTTCGATGCCAACGGCGTGGCGCCTGCCTTCCCCTTCGGCTTCGGGCTGTCCTACACCGATTTTGCGCTGAGTGACCTCGAGCTCGCCGTCGATGGCGATGCGGTGGCGGTCGCGGTCACCGCGACCAATGTCGGCGGCCGCGCCGGCTGGGCGGTGCCGCAGGTCTATGTTGGTGCGCCGACACCGGCAGCGCCGGTGCCACAGCCGCCGCTGGCACTGAAGGCCTTCGACAAACAGTGGCTGGCGCCGGGTGAGGCAGTGCGGATCTCGATGTCGCTGCCGTCACGGGCCTTCGCCTATTGGGCGGTGGACGCGGCCGACTGGCAGGTGGCGCCGGGCTGTTACCCGATCCGGGTCGGCTGGTCGTCACGGGATCTACCGTTGTCGTCGGCGATTTCCCGTGGTGCCGGCAGTTGCGACTGACGGCTTGCCGACGCTGACCCTCCGTCGGGATTCAGACACCGCCGAGCGCTCCGGGGCGCTGACTGGCGGTGTTTCTCCGATATAAGGAAGGCGTTTCCGGAACTGACGGCGTAGGGCTTGCAGGGGAGGGAACAGGTCCCAGGGAGAACACCGATGCCTGCACCCAGCGCCATGATGCCCGCACTGCCATTCGCCCTGCCGAAGTCCGTTCCGACCCACTGGCTGGCGGCGTTTCGTGCAGCCTATCTGTCGGTGGCGTGGTGGGGGGCTGTGGTCGCGCTGCTGATGGCGCAGACACCGTTCAACAGTCCGCTGGTGCTGACGCTGGCCGGGTGTGGACTGTTGTCACTGGTTGGTCTGCTGACGGTCTCCGAAGCTGTCCGCTCACGCCTGTTCCTGTGGTCGCTGCTGGCATTGGCCGCGGTGGGGACCCTGGCCCGGACCACGCTCAGCGCCGAGGCCTCCGGGCTGGCGGTGGACCTGATCGGGATTCTGGTGGTGGCCGGTGTCGTACTGGGCGATCTGCGGGCGACCGAAGCCGGCACCCGGACCATGCTGGCGCTCGCCGCAGGATTGGTGACGCTGGCGGCGGTGACTGCGGACTCCCAGGTGTTGGCCCTGCAGGCCGGATTGTGGGCGTCAACACTGATGCTGGTGGTGGCGCTGGTGATGCGGTTGCAGCGCCGGACCGACGCGAGCACCCATGCCCTGTTCGATGCGACTCGTCAGGCGGCCATCACCGACCCGCTCAGCGGCTTGATGAACCGCCGCGGTTGGGAGGAGCACGCAACCCGTGCCTATGCCCAGGCATTGCGCGAACGCCGCCCCTTGACCGTGGCGATGATTGACGCCGATCACTTCAAGGCCATCAATGACCGTTATGGACACGCGGCAGGGGATGCGGCCATCCAGTGGCTGGCCGAGCATGTGCGAATGCTGACCCGACGCCCGCTGGACCTCTCCAGTCGCTTCGGTGGCGAGGAGTTTGCGGTGCTGTGGTACGACTGCGGAGCTGACGAGGGGCAGCATCTGGCATCGCAATTGCGCGAGCAGGTCGCGCTGCGACCGATGCCGTTCGGCCACTTCAACATTCCGGTGACCGTCAGTATCGGCTTGTGCCAACTGACCCCTGATGCCGGGCAGTCGTTGACGCTGGCCCTGGCCTCTGCCGATGCCGCGCTTTACGCCGCCAAGGCGTCCGGGCGTAATCGCGTCGCCAGCAAGTGTTATTTGCCACGCGAGATGCCGACCACCGCCTCCGCGACCGTCTGAAGTCCTCGCGTAAACTCGCCCGAAGCATCGGGGAGAGCGAAGCATGGCAGTGGAAGCGCAGGGAGGGGATTTGCTGCGGGTGGTGGCGCTGCTGGGCGCCGGGGTGGTGGCAGTGCCCCTGTTTCGGCGTCTCGGTCTGGGTTCGGTACTCGGGTATCTCGCCGGCGGTCTGGTGATCGGTCCGTTCGGGCTGGGCCTGTTCTCTGACCCGGAAGCGATCCTGCACATCGCCGAAATCGGCGTCGTGATGTTCCTGTTCATCATCGGGCTGGAGATGCAGCCGGGGCGACTGTGGAACCTGCGCCGACAGATTTTCGGCCTTGGGGTGATGCAGGTCTCGCTGTGTGGCGCCCTGCTGACGGCAGTCGGCATCGGCATCCTCGGGTTGCCGCCTCCGACTGCTTTCGTAGCGGCCCTCGGCCTGACACTGTCATCCACCGCGATGGTGATGCAGTTGCTCGATGAGCGCGGCGAGAGCGCCACGCCGCCTGGTCAGAAAGTGGTGTCCATCCTGTTGCTGGAAGACCTCGCGATCGTGCCCCTGTTGGCCCTGGTGGCATTTCTGGCGCCAGCCGGTGATGCCGATGCCGGCGCCTCGCGCTGGGGGGGCGTGCTGATCGGACTGGGCGCGGTGGCTGGGCTGGTGGTCGCCGGCCGTTGGTTGTTGAGCCCGATGTTCCGCGTTCTGGCGGCCGCGCGCGCGCGCGAAGTGATGACCGCTGCGGCGCTGCTGGTGGTGCTGGGGTCGGCCTTGCTGATGCAGTGGGGCGGTCTGTCGATGGCGATGGGTGCGTTTCTTGCCGGCGTACTGTTGTCGGAGTCCAGTTTCCGTCATCAACTTGAAGCCGATATCGAGCCATTCCGCGGGATCCTGCTGGGCCTGTTCTTCCTGGGGGTCGGCATGTCGCTGGACCTGGGTGTGTTTGCCCGCCACTGGCCCTTGTTGCTGGGCGGCGTGCTGGCATTCAAGCTGCTGAAGGGCGCGGCGGTCTATGTCGTGGCGCGCCTGACGCGCGCACAGCATCGCGATGCGATGCATCGCGCGCTCACCATGTCGCAGGGGGGCGAGTTTGCATTCGTGTTGTTTGCCGCCGCCGCCGCCGCCGGCCTGTTCAATGTCGAGCTCCACGCCCTGCTGACCGCCATCGTGATTCTGTCGATGGCATTGACGCCACTTGGCATGCTGGCCCTGCGCTGGCTGGCGCCCGAGCCGGATGACAGTCCGTCAATGGACGGTGTCGACGTCGCCAATGATCTCCACGGGGACGTGTTGATCGTCGGATTTGGCCGCTTTGGTCAGGTCGCCAGCCAGTCGCTGTTGGCTCGCGGGATTGATGTCACCATCATCGACATCGATACCGAGCGGATCCGTAATGCAGCCCGCTTCGGTTTCAAGGTGTATTTCGGCGATGGCACCCGTCTGGACGTGCTGCATGCCTGTGGTGCCGATCGGGCCAGTGCCGTGGCGGTTTGTGTCAATGATCAAGCGGCAGCCAGCCAGATCAGCCAACTGGTGCGTCACAGTTTTCCGCAGGCCAAGGTGCTGGTGCGGGCCTTTGATCGCCAGCACGCGCTGACCTTGATCCAGGCCGGTGTTGACTTCCAGATTCGGGAAACCCTGGGCTCGGCCATGACCCTCGGTGAGGCTACCCTGAAGGCCGTCGGGGTTCCGGCAGCCGAGGCAGCCGAGATTGTCGACGACGTCCGTCGTCGTGATGCCGAGCGGCTCACACTGGAGGTTGCGGGGGGTATCGGCGCCGGGCGCGATCTGCTGCATGGCAATGCGCCGGTGCCGGCGCCGCTGACGACACCCCGTCGCAGCGCCAAGGCACTCAACGATGCCGCAGCGCAGGCCACCGGTGACGCGACGTCCTAGGGCCCGGTATCGGGCGGGGGTCAGCTGGCGCCGTGTTCGATCAGCAGACGCCGGCCGGGTCGCAGCACACTGTCGGGCCGAATGCGGTTCCAGGCGCAGAGCGCCCGAACACTGACCTGATGGCGACGGGCGATCAGCCACAGCGAGTCGCCCGGCGCCACCACCACCACCTTCTGACCGGGTGTCGGGCGGGCGGGAAAGTGACTCTTCGCCAATGTCGTGCGCAGTCGCTCAGCTTCGGCCTCCGGCAGTAGCACGAAGGGCTTGCCGGTGGTATTTCCGAGATCGAGCAGGCCCGGGTTGTATTCACGGACCAGTCCGCGGTCCACACCCGCGGCATCAGCGGCGGCGGCCAGGTTTACCGGCTGTCGCAGCGTCACGATCTGTCCAGCTTGGTGATTGGCGATGGGGGGGAGCGTGATGCCGAAGCGTTCCGGCTGCTTGACCAGCAGGGCGAGGCCCAACAGGCGCGGTACATGCTCGCGGGTCTCGCGGGGCAGCGTCAGGTCCCAGAAATTCCGGCTGTCGGCCGCACGCAGGGCCTGTCGGAGCTTGCCGCGGCCGACGTTGTACGCCGCCAGCGCCAACAGCCAGTTGTCGAAGCTATCGTGCAGATTATGCAGGTAGGTCAAAGCAGCACGGGTGCTCGCGACGACGTCGCCACGGGCGTCGTAGTTGGATGCGGCCGACAGCCCCATTGCCGAACCTGTGCCCGGAACGAACTGCCAGAGCCCGCCAGCGCCACGCTGCGACCGCGCCTGGGCGTCGAAACCGGATTCGACGGCGGGTAGCAGCGCGATCTCCAGTGGCATGTCCCGGAGCTCCACGGCTTCGACGATGTACCAGAGAAACGGCTCGGCGCGCGCCATCATCTGTTCGAATTGCAGCGGGTGCTGGGCATAGTGGCGTGCCCAGGTCACGGTCTCCGGTTGTTCCGGATCGACCATGCGCATGCCGGCCGCGATCCGCGGCCAGATACTCTCATCGGTCGAGCCGTCGGCACGTGCCACCCCACCGTAAAGACACGTCAGTGCCAGGGCCAGCATGGCGCCGACCCACCCCAGTCTTGTTGTCATGCCGGTACGGTACCCAAGCGCTTGCTGGCGGGCAATCTCAGTTCGGGCGAAAGCCGTCCTTCCAGTGGCGCAAGGCGGCGAAGGCGCTGATGCTGTCGGTGACCGTTCGCCCGGTTGCAGCTGCGGCTGCAGCGCGGACAGCCGGCTGATCACATCGCAGGAAGGGGTTTATGGCGCGTTCGCGGGCTAGCGTTGTCGGCAGGCTCGGTTCGCCGCGCGCCCGCCGACGTATCACTTCGGTCTGCCAGTCAGCGACATCGGTATTGTCCGGCTCGACGGCGCGAGCGAATTGCAGGTTGGCGAGGGTGTACTCGTGGGTGCAGGCGATGCGGGTGGCGGCGGGATAGGCATCGAGTCGCTGCAGCGATGCGTGCATCTGCGCCGGTGTGCCCTCGAACAGGCGACCGCAGCCGGCCGAGAACAGGGTGTCACCGCAGATCAACCAGCCGTCGATGGCATACCCGATATGCCCTAGTGTGTGGCCGGGCAGGGCGATCACGTCGGCAGTACCGACGACCAATGGCAGGCGCTCGCCGCCCGCCAGGGGCTGCGTCAGCATCGGAATGCGCGCAGCTTCCGAGGCCGGGCCGTAGACCGGAATCTCGTGATCGTCACGCAGGGCGTCGACGCCGGCGATATGGTCCGGGTGCCAATGGGTGATGAGGATGGCGTGCAGTTTCAGTCTTTGTGCGGCCAGTGCAGCCGCCACCGGCGCGGCATCCCCCGGGTCGACGATGACCGCATCATGGCTGTCGTCGTTGCGGCGCAAGCACCAGACGTAGTTGTCGCTGAGAATCGGGATCGGTTCGGCAATCATGGCGGTATCATGGGCCGAAGCCCCCGAGCGTCTCAAGCCGCATGCCCCGTCAACCCGTCCGTCCCCTGCATCGGATTACCCGTGCCGCCCACGCGCGCTGGTGGGCCACCCCTCGGGCGCAGCGCCTGGTCGGGCTGTCCCGGACGGCGCTGGCAGAGCGGTTGCCCGATGTCTTCGGGCGGGAGTTGCTGCAGATCGGGTGCTGGGGTGGACACGTGATGGTCGACGCGGCGGCGACCCTGCACCGGGCGGTATTGGGTGCGCCGCTGTCGGCCGGCGCCCAGGCCTGGATGGAGCCGGAGGCGTTGCCGTTGCCGGCCGACAGCATTGACGGGGTGCTGTTGCCGCACACCCTCGAGTTCTGTGGCTCCCCGCACCAGGTTCTGCGCGAGGTTGATCGGGTGCTGAATGATCGTGGCCAGCTGTTCATTCTGGGTTTCAATCCGTGGGGTTCCAGCGCTTGGCGCAGTCGTTTTCGCTGGCCGCGCCAGCGGCCGCCTGACGGTATCCGCCTGACCCGGGTCGGACAGCTCGAGGACTGGCTGGCACTGCTCGATTTCGAGGTGACCGAAGTGCATCGATTCAGTGCCGGTTTCCCGTGGTTGCTGCCGTCCAGTGATGGCGTCACCGTCTGGTGGCGCTGGCTGCTGCAGCCGTTTCAGGAGGTTTATCTGCTCAGTGCCCGCAAGCGAAAGCTGCCGATGAATTTGCTGCCGCGCCCGCAGCGGGCGCAGCCGCGGTCCCTGATCGGTGCGCCGGTGGCCCGCCGTGACGCCAACTTTTCCCGTGGGGACGATTCAGCTGCATGAACAAGACCGTGGTGATACATACCGATGGCGCCTGCAAGGGCAACCCCGGCCCTGGGGGCTGGGGCGTGCAACTGCGCTACGGCGAGCATCAGCGCACGCTCAGCGGCGGCGAGGCGGCAACCACCAATAACCGGATGGAGCTGATGGCCGCGATTCAGGCGCTGGAGTCGCTGCGCGAGCCGTGCACGGTAGAGCTGCATACCGATTCCACTTACGTGATGAAGGGTATTACCGAGTGGCTGCCCGGCTGGAAGGCCCGCGGTTGGCGCACCGCCGGCAAGCAGGCGGTGAAGAATCAGGACCTGTGGCAGCGACTCGATTCGGCCCGCCTGCGGCACCGGGTCGATTGGCGCTGGGTCAAAGGACACGCTGGCGATCCCGGCAACGAGGCAGCGGATCGTCTCGCCAACGAGGGCCTTCTCAAGGCCCGTAACGGCGCCTGAGCCGCCGCCACTTCCCAGCGGACTTCGCACCATGCCCGTCCCCCAGCATCGCCAGATCGTGCTTGACACCGAAACCACCGGCCTGGAGGTGGAGCAGGGACATCGGGTAATCGAGATTGGCTGCGTCGAACTGCACCGTCGGCGGCTGACCCGCAACGACTTTCACCGGTACGTGAACCCTGAACGCGAGATCGAGGCGGGCGCGGTGGATGTTCACGGCCTGACCAATGCGTTTCTCGGCGACAAGCCCCGGTTCAGCGAGATGGCGGACGAGCTGTGGCGGTATCTCGAAGGTGCCGAACTGATCATCCACAACGCGCCCTTCGATGTCGGTTTTCTCAACATCGAGTTTGCCCGCGCCGGGCGCGAACAGAAGCTGGAAGACATCTGCACCATTACCGACACCGTGGCGATGGCGCGCAAACTGCTGCCGGGGCAGCGCGTCAGCCTGGATGCCCTGTGCAAACGCTACGGCGTTGACAATTCGACACGCGACTTCCATGGCGCCCTGCTGGATGCCCGGTTGTTGGCCGACGTCTACCTGGCGATGACCGGGGGGCAGTCGCGGTTGGCACTGGATGATCAGGGCGGCGACGGGCGGCAGCGCTCGCGGTTCGTCGAGCTGCTCGACCCGCCAGCGCGACCGTTGCCGGTGCATCGCGCCACCGACCAAGAGTGGGTGGCGCATCGGGCTCGGCTGCAGGCGATCCACCAGAAAGGTGGCTGTCGCTGGGCGGACGACCTGGGGGAAGCAGTCGAGGATTAAGCGTCAGCGTTTCCGCGCCACCTGTATCGCCTGAGCCGTGATGACCTCGAAGTAGGGTGGGCGCGTCTCGCGCGAGGTGACCCGGCAGCTTTCCACTTTCAATCCGGTTGCGCCCAGTTGCTTGCGAAGGGTTTCGACGCCGACACCGAGGTTGAGGTGATCGTAGGCCGCCATCGCTGCTTCATGGCGATGCGACTTCAGCGCCGCCACCACCAGCCGGCCACCCGGCGCCAACAGACGCGCCGCTTCGCCAAGGACGCGCTCAGGGGTCTCGGTATAGGCCAGGGCGTGGAGCGCAAACACGGTGTCGAAACTGCCGTCATCGAAGGGCAACGCATGCATGTCGCCCTGATGGAACGTCACGTGAGGAAACCCGCTGAGGCGACGCTCGCCGGCCGCGATGACGGTCGGGCTGATGTCGACACACGTCACCATGTCGGCCTGCTCGGCCAACAGTTCAGCAAGCACGCCGTCGCCGGAGGCCAGGTCCAGCACCCGGCCGGGACGGATCAGGCCGATCATGGCGCGAGCGGTGGCCTCCCAGGTGCGGCCTGGCGAATAGTGCAGATCCATTCGGCCGGCCACCGACTCGGCCCAGGTCTGGCCGTGCTTTCGGGCCCGGATACATTCTTCCGCGCGCTCGCGATCGAGCCGGGTCTGACCGTCATCCAGATCGGCGCGCAGGAGTTCCCAGACCGGTAATGCTTCGCCGGCCCGGCTGGCACAGAACATGGCGGCACCGCCGGTGCGCTGGTCTTGCACCAACCCCGCCTTTCGCAGCCGTGACAGATGGGTGGAGATGCGCGACTGGGCAAGGCCGGTGATGTCCGTGAGTTCGGCCATGGTGAGCTCGAACTGCTCCAGCAACAGCAGCAGCCGCAGCCGACTGGTATCGCCCAGGAGCTGGCAGAGGTCAGTACTTTGTTGAAGGGACAGGGTCATGGCGGCGGCGATTGTCCCCGGCCGCCACGGCCAGCGCAAACGGTCAGGGATCCGGGTGCCATGCCGCTCGATAGCGGCGTGGCACGTCGGGGTTCAGGTGTTGCCGTCTGTCGGTGGCGGTGCGGGCGGGGCTTCGGCAGCCCGCTTGCGCTTGCCGCGACTGGTGGCGAGAAAGGCACGCGATTCCAGATTGGGCCGCAGCGATTGCACTGCGGTGACGGTTTCGCGGGCTCGGGTGCGCATGGCGGCCGCGACCTGGCGTGCCTGCGTCTGCGCCGCAGTGGTCTCGCGTTTGACCGTCGATTGGGCGCTGGCGACCCGATTCTGCACCGAGGTGCGGGCGCGGTCTGCTGTGGCCTTGGCCTGGGTGCGGGCCTGAGCCAGCGTCGTTTTCGCCTGGGTTCGGGCCGCTTCGGCGCGCGCCTTCACGTGGGTGGCGGCCCGGCTGGCGGGAGAGGCAGCCTTGGCGGCGGCAGCCGGCTTCGCGGCTGCGGCGGCAGGTTTGGCGGCGGGTGCGTTGGCCTTGGCCGCCGGCTTTGCGGCGGGCTTCGCGGCCTTGGCCGGTGCCTTCGGCGCGGGCTTCGCCTTCGATTTGGCGGATGCAGCCGGCTTCGCTGCGGGCGTTTTGGCCGTCGGCCTGGCCTTGGCAGCCTTCGGCGCGGCCTTGGCAGGCGCCTTCTTGGCCTTGGGGGCGGCCTTCGGCTTTGCCTTGGCAGCAGCCGTCTTTGGCTTTGCTGCCGGTTTGGTCTTCTTGGCCGGTTTGGCGGCGGTCTTCACTTTGGCGGCGGCCTTGGGTTTTGCGGCCACCGGTTTGGCCGCAGCCTTGCGAGCGGTTGCGGGCTTGCTGGCCTTGGCCGGGCTGGCCGATTTCGGCTTGCTCGCAGGCTTGTTCGCTGCGGATGGGGCAGGGGACATGCCGCGAGCGCGCTTGGCGACGGACTCCGCGGCCTTGCGGATGGCAGCCAGCGGGCTACGGCTCTTTGAAGCGGTTTTTGCGGCAGGCATGGTGTTGGGTCTCCCTGATCAGGTGGCGCTCACGCAGAAATCATTCAGCAACGGCAGCGGACAGCTCACGACGGGGGCGGAAGACGGGAGGAGACACCACTGCGCCGGGCGACGGCGATGGCAGCCGTCGTCCCAAGGTCGTGCGCGGGTTCCCCTAGCCTGCAACCCCTTGACTTTCTCCCTGTCAATATTGCAGGAGCATAGGAAGCTGCCTTCCCCCTGTCAAAGGGATACGGGTAGTGGGCTTTTGGCGGGGGCTGGCAGCCACGGGTATCATCGACAGGCTATGCACTTTCTGGTGGCGCGGTGGACCGAGGGCCTTCGACGGCACCCCGGTCAGATCCTGGCGCTGAATTTCGCTATTCCCACATCCCCAATCCCGAGGTGATTCCATGTACGAAGGAAAATCCATCCGTGTGACGAAGCACGACGGCGGCATCGCCGAACTGTGCTTCGACCGCAAGGACGAGTCCGTCAACAAGTTCGACCAGCAGACGCTGGGCGAGCTACGTGACGTCGCGGCGGCCCTCGCCGCAGACAGCAACCTGAAGGGGCTGGTGGTGACGTCGGCCAAGAGCGTCTTCATCGTCGGCGCCGACATCATGGAGTTCGGTGCCAACTTCCAGCGCCCGGAGGACGAGATTGCCGCCTGGGGGCTGAAGGCCAACGAAATCTTCAATGCCATCGAGGATCTGCCGTTCCCGACCGTGAGCGCGGTCAACGGCATTGCCCTTGGCGGCGGCTTCGAGATGGCGCTGTCCACTGATTACCGGGTGATGAGCGAAACCGCCATGGTCGGTCTGCCGGAAACCAAGCTGGGCATCATCCCCGGCTTTGGCGGCACCGTGCGTCTGCCGCGGCTGATTGGTGCCGACAACGCCATCGAATGGATCGCCGGTGCCAGCCAGAACAAGCCCGCAGCGGCGCTGGCGGTCGGCGCCGTCGATGCCGTGGTGAAGCCCGAGAAGCTGTTTGACGCCGCTGTCAGCCTGGTCAATCAGGCCAATGCAGGCCAGTACGACTGGAAGGCGCGCCGCGCCCAGAAGACTGGCCCGCTGAAGCTCGACATGATCGAGCAGATGATGGTGTTTTCCACCTCGGAAGCCTTTATCGCCGGCAAGGCCGGCAAGAACTATCCGGCCCCGGTTGCGGCCGTCAAGGCGATCCAGAAAGCGGCCGGCAAGGGCCGTGACGATGCACTGAAGATCGAGGCCGCGGCCTTTGCCAAGCTGGCCAAGACCACGGTGGCCGACGCCCTGATCGGGCTGTTCCTCAACGACCAGTTCCTCAAGAAGACGGCCAAGGCGCAGATGAAGGGCGCCATCGAGATCAAGCAGGCGGCAGTGCTGGGCGCCGGCATCATGGGCGGTGGCATCGCCTACCAGAGCGCGGTCAAAGGCACGCCGATCATCATGAAGGACATCGCCGATGCGGCGCTGGACCTGGGCATGGGCGAGGCCAACAAGCTGTTGTCGAAGCAGGTGGCACGCAAGAAGCTGACGCCCGAGAAGGCCGGCGCGATCCTGTCGACCATCCGTCCGACGCTGAACTATGGTGATTTTGGCAACGTCGACATCGTCATCGAAGCGGTGGTCGAGAACCCCAAGATCAAGAAATCGGTGCTGGCCGAGACCGAAAGCCTGGTCAAGCCCGGCACCATCATCGCCTCCAACACCTCCTCGATTTCGATCCAGGAGCTGTCCACCGCGATGAAACACCCCGAAAACTTCCTCGGCATGCACTTCTTCAACCCGGTGCACCGGATGCCGCTGGTAGAGGTGATCTACGCCGACAAGACGTCGAAGGAGGCCATCGCCGCCACCGTGTCGCTGGCCACCAAGATGGGCAAGACACCGATCGTGGTGAAGAACTGCCCGGGCTTCCTGGTCAACCGCATCCTGTTCCCGTACTTCGGTGGCTGGCTGGCACTGATCCGCGACGGTGCCGATTTCGTCGCCGTCGACAAGATCATGGAAAAGTTCGGCTGGCCGATGGGCCCGGCCTATCTGCAGGACGTGGTCGGCATCGACACCTCTCACCATGTCGGTGACGTGCTTGCCGAAGGCTACCCGGACCGCATGGGCAAGACCTTCGAGACCGCGCTGGATGTGATGTACGAGGCCAAGCGCTATGGCCAGAAGAACGGCATCGGCTTCTTCAAGTATTCGACCGACCCCAAGGGCAAGCCGAAGAAGGAAGTGGCGCCGGATACCTATGAGCTGATCGGCAAAGTGCAGCCCAACGGCAAGCAGGACATCAGCGAGGAGGACGTGATCGACCGCCTGATGCTGCCGATGATCATCGAAACCGTGCGCTGTCTTGACGAGGGTATTGTCGGCTCGCCGCAGGAAGCCGACATGGGTCTGATCCTCGGCATCGGCTTCCCGCCGTTCCGCGGTGGCGCACTCAAGTACGCCGACACCCTGGGCATGAAGACCGTGCTTGAAAAAGCCGCCAAGTTCGCGCATCTCGGCAAGCTCTATGAGCCCACCGAGTCGATGAAGAAAATGGCCGCCGACGGCACGACTTACTACACCAAGTAAACAACTGGGAATCGGGAATGGGCAATCGGGAATCGTGGAGGCATCAAGCATGCCGCTTCCGGATTCCCGCCGATGCCCGCCCGATTCCCGATTCTCAATTCTCGATTCCCGGAGATACAAATGACGACCGAAGTCGTAATCGTTGATGCGGTCCGCACCCCGATGGGCCGTTCCAAGGGCGGCAATTTCCGCAATGTGCGCGCCGAAGACCTGTCCGCCCATCTGATCCGCGGCATCATGGCCCGCAACGAAGCCCTCAAGCCCGCCGATGTCGAGGACGTGGTCTGGGGCTGTGTGCAGCAGACCCTGGAGCAGGGCTTCAACATCGCCCGCAACGCGGCGCTGCTGGCCGGCTTGCCGCAGACCGTGCCGGGGCAGACGGTGAACCGTCTTTGCGGGTCCTCGATGAGCGCCATTCACATTGCCTTCGCCAGCATCCAGGCCGGCATTGGCGATACCTACATCTGTGGTGGTGTCGAGCACATGGGCCATGTCGCCATGACCCACGGTTTCGACGGCAACCCGGCGATGAGCCTGGTGAGCGCCAAGGCCGCCGCGATGATGGGCCTGACCGCCGAGATGCTGACCCAGACCCACGGCATCAACCGTCAGCAGCAGGACGAGTTCGCGCTGGCCAGCCACCGGAAGGCCGTTGCCGCCAACCAGAGTGGCGCCACCAAGAACGAGATCCTGCCGCTCGGTGGCCACGATGCTGACGGCGCCCCGGTGATGGTGGACTGGGACGAAGTGGCGCGTGCTGACGCCAGCCTTGAAGGCCTCGGCGGTCTGCGCCCGGCATTCAACCCGAAGGGGTCGGTGACTGCGGGGAACAGCTCGGCGATCTCCGACGGCGCCTCCTGCGTGCTGGTGATGAGTGCCGACAAGGCCAAGGCGCTGGGCCTGAAGCCGATGGCGCGCATCGTTTCGGTGGCGGCCGCCGGGTGCAATCCGTCGATCATGGGGATCGGCCCGGTGCCGGCCACCCAGAAGGCGCTGAAGCGGGCCGGTCTGTCGATCGACAACATCGACTACTTCGAGCTCAACGAAGCCTTTGCCGCGCAGTCGCTGGCGGTGATCAAGGACCTCAAGCTGACCGAGCGCATGGACCGAATCAACCTCAAGGGCGGCGCCATCGCCCTCGGCCATCCGCTCGGCTGCTCCGGTGCCCGTATCACCGGTGCGCTGGCGCACGTGCTCAACGAGCAGGGTGGCCAGTTCGGCGTCGCCACCATGTGCATCGGCATGGGGCAGGGTGTGGCGACGGTGCTCGAACGGGTGCACTGAACCGGGATCACGCTCGGTACACGGGGCGGCCTGCAAAGGCCGCCCTTTTTTTGTGCCAACAGGGTTCGGGTATCGGCGCCGAGCGGTTCAGAGAGGGCATCGGGCGCGAGCTCGGTGTGCGCGGACTGACGACCACCTGAGTCGACCGCGTGTTCATCCGCCATCGCATTTCGATCGGTCGGGGTAGGTCGGATTTACCGATGTCACGGGAACGTAATCGCACTATCGTCCGCGCTTCATTTCGACCGTGGACGTCGCGGACTCGCTCGCGACCCGTCATCTATGCCTGCAGCCCGCTTCGCCGTTCGTTCCCTGATGGCCGCCTCCCTGGTGATGCTTGCCGCCTGTGACACCTCGTCACCGCTGTCCTTTGGTGGTGACGCTGCGGGCGTCCAGCCGCGCAGCATCTATGCCCCGGCCAATGGCTGCTACAGCCTGAAGTCGGATGCTGGTGTAGTGGCACTGACACCGGGTGGTGACGGCTACACGCTCAGTGATGCCACGGGCGACGCCGTCGGCTTCTACTTCAAGCCGACGCGCCTGGGCGCGTACGTGCTGATGTCCGACTACCAGCGTGCGGCGGGCGAGTACGGGCGGAAGTCGGTGCTGGGCATTACCGACCCGGCCGGCGAGTTTCTCGACACACTCGGCAATTTCGTCGGCGAAGTCGGCCTGCTGGTGGCGGGTGTCGGCGACATGAGTGAGTTCCTGCTGGATCTTGTCGAGCCCGGTCCCGGCCCGATCCGTGATATCGGCGACAGCGTCGGCGGCATCGGCGGGGGACTCGGCGACATCAATGTACGACCGCGGCTCGGCATGGTCGACGATGCCAACGATCTTGCCGAATGGAACCTGCTGCCGGCGGATGACGGCCGCTTTTCGCTGACCTCGGCGGTCACCGGCCAGCGGTTGGCGGCGGCACAGGGGATGCTCGGTTTGACCGATGCCGTGACCGCCGGCATCGAGACCGCGTTCGCACTGATCCCCGCCGAGGGGTGCGTGGAGTACCCGGAAGTCAGCCTCAATGCCGAGGTGGTGGATGCCCGTGGCCCGGCAACGCGCTTGCTCGAGGTGCCGTTGTTCCGCGATGGCCCGGGCGCCGACCAGCTCGACGACGACGACGTGTTCGGCTACATCGACGCCCACTCGCACATCACTGCGTACGAGTTCATCGGTGGTCGCGTCAACTATGGCGATCCGTTCCACAAGTTCGGTGTCGACCATGCCTTGCACAACTGTGCTGAAAACCATGGTCCGCAGGGGCTGCTCGGCGTGGTTGAAACGGTGACCACCGGGGGCTCACCGGTGCATGAGACCGAGGGCTGGCCGAGCTTTCCGTACTGGCCGCGCCACAACTCGCTGCAGCATCACCAGAGCTATTACCGCTGGATTGAGCGTGCCTACCTCGGCGGACTGCGGCTGCTGGTGAACCACTACACCGGCAACGAGGTGCTGTGCCAGCTGAACCCGCAGAAGCAGAATGCCTGCGACTTCGAGGAGAATTGGCGGTTGCAGTCGCAACGCATCAACGAAATGCAGGACTACATCGACGCCCAGCACGGTGGCCCGGGCGAAGGCTGGTTCCGCATCGTTGAAAGCCCTGCCGAGGCACGTCGGGTGATCGCCGACGGCAAGATGGCCGTGGTGCTCGGGATCGAGATCTCCAAGCTCTTCAATTGCGGCGAATTCCTCGGCGTTGCCGAATGTTCACGCGAGGAGCTGGTAGAGCGACTGGATGCTGCCTACGACCTCGGGGTGCGTCATATTTTCCCCATCCACAAGTTCGACAATGCGTTCGGTGGCGTGGTGCCGGATGAGGGCCTGGGGATCGGCACCGTGCTCTACGTCGGCAATCTGGCTGAGACCGGCACGCCGCTGCTCTATGAACAATGCCCGGAAAGCTTCGCCGACGATTCCGCCGGTTCGCCGGATGCCGCCAACCCGCTGGGGATCGTCGATCAGCTGATCCGCCAGCTGGAGTACGTCAATGGTCAGTTGAGCCAGGCGCTGCCGGTGCCGCCACTGGTGCCGACCTCCGAGCATGGACTGTGCAATCTGAAGGGGATCACCGAACTCGGCCAGTTCCTGGTGCAGGAGCTGATGCGCCGCAACATGATCATCGAAGTGGACCACAGCGCTCGCGCCGTGATCGACCGGATTCTCGAAACGGCCGCCAGCAATGGCTATCCCGGTATCACCAGCAGCCATGACTGGCTGTATTCGGAGGCGCTGCTCGATCGCGTGGTGGCCCAGGGCGGCACCATCAGCCGCTTCGCCAGCGCCCGTGCCAACTGGGTCGACAAGCTGTTGAAAGCCGAAGCGCGGCCCGCTGCGCATCAGGTGGGCGGGCTGGTGACCACCGGCATGGCCTCGGATGTCAACGGCATCGCCTCGTTGCCCGGCAACAGTGGCGATGCCGAAACGCCGCTGTATCCCTTCACCTCGGTGGACGGTCGGGTGACCTTCGACCAGCAGGTGACCGGCGATCATGCCTTCAACCTCTACGATGGCCGCGGCGTCGCTCACTACGGGCTCTACCCCGACCAGATCGCCGACATGCAGCGTTTCACCGACGACCGCACGCCGGCGGAGATCAACACGGCGCTGCGGTCGCTGTTCTCCTCGGTCGAGAGTTATCTGCGCATGTGGGAGGCCACGGAAGCCTGGGGGCGCTGATCAGCGCCCCGCGGGGGGCGCCACCAGTGCGCTGATGCGTTCGCCGAGGCCCTGTGCGTCGGCCGCCGACTGCAGCCGCGTTCGCGCGCCCTGGCTCATGCGTCCCCAGGCCGGCGTCAGCAAGGTCCAGGCATCGGCGGCCTCCAGTGCCGGCACCAGCGACTCGATCACCGCTGGCGGCGCCAGGCCGAGCAGGGCGATCATGTCGATGCGAATGTCGCTCGGCATTCGCTGGATCAGGTCGATCAGTTCCGGCCAGCATTGGTGATCGGCCGCCGCGTGGGCCACCTGCAGCAGCTGTTCGCCGTCCAGCCGTGAGGCCACCGCGGCGCAACGGGCGCGCCCGTCTTCTTCCATCAGCCGGACCAGCGGCAGCAGGTCGCCCCACACCTCATCGCGGCTTGCGGCCCGCAACACGTCGGACAGCATCTCCGGCGTCTGCACCGCAGGCAGATTGGCGAAACGCGCTCGCGAAGTTTCATTCATGTCGGCCAGCAGCGGCAGCACATCCCCCCAGAGATCGTGCGCCTGCACCGAGCTCACCATGCTGGTAAGGATGGTGGCGTCCTGGCTGGCCGCGAGGTCGGCCAGGCGGCCCCGAACCTCCGGGCTGAGGTGCTGCATCAGCCCGAGGGTTTCCGGCCACAGGTCATCAGCGGACGCCGCAGTGCGGATCACCGACAGGATGCGGTCTTCCGGCAGGTGCTCGACGATGGCGTCGAGCCGCGCTTTGTTCTCGGCGAGAAAGGCGGTGTGCAGCAGATCGGCGTCGTCTTCCAGCGATGCCACCACCGCAGCGATCGCCTCGTCGGTGATGATGTCGACGAAGCGCCCCATGGTGACGTGTTCGTCGCGCTCGGCCAGATGGATGGCGACCTCGACAATGAGATCGACATCGATCGCCCGGATCAGCGCCCGCGAGCGTTGCGGGTCCAGATGCAGGCAGACCTCGGTGAGGAACTCGGCCGGCAGCCGCTGGGCAATGCCGACGCCGCGTTTGACGTCCATCTGCCCCGCGACGCGGGCCGCCAGCAGCGGCCCCAGCGCATGTTCCGCCACCAACGCCAGCACCGGCACCGGCAGCAGTCGGGAGGCTGCCACCACCCGCTTGAAGAAGGCCTCGTCGTCGGCAAAGGCGGCGTGGGTGGCCTGCTCGCGCAGTGCACGGATGGCCTCGGGTGTGGTCTTGGCGAGCATCGACAGTTGGGCTGGATCGACATCCAGCAGTCGGGCCAGCTTCAGTGTCTCCGCCTGATGCGCCAGCCGGCTCATGACAGCCCCTCGGGAAACAGCATGCGCCGCACCGTACCCCGGGCCAATCCCGGCACATGGCGCAGGGCGCGTTCCAATGCCTGTTTGAGCTGGGTCTGCTGCTGCTGACGGGCCGTCTTGATGAGGGCGGCAAGTTGCCGCAGTTGATCGCCGTCGAGGTCGTACAGTGCCTCCGGCGGGGTGTCGCGCAGCACCGATGTCAGGTCTTGCCAGCCGGCATTGTGTTCAGCCTGGCTCATGCGAACCCCCGGACGTTCAGGGCCTGTCCGGTCTCGGCCAGAGGCGTGGATGACATCGGGTACTCTCCCTGTTGTGTGTTGTGCCCAGAGCATAGACCACCGACGTCACCCTGCGGTTGGACGAGGTCGCCGGGCGACCGGGCTGCCAGACTGCCGTCACCGAACCTCATTGAGCCTGCCCCCATGTTTGACGTGACCGATTCCGAGCTCGCCGACTGGCGCGCCACCGTTCGCCGCTTTCTCGCCGACGAAGTGACCCCGCACTACAACGACTGGGAACGCGAGGCCCTGGTGCCGCGCGAACTCTATCGCCGCATGGGCACAGCCGGGTTGTTGTGTGCCGACGCGCCCGCGGCTTTTGGCGGTGCCGAGGCGCCCATCGCGTTCTCGTTTGCGGTGGCCGAAGAGGCCGCGCGTCTGGGCTACATGGCCCTGGTCACCAACCTGATGATGCACTCCGACATCGTCGCCCCCTACATCGCCCATTTGGGGACAGAGGCACAGCAGCAGCGCTATCTGCCGCGCATGATCAGCGGTGACTGCTTCGGCGCTCTGGCGATGACCGAACCCGGCACCGGTTCCGACCTGCAGGCGATTCGCACCCACGCCTTGTCGGACGGCGAGGGCGGTTACCGCCTCAATGGCGCCAAGACCTTCATCACCAACGGACAGCATGCCGATGTGGTGATCGTCGCCACCAAGACCGACCCCAAGGCCGGCGGCAAGGGCATGACCCTGTTCCTGGTCGACACTGACCTCCCGGGCTTCCGCCGTGGGCGCAAGCTGGACAAGATCGGCATGCATGCCGCCGACACCTCGGAGCTGTTCTTTGACGATGTCCCCCTGAAGGCGGACGCGGTGCTCGGCCGCATCGGCGGCGGCTTCGGTCACCTCATCGACGAGCTGCCGCGTGAACGTCTGATGCTGGCGGTGGCGGCGGTCGGCCACGCCGAGGGCGCCCTGCAGCGCACCATCGACTACGTCACCCAGCGCAAGGCCTTCGGCCAGCCCATCGCCCGTTTCCAGAACACCCGTTTTGAACTGGCCAAGGTGAAGACCGACATCGAAGTCACCCGTGCGTACTACGAGAAGTGCTGCCGTCTGTACACCGAGGGCAAGCTCAACGTTGAAGCGGCCGCCATGATCAAACTGGCCACCAGTGAAATGGAGAACCGGGTCATGGATGCCTGCCTGCAACTGTTCGGCGGCTACGGTTACATGAGCGAATACCCGATCTCCCGCGACTGGGTCGATGCCCGGGTGCAACGCATCTATGGCGGCACCAACGAGATCATGAAGGAAGTGATTGCGCGGGGGCTGGTCGGACGATAGGTAGGGCGGGCCGATCGCGAATCGTGCCTTCAGGGGCCGGCCAGCCCCAGCAACAGAACGTGCGCTGGCAGGTACAGCACCACTGGAAAGCCGATCAGCGTCACCGCCAACCATAGGTGCGGATGCATCCAGGTCTGGGGCGCTTCGTCGGAGAGTCCATGCACGTAGTTGATGTTGACGGGGCGGCGATCATCACGTGGCGGCGGTCCCGGGAGCCAGCGGTAACTCACCAGCAGCAACACGGTGGCGATGGCAATCCACAGAGGCAGTGCGCGGGGGTCGTAGCCCATCCGCAGCACCAGTGCCAGCAGCAGCAGGGGCAGCCAGCCGTGAAACAGGGACAGGCCGCGCAGGAAGCGTGATTGGCGGCTGTCGAACATGTAGTCGGTCATGCCGGTGAGACGGCGGCCCAGCAGGTGGGCACTGAAGTCCAGCAGCCAGAAGGCCTGGGCGACGAGGATGCCGACCGCGGCGATGGAAATTGGCAGTGGGTGCTCGGTCCACAGTCCCACCCAGGTGAGTATCAGGGCAACGTCACAGAAATAGAGGAAGTTGGTCCAGCCGTAGGCGCGCCAGTACACCGGGACCAGCACCAGCATGAAGGCACTGTAGGCCAGCTTGAGCCAGAGCGGCAGTAAGGGGTCGGTCAACATGACCGCATGATACGTGCGCCATCACCCCGAGCGGTGCATGGCCGGACACGGAAAAGCGGCGCCGGCCGGGTGGCCGGGCGCCGCGTTGTCGCTGCCAGACAGTAGCGATCTGAGCCCCTACAGGCTGCTCTTGTCGATCTTCTTGTCGTCGAAGAAGGTGACTTCGCCGGTTTGCACGTCATGCATCGCACCGATGACGATCAGTTTGCCGTCGTCGACAAGCTGGCGAAGGATCGGGCTGCGCTCGACGATATTCCTGACGGTCAGGTCGACATTGGCGTGCGTCACGTCGTCGACGAATGCCTTGTTCTTCGAGTTGCGCACGTCGTGACGGTGGCCCACCGAATAGACCGCTGGTGCGATATTCGACAGGGTGCTGGTGAGGTTGCCCATTTCGACGTTGTCGCAGGCACCCTTCACCGCACCGCACTCGGTATGGCCGAGTACGACGATGACCTTGGAGCCGGCCACCGCGGTGGCGAATTCCATGCTGCCGAGGATGTCGGAGTTGATGAAGTTGCCGGCGATGCGCACCGAGAAGATGTCACCAACGCCCTTGTCGAAGATGATCTCGTGGGGGACTCGCGAATCGATACAGCCGAGCACCGTGGCCATCGGATATTGGCCGGTGGAGGTGGTCTTGATCTGTTCGAGGAAATTCCGTTCCACCGGCGTGTTCGCCAGAAAGCGCTGATTGCCCTCTTTCATCAGTTGAACTACTTCGGCGGGGGTCAGCTTGGCTTGTGCTTCGGCATCCAGGGGTACCGTCAGGTCGCGCGCGGTGGAAGCGGTCGAGAATGCCAGGAGAAACGCCAGAAAACAGGTTTTCATGTTGGAGGCCGAGAGTGGGTTCGGCAACCACGGTAGGGGCGGCCCCCGGAGTGAGCAATCAAATTAATGTGGTGTTCATGAAGCCTTCATTCGGGGTTTATTCGAAGCCCGCCCGTGGCAGGAATGGACGCGGCTGGCAGCCGGTTGATTGACAGTTCCGGGACACGGACCGATGATCCTGGAATGCGCTCTCGTAAATGCCCTCCTCTTCTGCAACGGCCCCGCGGCCCTGTCATCGCAGAGTTCTGAGCCCCGCGTCTGACCCCGGTCGGCGTCGGGGCGGTTTCCTGATACCACGCTGATCCGGCTCGCCTCTCGGCCGCCGGCCACCGGTTCCCTTTTCGAGAATTGCCATGACTCCGAAGTTCGCGTCACGCGACGGCTTGCCGTCGCTCATCCTCAACGACACCCATTACGAACGCCTGGTGGCGTTGGCGGAGCAAGCGCGACAGCAGGCGCCCGACGTGGCGTCCTACCTGTTGGCTGAACTGCATCGTGCCCGGCTCTGCCAGCAGGCGGAGATGCCTGATGACGTGGTTGACCTGCATCGGCAGGTTGACTACCAGGATCTCGGCACCGGCGAACGGCACTCGCTGCAGTTGGTGTGGCCGGCGGATGCCCAGTCTTCAGCCCGGCGCGTGTCGGTGATCAGCCCCATCGGCGCTGCCCTGATCGGGTTGTCTGTGGGGCAGGTGATCCACTGGCAGCTTCGCGATGGGGGTGCCCGGCAACTGAAGGTGTTGGCAGTGCGGTCGGCGGCCGCAGTGGCCTGACACCACCGCGATCCGCCGGCCCGGTTGCCGTCGCCCCACAGCCGCCCGCTAGAACGTTGAAAAGTCGGGCTTGCGCTTCTCGGCGAAGGCGGTGAAGGCCTCGCGGGCTTCCGGCATTTTCAGCATCGGCATGAAGTAGCTGCCTTCGACGTCAATGGCGTCCTTGACAGTGTCATGCCGCCATTTGCGCATCAGCATCTTCGTGACTTTCATTGCATTGGGCGGCAGGGCAGCCATCTGCAGGGCTTTGGCGCGGGCATGGGCTTCGACCTCGGCGTTCGGCAGCACCGCATTGACCAGGCCAACCTCATGGGCATGCTGGGCAGTGAACGGCTCGCCCAGCATCACCAGTTCGGCGGCGCGCTGGTGGCCCATGATGCGCGGCAGCAGGTAGGTGGCGCCGTACTCGGGACAGAAGCCGAGCGCGGCAAAGGGCATGCTGAACTTGGTCTTGTCGCCGGCATAAACCAGTTCGCAGTGCAGTAGCAGGGTGACACCGACGCCGACGGCGATGCCGCAGGGTGCGGCCACCACCGGCTTTTCGAACGCGAACAGGGCGCGCATGAAGCGCGATACCGGGGTGTCGGTGCTGGTCGGCGGGTTGTTCAGGAAGTCGCCCATGTCGTTTCCGGCGCAGAAGCAGTCGACCTGACCGGCCAGTAGCAGGACCCGCACCTGCGGGTCTTCATTGGCGGCATTGATGGCATTGGCGAGGGTGTCGTACATCGGCCCGGTGAGGGCGTTTTTCTTGTCGGGACGGTTGAAGCGCAGGGTGGTCACGCGGTCGGCGTGTTCGATCAGGATGTCGCTCATGGACAGGTCTCTCATGGGGAAGTCGGCAGCGCCCGCGGCGCGAGGCGCAAGCGTGCCACAGCGCCGGGTGTACTGCTGATTACCGTGGTGGCGGCCTCATGCGGCGAGCAGGAAGTCCAGCGGCATCCGCCACAGGCGTTCGGGCATGCGTGCGGTAAAGAAGTGCAGGTGACCGATACGGCGAAGGCCGACATCCCGGGGTTGCACTGTGATGCGGGTCAGTGCCACCCGCGGGTAGCGCTGCAGCTGTGCGCTGACGTTGGCGGTGGTGGCGATCGGATCATCGCTGAACGACAGCGAGAGCACTCGCTGGGTGCAGTCATCGAAGCGGGTGATCCCGCGGTCCGCCAACAACTCGGCGTAGTAATCGGGGCGCTGGCACCAGGCGAACCAATCCGCGGCGACACCTTGCGGCAGGTCTTCTCCCCAGCCGATGCGGCGATTGGGGGCATAGCCGAGCAGCCGGTACAGGACCGGGCCGAGGCCGCTGATCAGGGCGCGCACCATGCTGCCGTACGCGGGCGCCATGTTGCCCCAGTACCCGAAGCCACTGGCGATCATCACGGCGCGGCGGATGCGTGACTGGTTGGGCATCAGACCCAGCATTTGACCGCCGACGCTGTGGCCGATGAAGTCGATCGGTAGCCCGGGTGCCAGCCGGTCGAGATGGTCGAGCGCTGCCGGAAGGTCTCGCTGACCCCAGTCGCGCATGCGGGCCGGGTCCTGCTTCAGTGGCTTCATACGCGAGGCGCCGATGCCGCGGTAGTCGAAGGTCAGCGTGAGCAGGCCGTGACTGGCCAGCCAACGGGCATAGGCAGCGTAGAAGCGTTGCGGCACGCCGGTGGCGCCGCCGATGAGGACGGCACCGCGCAGGGCGCCGAGCGGGCGGTAGATGCGGGCATCGAGTCGTCGGCCATCAGTACAGACGATGGTGTCGCTGGCGATCTGCCGCTCGGGCACCGTGCGCCGTTCGATGGCGTCGTGCAGCAGCGGGAGATCGGGGGAGGCGGGGCATTCAAGGACGTTCTGCATGACATCACTCCATCCACATGGGGATGACGGGATGCTAGGAACCGCCGGGGGCGCCGACAAACGATGATTGGTCCCGCGACAGATGAGGAGAATTCATCTGTTGTGCGGGAGAATGTCCTGCAGCCAAGCCAGCAGCGCGCTGATCGCCGGCCGCGCAAGCTCGCCGGGCCGGTGTGCCAGCCAATAGCCGGCCGCCGGGCGCGGGGTGCCCGCCCACGGCGTGATCAGCCGCCCGTCGGCCAGCCAGGCGTCAATCAGGGGCCGCAGCCCCAGCGCGACGCCGACCCCCCGATGGGCCCCCTGCAGCAGCGCCAGGTAGCTGTCGACCCACACCTCACTGGCGGCTGCCGGCAGGGTGAGATTCATGGCCTTCGCCCACTGCGACCAGGCGTCGGGCACTGCCGTCGACTGCAGCCTTGGCAGTGCAGCGAGACTGGCGAGATCGCTGCCGCCCCGATAGAGCGTCGGGCTGACCACCGGTACCGCATAGACGTCGAGCAGGTGCACAGCGTCGATTCCGGGCCAGCGGCCCCGGCCAAAGCGCAATGCGACGTCGACATCCTCACGCAGCAGGTCGCGAGATTTTTGCGCCGTGTCCAGTCGCAGGTCGATCTCGGGATGCGCCGTGGTGAAGCCGGCGAGGTGGGGTAGCACCCACTCGTCGGCGACAAAACTGCCGAGCGTCAGCGCCAGTCGCTGGTGCGCCTGTTGGCCGCGAACCGCCTGGGTGCCGTCGGCAATCAGGCCGAAGGCGCGATCCAGAACGGCAGCATAGTCGCGACCGGCGACGGTTAGCGACAGCTGACGCACGCGACGTTCAAACAGCGCGGTGCCGAGGTCCTGTTCAAGTGCGCGGATCTGATGGCTCACCGCTGACGGCGTCAGGCTCAGGATTTCGGCGGCGGCCTTGAAACTGCCTGTCGCAGCCGCTACCCGAAACGTGTCGAGAGTGGAAAGCTTGGGCAGCCGCCTTTGCATTCCGGGCGAGCCCGACCTAGAACAGGTCGGCCTTGTCGACCTTTTCGGCGACGACGGTGCTGTCGCGGGCGGGAATCCAGTCGCCGGTGATCATCTGCGCGTAGCTCATGCCCGGGCCCACCATCGGGTAGACGCCAGCATCGGTGTCGATGATCACTTCCAGGAAGGCCGGGCCGGGGAAGGCGATGAACTCTGCGATCACCCGGTCAAGGTCGTCCTTGTTGTCGACGCGCACGGCGAACTTGTAGCCGTCGGCCTCGGCAGCCTTGATGAAGTCCTTCTGGTGCAGGCTCTTGTCGGAGCCGGCATAGCGGCTGTCGAAGAACAGACGCTGCCACTGCTTCACCATGCCGTCGCCGAAATTGTTCAGAACCACCACTTTCACCGGCAGGTTATAGGTGGTGACGGTTTCCAGCTCGCCGAGATTCATGCGGATGGAGGCGTCACCATCGATGTCGATGACGACCTTCTGCGGCTGCGCGAACTGAGCACCGATGGCGGCCGGCAGGCCGAAGCCCATGGTGCCCATCGACCCGGAGGTGAGCCACTGGCGCGGGTGCTTGAAGTCGAAGTACTGCGCGGCCCACATCTGGTGCTGGCCGACGCCGGTGGCAACCACCGCTTCACCGCGGGTAATGCGGTTGATGGCCTCAATCACCGCATAGGGCTGGATCGCGGCCGAGTTACGATCGTAGGCGAGCGGGTGGGTGGCCTTGAGTGCTGCGATATGGGCATGCCACTCCTGGTAGTCCGGCGTGAAGCCCCGCTGATCGAGGTACTCTCGCAGGCGGTCGAGTGCCCGGTCCATCTGACCCAGGTGATGCCAGTGCACCTGCTTGACCTTGTTGATCTCGCTGGCGTCGATGTCGAAATGGGCTATGGCCTTGGCCCGCGGTGCGAACTTGGCGGGCACGCCGGCCACACGGTCATCGAAGCGTGCGCCGACGGCGATCAGGAAGTCGCAGTCATCGGTGGCGTAGTTGGCATAGGCAGTGCCGTGCATCCCCAGCATGTTCAGGCACAAGGGAGCGGTGGTGTCGACGCAGCCGATACCCATCAGGGTGGTGGTCACCGGAATGCCGTAGGCATCGGCGAAGGCGCGCAGCGAGCCGGCGGCGTCGCCGTGGATCACCCCACCGCCGGCGTAGATCAGCGGGCGGCGCGACTGCGCCAGCAGGGCTTCGAAGCGGGCGCAGTCGTCATCACTGAGCACGCGGCGTTCGGTTTCACGGAGGCGGGCGCGGTAGCCGGGGATCGGCAGGCGCCCTTCGCCCGCGAACGTCAATGCGGCGTTCTGGACGTCCTTCGGGATGTCGACCACCACCGGGCCGGGTCGGCCGGTACGGGCGATCTCGAAGGCGGTGCGCATGGTGGCCTCGAGCATGGCCGGGTCGGTCACCAGGAATACGTGTTTGGCGCAGGGCCCCATGATCGAACTGATCGGCGCTTCCTGGAAGCCGTCGGTACCGATGGCGGCAGTGGGCACCTGACCACAGATCACCACGATGGGGATGGAGTCGGCCATGCAGTCACGCACCGGCGTCACGGTGTTGGTGGCACCCGGACCGGAGGTCACCATGCACACGCCGACCTTGCCGGAGGCGCGGGCATAGCCGGCGGCCATGAAGCCGGCGGCCTGCTCGTTGGCCGGCACGATCAGCGGCATCTGGTCGGTGCCATCGGCGCGCTTGTTGTCATGGTTGAAGCGGAAGATGGCGTCGTAGGTCGGCAGGATGGCGCCGCCGGAGTAGCCGAAGACCACATCCGTGCCCTCTTCCGCGAGGATGCGGACCACCATTTCGGCGCCGGTGAGCTGGGTGCCGGAAAGGGGATGAGAAGCTTTCTTGGAGGGAGTCATGGCAGCTGGCGTCAAACGCGATCGTAAAACGGCGCTTTATACCATGTGAGGCCGTCCAGACCAATGACCGGCATGGCCGAATTTACCTGTCGGAACGGCGTTTTCGGGGTGGTGGGGAATCCGGGCATCTGGAATACTGAACGCCGAAGCGGCCAACATGGTCGAAAACAACAAACTCACGACTTTTCCGGGAGGAAAACATGTACAAGCGACTGTGGACGTTGTCCCTCGCGCTGGTCATCGCGGCCCCAGTACACGCCAAGGTATCGACCGACGAGGCCGCCAAGCTGGGTGGCAGCCTGACGCCACTGGGCGCTGAGCGCGGGGCCAATGCCGACGGCAGCATTCCGGCCTGGGACGGCGGGCTGCAGATGTCACGTCCTGCTGAGGGCAAGGAGCGGTTGCCCGCCAGCTATCCGACCATCACCGGTGACAAGCCGTTGTTCACCATCAACAAGGGCAACCTGGCGGAGCACCGCGACAAACTCACCCCCGGGCAGATCACGCTGATCGAGAAGTTTCCCGATTCCTACAAGATGCCGGTCTATCCGACCCGGCGGACCGGCAACGCACCTGACTTCGTTTACGAGGCAACCCGGAAGAACGCCACGCAGGCGACGCTGGAAAACGATGGAGAGTCACTGACGAACGCCGCTGTCGGCATTCCCTTCCCGATTCCGAAATCGGGCAAAGAGGTGATCTGGAACCACAAGGTCCGCTTCCGCGGCGAAGGGCTGCGGCGCTACAACATCCAGCTGGCAGTGCAGACCAATGGCGCGTTCCAGCCTTACAAGATCCGGGAAGACGTGCGGTTTCACTACAATTTCCGCACGGCCACGGCCGAGAACCTGAATAACGTCATCATCTATTTCCTGCAGTTCACCACGGCGCCGGCGCGGCAAACCGGCAACGTGACCCTGGTGCACGAAACCATGGACCAGGTGAAGGAAGCCCGGCGTGCCTGGCTGTACAACCCTGGCCAGCGTCGCATCCGGCGCGCTCCCAGCGTCGCCTACGACAATCCCGGCACCGGTGCCGACGGCCTGCGCACCAACGACCAGCTGGATTCGTTCAACGGCGCCTCCGACCGCTACACCTGGAACATCGTCGGCAAGCGTGAGATGTACATGCCGTACAACGCCTACAAGCTGGTCGATAGCACGTTGAAGTACGAGGACATCGCTCAGCGCGGCCACCTTAATCAGGATTTGACCCGCTATGAGCGCCGCCGGGTCTGGGTGCTGGACTCGACCCTCAAGGAGGGCACCACCCACCAGTACAAGCGGCGCACCTTTTACATCGACGAGGACACCTGGACGATTCTCGCGGTGGATATCTATGACGGCCGTGACCAGCTTTGGCGGGTGCAGGAATATCACCCGATCATGCTGCCGTGGCTGAAGGCGGTCGGCCCGGCTGGCGCGACGGTTTATGACCTGCAAGCCAACCGCTATCTGGTCATGGAGCTTTCCAACGAAGAGCCGATGATCGAGGAAGTGGAGTGGGATATCGAACACTTCAGCACCGGCTCGGTGCAGCGCATGGCGATCAAGTAGGCCACGGTTCGGTTTGGAGCCCCGGCAACCGCCGGGGCTTTTTTTTGGCTGGCGGTCCTGGCGGATGGCGCTTGCGCGCGGCGGCAGCAGTGCTACGCTGGGACCATAACGATATGAGGAGAAAGCGCATGATGCTGCGACTTGCGAGCATGACTGGCCTGCTGCTGGGCTTGACTTCGGCGACGGCGATGGCCGCGGTGACGCCGGAACAGGCCGCCAGCCTCGGGGATCGCCTGACCCCGTTGGGCGCCGAGCGCGCCGCCAACGCTGATGGCAGCATCCCGGCCTGGGAGGGCGGTCTCATCTTCGAGCGGCCAGCCGACGGCGAGGAGCGCAACCCGGCGCGGTACGGCGAACTGAACGGCGACAGCCCCTTGTTCACCATTACCCGGGCCAATCTGGCCGAGCATGCCGACATGTTGACGGTGGGGCAGAAGGCCCTGTTCGAGAAGTTCGGCGACAGCTATGCCATGCCGGTATACCCGACGAGACGCACCGCCAATGCACCAGACTTCATCTATGAGGCAACGGCAAAGAACGCCCTCAGCGCGCGCCTGGAGAACGACGGCGAATCGCTGGTCGATGCGGTCACCGGTATCCCGTTCCCGTTGCCGGCGTCCGGCAAGGAGCTGATCTGGAACCACAAACTGCGCTATCGCGGCACCAGCCTGCGGCGCTACAACACCCAGCTGGCGGTGCAGAGCAACGGCGCGTTCCAGCCCTACAAGCTGCGGGAGGACGTGCGCTTCCACTACAACCAGCCGGGCGCCACGGCGGCCGGGCTGGAGAACGTCATCATCTACTTCCTGCAGTTCACCTATGCGCCGGCGCGCCAGTCCGGCAACGTGCTGCTGGTACACGAAACCATGGATCAGGTCTCCGAAGCCCGCCGGGCCTGGCTCTACAACCCGGGGCAGCGGCGCATCCGACGGGCGCCCAACGTGGCCTACGACAATCCCGGCACCGGCTCCGACGGACTGCGTACCAACGATCAGCTCGACCAGTTCAACGGCGCCACCGACCGCTACACCTGGAAGATCGTCGGCAAGCGCGAAATGTTCATGCCGTACAACGCCATCAAGCTCGCCGACGCCGCGCTGCGCTACGACGACATGGCGCTGCGATCACACCTTGACCCGCAACTGACCCGCTACGAGCGCCGTCGTGTCTGGGTGCTCGAAAGCACGCTGCGTGAGGGCACCTCGCACCAGTACAAGCGGCGGACCTACTACATCGACGAGGACAGCTGGAGCATTCTCGCCGTCGATGTCTATGACGGCCGCGACGCCCTGTGGCGGGTGCAGGAAGGCCACCTGATCACGGTGCCGTGGATGCGCTCGGTGGGCTATGCCGCCAGCACCGTCTATGACCTGCAGGCGAACCGGTATCTGGTGATGGACCTGTCGAATGAGGAACCGTTGTTCGAAGAGACCGATTGGCCACTGGAGCACTTCACCACCGGGTCCGTGCAGCGGATGGCGACAAAGTGAGGTCTGCGCTAGTGGCGCTGGCGCTGGCGGTGGTCGGGCTGGCGGCCTGCGGCAGCGCACCGGCACCGGCGCCGGTGGTGGCCACGCCCGAGGCCCTGCACGCGCATGACGAGGAGTTCCGCCGCGAGGTGATCACCGTCGCCGACGGCATTCATGTCGCGGTCGGCTTCGGCATCGCCAACTCGATCCTGATCGAGGGCGAGGGTGGGGCGGTGGTGGTCGACACCATGGAGTCGCTGGGCTCGGCAGGCGAGGTGCTGGAGGCCTTCCGCGAGCGGACCGACCTGCCGGTGGTGGCGATCATCTACACCCATTCGCATCCGGACCACGTGCAGGGGGCAGCGGCTTTTGTCGCCGCAGACGCGACGGTCCCCATCTATGCCCATGCTGACGTGGCGGCCAACATGGACCGTATTGCCAGTGAGCTGCAGCCGGTGATCACCCGCCGCTCGCTGCGAATGTATGGCAGCCTGTTGCCGGCCGATGAGCGAACCAACATCGGCATCGGCTCGCACTTGGCTTTGGGCGATGGCTCCACCATCAGCATTCTGCGGCCCACCGACACCTTCGAGGACCGACTATCGGTCACCCTGGCGGGACGCCGGTTCGAGCTGGTACACGCACCGGGCGAGACCGAGGACCAGATCTTCGTCTGGTTGCCCGACAGCGGGGTGCTGTTGCCGGGCGACAATCTCTACAAGGCGTTTCCGAACCTTTACACCCTGCGCGGAACGGCCTTCCGTGACCCCAAGCAGTGGGCCGACAGCCTTGATCGCATGCGGCGGCTGAAACCCTCGGTATTGGTGCCCAGCCACGGCCGGCCGCTCACCGGTGCCGACGAGATCGCCGAGGTGATGACTGACTACCGCGATGCCATCCGCTATGTGCATGACCAGACCATCCGGCGGATGAATGTCGGCGAGACCGCCGACGAGATCGCGGCCGACCTGACGCTGCCCCCGCATCTGGCGGCGTCGCCCTACCTGCAGACCTTCTACGGCAAGCCCGGTTGGTCAGCCCGAAGCCTGTTCCAGGGGCGCCTGGGCTGGTACTCCGGCGATCCCGCGGAGTTGGCGCCGCTGGCCCCCGACGAGCAGGCCCGGCGCTGGGTGCGCCTGGCGGGCGGCGTGGAGGTCTTGACCGACGCCGCCCACGAGGCGCTTGAGGCGGGCGACCCGCAGTGGGCGCTTGAGCTCAGCAGTACATTGTGGCGGGTTGCCCCTGATGCCCAAGCGGTCCGGGAGATCCGAGTCGCCGCACTGCGGGGGCTGGCTGCGGTCGAGGCCAACCCCAATGCCCGGCACTGGTATCTGACGCATGCGCGTGAGGTGGCGGGGGAAATCACCGTGCCCAGCCGCTTCGTTACGCCAAGCCCCGACATGCTGGCGGCGATGCCGCTGTCGACCTTTTTCGACGGATTGACGGTCAACCTCGACGCAGCTGCAGCGGCCGAGGTGGACAAGGCGATGGTGTTCGAGTTTCCCGACCTCGGCCAGTCGGTGACGCTGGTGGTGCGCCGCGGTGTCGCGGAGGTGGTGCCGAGCGCGGTGGCGGATGCCGAACTGCAGGTGCGGGTGTCGTCCCAGGTGTTCAAGGAGATGCTGGCGCAGTTGCGGGCGCCGGCGGTGACGCTGGTACGCGACTTTGAACTGGTGGCCGGCGGGCGCCTGGAGCTGATCAACTTCATGCGGCTGTTCGTGCCGGTGGAGGCGGAGGCCGGCAGCTAGGGTTTCGGCGCGCGGCCTGAAGGGCCGGGGGCCGGAACGGCCCGCCAGGGCGCACGGCTATTGCGCCGGGGGGTAAAGCCCCTTAATGTGCGCGCCCTTATGCGTCATATCATCGCCATTCTGCTGCAAAACGAAGCCGGCGCACTGTCCCGTGTGGCGGGCATGTTCTCGTCGCGGGGCTACAACATCGACTCATTGTCGGTGGCGCCCACCCACGATCCCGCGGTCTCGCGCCTGACGCTGGTGACCAGCGGTTCGGATGCTGTGATTCACCAGATCATTCAGCAGACCCGCAAGCTGGTGGATGTGGTCGAAATCACCGACCTGTCGGCACGCGACCACATCGAGTACGAGCTGGTGCTGCTGAAAGTGGCGGTCAGTGATGCCCAGGCGCGCGCAGTGGTCGATTGCGTCCGCCGTCACCATGGCGAGATTCTCGACGAGACCGACGATACCCGTACCGTGCAAAACACTGGCACCGTGGCGGAAAATGACGCCTTCGTTACCGATCTGACCGCCATCGCGCCGGTCATTGAACTGGTTCGCAGCGGTGTCGCCGCGCTTGAACGGGGCCCGGCCGCGCTGGCCGTCCCGGCCGATCCCATCCTTGAATGAGCCTATTTGGGCCTAAGACCCGGAGTGTTACGTGAGCATCAACGTTTACTACGATAAAGACGCCGACCTTTCCATCATCCAGTCGAAGAAGGTCGTCATCCTCGGGTATGGCTCGCAGGGCCATGCGCACGCCCAGAACCTGAAAGATTCGGGTGTCGATGTCACAGTGGCCCTGCGCAAGAGCTCCAAGAGCTGGGCCAAGGCCGAAGGCGCCGGGCTGAAGGTGATGGAAGTTGCCGACGCCGTGAAACAGGCCGATCTGGTGATGATTCTGGCCCCCGACCAGGACCAGAAGAAAATCTATGACGAGTCGATCGCGCCCAACCTCAAGCAGGGCGGTGTGCTGGCGTTTGCCCACGGGTTCAACATCCACTTCCAGCTGATCGAGCCGCGTCCGGACCTCGACGTCATCATGGTGGCCCCCAAGGGTCCCGGCCACACCGTGCGCGGCACCTACGTGCAGGGCGGCGGCGTTCCCAGCCTGATCGCCATCCACCAGGATGCCTCCGGCCAGGCCAAGAACATCGCGTTGTCGTACGCCTCTGCCAATGGGGGTGGTCGCGCCGGCATCATCGAAACCAACTTCCGCGAAGAAACCGAGACCGACCTGTTCGGCGAACAGGCGGTGCTCTGCGGTGGCGCCTCGGCGCTGGTGCAGGCCGGCTTCGAAACTCTGGTGGAAGCCGGTTACGCACCGGAAATGGCCTACTTCGAGTGCCTGCACGAGCTCAAGTTGATCGTCGACCTGATGTACGAAGGTGGCATCTCGACCATGCGCTACTCGATCTCCAACACGGCCGAGTACGGTGACTATGTCACCGGCCCGCGCATCGTCACCGAAGAAACCAAGAAGGAAATGAAGCGGGTGCTGACCGACATCCAGACCGGCAAGTTTGCCCGTGATTTCGTGCTCGAGAACCAGGCGGGCCAGCCAATGCTGAAGGCCCGTCGCCGTCTCGGCGCCGAGCATCAGATCGAGCAGGTCGGGGCCAAGCTGCGCGGCATGATGCCGTGGATCTCCAAGAACAAGCTGGTCGACAAGAGCAAGAACTAAACCCCGACTAGCGACCTGCCCCGTGCATCGCATGGGGCAGGTAGCGTCAGGGTCGCTTGCGTGGCCCGAAAATCGCCCTCTCCGGAGGGCGATTTCCGTTTCTGACTGGGGTGCGCGTGTCCGGCTGCGCTACCATGCACGCATGAACGAACACGATCAGCCGCGGCGCCAGCGCAAGGGAATCTACCTGCTGCCCAACCTGTTCACCACCGGCACCCTGTTCGGTGGCTTCTTCGCCATTGTCTCGGCGATGAACGGTCATTTCAGCATGGCCGCGGCCGGCATCCTGGCGGCGATGATCGCGGATGCCCTGGATGGACGCATTGCCCGCCTCACCAATACCCAGAGCGATTTCGGCAAGGAATACGATTCGCTTTGCGACATGGTGGCCTTCGGCGTTGCCGCCTCGGTGGTGATGTACGCCTTCAGCCTGCACCACCTGGCCGACTACAAGTGGCTGGGGGGCAAGCTGGGTTGGGTGGTCGCGTTCCTGTTCACCGCCTGCACGGCGTTGCGGTTGGCGCGCTTCAACGTTCTGGCGGCCATCGCCGGCAGCAACAAGGACTTTTTCGGCCTGCCCAGCCCGGCAGCTGCGGCGGTCATCACCTTCTTTGTCTGGACCGCGCACAGCAACGGTCTCGACGGCGCCACCCTGCTGGTGCCGGCCACAGTACTGACGGTGGTGATTGCCTTGCTGATGGTGAGCAATTTCCGCTACTCCAGTTTCAAGCAGATCAAGCTGGCGGAGCGGGTGCCCTTCTTCAAACTGCTGGTGGCGGTCGGGTTGATCGTGCTGGTCGCCACCAATCCGCCACTGGTCCTGTTCCTGACCTTCTTCGGTTATGCCTTGTCAGCGCCGTTGGCGGCCGCCTGGCGGCGCTATCGGGGCCGACCGACGGCGGTTTGAACGCTGGCGGGTTTGGAGTATCATCCAAGGCCATGATCATGTCGTATGCCAAGCAGGTCTTCCCGGTGGCCCCCGGCCGCTGTGGTGCGCTGCGACTTCCGGGCCTGCGCCTTCTGCCGTAAGGCAGAACGACGATCAGCGCCCGCGCGGGGCCCAAGCCGCGCAACCTGAACCGCTTATCCCCGAATCGCCACGGCGACGCGTTGAGCGCGTGCCGGAAGACCTGAGGTGCCCTCATGGCCATGTTGACTGATCCCTCCAAGAAATACCGTTCCTTCGCGCCGGTTCACCTGCGCGACCGTACCTGGCCGGACGCGGTGCTCACCGCGCCGCCGATCTGGCTGTCGACAGACCTGCGGGACGGCAACCAGGCCCTCATCGAGCCGATGAATGCCGAGCGCAAGCTGCGCATGTTCGACCTGCTGGTGAAAGTGGGTTTCAAGGAAATCGAGGTCGGCTTTCCGTCGGCATCGCAGACCGAATTCGACTTTCACCGTCACCTGATCGATAACGGTCTGATCCCTGATGACGTCACCATCCAGGTCTTGACGCCGGCGCGGGATACCCTGATCCGCCGGTCCTTCGAGGCACTGAAGGGCGTGCCGCGGGCGATCGTGCACATCTATAACGCAGTGGCCCCGGTGATGCGGCGCGTCGTCTTCAAGATGAGCGAGGACGAGATCGTCGAGCTGGCCGTGTCGCACATCCGGCTGGCGCGCGAACTGGCCGAGGCCAATCCGGAGACCGACTGGCGGTTCGAATACTCGCCGGAGATGTTCTCGGGCACCGAGCTGGCGTTCTCCAAGCGGGTGGTGGATGCGGTGGTGGAGGCCTCCGGGGCAACACCGGAACGGCCGATCATCATCAATCTGCCGTCGACGGTGGAGCACTCGACGCCGAACATCTTCGCCGACATGGTCGAGTGGATGCATCGTAATCTGGCCCGCCGCGACGCGGTGATCCTGTCGATTCATCCGCACAATGACCGTGGCACCGGCATTGCTGCTGGCGAGTTTGCCTTGATGGCCGGCGCCGATCGCATCGAAGGCTGCCTGTTCGGCAACGGCGAGCGCACCGGCAATTTCGACGTCGTCAACCTGGCGCTGAACCTGTACACCCAGGGCGTACACCCGAAGCTGGACTTGTCGGACATCGACGAGGTGCGGCGGACGGTCGAGTACTGCAACCAGTTGCCGGTTCATCCGCGGCATCCCTATGTCGGCGATCTGGTGTTCACCTCCTTTTCGGGGTCCCACCAGGATGCGATCAAGAAGGCCTTCGATGCCCGCAAGGCCGACGATATCTGGGAGATGCCGTATTTGCCCATCGACCCGCTGGATATCGGCCGTTCCTACGAGGCGGTGATCCGCGTCAACTCGCAGTCTGGCAAGGGCGGCATCAGCTACCTGCTGGAGCACGAGTACGGCTTGGTGCTGCCGCGTCGTCTGCAGATCGAGTTCTCGCAGGTGGTGCAGGCCGTCACCGATCTGTCGGGCAAGGAAGTGACCGCGTCTGAGATCTGGTCAATCTTCGAGCAGACCTACCTGAACGCGACCGCGCCCTTTGCCTATCGCTCGCATCATCTGGTGGAGGATTCGACCCAGGATGCGGTAATGCTGAACTGCGAAGTAATGGTGAATGGCCAGCCCAACAAGCTGCGCGGCGAAGGCAATGGTCCCATCGACGCTTTCGTCAAGGCCATGACGGATGTCATCGGGGCGCCGGTATCGGTGGTTGATTATCACGAGCACGCACTTGCTGGTGGCGCGGATGCCCGCGCCGTGACCTACATCGAGCTGAAGGCGGGTGACGGGCGCACCCTGTTCGGCGTGGGTCAGGACGCCAATATCGTGACCGCTTCGCTGAAGGCGATTCTGTCGGCGCTCAATCGCCTGGCCGCCAGCTGATTGGCGGGGACGGCGGGTGGCAGCCACAATAGGGGATGACCGGTTCCTCCCGCGACACCCTGAAACGCCTCGGCATCGAAACCTGGACCCTGCGGACGCCCCGCGGGGCCGGGTCTGTCGACTCCACAGCAGCGGCGGTGCCGTCGCCCGCCAGGGCCGCGGACACTGCCGTGGTGAGCACGATGCCCGTCTCGGCTGACCGCACGCCCACCGCGCCGGCGACCCGCCCGTCGCCCCCAGAGCGCCGTGCCGAGGATGCCCTGCCTGCCGACTGGGAGGGCTTGCAGGCTGCGGTTGCCGGCTGCACCCGGTGTTCGCTGTGCGAGACCCGCACCCAGACCGTGTTCGGGGTGGGTGGTCGGTCGGCGCCGCTGATGGTGGTCGGTGAGGGGCCGGGAGCCGACGAGGATGCGCAGGGCGAACCCTTTGTCGGCCGTGCCGGCAAGCTACTCGACCAGATGCTCGCCGCGATCGGACATTCGCGACAGGACAACGTTTTCATCGCCAACGTCGTCAAGTGTCGGCCCCCCGGGAACCGCGATCCGGCACCGTCCGAGGCCGAGGCCTGCCGCGCGTACCTCGAACAACAGATCGCGCTGGTGCGGCCGAAGCTGATCGTTGCCCTCGGGCGGGTGGCCGCACAGCGGCTGCTGGCCACCGATGAGGCGTTGGCCCGGCTTCGGGGGCCTCTGCATCACTACGGCCCATTGCAGATCCCGCTGATGATCACGTATCACCCGGCCTATCTGCTGCGCAGCCCCCGCGAAAAAGCGAAGAGCTGGGAGGACCTGAAGAAGGTCCACCGTTTCCTCAACGGGATTGCGTGAGCGCCCGCGCCGACACGCTGTGGCGGTTGCAGCCGATGCATCCGCTACATCTGGACGCGGTGCTGGATATCGAGCACCGTGCCTATCCGTTCCCCTGGAGCCGCGGTGTGTTCGAGGACTGTCTGCGGGTCGGCTACAGCTGCTGGGTCGCCAACGACAGCATCGGCCGAATTCTCGGGTACGGGGTGATGACCATGGCCGTCGGCGAAGCCCATCTACTCAACATCTGCGTCGATCCCGCACAGCAACGGCGCGGCTTGGCCTGTTACCTGCTCGATCACCTGATCGACATTGCCCGGCACGCGGGGACCGAACACCTGTTTCTGGAGGTGCGCGGCTCCAACACGCCGGCGATCCGCCTCTATGAGCGCTACGGCTTTGCCCAGGTCGGGTTGCGACGGGACTACTACCCGGCAGCCGATGGCCGCGAGGATGCCCGGGTGATGGCCCTGCAGATGGTGCCGCTGCGATGAACGACCATCGTCGCGCGCAGTGGTCGTGGGCCATCTACGACTGGGGCAATTCGGCGTTTGCCACCACCGTGATGGCCGGCTTCTTCCCGATCTTCTTCAATGAGTTCTGGGCGGTGGGCGTGGCGCCCGAGACCCAGACCCTCTACCAGGGGCTGACGTCCACCGTCGCCAGCCTGTTCGTGATGCTGACGGCCCCATGGTTCGGCACGCTGGCCGATCGCCACGGCCGCCACAAGCACTGGTTGGCCGCCTTCACGGTGATCGGCGTTGTGACCACCGCGGCGCTGTTTCTGGTCGGCCGCGGTCAGTGGGGATGGGCGGTGGTGTTGTCCATCATCGGTCGCATCGGGTTTTTCGGGGGGCTCAGCTTTTACGATGCGCTGCTGACCCGGGTGGCGGCACCGGATGAACGTGACCGCGTGTCGGCGCTCGGGTACGGCCTGGGGTATCTGGGGGGCGGGGTTCTTTTTTCGGTCAACGTGATGATGGCCCTGAAACCGGCCTGGTTCGGCCTGCCGGATGCCGCCTGGGCCACCCGAATTGCCTTTCTGAGTGTGGCAATTTGGTGGGCGGTGTTCTCGTTGCCGCTGTTTCTGCGGGTGCCGGCGGCAGCGGCGCAGCCGGGGGGGGTGTCGAGCTGGACGAGCCTGCGTGAGACCGCACGGGAGCTGCGGGCGATGCCGGCAGTCTGGATGTTTCTGCTCGCGTACTGGCTGTATATCGACGGCGTCGACACCATCATCATCATGGCGGTCGACTTCGGCATGAAGCTGGGGCTGCCGTCCGAAAGCCTGATCAAGGCCCTGCTACTGGTGCAGTTCATCGGGTTTCCGGCAGCGATCATCTTCGGCCGCCTGGGTGACCGCCTGGGCACCCGCAACGCCTTGTTGCTGGCGCTGGCGGTCTATATCGGGGTCACCCTGTGGGCCTACACGCTGCAGACCGAGGGGCAGTTCTATGCCATGGCAGCCGCCATCGGCTGTGTTCAAGGGGGTATCCAGTCGCTATCGCGAGCGTATTTCTCGCGTCTGATTCCGGTCGAGCAGGCGGGCAAGTTTTTTGGCTTCTACAACATGCTTGGCAAGTTCGCGGCGGTGCTGGGGCCCTTGGTTGTCGGCCTCACGGCCCAGTTCACCGGCAACCCCAGGCTGGCGATTCTCAGCCTGCTGGTGTTCTTTGTGGCCGGAGCAGCGCTGTTGTGGCGCGCCGACCGATTACGCGGGGCCAGCGCCTGAGCGGTCGACCGGCGCCTTCAGCAAGGCGTTCACGGCCACCCGCAGGCGCTGCAGACCGGTGGCGTCGGGGACCTGCAGGTACCGCATCTGCTGATAGGCAGTGCCGGCGGCGGTCAGCAGGTCGGCCTGCTCGGGACGCTGGGTGCAGAGACGACGAACGAAATCGCGCGGCCCTTCGTGGGCGCGCTGGGGCAACCCCTGACGGGCAAAGTGACGTTGCAGGCGCCGCCATTCGCGGCTGGCGGCGTCGGCCGGACGAGCAGGGCGCAGACCGCGCAGCAACTGCAAGCTGATCAATGCCAGCAGACCGGTGACCCCGGCGGTCAGCCACAACACCATTTCGGTCCAGTCGTCGATGCCGAGGCGGCTCAGCAGGTCGCGCTGTACCTCCGGGCCGTAGGCCAGTACCCAGCGGTTCCATTTGGCGTTGAGCCAGTCCCAGCGCGCCACGGTGGCGGTCCACAGGCCTTCGCCGCGGTCCCAGAAGCCGGCGTCGCCAGCACCACCGCCAGCGATCGACTCGCTGAAACCCTGCTCGATGCGGTCGGGTGAAACCGCTGCGGTGGGATCGATCCGTTGCCAGCCGACCCCTTCGAGCCAGACTTCGGTCCAAGCATGCGCATCGGACTGGCGGACCACCCAGTAGCCGCCGACGCCATTGGGTTCGCCGCCCTGGTAGCCGACGACCACGCGGGACGGTATTCCCGCCAGCCGCATCATCACCACGAAGCTGCTGGCGTAGTGTTCACAGAAGCCGGCTCGGGTCTGGAACAGAAATTCGTCCACCGGCTGGGCGCCGAGCAGGGGCGGTTGCAGGGTGTAGCGGAACGGTTCCTGTCGAAAGTATCGGAGCGCCCGTTCGATCATGGCCGGGTCGTCGAGGCCGTCGTTTCGCCAGCCGGATACCAAGGCGCGGGCACCGGGTGCCACGTCGTCCGGTAGCCGCAGGTTGCTGGCTTCCTGCCAGCGGCTCAGGCCGTGCGGCTCCAGCTGGAAATCGGTGCGCGCAACCGCACGATAGAGACGGCGTTCGGTGACGCGCTTGCGTGCCACCAGCTGCGCATCACTGTTGACCCGGGTTTCCGGTGGCAGCGCTGCTGTATCGGTGAGTTCGAGCCCGAACAGCCAATGAGTGCGGGTCGGCTCGAGGACCATCTCATAGGGCAGGGCGGCGCCCTCGAAGCGCATGTCGGGAGTCGGTGCATCATTGCGCCGAAAGCCGATTTCCCACTTGCGGCCGTCGTAGAAATCGAACACCGGCCCGCGCCAATAAAGATCGCGCTGTGATGGCGGTGTGCCTTCGAACTGCACCCGGAACGCCACGGCCTCGGACAGGATCAGGTCGGCGATGTCGCCCGGCGACATACTGTCGGGGATGCCGCTGCGCGAGGCGCCGGCATCCGCAGGCAAGCCCCATAGCGGCCCGGGAATCCGCGGAAACAGGACGAAGATCACCAGCATGACCGGCAGCGCCTGCCCGGTCAGTCGCAGGCTGAGGCGCAAGGTCTCGCGAAATGGCAACAGCGGCTCGCGATGATGAATTTCGATCAGCAGCGCGGTAATCATTACGGCGCTACTGAGCATCCACAGCAGGGTCCAGATTTCCTGTGAGAACAGGAAATGGGTGAGCAGCAGGAAGTACAGCAGGAACACCACCACCATCACGTCGCGGCGGCTGCGCATCTCCAGCAGCTTGAAGCCGGTCATCAGCACCAGCAGCGCGGTTCCCGAATGCTGACCGTTGATGCGGCCGAAACTCAGGTAGACGGCGATGAAGGCCGCGACGGTCAATATCACCCTGACCGCCATGCCGGGTAGGGGCCAACCGCGCTGCAGGGCGGCGTAGCGCCACAGCAGGCTGGCGGCTACGGCGACACTCTCCCACCACGGCAATCGCAGTGCATGCGGCGCCAGCACCAGCACCAGTACTGCCAGCATTCGCAGCAGGGTGGCGCGGGGCAGAACGTCGTCGACCCTCATGTCGCCATCGCTTCGGGGGCCCCATGCAAGGCGAGAGCTCGCAGGCAACGGTGTCGATGCTGATCGCCGGTGCCCAGCGGCACCGTCCGATCGGGCAACTGCAACCCGTAGGGCGTGCCGCGGGCATCAAGGTCGAGCACCCAGCGGGTGAGACGCGACAGTCGTGCCTCAAGGTCGACGCCGGGCGCCGCATCAAGTGTCAGCCAGCTTTCGGGTGCTTGCGGATCGTCGAACTGCTTGACCACCGGCTGCTGGAGCTTCGGCAAGCTTTTCCAGTGGATGGTGTTGAGAGTGTCGCCACGCTGATAGCCGCGCAGGCCGGCAAAGCGGTCCTGGCCGCTACGGGCGGCCTCGGCCTCGCCGGTCTCCGCAGGGGCCTGCTGCGGCGGTGGCAGATGGTCGGCGGCAGGTGTTGGGTAGACCAGCACCCGCTGCCGCAACCAGATCAGGGTCCAGGCATGGAACAGACCGAGCGGAAATTCCGAGGCGATGCTGAAGATCGGTGCCGGATGCCAACCGCGGCGCTCGGTCGGCAAGGCGAGATTCAGCGTTACCGTGCCTTCCAGTGGCACGTCGACCGGCGGCCCCAGGGGCCGTCCAGGGGTTGCGCGCGACCAGGCCGCGGCGATGCTGTAGTGCGGCCGTCGACCGTGTTGCCGCAACTGTAGCTGGAAGCGAGCCGACTCCCCGGCGAACACCGGCGCAGCGCCCCCGGCGCTGACCTCGACGCCGGCCAGGTTGGCGTGGGTGTGGTGCATGCCCACCAGTCCCAGTGCCCCGATCAGGAAGGTCAGCGCGAAGCCCATGCTGTTGGTGTAGTTCATCGACCCCAGCAGCATCACCAGCGCCAACAACCCGAAGCCATAGCCGAAGCGGGTGGGCAGGATGTAGACCCGCTGACGCGGGATGGTGACCGGGCCGGGCTGCTGTTTCACCCGGGCCAACACCCAGGCATCGATGCGGGCCTGGATGGCCTGGAACGGGCGAGGGCGGCGGAGCCGGAACCGCATCAGGGGATCGGCACTGCCTGGAGGATGTCGTCCGCTGTCGGCACGGCGACGCCCTGGCCGCTGGCCGGCAGCAGCCGATGACCCACCACTGCGGCGAACACCGCCTGAACATCCTCGGGTAGCACGCCACTGCGATCGTCGAGATAGGCCCACGCCTGCGCAGCGCGCTTCAGACCCAACCCGGCGCGGGGTGACAAGCCCTGACGCAGGCCCGGATGCTCGCGGGTGTAGGTGATGAGTGCCAGCAGGTAGTCGATCAGTGCCGGGCTGGTGCGGATGGCGCTGACCTCGGCCTGCGCCTGCTGCAGGCCCTCGGGTGGCAGCGCGGCGGGCATCGACGCCAGCAGGTCCCGCCGGTCCCGCTCGACCAGCAGCGCCCGCTCGGCATCGGCGGGCGGATAGCCCATCGACAGTCGGAGCAGGAACCGGTCGAGCTGGCTTTCCGGCAGCGGAAACACCCCGACCTGGGTGGTCGGGTTCTGGGTGGCAATCACGAAGAAGGGAGAAGGCAGCGGGCGTGTCTGCCCCTCTACGGTGACCTGGCTTTCCTCCATCGCCTCCAGTAGCGCCGACTGGGTCTTGGGGCTGGCGCGGTTCACCTCGTCCGCGAGGATCAACTGGGCGAAGATCGGACCGGCATGGAAGCGGAAGCTGCTGGTGGCGGATTCGTAGACCGAGACGCCAACGATATCGGCCGGTAACAGATCGGCGGTGAACTGGATGCGCTGGAAATCGAGCCCGAGCACCCGCGCGAAGGCCAGCGCAAGCGTGGTCTTGCCGACGCCGGGGACGTCTTCCACCAGCAGATGGCCGCGGGCCAGCAAACCACTCATGGCCAAACGCAGCACCTGCGGTTTGCCCAGCACCACTTCGTTGAGGCGGTTCAGCGCCTCGTCGAGACGACGTTTCATGGAGATCAAGCGTAGGAAAGTGGGTTGAGTCTACGCAAAGCCCGTGCCTTGCGGGGCGACCGGACGGTGCGATTGCCGGGGTTGAACGCGGGCCCCGACGATTGCCCCTACCATCGGCATCGGTCACCATACCGTCATTCAATGTAAAGGAGAGGTGTCATGGATCGGACCCTTCGCGATCTGCACCGTGAACTCGACGCGGCACAGGACTACACCACCTGGCGGGAGGTCGCAGGTGCGCTCGATCACCGCGAGGGCCGTGACGAGTGGAAGGAAGACGACACCTCGGACGATTTCGATTGGCGACTGATCCGGTCACGGCTGCGGCAAGTACGGCAAATGCGGGCCGACGGCCAGTGGGACAAGTTGCGCCATCACCTGCGACAGGGGCTGCACTGGAATCTCGGCAACCTCGGCAACCCGCTTCTGTACGGGCGTGCCCGGGTCGGCACCAAGGCCCTGGTCCATGACTACGTTCAGGAGATCTCCGACGCGCTGATGGCGCTGGCAGCCGCCGACACCAAGATCTTCTCGCACGACGACAAGCTCAAATTCTTTCGTGAGCTTGAACAGTCATTCGGCCGCTCGGCGCTGATGCTGTCAGGGGGCGCCACCCTCGGCCTGTTCCATGTCGGCGTGGTCAAGGCGCTCTACCTGGAGGGAATTCTGCCAAGCGTGCTGTCGGGCTCCAGTGCCGGTTCCATCGTCGCCTCCACCGTGGCTGCGCGGGCACCGCATGAAGCCGAGGAATTGCTCGATCCGGAGAACGTCTACCACCGCTTCTGGCGCCTGTTGCCGTGGCGTCTCTGGTGGCGGCGCGGCGCGATCATGGACCAGTCCCAGCTGCGGCGTGCGCTGGAAAAGAACATCCCTGACCTGACGTTCGGTGAGGCACATCGCCGCTCAGGGCGTATTGTCAATATTACCGTTTCACCGGCCGGACTGAACCAGCCGCCGCGCCTGCTGAACTACCTGACCTTTCCTTACCTCTACCTGCACGAAGCGATTCTCGCCTCCTGTGCGGTGCCGATCCTGTTCCCGCCAGTCATGTTGATGACCCAGGATGAGCACGACAGTCGGGTGCCCTACATGCCATTGCTGCGGTGGAACGACGGCAGTCTCAAGTCGGACCTGCCGACGCTGCGCCTGCGCCGTCTGCACAACGTCAATCATTTCATCGTCAGTCAGACCAACCCGCATGTGCTGCCCTTCATCAGCAAGCGTGAACCCGGCAGCGACGGGCTCGCCAACTCGGCGCGCGATTTTGCCCGGTCCAGTGCGCGCGGCAGCGTCAAGAGCGTGGTCGACCTCGCCCGAAAGGCGATGCCGATTGCCGGGCGCGCGCGCAAGACGCTGGATGTGGCCTCCAGCGTGCTCGATCAGGACTACCGCGGCAATATCAATATTTTCCCCGAGGTGAGTCTGTGGCGGTATGCCAATGTCACCTCGAATCCGAGCCTCGAATCGATTCACCGCTTCGTCCGCGAAGGTGAACGGGCCACCTGGCCGCGGATCGAAATGATCCGCAACCAGACCCTCATCAGCCAGACTCTGGCGGCCTGCCTGTCGGTCCTCGAAGGGCGAACCCAGCCGGCCGAGCCGAGCCGGTCGCCTCCGCGGAAAGCGGAGCTGCGGGTGGTGCGGTCCCGCTAGCGGGAACGGGATGGGGGTCGGTCGGATCAGCCGTTGGGGTTGACCAGGCCCATGCGCGCCGCCTGCAGGGTGGCTTCAGCGCGGCTGGTGACATTGAGTTTGCGATAGACCGTCTTGATGAAGCCGGCGGCGGTATTGCGGGTGACACCGAGCTGCGCCGCCACCTCCGGGAGCCGGAAGCCCTTGGCAATCAGGGTCAAGGTTTCGCGTTCACGCGGCGATAATTTGGCGCCACTTTCATCCGCGCCGCCTTCGTCGCCGAAGACCCGCAGCAGTCGTTGGGCGATGGCGGGCGACAGCGGCGGTTCGCCAGCGGCAATTCCGCGTAGCGACTTCAACACCCGTTCCCGCGGCTGATCTTTCAGCAGATAGCCGGAAGCGCCAGCGCGCAAGGCCGGAAACAGGTGTCGGTCGTCGGCATAGATGGTGGTGACGACGCAGTGGCATGCAGGGTGCGTCTGGTGCAGTTCGCGGATCAGGTCGACGCCGTAGCCATCCGGCAGGCCGAGGTCGATCAACGCGATGTCTGGCAGCCGGACATCCAGCTGCCGGCGCGCTTCGGCCAGCGATCCGGTGATGGCGACCGCAATCTCGGGGAAGGCCTCCGCCAGCATCTGGCCCAGCCATTGCGCAGGTGCTGGCAGGTCCTCAACGATCAATCCGTGCTGCATTCGCGCCTCCGTCGGCATGCTGGAGCGCGAATCGTAGGGTCATCGCGTGGTGGTTGTCTGTTTCTTCGTAGCTCAATTCTGCGCGCAGGTCCTGCGCCCGCAGCGCCTGGTTGCGCAGTCCGCGCGCGGCGCGCCAGCCGGACATCGCTTCCCCATGCCCGTCATGCTCGATGCGGATCACCAGCACCGGCAGCCGCAACTGCAGCTCGACGGTAATCGTCGCCGGTCTGGCATGGGTCAGCGCGTTGTCGACAAACTCCGCCAGGATGCGGCGCGGGTTGAGGCGCTCCAGCGTCGTCAGCCAGACGTCCGGGAGCTGCTCGCTGCAGGGGAATCGCAGTGCCACCGGGGCATCACCCAGACGTTCCTGCAGGGTGGCGCGCCACTCGTTGAGGCATTCCTCCAGCGTGTAGCCGCGGGGGTCGAGGGTATCCAATAGGGCGCGCACATCTTCGAGCATGTGGCGCGAGCTGTTGGCGGCCGTATCGTCTACAGCCCGGTGCAGCTGGGTCAGCAGCCGGGCGCCGAGATCCTCGTGCAGATCCCGGGCAATGCGCTTGCGCAGCTGTTCGGAGGTTTCCGCCCAATGGGGCCGCAGGGTTTCGGACATTGGGGGAGGCTGACGTGCTGCCCGCATCGGGGTCAATCGACGACCCCCATCTACGGGGTGCAGGGCACCTCCCTGTCGCGGCTGTGGCCTGCCGCGAGGTCGCGGCGGGGGGGCGTATCCGATAAACTGACGGGCTTGGAGAAGTGGCAGAGTGGTCGATTGCGGCGGTCTTGAAAACCGCTGAACCGCAAGGTTCCGGGGGTTCGAATCCCTCCTTCTCCGCCAAAGTATCGATTTTCGGCCTGCGTGCAGCCGCCGCGGCCGCCTGCCCACCTTTCCAGCTTCGGAGCCTGTCCTGATGAATCCCGAGACCCTCAACCAGACCGCCCTTGCCATGGTGGCACCCGGCCGCGGCCTCCTGGCAGCGGACGAATCCACCGGCACGATCAAGAAGCGGTTCGACTCCATCGGTGTCGAGAACACCGAGCTCAACCGTCAGACCTATCGCGACATGCTGTTCACCACCGAGGGCTTCGAGCAGCACACTTCGGGCGTCATCCTGTTCGAGGAGACCCTGTTCCAGAAGTCGCTGGCCGGCGTGCCGTTCCCCGAACTGTTGGCGTCGAAAGGGGTGGTTCCGGGGATCAAGGTCGACAAGGGCGCGCAGCCGTTGGCCAATGCCCATCCGGATGAAACCGTGACCGAGGGGCTCGACGGGCTGCGCGGACGGTTGGAGAAGTACAAGACCGCCGGTGCGCGCTTCGCCAAGTGGCGTGCGGTCATCAACATCACCGACAACGCCCCGACCGACTACGCCATCCATGTCAACGCCCACGCACTGGCGCGCTATGCGGCGCTGTGCCAGGAACACGACATCGTGCCCATCGTCGAGCCGGAAGTGCTGATGGATGGTGATCACGCCATCGAGGTTTGCGAAGAAGTGACCGACCTCGTGCTCGATGCGGTGTTCGCCGAGCTGTCGGCGCAGAACATTCTTCTCGAAGGCATTGTCCTCAAGCCCAACATGGTGGTGTCCGGCAAGAAGTGTCCGGACCAGGCGGGTGTGGATGAGGTCGCCGAGCGCACCGTGCGGGTACTGCGCCGCCGGGTGCCGGCCGCAGTGCCGGGCATTGCGTTCCTTTCGGGGGGGCAGAGCGATGTCGATGCCACCGCGCATCTGGATGCGATGAACCGTCTCGGAGGCCTGCCGTGGTCGCTGACCTTCAGCTACGGGCGTGCGCTGCAGGCGGCAGCCTTGAAGGCCTGGGGTGGCCAGACAGGCAAGCTTGATGCCGGCCGTGCTGCCCACCTGCATCGCGCCAAAATGAACGGTCTGGCCGCCCGCGGCCAATGGACCACCGCGCAGGAACAGTCGGCCTGATCGGGTGGGCGTCACCCTCGACGGCAAGCTGGTGGTGGCGCTGTCGTCGAGGGCGCTGTTCGACTTCGAGGAAGAAAACCGCATTTTCGAAGCGGAGGCCGACCACGCCTACATGAAGCTGCAGTTGGAGCGCATGGAGACTCCGGCCCGGCCGGGGGTGGCGTTCCCGCTGGTGAAGAAGTTGCTCGCGTTCAACACCGGTGAGCAGGCGCGGGTTGAAGTGGTGTTGTTGTCTCGCAATGACCCGGTGTCAGGGATGCGAGCGTTTCGCTCGGCAGCGCATCACGACCTTGCCATCGAGAGGGGGATGTTCACCCGCGGACGCCCCCCGTTCCGATACCTGGACGCCCTGCGCGCCCACCTGTTCCTGTCGATGAACGAAGACGACGTGCGCGCGGCGCTGGTGGCAGGGGTGCCGGCTGCCCGCGTATTTGCCCACTCGGCGCGGGCTTCCGAGGCGCATGTCAACGAGATCCGTATCGCCTTCGACGGCGACGCAGTCCTGTTTTCGGATGAGGCTGAACAAGTGTTCCAGGATCAGGGGCTGGATGCCTTTACCCGGCACGAGCAGGACGCCGTCAGTCGGCCGTTGCCTCCGGGGCCTTTCAAGCCCCTGCTGCAGGCCCTGCACACCTTGCAGAAGGCTGCCGGGACGTCGGTGCCGGTGCGCTTGCGGACAGCGCTGGTCACTGCCCGCAGCGCGCCCGCCCACGAGCGCGCCATTCGAACCCTGATGGCCTGGGGCCTGGAGGTGGACGAAGCCATGTTCCTCGGCGGGCTCGACAAGGGTCGTTTCCTGCACGCCTTCGAGCCGGACTTCTTCTTCGACGACCAGACCCGCCACTGCGACTCTGCGGCCGAGGTGGTCCCCACCGGACACGTCGCCGGCGGTCGACTCAACCGAGTACCTGACTGACCTGTGCCACCGCCCAGCGCTCGCTCCAGCTGTGCAGGCTGTAGCGGTCGACATAGCCGCAGTGGCCGCCGTGACGCGTGCGCTGAAAATCACGCACCGCACCCTCCGTCCCCAGCCCGTCGAAATCGGCGGCCGGAATCACCGAGTCATCTTCTGCAGTGAGAATCGCCAGTGGCGTCGGGCTCGCCACCAGTTGAGCCGGCGTCAGGGTATAGGCTGCGAGGTAGGCCTCCATCGTCGGGTATTCGGTGTAGTCCTCAACGAATGCGCGGGTGATCTCGACAAAGCTGCGAATCCGGTAGTGACGTTGGAAATCGTATTCACCCGGCCAGGCGGCTGCCTTGCGTTGTAGGGTCTGGTGCCACTTGTCGATGAAGTAACGGTGGATCAGGGCAGGGCCGGCGTCGATGGCCGCCAGCGTCGCCCCCGGGGTCATGACCGGCGACACCGCCGCGCACAGCCGCGGATGCAGGCCGTGGGCCGGCCCCTGCAGGCCGACCCGCAGCGTGAAGTTCCCCCCGAGCGAGAAGCCCAGCACCACCAGCGGCAGGTCAGCGTGGGTCTGCTGCAGCTGCAGCAGTGCCGACAGCACCTCGCGCAGGCGTGCCGAGTGGAACATTTCCCGATTGAGATGATGGGTGTCGCCGTGGTCCCGCAGGTTGAGCCGGAACAGCGCATGGCCGGCCTGATACAGCGCCGCGGCAACGCCATAGAGGTAGCTGGACTGATGGCTGCCTTCCCAGCCGTGCAGGAGCACCACCAGCGCGCGGGCCCGTGGGTGGGGAGTGTAGTGCCCGGTCATGATCACCGGCGCGCCGTGTTCGTCCTCACAGTGCAAGGTTTCGGGGGTCGAAAGCGTACTGAGATCGATGCCGGCACGGCGCCAGATGCGAGCGGCTGGCCGTTTGCTGGCCAGCACCGACTGGATAAATCCGCTGCGCAGCCCCGGCGGCGGCCGAAACGCTTCCAAGCGGGTCATGTCGCGACCAGCAGCCGGACCAGAATGTCTTCGTAGAGCGCTGACAGTGGCGCCAGATCTGCCACGCGGACATGCTCGTCCACCTTGTGAATGGACGCGTTGATCGGTCCGATCTCGACCGTCTGCGCCCCCCAGGGGGCGATGAAGCGGGCATCCGAGGTCCCGCCGCCAGTAAACAACTGCGGATCACGTCCGGTCACCGACCGGATTGCCGCGCGGGCAGCATCGATCAGTGCGCCCTGCTCGGTGAGGAACGGTTCACCCGAAACCTGCCAGTCGAGGGTGTAGCGCAGGCCCTCCCGGTCGAGCAGTGCATGAACGCGTGCGCGCAGGCTGTCGGCGGTTGATGCAGTACAGAAGCGGAAATTGAAGACCACGTCGAGCGCGCCGGGCACCACGTTGTTGGCACCCGTGCCGGCATGGATATTGGAGATCTGGAACGAGGTTGGCGGAAAATGGGCGTTGCCGTCGTCCCAGCGTTCCGCCGCCAGCGCCGCCAGCGCCGGGCCGAACCGTAGGATGGGGTTCTCGACCAGATGTGGATAGGCGACATGTCCCTGGCGCCCCTCGATCCGCAGGATGCCGTTGAGCGAGCCCCGTCGGCCGACCATGATGCGGTCGCCCAGCGCTTCGTTGCTGGAGGCCTCGCCGACAATGGCGTAATCGGGCACCACGCCCCGTGCCTTCAGCACCTCGACCACATGGCGGGTGCCATGCCGCGCCACGCCTTCCTCATCGCTGGTGATGAGGAAGGCCAGGGTGCCGCGCCAATCATCACGGGCCACAAAGCGTTCGACGGCACAGACCATGGCGGCGATGCCGGACTTCATGTCAGCCGCGCCGCGGCCATAAAGCACGCCGTCGCGTTCGCTGGGTTCGAACGGGTCGGACGACCAGGCCTCCAGCGGGCCGGTGGGGACCACATCGGTATGCCCGGCGAGGATCATCAGTGGGCCGTCGCCTCGCGACAGGGTTGCCCACAGATTGGTGACACCCTCGGCATTCAGCCACTCGGCCTGAAAGCCGAGGGGTGCGAGACGCGACATCAGCAGCCGGCAGCAGTCATCGTCGTTGGGGGTCAGCGAGCGGCGGGCAATCAACGCCCGGGTGAGAAGCAATGTGTCGTCGGCAGCGCCCATGACAGTCTCGATTGGGAACCGTGCAAGGATAGCGGTCGGATGCCGGGGCCGGTGAATGGCCGGCCCCGGCTTTGACATCAGCCGCTGGCCTGCGCCTCGCGCAACAGCTCGTTGATGCCGGTCTTGGCGCGGGTCTTGTCGTCCACTCGTTTGACGATGACCGCACAATTCAGGTGGTAGCGGCCGCCATCACGGGGCAGGCTGCCGGCCACGACGACGCTGCCGGGCGGCACCGCGCCGAAGCTGGTGGTCTGCGTTTCGCGGTCATAGATCGGGGTGCTGGCGCCAATGAAGACACCCATCGAGATGACGCTGCCCCGGCCGATCACCACCCCTTCAACGATCTCGCTGCGGGCGCCGATGAAGCAGTCGTCCTCGATGATCGTCGGGTTGGCCTGCAACGGCTCGAGGACCCCGCCGATGCCGACGCCCCCTGACAGGTGCACGTTTGCCCCGATCTGGGCGCAGGAGCCGACGGTTGCCCAGGTGTCGACCATGGTGCCGCTGCCAACCCAGGCGCCGATATTGACGTAGCTGGGCATCAGCACCGCGTTGGGAGCGATGTAGGCGCCACGACGTACCGCCGCCGGGGGCACCACTCGCGCACCCTGGCGGGCGAAATCGTCCGCGCTCCAGCCTTCGAACTTGAGTGGCACCTTGTCGAAGCCGCGCAGGGCGCCCATGTCCACCGGCGCATTGTCCTGCAGGCGGAACGACAGCAGCACCGCCTTCTTCAGCCAGGCATTGACCTGCCAACCGCCATCGACCGGCTCGGCCACCCGCGCCTCGCCGCGATCGAGCAGCCCGATAGCCTGCTCGACCGGATCGCGCATGGCAGGGTTTTGTGCATCGAATTCGGCGCGGTTGTCCCAGAGGGCATCAAGGGTGGCTTGCAAGGTCATGGTCATTCCTGGAATGTCGATAGGTATCGGTATGGGGAGCGCGGCGCGATTCATGCCGCAACATGGCGCTGCTCAGGTGTCGGCTTCGGGACGATTGAGCGTGCGGGTGATGACTTCGCGCAGCTCGTCGAGTAGCCGTTCGTCGGTGATGGGTCGATCAAGCCGATCGGTGATGTAGAAGACGTCCTCGGCGCGTTCGCCGATGGTGGCGATCTTGGCGGCATCCACCAGGATGCCGCGCTTGGCGAAGATTCTTCCGATCATCGACAGCAGGCCCGGCTGGTCGGCGGCCACCAATTCCAGCAGGGTGCGACGTCCGGCGGTGTCCTGGCGAAAATGTACCCGCGTCGGTGTGTCGAAATGTTTGAGCCGGTGCGGGGTGCGGCGATTGACCGAGACGGTAGAGGTCTCCGGATCGCTCAGCACCTTGCGCAGCTGCTCGGTGATTTCGGGTGAGCGGACGCTGGCATCGATCGGACGATTGTCGGTTTCGGCAACCACGTAGGTGTCGAGCACGTGACCGTCACGGGTCGTGTGCAGCCGGGCGTCGAGGATGTTGAGGCCCAACCGGGCCAACACGCCGGTCGACAGGCCGAACAAATGATCGCGATCGTAGGTGTAGATGAAGACCGAGGTGCCGCGCTCCGGCAGCGTCTTGACCAACACCAGGGGCATCGAGGACTCGCTGACCTGCAGCAGTTCCGGCAGGTGCCAGGCCAGTTCCTCGGGACTGTGCCGGAGGAAATAGTCGGCGTCGAATTGCGACCAGACCGCCGCAACGGATTCGCGGGACACCGCCTGGTCCGACAGCAGCGCCAGCGCCTCGGCCTTGACCTCGGCGATCAGTTCTTCTTCCCGCAAGGGGTTGCTGAGGCCCCGCTCAAGTGCCCGGGCGGTGGAGTTGTAGAGCTCGGTCAGCAGGCTCTCGCGCCAGGAGTTCCACAGCGCCGGGTTAGTGGCACGGATGTCGGCGCAGGTCAGCAGAAACAGATAGTCCAGCCGGTGACGGTCCTCCACCTTGGAGGCAAAGGTGGCGATCACCTGGGGATCGGTCACGTCCTGCTTCTGGGCGGTGAGCGACATCATCAGGTGCTGGCGCACCAGCCAGGCGACCAGTTCGGCATCGGCATGGGACAGGCCATGTTCGAGACAGAAGGTTCGGGCCTCGTCGCTGCCGAGTTCGCTGTGGTCGCCGCCCCGGCCCTTCGCCATGTCGTGGAACAGGGCGCCGAGATACAACAGTTCCGGCTTCGGCAGACGCTTCATCACCTCATGCGCGAAGGGCAGCTCGTCGGCGAAGCGCTGCATCACGAAGCGACGGGTGTTGCGCACCACGTAGAGCACATGCTCGTCGACAGTGAGGGTGTGAAACAGGTCGTACTGCATCAGACCGACGATGGTGCCAAACGCCGGCAGATAGGCGCCGAGCACGCCGTAACGGTTCATCCGCCGCAGATTGCGGGTCAGGCCGCGGCCCTCGCGGAACAGTTCAATGAAGATGCTGCGGGCGCGCACGTCGCGACGCACGCTGTCATCGAGCAGTTTGCGATCGCGCAGGATCATGCGCAGCGTCTGCGCGCGGATGCCATCCAGCCGCGGATGGGTCTGCAGCAGGTTGAAGATCTCCAGCAGGGCCCAGGGGGTGCGCCGGAACACGTCGTCGTCCACCGCTTCTATGTAGTTGCCTCGCTGCTGGAACCGGCTATTGAGCGGCACCACCGGCGCCGGCACGCCGCCATCGAGGATGGCCTCCTCGAACAGTTGCAGCAGCAGGTCATTGAGGCAGGACAGCGACTTGATCGTGCGGTAATACAGCTGCATGAACTGTTCGACGCCGCGATTGCGGTCATTGTCGATGTAGCCGAACAGTTCGCCCACCTTGATCTGATGATCGAACAGCAGGCGGTCTTCGCGACGGCCGGTGATCATGTGCAGCGCGAAACGCACCCGCCAGAGGAAATCCTGTCCGGCGAACAACTCGTCACATTCCTGCTTGGTGAGGAACCCGCGTTCGCGAAGTTCACTCAGGGTGCCACTGCCAAAATGGCGCCGGGCCACCCAGGCCACGGTATGGATGTCGCGCAGCCCGCCCGGGCTCTCCTTGACGTTCGGCTCAAGCTTGTATCCGGTATCGTCATACTTGCGATAGCGCGCCGCCTGTTCGGCCTTCTTGGCCTCGAAGAACGCGCGCACCGGCCACAGCCGGTCCGGGGTCAGCGCCGCCTGCATTTCATTGACCAGCCGGGGATCTCCGGCCAGCCGACGCGCTTCCAGCAGATTGGTGATGACGGTGATGTCCTTCTCCGCCTCCAGCACGCAGTCCTCGATGGTGCGGACACTTTGGCCGACTTCGAGACCGATGTCCCAGCCGAAGGCGGTGATCTGTTCCAGTGCGGAGCGATGCAGGTTCAGTGCATCATTCTGGTGCAGTAACAGAATGTCGATGTCCGAATGCGGCAGCAGTTCGCCACGGCCATAGCCGCCGACCGCGACCAGCGCGAGATCGGGGGGGTCGTCTGGCAGAAACTTCGCCCAGACCGCCGCCAGCACCTCGTCGACCAGGTGGGCGCGGGCGAACACCAGGGTCTCCGCCGAGGCGCCGTCGTGGAACAGGCTGAACAGCCGCTCCCGCCCCCAGGCGAGGGTGTCGCGGAAGGCGGCAACCGAGAACTGGCCGGCGGCCAGGCGGGCACGGATACGCTGCGGGGAGAAGACGTTGGCGCCTTCGTCACCATCGTCGTCAAGAGCTGAGTTCATTACAGGGCCCCGTCACGTAGCGTCAGGACCTCGAAGCCGGTTTCGGTCACCAGGATGGTGTGTTCCCACTGGGCGGACAGGGCATGGTCTTTGGTCACCACGGTCCACTGATCGGGCAACTCCTTCACCTCGGCGCGCCCGGCGTTGAGCATGGGTTCGATGGTGAACGTCATGCCGGGCACCAGTTCAAGACCCGTGCCAGGCCGCCCGTAGTGCACCACTTGCGGGTCTTCGTGGAACACCTCGCCGATGCCATGGCCACAGTACTCGCGGACGATGCTGAAGCCGCGCGCTTCGGCATAAATCTGGATGGCGTGGCCGATATCGCCCAGCCGGGCGCCGGGCTTGACCTGACGGATGCCCTCGATCATCGCCTGATGGCAGGTTTCGACCAACCGGCGGCCGAGCACCGAGGGCTCGCCGACGAAGTACATCTTGCTGGTGTCGCCGTGGAATCCGTCCTTGATCACCGTGACATCGATATTGAGGATGTCGCCCTTCTTCAGCACCTTGGGGCCGGGAATGCCGTGGCAAACCACATGATTGACCGAGGTGCAGATGGCGCCGGTGAACGGCGGGCGGGAGCCGCCGGCGGTATACCCGACGGTGGCGGAGACGCAACCGAGCGGTCCTTCGATGTAGTGTCGGGCAATGCGGTCAAGCTCGGCGGTGCTGATACCGGGGCGGACGTGGTCCTCCAGCATCATCAGCACCGAGGCGGCGGCTTCACCGGCCGCGCGCATCTTGGCCTGTGCATCGGGGGATTTCAGCGTAATGCCCATCAGGACGGTACTCACACCACCCTGGCCACCGGGTGCGGCCGAGAAGTGGTTGTTTTCAAAGGGGGCGCAATGGTATAAAGCGCGCCCTTCAAAGGCAATTGTGCCGATGAAGGAATTCATTCGCGCCGACCAAGGGTGACCGCCAGTCGGTTCACTGGCGCGATTTGCCACTATAACCCTAGGAGTCATGGCCATGGCCGATATCACCATGCGTCAGTTGCTGGAAGCCGGCGTTCACTTTGGACACCGCACCCGCTACTGGAACCCCCGGATGGAGCAGTTCATCTTCGGGGACCGCAACCGTATTCACATCATCAACCTCGAACAGACCCTGCCGATGCTGCGGGATGCCTGCTCGTATGCCGGCAAGATCGCCGCCAACGGCGGCCGCATTCTGTTCGTCGGGACCAAGCGCGCCGCCCGTGACGCGATCGAGGAAGAAGCCCGCCGCTGCGGCATGCCGTACATCAGCCAGCGCTGGCTGGGTGGCATGCTCACCAACTTCAAGACGGTCAAGGCATCGGTCAAGCGCCTGATCGAAATGGAGAAGCAGGTCGAGGACGGCTCCATCAACCGCCTCACCAAGAAGGAACAGCTGATGTTCCAGCGCGAGTTGGAAAAGCTCACCCGCTCGCTGGGCGGCATCAAGGGCATGCCGAGCCTGCCCGACGGGCTGTTCATCATCGACACCGGCTACGAGAAGAACGCCGTGGCCGAGGCCCGCAAGCTGGGGATCCCGGTGATCGCCGTGGTCGACACCAACAACGACCCCAGCCTGATCGACTGCGTGGTGCCCGGCAACGATGACGCCACCCGCGCCATCAAGGTTTACACCCAGTGTGTGGCCGACGCCATCATCGAAGCGCGTGCCGCCAGCGGCGTGCCGTTCCGCGAAGCGCCGGAAGAGCCCCAGGCCGACGAGCGTTCGTCGCGTCCGCGCCGGCCCGGTCCGCGTCGCGAGGGTGACCGCCCCCGTGGCGGTGGTGGTGGCAGCCGTGGCCCGGCACCGGTGAAGGCCGCTGAAGCGGCTCCGGCGCCGACCGCCGCGGTTGAAGCGCCGGCAGCTGCCGACGCACCGGCCGAGGCCGCACCCGCTGACACACCCGCCGCAACCTCAGGGGAATAGCCGCATGACCATTACAGCCGCGCTCGTCAAGGAACTGCGTGACCGCACCAGTGCCGGGATGTCCGACTGCAAGAAAGCGCTGGAAGCGACCGGTGGCGATCTCGACAAGGCCGCAGAAAAGCTGCGCATGGACGGGATGGCCAAGGCCGACAAGAAGGGCGCCCGCGTGGCGGCCGAGGGCGTGATCGCGCTGGCCTCGGGCGATGACGCCATCGCCCTGGTCGAGCTCAACTCGGAAACCGACTTTGTCTCCAAGGGCGACGACTTCAAGGCGTTCGCCCAGCAGGTCGCCGATCTGGCGCTCAAGCACCGCCCCGCAGATCTCGAGGCGCTGCTGAAGCTCGATGCCGGTAACGGCTCACTCGACGAACAGCGGCGCGGCATGGTGGCGCGGATCGGCGAGAACATCTCGGTCCGTCGCTTCGCCGTGGTGGCAAAGAGCGGTGGTGACATCGCGCATTACATGCACGGTGCCAAGATCGGCGTGGTGGTGGCGATGAAGCAGGGGAGTGCCGAAGTGGCGCGTGACGTGGCGATGCATATTGCCGCGTCGAGCCCGCGCTTCCTCGATGCCGATGCGGTGCCCGAGGACGTGTTGGCGGCCGAGCGCAAGATCATCGAGGCGCAGTCGGCCGAGCAGGCCGCCGGTAAGCCGGCTGAGATCGTGGCCAAGATGATGGATGGCAAGATCCGCAAGTTCGTTGCCGAAATCACCCTGACCGGTCAGCCGTTCGTGAAGAATCCGGACCAGACGGTGGCGCAGCTGCTGAAGGCTCATGATGCCGAAGTGGCCAGTTTCGTCCGCTTCGCGGTGGGCGAGGGGATCGAGAAGGAAGTGACCAACTTCGCGGACGAGGTGGCGGCCCAGGCCGGCCTCTGAAGCCCGCTTCTCGGTTACCATTGCAGTATCTGAAAAGGCCCCGGAAACGGGGCCTTTTCCTAGGACCCGCCGACACGCTGCCGGCGGGACTGACGCGTCCCAGAGGGAACTGCCATGTCGTCTTCGCCTGTGTACCAACGGATCCTGCTGAAGCTGTCTGGTGAAGCGCTGATGGGCGATGCCAATTTCGGTATTGCCCCGCAGGTGATGAATTTTCTCGCCGGTGAGCTCAAGTTGGTGATCGACGCCGGCGTGCAGGTGGCGCTGGTCGTGGGCGGCGGCAACATCTTCCGTGGCGAAGGCCTCGCGCGTGCCGGGATGGATCGGATCACCGGCGACCATATGGGGATGTTGGCCACCGTCATCAACGCACTGGCATTGCAGGATGCCGTTGAACGGGTCGGGCTGGAGGTGCGGGTGATGAGCGCCCTGCGCATCAACCAGGTCTGTGAGGACTACATCCGGCGACGGGCCGTACGCCACCTCGAAAAAGGCCGTGTGGTGATCTTCGCTTCCGGCACCGGCAACCCCTTCTTTACCACGGATTCGGCGGCAGCCCTGCGCGCGGTCGAGGTGGGTGCCGACTTGCTACTCAAGGCCACCAAGGTCGATGGTATCTACACCGCGGACCCCAAGAAGGATGCGACCGCGACCCGGTATGCCGAGCTTACCTATGACCAGGCCATCGACGGACGTCTCGGCGTCATGGACCAGACCGCCCTGGTGCTCGCCCGCGATCACCGGATGAAACTCTGCGTCTACGATATGGACCGTCCGGGTGCGTTGATGCGCATCCTCGGCGGCGATACCTCGATCGGCACTTACGTGCAGGCCTGAACACTTTCGTGCTGTTCCCCATTTTTCGGAGTTGACCATGACCGATCTCACCACGCTCAAGCGCGACGGCGAAAAGCGGATGCAGAAGTGCATCGACACCCTCGGTAACCAATTGATGAAGCTGCGTACCGGCCGCGCCAACGCGTCCCTGCTTGATCATGTCCGGGTCGATTATTACGGCTCCGAGGTGCCGGTCTCGCAGTTGGCCAACGTGGTGGTGGAGGATGCCCGCACGTTGTCCATTACCCCGTGGGAAAAGAACATGGTGTCGGTGGTGGAGAAAGCCATCCTCACCTCCGATCTCGGACTGACCCCGAACACCGCTGGCAATACCATGCGCATCAACCTGCCACCGCTGACCGAAGAACGGCGGCGTGAGCTGGTGAAGGTGGTGAAGGGCGAGGCCGAGCAGGCCAAGGTAGCGATTCGCGGGATCCGCCGCGATGCCAACCAGACAGTCAAGGACATGCTCAAGGACAAGGCGATCACCGCCGACGACGAAAAGCGGGCCGAAGCCGATATCCAGAAGCTGACCGACCAGTATGTGACCAAGGTCGACGATGTCGCTGCCGCCAAGGAAAAGGAGTTGATGGCGATCTGAGGCTGATGTCCGTCCCCAGTGACAAGCTGCCCCGGCATGTGGCCGTCATCATGGACGGCAATGGCCGCTGGGCGCAGCACCGCGGCGAAGCGCGTGGATTCGGCCACCGTGCCGGGGTCGAGGCCGCCAGAGGGCTGATGAAGGCGGCGGCGGAGTACGGCATCGAGGTACTGACGGTTTACGCCTTCTCGCAGGAGAACTGGCAACGCCCGGGTGCCGAGGTGGCGTTGCTGATGCAGCTGTTCTCGCGCGCCCTGGACCGGGAGGTTGCCGAACTGCACGCCAACAACCTGCGGCTCCGGTTTATCGGCGACCGCAGCAGGTTCGAAGGCGCCCTGACCCGGGCGATGGGCCGTGCCGAAGCCCTGACGGCGGGCAACACCGGGATGACCATCCTCATTGCCATCGGCTACAGTGGGCAATGGGAGCTCGTGCAGGCGGCAGAACGCTGTCGTCTGGCAGGGACACCGGTCACCGTGAGCGCGTTGGCGGCACAGCTGGAAACGGCCGGCCTGCCCGACGTCGACCTGTTGATCCGCAGTGGCGGCGAGCACCGGATCAGCAACTTCCTGCTCTGGCAGTCGGCCTACGCCGAACTGTACTTCACTGATCAACTCTGGCCCGATTTCAATCGCGAGGCGTTTGACGCCGCACTGCACTGGTACGCTGCCCGTGAGCGCCGCTTCGGCGGCCTGGCAACGCCGGGCGACTCAACAACCTGACCGCCGACGCGCATACTGCGCGGAATCGGCCCCGCAACCGCGGCGACACCACAACATCATGCTGCTACCCCGTCTGCTGACCGCCCTGATTCTGCTGCCACTGCTGTTGGGGCTGGTCTGGTTTGCGCCAACGGTTTGGGTCTATGCCGTATTCGCAGGGGTTGGTGGCCTGGCCGCCCGGGAGTGGGCGGCCCTGTGTGCTTGGGGGCGGCGACCTGGCGCCGGGGTCGCCTACGGTGGGCTGGTGGTCGGCATGCTGGCGGTGGCCTGGTGTCTGCCCGCACGTGACCAGTGGCTACCCTGGTTGCTCGGGCTCGCCGCACTGCATTGGCTGGCGGCAGTGTTTTGGTTGCGGGCCGGCCCCACGCGGCTGGCAGCGCTCGCCGACAGTCCGCTGAGTGCGGTGCAAGGATTGCTCCTGCTCTCCACCACGATGCTCGCATGTGCGCATCTGCATGCGCAGCCCGACGGTGCCGTCAAGTTGTTGTTCGCCTTCTTTCTGGTGTTTGCCGCCGATGTCGGCGCCTACCTGGCCGGTCGCAACCTCGGTCGCCACAAGCTGGCGCCGGCGATCTCTCCGGGCAAGACGCTGGAAGGTGCAGTGGGGGGTCTTGTGCTGTGCGGCCTGTGGGCGCTGACAGCGGGGGTGTGGATTTTCGCCATTCAGGGATGGGCCGCCGTCGGATTGGTGGTGCTGTGTCTGGTTGTGGCCGCGGGGTCGGTGGTGGGCGACTTGCTGGAATCCGCTTTCAAGCGTGCGGCCGGGGTCAAGGACAGCGGCCAGTTGCTACCCGGTCATGGCGGTGTGCTGGATCGAGTCGACAGCGTGGTGGCGGCACTGCCATTGTTCACCTTCGGGCTCATGCTGATGGGGTTGGCATGAAGCAGTTGGTGGTGCTCGGCGCGACCGGTACCGTCGGTCGCAATACGCTGGACGTCGCGGCGCGGCATCCGCAACGGGTCACGGTGCTGGCGCTGACCGCCAACCGGGATGTCGACACCATGTTTGGCCTTTGCCAGGTGCATCGACCGGCGTTGGCCGTCATGCGCGATGCCGGGGCCGCGCTGACCCTTGGACAACGGTTGCGAATGTCCGGCCTGGCCACCGAGGTCCTCGCGGGTGCTGACGGATTGCACAGCGCAGCCTGTCTGCCGACGGCAACGCACGTGATGTCGGCGATCGTCGGTGCAGCGGGCCTGCTGCCAACGCTGGCGGCGGTGGATGCCGGCAAGCACGTGCTGATCGCCAACAAGGAGCCACTGGTGATGGCCGGGCCCTTGATCATGGCCGCCGCCGCCCGCAGCGGCGCAGTGATTCTGCCGATCGACTCCGAACACAACGCTATCTTCCAGTGTCTGCCGGCAGGTTATCGCTGCGGGGCGGTGCCCCAGGGCGTTGCCGGCCTGGTGCTCACCGCATCGGGCGGGCCGTTTCGTGACTGGACGCCGGCACAGTTGGCAGCCGCGACCCCGGAAGCGGCGGTCAAACACCCCAACTGGGTAATGGGCCCCAAAATTTCGGTGGATTCGGCCACCATGATGAACAAGGGCCTCGAGCTGATCGAAGCTGCGGCCCTGTATGACCTGCCAGCCGACCGGCTGTCAGTGGTGATTCATCCCGAAAGCGCTGTGCACTCGCTGGTGAGTTACGTCGATGGCTCCCAGCTGGCCCAGCTCGGCAGCCCCGATATGCGGGTGCCGATCGCCCATGCACTGGCATGGCCGGAGCGGTGGGCATCAGGCGTTGCACCGCTGGATCTGGTGGCACTGGGCCGGATGCACTTCGAGGCGCCGGACCCTCAGCGGTTCCCCTGCCTGGACCTCGCGCGCGCCGCCTTGCAGGCTGGCGGACAGGCGCCGCTGGTGTTGAACGCCGCCAATGAAGTTGCGGTCCAAGCCTTCCTCGACCATCAGATGGGATTCATGGACATGCCGCGCGTGATCGAACACTGCCTGGAGGCCCACCCGGCGCCGTGCGCCAACGACCTGGATGCCGTGTTGGCGCTGGACGCCGCCGTGCGGCAGACGGCACGGGCGGCAGTCGGGCGGACGCCGGAGATGTCGGCATGATGGATTTTCTGTGGTCGGTGGGGGGGTTTCTCGTCGCCATCGGTGTGCTGGTGGCATTTCACGAGTTCGGCCATTACTGGGTGGCGCGGCGCTGTGGTGTTCGCGTGCTGCGATTTTCCATCGGTTTCGGCAAGCCGATCTGGACCCATCGTGCCGCCGACGGCGTGGAATGGTCGGTGTCGGCGATCCCCCTCGGTGGCTACGTCAAGATGCTTGATGGCCGTGAGGGCGACGTCCCGCCGGAACAAGCGCACCTGGCCTTCAACAATCAGACCGTCGGCAAGCGGGCCTTGATCGTGGCCGCCGGCCCGGCGTTCAACTTCGTGTTGGCGGCCGCGTTCTACTGGCTGATTTTCGTGATCGGCGTACAGGGTATGAAGCCACTGATCGCCGCGCCGCCAGCCGGCTCGGTGGCGGCCGTTTCCGGTTTGCAGGCGGGCGAGACCGTGCAACGCGTGGCCGGGGTCGAAACCCCCACCTGGCAGGTCTTGCACACCGAAATGATCGACCTCGCGCTGGATCGGCAGGCGGTGGCGCTGGACGTACTGGCGACCGACGGCTCCCCGCGAACGGTGTCGTTGGACCTGTCCGCGGTGCGGATCGATCCGGAGGTGCTGTTCACCGATCTCGGGCTGCGGCCCTTCGACCCGCCGGTGCCGGCGGTGATCGATCAGGTGATCGACGGAGAGGCCGCCGCGCGCGCCGGGTTCGTCAGCGGCGATCGGCTGCTGGCGGCAGATGGTGAAACCATTGAGTCCTGGCAGCAATGGGCCGCCTGGGTTCGGGCGCGCCCGGCCGAGCTGGTGCGCGTTCGCTTCGGCCGTGACGGGCAGATTCTGGAGCAGGACGTCATCCTTGGGGATGTCGAAGGCCAGGGCCGGTTCGGCGCCAGCGTGGCGATGCCGGCAGACTTGTGGCAGGATTTGCGCGCTGAGCATCGACTGGGTGTGCTGGCGGCGTTGCCGGCCGCGGTGACGCAGACCTGGAAGATGTCTGCACTGACGCTGAAGATGTTGTGGCGCATGGTGCTGGGGGATGTGTCCCTCAAGAATGTCAGCGGACCCATCCAGATCGCGCAGGTCGCGGGGTTCTCGGCTCAGGTCGGGTTGGTTTCGTTCCTGAGCTTCATGGCGGTTGTCAGCGTCAGTCTGGGTGTGTTGAACCTGTTGCCCGTGCCCATGCTGGATGGTGGGCATTTGCTGTATTTCGGCGTTGAGGTGGTGAAGGGCTCGCCCGTTTCGGAGCGGGTCCTTGAGGCAGGGACGCGAGTGGGTTTGTTATTTCTGGTCGCGCTCATGAGCCTCGCCTTCTATAACGATATCGTGCGACTGATTCCTTAAAAGAAAGAAGCGAAGACCCATCGATGGGGTTCAAATCCAAGGTATTCAATTACGTGGCGTTCGCCATGGCCGGGCTTTTCATTGCCGGCTCCGCGTCCGCTTTCGACCCGTTCGTGGTGAAGCAGATCCGCGCCGAGGGCCTCGAGCGGCTCGAGGTCGGCACCCTGCTGACCTATCTGCCGTTATCGGAGGGTGATGAGCTCAACACGCTGACCTCCCGGCAGGCGATCCGCGCGCTTTACGGCACGGGCCTGTTCGAGGACGTGCAACTGGAGCGCGAGGGCGATGTGTTGGTCATTCGGGTGGAAGAACGCCCGGCCATCAGCACGTTCGAGATCGAGGGCAACGAAAAGATCGGGGGTGACGAGCTCAACGAATCGCTGACCGACCTCGGCCTGGCCGCCGGCGAGCTGTTCAAGCGCGAGTTGCTGGACCAGGTCGAACAGGAGCTGCAGCGCCAGTATTACGCCAACGGCTACTACGATATCGAGATCGAGACCGCCGTTACCGAAGAGCCCAACAATCGCGTCAGCCTCAAGATCGATGTCACCGAGGGTCGCCAGACCCGCGTCCGCAGCATCAACATCCTCGGCAACAAGGCGTTCTCGACCGACGAGCTGAAGGAACAGTTCAAGCTCGAAGCCACCAACTGGCGGCCGTTCCAGTCCACCGACAAGTATTCGCGCCAGCAGCTCGGCGGCGATCTTGAATCCCTGCAGTCCTATTACCAGGACCGCGGCTACCTCAAGGCGACCGTGTCGTCGGTACAGGTGGCAATGACCCCCGAGCGGGATGCGATCTACGTCACCATCAATCTCGAGGAAGGCGAGGTCTATCGCATCAAGGACACCAAGCTGTCCGGCGAGACCATCGTCAACCCGGCGTTCCTCAAGCAGTTGTTGTCGACCCGCGCCGGCGATGTTTTCTCCCGTCGTCTCGCCACCGAGAGCGCCGACCGCATCGAGGTCGCACTGTCGGACATCGGCTACGCCTTTGCCGAGGTGGAGCCGGTGCCGGAAGTGGACGAAGAGAACCGCGAGGTGGTGCTCAACTACGTCATCGAGCCCGGGAGCCGCGCCTATATTCGTCGCATCACGTTCACCGGCCACACCTCCACCAACGACGAGACGCTGCGCCGGGAAATGCGCCAGTTGGAAGCCTCGCCGTTCTCGAAGAGCGCGGTCGAGCGCTCCCGCGTGCGTCTGGCCCGCTTGCCGTTCCTGGAGGAAGTGGAAGTCGAGACCGTGCCGGTTCCCGGCAGCGAAGACCTGGTGGATATCGTCTTCACCGTCAAGGAACGGCCGCCCGGTTCGGTGCAGTTCGGTGTCGGCTTCTCCGGTTCGCAGGGCTTCCTGGTGACCGGGCAGGTGACCCACACCAACTTCCTCGGCACCGGCAATCGGGTGGATCTGTCGGTCGACAACAACACCATTTCGCGCAGCATCAGCGCGTCATGGACCGACCCCTATTTCACCGAGGACGGCATCAGCCAGAGCATCTCCGGCTTCTACCGGCGGTCCGAATCGGTGATCCGGTTCAGTTCGGGCTTCAACACCAATGTGGTGGGGCTCAATCTCACCTATGGCATTCCGCTGTCGGAGTTCGCTGCATTCCGGATCGGCGGTGGTGTCGATCGCACTGCGATCGAAACCTTCCCGGGATCGTCTTCCAACGAGGTGCTCACCTTCGCCATCGAGAACGGCACGCTGTTCACCAATTTCGAGCTGCGGACCGGGATCACCTTCGACTCCCGCAACCGGACGTTCTTCGCCAGCCGTGGGGCGCTGCACCAACTGAACTTCGACGTCACTGTGCCGGGCAGCGACTTGCAGTTCTACACGGTGTCGTACCGGGCGCAGCAGTATCTGCCGATCTGGCGCGGCTTCTTCCTCGAGATGAACGGCTCGGCGGCCGTGGTGGAGCCCTACGGCGATACCCGCTCGGTGCCGCCGTACCAGAACTTCTTTGCCGGCGGGCCGCGGACGGTGCGGGGTTACCGCGACGGTACCCTGGGCCCGCGCGACACGCCGTTCAACAACCCGTTCGGGGGCACCGTGAGGACGACCCTGCAGAACAAGTTGATCATCCCGCTGCCGATCGAGAGCGATGGTCGGTCGACCCGTCTATCGCTGTTCTACGATATCGGCAACGTGTTTGCGGAACCTTCCGACTTCGAGGCTGACGAATTGCGGCAGTCGGCTGGTATCGCCTTCTCCTGGTTCACGCCTTTCCTGGGGCTGCTCGATCTGTCGTACGCCTTCCCGCTGAATGATCAGCTGGGCGACGAGACCGACCGTTTCCAGATCACCTTCGGCCCCGGATTCTGAGGCCGACCCGTTTTACCCCCACTAACTACACTCCTGGACGAGACTTCACCATGAACACTTCCAAATCAATCTACGGCTCCCTTCTGGCGATGGCGCTGATGGCGACGCCGGCGCTGTCGATGGCGCAGGGTGCCAAGATCGGTGCCATCCGGACCTCCGAGGTGGTGCTGCAATCCCCACAGTTCAAAGCCGCCTCCGAGAAGATGAAGGCCGAGTTTGAACGCCGTCGTAATGAACTCGAAGCCTCTGCCAAGAAGTTCCAGGAAGATGCCGAGAAGTTCCAGAAAGAAGCTGACCTGCTGTCCGCCGCGGATCGTGCCAAGCAGGAAAAGGAACTCAACACCCGGCGGATCGACATTGGCTACCAGCAGCGCCAGCTGCAGGAAGACGTGCAGAACCGTGACCGCGAGCTGACCCAGGAGATGCAGGGCAAGATCGCCCAGGTTATCGAGGACGTGGCCAAGGCCGGTGGCTTCGACCTGGTGGTGCAGGATCCGGCCTACGCATCGGATGCGGTGAACCTCACGGACGAAGTGATCGCCAAGCTGAAAACGCTGAAGTAGCGCGTCGGTGGCGAGCCTGTTGCTGTCGGCCCTCGCCGAGCGCTTCTCGCTGCGCCGCCAGGGTGATACAGACCCCCTCATCGAGGGGGTCTGTACGCTGACCCCCGGAAAGCCCGGAGGTATCGGCTTTCTGGCCAATCCCCAGTATCGGAAGGCACTGGCCGCTTCGGCCGCCAGTGCCGTTGTCGTGTCCGAACGTGACGCCGAAGTGGCGCCGATGCCGGTGTTGGTGGCGGCTGATCCGTATCTCGCATTTGCGCGAATCGCCGCCCTGTTCGACCCGACGCCGGCGACAGTTCCCGGTATTCACCCCTCGGCGGTAATCGGCGCCGGCAGCGCAATCGATGAGACCGCCGAGATCGGGCCGCTGGTGGTGGTCGAGCCCGGCGCGCATATTGGCCCCGGGGCCTATGTCGGCGCCCATAGCGTGGTCGGGCGCGATGCCGTCATCGGCGCTGAAACCCGGCTGGAAGGGCGCAACTGGGTCGGCGCCCGTAGTCAGGTGGGTGCCCGCTGTCGGCTCAACGCCGGCTGTGTCATCGGCGCGCGCGGCTTCGGGCTGGCGCCGACACCCCAGGGCTGGGAAGAAGTGCCGCAATTGGGGCGGGTGGTGATCGGCAACGATGTCGAAGTCGGCGCCAACACCTGCATCGACCGGGGCGCCATCGATGACACCGTCATCAGCGACGGCGTAAAACTGGACAACCTGATCCAGATCGCGCACAACGTCCACATTGGCGCGCACACGGCCGTGGCTGCCAATACCGGCATCGCCGGTTCGACACGCATTGGCGCACGGTGCCTGATTGGCGGGGCGGTCGGCATTGCCGGACACCTCACCATCGTCGATGACGTGGTGGTGCTGGCGCGGGCGATGGTGACCCACAGCCTGATGGAAAAGGGGGCATACGGTTCCGGTCTGCCGGTTGCCGATGCCCGCAGTTGGCGGCGCCAGGTGGCGCATATCCGCCGGCTGGACCGCTGGGAGGCGCGCCTGAAGCGCGTGGAGCGGCAGAGGGACCTGCCTGATGACGATGGCGAGCCCCGGGGGGCCTCTGATGATTGATATCCGCACCATTCTCGAGCTGTTGCCACACCGATCACCGTTCCTGCTGGTCGACCGCGTTCTGGAGCACGACGACCAGCATCTGGTGGCGATCAAGAACGTGACGTACAACGAGCCGTTCTTTCCCGGACATTTTCCCGGTGTGCCGACCATGCCGGGTGTCCTGATGTTGGAGGCGTTGGCACAGGCCTGCGGTCTGCTGGCGGTGTTGCGTTCCGGCCTGCGGGCCGATTCCGGGCTGCTGCTGTACTTCGCCGGTATCGACGAAGCGCGGTTCAAGCGCCCGGTCGTTCCCGGGGACCAGCTGATCCTGACCGGCACGCTGATCAAGCAGAAGCGGGATATCTGGAAGTTCGATGCCCGCGCGATGGTGGGCGATGAACTGGCCTGCGAGGCGAAGATGATCTGCGTCTTGCGGCATCCGGCGAACATGAAGGACCGGGGTTGATGGCGAAGATTCATCCGACCGCCGTGATCGACCCCGGTGCCGAGCTCGCGGCCTCGGTGTCGGTGGGGCCGTACAGCATCATCGGTGCCGATGTCAGGGTCGGGGAAGACACCGTCATCCACGGGCACGTCGTGCTGGATGGCCCGATGACGATCGGTGCCCGCAACGAGTTCTACCCGTTTGCCGCGATCGGCGCGCTGTCGCAGGACAAGACGGCCCGTCGCGACGAGCCGACGTCCACCGTGATCGGCGACGACAACGTCATTCGCGAGTACGTGTCAGTGCAGCGCGGCACCATGAAGGAATGGGACACCAAGCAGGGTGTCACCCGGATCGGTGACCGCAACCTGATCATGAACTACTGCCACATCGCCCATGACTGCGTCATCGGCAGCGACGTGATCATGGCCAACAATGCCAGCCTGGCCGGCCACGTCGAGATCGGCGATTTCGCCGGGCTCGGTGGATACACGCTGGTCTACCAGTTCTGCCGCATTGGCGCGCATGCCTTTACCGCGTTTTCCAGCGGCATCGCCGGCGACGTGCCGCCCTTCGTGCTGGTGCAGGGCAATCCCGCAGAGGCGCGGGCCATCAACAAGACCGGCCTGAGCCGCCGCGGTTTCTCGAAGGCCGCCATCGAGGCGATTGAAGAGGCCTACAAACTGATTTACCGCTCCGGCAAGCTGATGGCCGACGTCCGCCGCGAACTCGCCGAGCGCGCGCCGACGTCCCCCGAGGTGGCGCAGATGGAAGCCTTCATCGCGGCGGGCAAGCGGCCGCTGGCGCGCTGACATGAAAGTGGCACTGGTCGCCGGAGAACTGTCGGGCGACTTGCTGGGCGCTGCCGTCATCGAAGGTCTGCGGGCACGGGTGCCCGAGCTGCAGTGCTACGGCGTCTGCGGTGATCGTATGCGCGCGGCGGGCTGCAAGCCGATCGCCTCCATCGACGAACTGTCGCTGATGGGCATCGCCGAGGTGCTGCCGGCCCTGCCGCGGCTGTTTCGGCTGCGGGCGCGCCTGATCGAGCACATCCTCGCCGATCCACCGGACGTGGTGGTCGGGATCGATGCGCCCGACTTCAATCTCGGACTCGAGCGTCGCCTGCGCGAGGCCGGTTTGCGGACGGTTCACGTCGTCAGCCCCACCATCTGGGCCTGGCGCCAAGGTCGGGTGAAGGCCATTGCCCGTGCGGTGGATCAGATGCTCTGCCTGTTCCCGTTCGAGCCGGCGTTCTATGCTGGCCATCGGGTTCCCGCCACGTTCATCGGCCACCCACTGGCCGATCAACTCGACGATGCGGTGACGCCGGCCCAGGGGCGTGTCGCGCTGGCGCTGCCGGAGCGACCGACCCTGGCAGTCCTGCCGGGCTCGCGCAGTGGCGAGGTCAAGCACCTGATGGCACCGTTCGCGGCGGCTGCCGCCCGGTTGGCGGAACAGATTCCCGGTCTGCAGGTGCTGACTCCGGTGGCCAAGCCCGGCTTGCGGGCGGCCATCGAAGCCACCCGGCAGCAACGGGCGCCCGGTCTCGACTGGCAGTGTCTGGCCGGCAACACGCGCGGCGTGCTGCAGGCGGCGGATGCGGTCTTGCTGGCTTCCGGGACCGCGACCCTGGAAACCCTGCTGCTCGGCCGTCCGATGGTGGTGGGTTACCGCACCGGGCCGCTCACCGCCTGGTTGATGCTCAAGGCCGGCTTGCTCAAGAGCCGACATGTCAGTCTGCCGAACCTGCTGGCGGCCACCGCCACCGTGCCCGAACGGCTGCAGCAGGCCTGTCACCCGCAACAATTGGCCGACGACCTGTTGCCGCTGCTGACCGATGCCGCAGCGCGAGAACGGCAGCTTGTCACCTTTGCCAGCGTGCGGACGCAGTTGGCGGGTGGCGCCGGTGATCGTGCCGCCGAGGCCATCCTGGATGGTCTGACCGCGTAAACTGCCGGCATGAAGGGGGATCTCATTGCCGGTGTCGACGAGGCGGGGCGGGGCTGTCTGGCCGGGCCCGTGGTGGCCGCCGCGGTGATTCTCGCGGCGCCGATCGACGGCCTGCGGGACTCCAAGAAGCGGAGCCCGGCGCGCCGCGCCCGGCTGGCGGAGCAAATCCGTCAAACGGCGCTGGCCTGGTCGGTGGCCCAGGCCTCGGTGGAGGAGATTGACCGCCTCAATATCCTCCAGGCCAGCCTGCTGGCCATGCGGCGGGCGGTGACGACCTTGCCGCGACCGCCCACCCACGTGCGGGTGGATGGCAATCAGGACCCGCATGTCGGCCTGCCGACCACCTGCGTGATCGGCGGCGACGGCCAGCATGCCGAGATCATGGCCGCCAGCATCCTGGCCAAGGTGGCGCGCGACGAACTGCTCTGCCGACTTGATGCGGCGCATCCAGGCTACGGCCTGGCCCGGCACAAGGGCTACGGCACCGCCGGGCACCTTTCGGCGCTGCAGGCACTGGGGCCTAGCCCGTTGCACCGCATGAGTTTTGCCCCCTGCGCCGGGCTGCGCTCGGTGGGTGGGTCGCCGGTAGCCGGCCATCCGCCGCTGACGCTGGCCGGGCCGGGGCGCTGAGCAGCCGTGTCCTTCGTCCACCTGCGACTGCATACCGAGTACTCGCTAACGGACGGCGTGGTTCGCATCGAGCCGCCCAAGCGCAAGGGGGGCGGGCAGGGCGCCACCCTGACCTCGCGGGCGGCCGAACTCGGGTATCCGGCGGTGGCGGTCACCGACCAGTCGAACCTGTTTGTGCTGGTGAAGTTTTACAAGGCGGCGGAGTCTGCCGGCCTGAAGCCGCTGATCGGCTGTGACGTCTGGTTGGAGCCGGATGCCGCCGGCGACAGCCCGGAACGACTCACCTTGCTGGTGATGAATGACACCGGCTTCCGCAACCTCACCCGCCTGCTGTCGCAGGGGTACACCGAAGGCCAGGCGCGCGGCACCCCGCAGTTGCAGCGCGACTGGCTGGCCGACAATGCCGACGGATTGCTGGCCCTGACCGGGCGTGACGGCCCCGTGTTTCGCGCTGCCGCCGCCGACCAGGTGGCCCCCGCCCAGGCCGCGCTGGCGGCTTTGCAGGCAGTCTTTCCAGACCGGCTGTACCTTGAGGTGAGCCGCTGTGAACGCCCCGGCGACGAGGCCTGGGTCGAGCAGGCCTGCGCGCTGTCGCGGGCCAGCGGGGTGCCGGTGGTGGCCACCAACGACGTGCGGTTTCTGCGGCGGGATGACTTCGACACCCATGAGGCGCGGGTGTGCATCGCCCAGGGGCGGGTGATCGCCGATGAGCGCCGCCCGCGCGACTACACGCCCGAGCAGTACCTGAAGTCTCCCGAGGAGATGGCGGCACTGTTCGCCGATCTGCCGGAGGCCCTCGAGAACAGTGTCGAGATCGCCCGGCGCTGCACCCTCAGCCTGGCCTTCGGCACCTACCACCTGCCCAATTTTCCGGTGCCGGAGGGGATGACGACCGATGCCTTTCTGGTCGCCGAGGCACAGCATGGACTGGAGGTGCGTCTTGCCCAGCAGCCGCGCGCGGCCTCACGCGAGACCTACGAGGCGCGGCTGGCGTACGAACTGGACATCATCGAAAAGATGGGCTTCGCCGGGTACTTTCTGGTGGTGGCCGATTTCATCCAGTGGGCCAAGGCCAATGGATGCCCAGTGGGGCCCGGTCGCGGTTCGGGGGCGGGCTCGCTGGTGGCCTACGCGCTGCGGATCACCGACCTCGACCCCTTGCCCTACGACTTGCTGTTCGAACGCTTCCTCAACCCCGAACGTGTCTCCATGCCCGACTTCGACGTCGACTTCTGCATGGACAACCGGGACCGCGTCATCCAGTACGTCAGCGAGCGTTACGGGCGTGATCGGGTCGGGCAGATCATCACCTACGCCACCATGGCTGCCCGCGGGGTGGTGCGTGATGTCTGCCGTGTGCTCGGCCACGGCTACGGCTTTGGTGACCGTCTCGCCAAGCTGATCCCCGGCACCCCCGGAGCGACGCTGGCTGATGCGATGGAGGAGGTGCCTGAGCTCAAGGCCAGTTATGCGCAGGACGAGGAAACCCGGGCCGTGCTCGATCTCGCACTGTCGCTGGAGGGCATCACCCGCGGGGTCGGTGTGCATGCCGGCGGGGTGGTGATCGCGCCACAACCGCTGACCGATTATTCCCCGCTGTTCTGCGAACCGGGTGGCGGTGGTTTGCGCACCCAGTTCGATATGAAGGACCTGGAAACCATCGGGCTGGTGAAATTCGACTTTCTTGGCCTGAAGACCCTGACCATCATTGAGGAAGCGGTGCAGAACATCGCCCGTGGTCGCGGCCAGACGCTCGACATGCTGCAGCTGCCGATGGACGACCGTGAGACCTACGAGCTGTTTGCCAGCGGCGATACCACCGCGGTGTTCCAGATGGAATCGCCCGGTATGCAGCGCGCCTCACGCGACCTCAAGCCCGACTGCTTCGAGGATATCGTCGCCCTGGTGTCGCTGTACCGGCCGGGTCCGATGGACCTGATCCCCGACTACTGCGCCCGCAAGCGCGGTGACGCGCCGGTGGAATACCTGCACCCGGAGATGGAGCCGGTGCTCAAACCCACCTACGGCATCTTCGTCTACCAGGAACAGGTCATGCAGATGTCGCAGCGGATGGCCGGCTACACGCTCGGCGGTGCTGACCTGCTGCGCCGAGCCATGGGCAAGAAGAAAGCGGACGAAATGGCGACCCAGCGCGCCATCTTCGAGCAGGGCGCCGAGACCCGCGGTATCGACACGCAGGTCGCCAGCGGCGTCTTCGACTTGATGGAGAAGTTTGCCAACTACGGCTTCAACAAGTCGCATGCAGCCGCCTATGCCCTGGTCAGTTATCACACCGCCTGGCTGAAAACCCACTACCCGGCCGAGTTCATGGCGGCAGTGCTGTCCTGTGAAATGGCCCACACCGAAACCATTGTGGTCATGCGTCAGGAGTGTCTGCGCATGGGGTTGCAGGTGCTGCCGCCGGACATCAACGAGAGCCATATCCGGTTCGCGGTGCCGGCAGCCGGTCAGGTGCGCTACGGGCTCGGCGCCATCCGCGGGGTTGGCGAAGGCGCGCTGCAAGGCATTCTCGACGAGCGAGACCGCAACGGCCGCTTTCGCGACCTGTTCGATTTCTGCCACCGGATTGATCTCAAGCGAGCCAACAAGCGGGTGCTGGAAGCCCTGATCGGCAGCGGCAGTCTCGACAGCTTCGGCCTCAGCCGGGCGTCGCTGATGGCCACTTTGCCGAAGGCCCTGGGGCTGGCTGAACAGGCGGCGCATGCCGCCGACAGCGGGCAGGAAGACCTGTTCGGCGCCAGCACCGGGAGCAGCGCCGCCAGCCCCGACCTGCTGCCGGAGTCGGTTCCCGATTGGTCACAGCGGCAGACCCTCGAGAAGGAACGGGAAACCCTGGGATTCTATTTGTCGGGGCATCCGATCGATGCCTATTCGGAATGGGTCGGTCAGATTTGCAGTGGACCGTTGGCCACGCTTATCGGAGCGCCACCACCGCCACCGGCGAAGCCGGACGCCAAGCCGGTCTGGCAGCCGCGGGTCAAGGCCATGTTTGCTGCCTGGGTCACTGACCTGCGTTTCTTCAAGGGCGACAAGTCGGCCGAAGGGCGGATGGGACGGGCCAGCTACAAGCTCACCCTGGATGATCAGACGGCACAGATCAGCGCCTGGATCGATGCCGATCGCTGGGCGCAGGTGCAAAGTCAGGTGAAGGTGGAGCAGTTGTGCTTTGTCATCGCCGAGCTCGGTTGGTCCCCGGGTCGCGAGGGGCGTGCGCCGGAGCCACGGCTCTACAACCCCGAATTTCTGGGGGTCGAACAGGTATTGCGCGAATACGCGCTGCGGCTGAACCTGCGCTGGCGCCGCGCGGCAGCCGATGTGCCAGCGCTGCGCCGCCTGCTGGCGGACGCCCGTGATCGCTATGGCGTCCCGATCATGCTGTCGCTGGAAACGGCCAGCGGTGTCTGCGAGGTCGAATTCGACACTGAATGGCGTGTGCGCCTCAGCGACGCCCTGTTGCAGTCTCTGTCCGGTTGGCTGGGGGCGGATTGCGTTAAAGTCCAATTCCGAAAGTACGTCCCTCCGGTGGTTGAACGTCGCGCCGAGCGCTCGTTCGCCAATGTCGGCGGCGACGACGAATGAACTGCCCGTCTCGTCCATGAACCTCAATTACCTCGATTTCGAACAACCGATCGCCGAGCTCGAACAGAAGATCGAGGAACTCCGCTTCTCGACCAATGGTTCCGGTGTCAACCTCAACGAGGAAATCACCCGACTGCAGGGCAAGAGCCGCGAGTTGACCGAGAAGATCTTCTCGTCGCTGACGCCATGGCAGGTCGCCCAGTTGGCGCGGCACCCGCAGCGTCCCTATGCCCTCGACTATGTCCGCGAATTGTTCACCGAGTGGGAAGAGCTGCACGGTGACCGGCACTGTCACGACGACCCCGCCATCGTCAGTGGTGTCGCCCGGCTTGATGGCCGTGCCTGCGTGGTGATCGGGCAGCAGAAGGGCCGCGATGCCAAGGAACGGGTACACCGCAATTTTGGTATGCCGAAGCCCGAGGGCTATCGCAAGGCACTGCGGGTGATGAAACTGGCTGAGAAGTTTCATCTGCCGGTGCTGACCTTTATCGACACCCCGGGGGCCTATCCGGGCATCGACGCCGAGGAACGGAATCAGTCGGAGGCCATCGCCCGCAACCTGTTCGAGCTGTCGCGGCTGCGGACGCCGGTGCTGGCGACGGTGATCGGTGAGGGTGGGTCGGGCGGTGCGCTCGCCATCGGTGTCGCCGACCACGTGATGATGCTGCAGTACAGCATCTACTCGGTCATTTCGCCCGAAGGGTGTGCGTCGATCCTCTTCAAGGATGCCGGTCGTGCCGCCGAGGCTGCCGAAGCCATGCGGATCACCGCACGCGATCTCTACGGGCACCAGCTGATTGACGAGATCGTGGCGGAGCCGCTGGGTGGCGCCCATCGCGACGTCAACACCATGATGCAGACACTGAAGTTGCGGCTCATCGCCAACCTCGAACGGCTGCGCGGCATGCCGCTGACCCAGCTCGCGGCCCGTCGGCAGCAACGGCTGATGGGCTACGGCGCCTTCGAGCAAGTTGCCTAGACGCCGATGAGGCTGCCGCTGCCGTCCGCGCCCACCCCCGGCGCGTGGGTGGTGGCATATTCGGGCGGTCGCGATTCCACGGTTCTCTTGCATGCCCTGTGGTCCACCGGGCAGCCGCTACGTGCGGTGCACGTGCATCACGGTCTGCAGCCGGCGGCCGATAGCTTTGCGCATCATTGTCGACAGACCTGCAAGGCCCTCGGGATCGCGCTCGACGTGCGTCATGTCGCGGTGTGCCGTGACGGTAGCGGCCCCGAGGCTGCAGCGCGCACGGCACGCTATGCGGCGCTGTCGGCGGCGCTGGGTGACGACGACCTGCTGATCACCGCTCACCATGCGCAGGACCAGGTAGAAACCCTGCTGGCCCGGCTGCTGCGCGGTAGCGGTCTGGATGGACTGGGGGGAATCGCCCACTATCGAACCTCGCCGTCCGGGCGCGGCGTCTGGCGGCCACTGCTGGACTGTTGGCCGGCACAGCTGGCGGCCTATGCTGTCCACCATGATCTGCGCTGGGTCGATGATCCCCACAACGCCGATCCGCGATTTCAGCGCGTCTGGCTGCGCCAGACGGTGCTGCCGATGCTGAGTAGCCGACATCCTGGGGTGGCGTCGACGTTGTCGGACCTGGCCGCCGAGGTGCGGGCGACAGCGCCGATGCGCAAGGCGCGAGATGCCGCACTGCGGCATCAGTGCGAACGCCCCGGTCCGTGGGGCACCGCGCTACTGATTCCGCGACTCCTCGCGTTGCCGCGGGTCGATCAGCAGCGGGTTCTGCGGGCCTGGTGGGCGGCGCAGGGTGGGGCACCGCCGGGCGCCGCGGCCGTTGCCTCGGTGCTGGATGAAGTGGTGCCGGCCCGCGCCGATGGGCAGCCGGCACTTCAGATCGGCCCGGATACGCTGCGACGGTATCGCCAGTGCCTGTACCGCGATCGGTCATGGTCGCCGCCCGCCGCCCAGACTTGGCGTGATGGACGGGAGCTGAGCGTTCCCGGCCTCGGCCGTTGGCAGGCTGCGCAGGCGCCGACGCGACCGTTGCAACTTGCATTTCCATGTGGCGGCGAGCGGATCCTGCCGGCAGGTGAAGTGCACCATCGGCGACTCAAGCAGTTGTTTCAGCAGCATGGGGTGCCGCCCTGGCAACGACCGAGAACACCGCTATTGCTCGCTGAAGGCAGGCTGGTGGCGGTTGCCGGTGTTGCGGTCGCCGCCGATGCGCCGATGGCACTCAAATGGATCGAACACGCGGACGATGCTGTCACAACTTGAGTTGCCGGCGAGCGTCGGCCAAGATTCGCGGTCTGACAAAACCACACAAGAGAGAGGAGCACTGCATGCAAGGCCTGATGATGGACCAGCCGCTGTCGATTTCGTCGCTGCTGGTTCATGCGGACCGTTATCACGGTGATACCGAAATCGTGTCACGGCGCGTGGAAGGTGACATTCATCGTTACACCTACCACGATGCCCACCAGCGCAGCCGCAGGGCGGCCAACATGCTGGAGCGTCTCGGGGTCGCCGTTGGAGAGCGCGCTGCCACGCTGGCGTGGAACGGCTATCGCCACTTCGAGCTCTACTACGCGATCTCCGGCTCCGGCCGGGTGATGCACACCATCAACCCGCGACTGCATCCCGAGCAGGTGGCCTGGATCGCCAACGACGCTCAGGATCAGGTGCTGTTCTTTGATCTGACCTTCGCCCCGTTGGTCGATGCCGTGGCACCGCACTGCCCGAACATCAAGCACTGGGTGGCACTCTGTGCCGAAGCTGACCTGCCAGCCTTGAAGAACATCAAGCCGCTGGCCTACGAAACCTTGCTGGAGCAGGCCGACAGCGCGTATGACTGGCCACTGCTCGACGAGCAGTCGGCGGCCTGTCTCTGCTACACCTCGGGAACTACCGGCAACCCCAAGGGCGTTCTCTACTCGCATCGTTCGACGGTGCTGCATGCGATGGGCTCGTGCATGCCCGACGTGATGAATTTGTCGGCCTGTGATGTGGTGCTGCCGGTGGTGCCGATGTTCCACGTCAACGCCTGGGGCACGCCATATTCATGTCCCATCGTCGGTGCCAAACTGGTGTTCCCGGGGCCGGCACTCGATGGTGCCAGCCTCACGGAGCTGTTCGAACAGGAAAAGGTCACCTTCACCGCCGGTGTGCCGACGGTGTGGCTGGGCCTGCTGCAGCACCTGCAGAAGAGCGGCCAGAAGCTGACGACCGTCAACCGTATGGTGGTGGGCGGTTCCGCCTGCCCGCCGGCACTGATGAAAGCCTTCAAGGACGAGTTCGGCATCCACATCCACCATGCCTGGGGGATGACCGAGATGTCACCACTGGGGACTTTCAACCAGCTCAAGAACAAGCATCTGCCGCTGTCAGCCGAAGAGCAGTTCAAGGTGCATGTCCGTGCCGGGCGCCCGGTGTTCGGGGTTGATATCAAGATCGTCGACGATGCCGGCAAGGACCTGCCTTGGGATGGCGTCGCCTTCGGTGACCTGCTGGTCAAGGGTTACTGGGTGGTCGGCCAGTACTACGGGCTCGACAAGTCACCGTTGGTGGATGGCTGGTTCCCCACCGGCGATGTGGCCACCATTGACCCGGACGGCTTCATTCAGATCACCGACCGTTCGAAGGATGTCATCAAGTCCGGAGGCGAATGGATCAGCTCCATCGACCTGGAGAACATCGCGGTCAGTCATCCGGCCGTGGCCGAGGCTGGAGTGATCGGGGTCTATCACCCGAAATGGGATGAGCGGCCGCTGTTGGTCGTGGTGCTCAAGGACGGGCAGGATGTCGACCGTGATGCGCTGTTGGCCCATTTCGACGGCAAGATCGCCAAGTGGATGCTGCCCGATGACGTCCAATTCGTGACCGAGCTGCCGCATACGGCGACGGGCAAGATCAGCAAGCTGAAGCTGCGGGAACAGTTCAAGGACTATCGTCTGCCCACCGTTTGAGCGATCGCCGCCGTCCCGGCAGGGTTCGGGACGGCGGCGGCAGCGGCGCGCAGAGGCTTGCGGCCAAGGATGGTAAAATCGCGGATCACTGACCAACCGCGCCCGTTCCCATGCCTGATGCGCCTCCGCAGACGCGTTTTATCTTCGTAACCGGGGGCGTGGTGTCCTCGCTGGGCAAGGGGATCGCAGCCGCGAGTCTCGGCGCCATCCTTGAATCACGTGGCCTCAAGGTCCACATGATCAAGCTCGACCCGTACATCAATGTCGATGCGGGCACCATGAGTCCGTTTCAGCACGGTGAAGTGTTCGTCACCGAAGATGGCGCCGAAACGGACCTGGATCTCGGGCACTACGAGCGGTTCCTGCGCGGCAAGACCAGCCGCTACTCCAATGTGACCACTGGCCAGATCTATCGCAACGTGCTCGACAAGGAGCGTCGCGGCGATTATCTCGGCAAGACGGTGCAGGTGATCCCGCACATCACCGACGAAATCCGGGAAGCGATCCATCGCGGTGCCGAAGGCGCCGACATCTGCATGGTGGAGATCGGGGGCACGGTGGGTGACATCGAGTCGCTGCCGTTCCTCGAAGCGATTCGCCAGATGGGCGTCGAGATCGGCCGTGGCAACAGCCTCTACATGCACCTGACGCTGGTGCCGTTCGTGCGGGCTTCGGGCGAACTCAAGACCAAGCCGACCCAACATTCGGTCAAGGAGCTTCGGTCCATCGGTATTCAGCCGGATGTCTTGATCTGCCGTAGCGAGCGCGCCCTGCCAGATGACGAGCGTCGCAAGATCGCCCTGTTCACCAATGTGCAGCAGCGCAGTGTGATCTCCGCCATCGACCTCGACGACATCTACAAGATTCCGGCGTGGTTGCACTTGCAGGGGCTGGATGATCTGGTGCTCGAACACTTCAACATCGAAGCCCGCCGCGCCGACCTGTCGGCCTGGCAGCGGGTGGTGGATGCGCGTGACCAGCAGGACACCGAGGTGCAGGTCGCCATGGTCGGCAAGTACGTCGACCTGGCGGATGCCTACAAGAGCCTCAACGAGGCCCTGGTGCATGCCGGCCTGCATACCCAGACCCGGGTGAAGATCCGCTACCTGGAGTCTGAGTCGCTGGAAACCCAGGGCCTTCGCCTGCTACAGGGCATGGACGCCATTCTGGTGCCAGGAGGCTTCGGTGAGCGCGGTGTCGAAGGCAAGATCGCCGCGGCCCGCTACGCCCGCGAAAACCGCATCCCCTACCTCGGCATCTGCCTCGGCATGCAGGTTGCCGTGATCGAGTATGCGCGCAATGTCTGTGGTCTCGGTGATGCCCATTCCACCGAGTTCAACCCGAAGACGGCGCATCCGGTGATCGGGCTGATCACCGAATGGCGCGACCATGCCGGTCAGGTCCATCTGCGCAGCGCCAGCACCGGCAAGGGCGGCACCATGCGCCTCGGCGTGCAGTCCTGTCGGCTCAAGGCCGGCTCGAAGAGTCGCTCGCTCTACAACGCCGAAACCATTGCCGAACGGCATCGGCACCGCTACGAATTCAACAACAACTACAAGCAGGCGCTGCAGGACGGCGGCCTCGACCTGGTGGCTGAATCGGTCGAGAACGAACTGGTGGAGATGGTGGAGATTCCTGCCCACCCATTTTTCATTGGCTGCCAGTTCCACCCCGAGTTCACCTCGACGCCGCGTGATGGTCACCCGCTGTTCGAAGGGTTCATCCGGGCGGCGCGGGCGCATCACCTTGCCCACCAGCACAGCGAAGGGAGTGCCGCATGAAGCTGCTCGGACGCCAAATCGGGCTGGATCAGCCGCTGTTCCTGATTGCCGGGCCGGATACCCTGGAATCGCAGCAGCTTGCGCTCGACGTGGCCGGTCACATCAAGGCCATCGCTGACCGCCTGGGGATCCTTTATGTCTTCAAGGGTAGCTTTGACAAGGCCAATCGCAGCTCGCACACGAGCTATCGCGGTCCGGGTCTCGACGACGGCCTGAAGATCATGCAGGCGGTGCAGCAGCAGATCGGCGTGCCGGTGCTCACCGATGTCCATGAAGACACGCCGGTGGACCCGGTGGCGGCTGTCATCGACGTGATCCAGACTCCCGCCTTTCTCTGCCGTCAGACCAACTTCATGCAGAAGTGGGCGACCTGTGGCAGGCCCATCAATGTCAAGAAGGGCCAGTTCATGAGCCCCTGGGAAATGGGCAACGTCATCGCCAAGATGAAGGCGGTGGCGCCGGACGGCGGCTTCATGCTGTGCGAGCGAGGCTTCACCTTCGGCTACAACAATCTGGTCGCCGACATGCGCGGTCTCGCATTGATGCGCGAATACGCGCCGGTGGTGTTCGATGCCACCCACACCGTGCAGCTACCGGGGGGGCAGGGCAATGCCTCCGGCGGTATGCGGCCGATGATCCCGGTACTGGCGCGTGCCGCGGTCGGTGCCGGCGTTTCCGGCCTGTTCATGGAAACCCATCCCGATCCCGACAACGCCCTTTGCGACGGCCCCAACTCGCTACCGCTGCAACATGTCGAGGAACTGCTGGAAACCCTGCTGGCGCTGGACAGCGTCATCAAGCGCGCTCCCGTTCTCGAATCCCGACTTCACGCCTGAGCCCGAACCTGAAACCCCATGTCAAAAATCGTCTCCGTTACCGGTCTTGAAATTATCGATTCCCGCGGCAACCCCACGGTGGAAGCCGAGGTGGTGCTGGAAACCGGCTTCGTCGGCCGTGCCGCCGCACCCAGCGGCGCTTCCACCGGCACCCGTGAAGCGGTTGAGCTGCGCGACGGCGCGCCCAAGCGCGGCAAGTCGCGTTACTTCGGCAAGGGTGTCAGCAAGGCGGTCAAGCACGTCAACGTGGATATCGCCAAGCGGGTGAGCGGGCTTGATGCCCAGGATCAGGCCGGCCTCGATGCCGCCATGATCGAGCTCGACGGCACCGACAACAAATCGAAGCTGGGTGCCAACGCCATCCTCGCGGTGAGCCTGGCCGCCGCCAAGGCGGCAGCCGACGAGAATAGCCTGCCGTTGTTCCGCCACCTCGGCGGAATTTCCAGCGTAACCCTGCCGGTGCCGATGATGAATGTCATCAACGGGGGCGCCCATGCCGACAACAATGTCGACATTCAGGAGTTCATGATCCTGCCGGTGGGCGCGAAATCGTTCTCCGAGTCGCTGCGCTGTGGCGCCGAGATCTTCCATACCCTGAAGAAAGTGCTGAAGGACCGTGGTCTCAATACCGCGGTCGGCGATGAAGGCGGCTTTGCCCCCGACCTCGAATCCAACACTGCGGCCCTCGACTGCCTTCTCGAAGCCATCGAGAAAGCCGGCTACAAGCCGGGCAAGGACATCTTCCTCGGGCTCGACGTTGCCAGCTCGGAGTTCTACAGCAAGGGCCAGTACCACTTGCATGGCGAAGGCAAATCGTTTTCGCCGAAACAGTTCGTCGACTACCTGGCGGGTATCTGCGCAAAGTACCCGGTGATCTCCATCGAGGACGGCTGTGCCGAGAACGACTGGGCCGGCTGGAAGCTACTGACCCAGGCGCTGGGTGACAAGGTGCAGCTGGTGGGCGATGATCTGTTTGTGACCAACACCAAGATCCTCGCTGAAGGCATTGCCAAGGGCATCGGCAATTCCATCCTGATCAAGCCGAACCAGATCGGGACGCTCACCGAAACCCTGGCCGCTATCCAGATGGCGACCGACGCCGGGTATGCCAGCGTGGTCAGCCATCGCTCCGGCGAAACCGAAGACGCCACCATTGCCGACATTGCTGTCGGCACCACCGCGACCCAGATCAAGACCGGCTCGCTGTGCCGGTCCGACCGCATGGCCAAATACAACCAGCTGCTGCGGATCGAGCAACAGCTCGGCGCCCAGGCACGTTATCCCGGTGCCGGTGCCTTCCCGGTGAAGGTCGGCTGAAGACGATGCGCGGCCGAATCATCATCGCCGCACTTGCGCTGATGCTGTTGGGTCTGCAATGGCGGTTGTGGGTCGCCGACGGCGGGGTGACCCATGCCCACACCCTGCAGACCCAGGTGGCCGCGCTGGAAGCCGAGATCGAACAATTGCGGCAACGCAACGGTCGTCTGGCTGCCGAAGTTCAGGACCTCAACGTCGGTAGCCGGGCACTGGAAGCCCGTGCGCGCACCGCGCTGGGCATGATCGAGCAGGACGAAACCTTCTACCTGGTGGTCTCCACCGACGGACCGTGACCGAGGGGCCTCGTTACTGGGCGGTGCTGGTGGCCGCCGGAGCCGGTACCCGGATGGGCATGGAGACTCCCAAACCCTGGCTACCGTTGGCCGGTCGCACCGTACTCGAGTGGTCGCTGACAACCTTGCTGCGCCAGGGTTGGATCGACGGTGTGGTACTGGTGCTGGCGGCTGGAGACACCCCCTGGTCAGCATCGCCGATGGCCCGGCATCCGCGGGTACTGACGGTGACCGGGGGCGCCGAACGCGCTGACTCGGTTCGGGCCGGACTGGCGGCGGTGCGGTGTCATGCCGGCTGGCCCGAACGTACCTGGGTGCTGGTCCACGATGCCGCGCGCCCCTGTCTGCGCGAGGAGGCGCTTCTGCAGCTGCGTGATGCCGCCACCACATCTGAGGGCGGGCTGCTGGCACGGCCGCTGACCGACACGCTCAAACGCCACCAAGACGGCCGGGCGGTCGAAACCGTGCCGCGTGCCCACCTGGCCGGCGCCCAGACCCCTCAGCAGTTCCCCCTGTTGACGCTGGTCGATGCCCTCGCCCGGGCGGCAGCTGCCGGCACGGATGTCACTGACGAGGCAAGCGCCATCGAGGCGCTCGGCTTGCGGCCCACGGTGGTGTGGGGTCACGCCAGCAATCTCAAGATCACTTACCCGGACGATCTGGCCCTGGCTGCGTTCTGGTTGCGGCTTCAGGCGGGAGAATCGAACCACCATGAATCTGTTTGATGCGCGCATTGGGCATGGCTTCGATGCCCATCAGTTGGCAGCCGGGACGGGGGTGACCCTCGGAGGGGTTCAGATCGCATGTGACTACCGGCTGGTGGCGCACTCCGATGGCGATGTGCTGATCCATGCGCTGTGTGACGCGTTGTTGGGCGCGTTGGGGCGGGGCGATATCGGTCAGTGGTTTCCGGACACGGATGCTCGCTTTGCCGGTGCTGACTCTCGGGACCTGCTGCGGACCGTGGTGGATGCCCTGCATGCCGCCGGGTATGCCCTGGTCAATGCCGACCTGACCCTGATCGCAGAGGCGCCGCGGGTGGCCGCATACACCGGCGCCATGCGCGAATGTCTGGCGGCCGACCTCCGGGTCACTGTGGACCGGATAGGCGTCAAGGCGACCACCAATGAGGGGATGGGTCACATTGGTCGCAAGGCCGGTGTTGCGGCTCATGCGGTGGTGCTCATCGCCCCCCGAGAAGGCGTCTGAAATGCTGTCGAATCAGCGAGTTATGGTTTGTGTGATGGCGTCCCCCACCGTAGACTGCCGACATGCTTGAAACGCTCGTGAAGGACCGCCTGCGCCTCCGCCCGCGTCGCGACACGCGGGAGGAGATTCTCAATACCGCCGAAGAACTGTTGCAGCGTCGCGGCTACAACGCTTTCAGCTATCAACATATTGCGGTCCAGTTGGGTATCCGCAACGCCGCTATTCACTACCATTTTCCCGGCAAGGAAGATCTGGGGGTGGCGCTGGTGCGCCGGTTTCGCCAGCGCTTTCGGGACTGGGCCGAGAGCGTGGCCGGACAGGGTGATGCTTGGTCGCGGCTGACGGCCTTCTTCGAGACCTACATCGCGTATCTCGCCGCGACTGACATGCGAATCTGTCCGGTCGGCGTTCTCGGGTCCGAGTTCGGGGTCATTCCCGAGCCGATGCGGCATGAAGCTCGGCTGCTGATGCGCGAAAACTACGAATGGCTGGCGGAAACGCTGCAGGCCGGACGCGATGAAGGCAGTCTGCAGTTTCCGGGCGAGGCCCGGTCAAAGGCGGTCGAAGTTGGCGCGGCGCTGCAGGGTGGCTTGCAGATCGCCCGCATGGCTGGTCCCCAGCGCTTCCATCAGGTGCTGGAGCAGCTGGGGCTGGAATTGCGCGGCGGTGCCTCCGGGCGCAACTGACGTTCGTCGGGTCGCGTCGACCATCGAAACCTGCTGTCCACACAGGCCCGGGGATTGGGTGTACGCTACTTACTGAGTAGTAAGTAACCCTCGAGGGGGTATGTCATGAATACACAGGTTATCAAGAGACCCGGAATGCCGGCCTTGCGGTTGCCGCAAGCGCTGTCGGAAGGCTGGAATGTTGATCAGTACCGTCATTATGTACAGTCGACAGTCGTGCGCCTGCGCCGCCGTGTGGTGGCCAGATTGCACCCGTTCCGCTTCGACATCGACCTGCGCGACGTACTCTGATCAGCCGGGGTTTCGTAGCAGCACATAGATCGCGCCGGTCCCCCCATCCGGCGGCCGGGCGGAACAGAACGCCAAGACGTCGCGACGTCGTCGCAACCAGCTGTCGACGTGGGCTTTCAGTACCGGCCCGGTGTTGGGTGAGCCATTGCCCTTGCCGTGGATGATGCGCACACAGCGCACGTCATCCTGCTGGCAACGGCTCAGAAAGCCGACGATTTCATGGCGCGCCCGATGGCGGTTCAGACCGTGCAGGTCAAGAGCCCGCTCGACCCGATACTGGCCGCGCCGCAGCCGGCGGATGACGCTGTCCTGTACCCCGGGCGAGCGATAGGTCAGCGTGTCGCCGCACTCGAAATCATCCGGGTCCGCTGCGGCCAGTAGCTCGGCCATCACCGCCACCTCATCGGCCTGCGCCTGCCGCGCCACTGGCGGTGGCGGTCGCCGCAAGGGGCTGACATGCCCAGCGGGGGCGGCACGTCGGACATCGCCAAGGGCAGCGCGGAACAGGGCGGAGTCGTTGTCGGAGTCGGACATGGCAAAAACACCGATGATGGAGTCGGCAGCATGCCGGTCAGACCGGTAAACTACCCGGCGTTTTTCCCCGCTGTCCACCATGCGCATCCTTCTTTCAAACGACGACGGCTGTACGGCCCCTGGTCTGCTATGCCTGCGCAACGCGCTGGAGGCGCATCACCGGGTTACGGTGGTGGCGCCCGATCGCAACCGCTCCGGCGCGTCCAACTCGCTGACGCTGCTCAATCCGCTGCGACCGCATCAGCACGCCGACGGCGTCTGGTGCGTTGACGGCACCCCCACCGATTGCGTGCATTTGGCGCTGACCTCGCTACTGCCGGAGCCCCCCGACATGGTGGTGTCCGGGATCAACGCCGGGGCCAACCTCGGCGACGACACCCTCTACTCGGGCACCGTGGCGGCCGCTATGGAGGGGCGACACCTGGGCTGTTCGGCGCTGGCGGTATCGTGCGTGGCGCACGAACCGCGGCACTATGAAACGGCCGCAGCAGTCGCCGTCACCCTGGTGGCCCGTCTGGCGACCCATCCGCTGCCACCGGATACCATCCTCAACGTCAACGTACCCGACGTGCCGCTGGATGAACTGCAGGGGTATGCGGTGACCCGCCTCGGCTTGCGGCATCGTGCCGAGAGCGTGACCCGCACCCAGGACCCGCGTGGCCGCACCATTTACTGGCTGGGGGCGGCCGGGGCCGAGGCGGACTGTGGCGCGGGGACCGACTTCCATGCCATCAGCCGCCATCAGGTGTCGGTGACCCCGATCACCGTCGATCTGACCCGCCATGCCGCCCTGGAGCGTCTGCGGGACTGGGTATCCGATCTGTGACGCGCGGATCACGCAACCCCGTCAGTGGCGCCACCACGCCGCTGAAGACCCCGGCGCAACGGCTGGCCGAGGGCCTTTCCAGGCAGGGAATCCACGAACCCGCGCTGCTGGCGGCGGTCGGGCGCATCCCCCGTCATCAGTTTGTTGATGATGCATTCAAGGCGCGCGCCTACGAGCTGCAGTCATCGTTGCCGATCGGCTTCGCGCAGACGATCTCGCAGCCGGCGGTGGTGGCAATGATGACGCAGACCCTGCTGGAAGGCGGGACCCGGCGCCGGGTGCTCGAAGTGGGCACCGGCAGTGGCTACCAGACCGCGCTGCTGGCCGAGCTGTGCGAGGTGGTGTTCACCGTCGAGCGAGTCAAGGCCCTGACCGAACAGGCGCGCAAGCGCCTTGCCGCGCTGGGGTATCGCAATGTGCATTTCGGCTATGCCGACGGCATGCAGGGCTGGCTTCCGTATGCCCCTTATGACGGCATTCTGGTGACGGCCGCAGCCGCGGAGCTGCCGCCCGGGCTACCGGAGCAGTTGGCGCCCGGTGGACGCCTGGTGATTCCGGTGGGGCCCCCGGGTGCGCAGGTGCTGAAAGTGATTGACCGAGGGGTGATGGGCTTCCGCCAACGTGACATCGCCACGGTCAGTTTCGTCCCGTTGCTGGCAGGCAAGGTCTGATGGGGTTGTTCAGCCGGTTGTATGCCTGGACGCTGACCAAATCCGCACATCCGCATGCCCGTTGGTGGTTGGGCGGGCTCAGTGTGGCCGAGGCCACCGTATTTCCGATCCCGCCCGACGTGATGCTGGCGCCGATGGTACTTGCCCGGCCAGCCCAGTGGTGGCGGCTGGCGGCCCTGACTACCATCACCTCGGTGGTGGGCGGCTTGATCGGCTTCATGCTGGGCGCCTGGGTGCTCGACCTGGTGTTGCCTTGGGTTGACCGTATCGGTAGGCGCGAGGCCTACGATACTGCCGTCCAATGGTTCGAACAGTACGGTTTCTGGGCGATCCTGATGGCCGGCATCACGCCGGTGCCCTACAAGGTCTTCACCCTTTCGGCAGGCGCGGCGCAGATGGGCCTGTTACCGTTCTTTCTCGGGTCGCTGATCGGGCGCGGTATCCGCTTCTTCGTCGTTGCTGGCCTGGTGAAAGCGCTCGGACCGACCTTTGAGCGTCACCTGTTGCGCTACATCGACGTCATCGGCTGGGTGTTGGTTCTCGTGGTTCTGGTGGGAATTCTATGGATGCGATGAAGATGATCGGTACCCGCGTGATTACGCTCGGTCTGGCGCTGATGGCGACCGGGTGTGCGGCACTGCTGAGCTGGTCGCCGCCTGCCGAGCGGGTTCAGGTCGACTCCACCACGCCGATGGTCGTGCTGCCGCCGGTGGCGGCCGACGAGTATCGGGTCCAACAGGGCGATACCCTCTATTCCATCGCCTTCCGCAACCAGGTCGACTTCCGCGAACTGGCGCAGTGGAACGCGCTCGCCAATCCCGAACTGATCTATCCCGGTCAGGTCCTGCGACTCAAGCCTGCGGCGACGATCAAGCCGGTCGCACCGGCGAACGGCGATGTCGCTACCGCAGCGGTGACCCTGCCGCCGCCCGTCGGCGCGCCGCGGCCCCTGGCCCCGGTGGCGCTGGGTAGCGCCGCGTCGGCATCGGCGCCTCCGACGACAGCGCCGCCGCCGGTAGCAGCGACGACCGCCGCCGTGCCGCCGCCGGTGACCGGTCGCTGGACCTGGCCGACCGACGGCATCGTGTCGCGCGGCTATTCGCCCACTCAGGGCAGCAAGGGGCTGGAGTTCACCGGGCGTCGCGGCCAGCAAGTGGTGGCAGCGTCAGCCGGCAAGGTGGTCTACAGCGGCAACGCGCTCAAGGGCTATGGCGAGCTGATCATCATCAAGCACGACGAGGTGTTCCTCTCCGCCTACGGTTACAACCGCACGCGTCTGGTGAAAGAGGGCGACACCGTGCGGGCCGGACAACCCATCGCCGAAATGGGCGAGGGGCCGGAGCGCAAGCCGCTCCTGCATTTCGAGATCCGCGAGCGGGGCAAGCCGGTGAATCCGGTGAAGTTCCTGCCCGCCAAATCCTGATGTTCCGCGGGTCGCCGTGCGCACACCCGGCGGCGGCCATTCCCTTGCCGGAAACCCCCGCAAGGTGCTAAAACTTCGCGCTTTTCGCCGCCCGTCATCGGGCCCATCCTCGGCCTTCAGAGCCCGTCCGTGAAAACCAACTTCCCGCGCATCCAGCGACTGCCCCCCTACGTCTTCAACATCGTCGGTGATTTGAAGAAGGCAGCCCGCGCCCGCGGCGAGGACATCATCGATTTCGGCATGGGCAATCCCGACCAGCCGACGCCCAAGCACATTGTCGACAAGCTGGTGGAAGCCAGCGTACGCGGCACCGAGAGCGACTACGTTCGCCCCGAGCTGCATGACGAAGAAGGCGTGCACACGCATCGCTATTCGGTGTCGAAGGGCATTCCGCGGCTGCGACGCGCGATGGCGCGCTGGTACAAGCGGCGCTACGACATCGACCTTGACCCCGAAACCGAGGTAATCGCCACCATCGGCTCGAAGGAAGGGCTGGCACATCTGGCCTTTGCCACTCTGGCGCAGGGCGATGTCGTGCTGGTGCCCAACCCGGCCTATCCGATCCACCCGTATGGCGTGGTGCTGGCCGGTGCCGACGTCCGCCATGTGCGGATGACACCTGAGGTGGATTTCTTCGAGGAGCTGCAGCGCGCGATCAAGGAGACATGGCCGTCGCCGAAGATGCTGGTGCTGAACTTCCCGGGCAACCCGACGACCCAGTGTGTGGATCTCGAATTCTTCGAGAAGGCGGTGGCCATCTGCCGCGAGCACGAGATCTGGCTGGTGCACGATCTCGCCTACAGCGACATCGTGTTCGACGGCTACAAGGCGCCCAGTGTCCTGCAGGTGCCGGGGGCGAAGGATGTCGCGGTCGAATTTTTCACTCTGTCCAAGAGCTACAACATGCCCGGGTGGCGAGTTGGGTTCATGGTCGGCAACCCGACATTGGTCGCCGCCCTGGCGCGTATCAAGAGCTACCTGGACTACGGGATGTTCACGCCGATCCAGGTTGCCGCGATTGCTGCGTTGGAAGGGCCGCAGGACTGTGTCGCCGAAATCTGCGAGATGTACCGGGTTCGCCGCGACGTGCTCTGCGAGGGCCTCAACAAGATCGGCTGGAAGGTCGAAAAGCCGCGAGCGACCATGTTTGTCTGGGCCGAGATTCCCGAGCCCTTCAAGGCCATGGGTTCGATCGAATTTTCCAAGAAGCTGCTGGCCGAGGCGCACGTGGCAGTCTCCCCCGGCATCGGCTTCGGCGAGTACGGAGATACCCACGTTCGCTTTGCCCTGATCGAGAACGAGCATCGGACGCGTCAGGCATTGCGGGGTATCCGCCGGATGTTGCAGACCGCCGGCATCACCACTTCGGCGTGACGACCGGCTCGTCGCGCTCCGCCCATCATGGATAAGGTGTTTATGAAGACTCCCGTCAAGGTCGGCCTGATCGGCCTCGGTACCGTGGGGCAGGGCGTGATTCGCCTGCTCAAGGACAATGCCGACGCTATCTCCGCTCGCCTGGGACGCCCGCTGGTGGTGACGATGGCCGCGGCTCGCGACCTCAACCGCGCACGCGACTGTGACCTCGACGGTATCGCCCTGACCTCCGACGCGCAGGCGGTGGCGAGCAGCCCCGATGTTGATATCGTCGCCGAACTGATCGGCGGCACCGAGCCGGCCCTGTCGCTGGTGTCGGCGGCGCTGGCACGCGGCACGCCGGTGGTCACCGCCAACAAGGCGTTGCTGGCGCTGGACGGCAACACCGTGTTCGAACGCGCCCGCGCCGGCAATGCGGCGGTCGGCTTCGAGGCGGCGGTGGCGGGGGGGATCCCGGTCATCAAGGTGGTGCGCGAAGGCCTTGCCGGCAACCGGATTGACCAGGTCGCCGGCATCATCAACGGCACTTGCAACTACATCCTCACCCAGATGCGGGATCAGGGTCAGAGCTTCACCGATGCACTGGCCGAGGCACAGCGGCTGGGTTACGCCGAAGCGGACCCCACCTTCGACATCGAAGGCATCGATGCGGCACACAAGCTCACCATCCTCGCCAGTATCGCCTTCGGCATGCCGTTGTCGTTCGATGCTGTGTCGGTACAGGGCATCACCGCAGTCAGTGCTCAAGACATCCGTGTGGCGGAGGCCCTGGGGTATCGCATCAAGCATCTCGGCATCGCCAAACGATCCGGCGGCAAGGTGGAGCTGCGGGTGCATCCCACATTGGTGCCCGAGCAGCATCTGCTGGCCAAGGTGGATGGTGTGCTCAACTCAGTGCTGATCCATGGCAACGGCAGTGGTCCGATCGGGCTCTACGGTGCCGGCGCCGGTGGGGATGCAACTGCCTCGGCAGTGGTCGCCGATCTGGTCGATATCGCCCGCGGGCTTGGCGGCGATGCCGGCACCCGCGTGCCCGACCTCGGCTTTGCGCCGGCGTCGCTGACCGCGCTGCCAGTGTTGCCATTGGCCGAGACCGAGAGCGCCTTCTACCTGCGATTGCGGGTGGCCGACGAGCCCGGCGTGCTCAAGGGCATCACCTCGATCTTTGCCGAACTCGACATCAGTATCGAGGCAATCCAACAACGCGAGCCGCCGCGTGCGTCCGATGACGCCACGGTGGCATTGATCACTTCCGAGGCCAGCGAACAGCGTATCCACGAAGCCGTGCAGCGCATCGAGGCCCTCCCGTTCGTGCGTGAACAGCTGTCACGTATCCGCGTCGAACATTTCAACTAGAGCGCCCACGGGGCCAGCACTTCCATGAACTACACCGGACTCATCGACCATTTCCGCCACCGCCTGCCGTTTGCGCCGGAGGTGCGGGCGATCTCGCTGGGTGAAGGGCGTACGCCGCTGATCCAGCTGCAGCACATCCCGCGCGAAGCCGGCTTCGAAGGCGAGATCTACGTCAAGTTCGAAGGTCTCAACCCCACCGGCTCATTCAAGGATCGTGGCATGACCGCCGCGGTGACCCAGGCGGTGCATGAAGGCTCGAAGGCCATCATCTGCGCCTCCACCGGCAACACCTCGGCTGCCGCCGCCGCGTATGCCGCCCGTGCTGGCATCACGGCATTCGTGCTTATCCCCGAAGGCAAGATCGCCCTCGGCAAGTTGGCCCAGGCGGTGGTGCATGGCGCCGTGGTAGTACAGATCCGCGGCAACTTCGATGATGGCATGCGGTTGGTCAAGGAAGTGGCGCAGACGGCCCCGGTGACCATTGTCAACTCGATCAACCCATACCGCTTGCAAGGGCAGAAGACCGCTGCGTTCGAGATTGCCGAAAGTCTCGGGCGGGCGCCGGATTATCACGCACTGCCTGTGGGCAACGCCGGCAACATCACCGCACACTGGATCGGCTATTCCGAACTCGCCGGCCTCAGCACTGGCGGCTGTGCCTTCTGCGATGGCAACTGCAAGGTAGCGCATCCGCCGCAGACGCAGTCTCGCCCGAAGATGCTCGGCTTTCAGGCCTCCGGCAGCGCCCCGTTCCTGCGTGGTGGACCAGTGAAGGACCCGGAAACGGTTGCCACCGCCATCCGCATCGGCGATCCCCAGAGCTGGGATCGCGCCTGGGTGGTGCAGAAGGAATCTGACGGTTGGTTTGACGAGTGCAGTGACGACGACATCCTCACCACGCAGCGATTGCTGGCGCAGAAGGAAGGCGTGTTCTGTGAGCCGGCGTCCGCCGCGTCGCTTTGCGGCGTGCTCGCCGATATTCGCAGCGGCAAGATTGCCCAGGGTAGTACGGTGGTTTGCACTCTGACCGGCAACGGTCTGAAGGATCCCGACATCATCATGAAGGATGGGTTGAAGGGCCTGATCCAGGTGCCCGCCGAGCGCAGCGCGGTCGAACGCACCCTGCTGGAGCACATGGCAGGGTGATCCGCCGTCGGCCACCGCCGGCGCCGGCCGCGCTGGCGGGTTTGCCCGACACCCTCCATCCCCTGGTGCGTCAGCTCTACGCTGCACGTGGGGCGAAAACGGTCATCGATGCCGAGCTGCCGCTTGCCGCGCTGGCACCGCCCCATCTGCGAGGGCTGGCGACCGCGGTGGCGGTGCTCGCCGACACCCTGGCGCAGGGCCATCGCATCGTGCTGGCCGGTGACTACGATTGCGACGGCGCCACCGGCGTGGCGGTCGGCGTCCGCGGCCTGAGGCTGCTCGGCGCCGCCGATGTCGATTATGTGGTGCCCGACCGCTTCCGCATGGGCTATGGCCTGTCGCCCTTGCTGGTGGATGCAGCGGTGGCGCGCGGTGCCCGTCTGATCGTCACTGTCGACAGTGGCATCGCCAGTCTCGATGGTGTGGCCCACGCCCGGGCCCTGGGCGTACCGGTGATCGTCACCGACCACCATCTGCCGGGCCCGGAGCTGCCGGCTGCGGCGGCCATCGTCAATCCCAATCAGCCGGGTTGCGAGTTCCCATCTCGGCACCTCGCCGGTGTCGGCGTGATGTTCTACCTGCTGGCGGCCCTGCGCGCACATCTGCGGGGCCTCGGACAAACCCTGCCAAGCCTGTCGCCGCTGCTGGATCTGGTGGCGCTGGGCACGGTGGCCGATGTCGTGAGGCTGGATACCAATAATCGCGTGTTGGTGGCGGCCGGCCTGCGGCGGATGCGGGCCGGGCAGATGCACGAGGGGCTGCGGGCATTGCTACGGGTGGCAGGGCGTGAGCCACAACACCTCACCAGCCAGGAACTGGGTTTCGTGCTCGGCCCGCGGCTCAACGCCGCGGGACGGTTGGACGACATCCGGACTGGTATCGAGTGTCTGCTCAGTGACGATTCCCTGCAGGCTGAGGCGCTGGCGCAGCAGCTGGACCGAATCAATCGTGAGCGGCGCCATATCGAGGCCGACATGCGGGACAGCGCCCTGCGGATCAGCGCCGAGGCGACGGCGACTGGCCTCTGCCTGTTTCAGCCGGACTGGCATGAAGGCATCGTCGGGCTGGTCGCCTCGCGGATCAAGGACCTCCACCATCGGCCGGTGATCGCCGCTGCCCGGGCGCAACAGCGAGGCATGCTCAAGGCCAGCGGCCGCACCATTCCCGGGCTTCACCTGCGGGATGTGTTGGCCGAGATCGACACCGCGCATCCGGGTCTGATCGAACGCTTTGGTGGCCATGCCATGGCCGCTGGTATGAGCCTGCCGGAGGCGAACTGGCCTGCCTTCAGTGCGGCCTTCGACGCTGCCTGCGCTGCGCATCTTGATGACGATGCCCTGCAGGCGGTGATCGAAAGTGATGGCGAATTACCCGGCGCCTGGCTGGACCTGGAAGCCGCGCTGGCCTTGGAGGCGGCCGGGCCTTGGGGGCAGGGGTTTCCCGAGCCACAATTCGATGGCCGGTTCGCCGTCCAGGCGGTGAAGTTCATGGGCAGTGCGCAGCAACATCTGCGGTACACGCTGTCTCATCCCGATGGCGGCATGGTGGAGGCGGTGCACTTCGGTGCCGGAGATGCGGCGCTGGCCGCCGGGCAGACCGCCCGCTTTGTCTATCGGTTGGGCGTCAATCGGTGGCAGCAACGGGTGACGCCACAGTTGATGGTGGTCCACGTCGACCCTGCTTCGACATGACCTGAGAGGTCATTGCGGTCGTCACCGCAATGGCCAGACTGGGGGCTCCTCAATTTCCGAGAATTGCCATGTCCCCGACGACGCTGCTGCCCTGGCTCGCCGCACTGTTGTTCCTCGCCTATGGCGTCCAGGCCGCCCTGCGCCCAGTCGCTGTCACCGCCAGCCCGTTGCCGCCATTGCTGCTGTCGCTGCTGTTTGCCGGCCTGTCGGCTGCTGCGGTCGCACAGGAAGGACTGTTCGGCTTCTGGCCTGAGCATGTGCGCAGCCTCTGGGCTAACCAGATCTGGGTGGACCTGCTGCTCGCTGCCGGCATCGCCTGGACGCTGCTGCTTCCGCGCCTTCGGGCAGCGGGCATGAGCCCGCTGCCGTGGTTCGTGCTGATCGCCTGTAGCGGCAGCCTCGGCCTGCTGCTGGCGTTGGCGCGTCTGTCGCAGCGCGAGGCGCAGGCCGGCGCCGCCGTCGGGCAATGAAGCGGCTCGGCAATCCGTTCCTGTTCGCGATGCGGTTGCGGGCCGACCGCTCTGATAAACGGCGGTCGCAGGTGGCGCCGTCGCCCTCCGACGCAGATGGGGGCTTGCAAGCCCGGTCGGAATCCCGCAAAAGGGCGGCTCTGGCACCCCCCTGTGTCGCGATCAAGCCGCTCGTTTGACCCCGAACTCTGCCGCAAGACCTGGTTCGAAACTGCCCCCGCTCACCGTGGTGTTCGGTGCGGGTCTGTTCGGCCTGTTGTTGGCATTGGCGGCGGTCGTCACCGCTATCCGCCAGCCCTGGCTGGGCGTGGAGCTGGCGGTCGCCGGCTCCGATCAACCCCTGAGGATCGCGTCGGTATCGGCCGACGGCCCTGCCGCCCGGGTAGCCCCCGGTCAATGGGTGACGGCGCTGTCGTCGGCGCAGGCGCACATCGAACTGCAGGCGGTAGACCGGACCGAAGAGCCCGACATGCTGCCCAGTTACCATGCGATCCGAGCGTTCCTTGCACGCCAGCAGGTGCTCGCCGGCATCCTGCGGAGCGGGCCGGTCACCCTATGGCTGACTGACAGCGCGGCCGAGGTTGATGGCGGCCTACGGCAGCCGGTATCGGTGGTGCCGGCCGACCATCGGCCGATTGCGCAACTGCCGTCGGTGTTCTGGATGCAACTGCTGGTGGGCCTGGCGGGCTTCTGGATGGGCGTGTGGGTGTGGGGCCTGCGGCGCGGTGAATGGAGCACCCGCCATCTGGCGCTGGTGGGCTTCGGTCTGATGCTGGCGGCGTTTTCGGCCGCGGTCTACAGCACTCGCGAACTGGCGTTGCCCACCGGTCTGTTCCGCACCCTGTCGGCCTTCAACCACTTCGGCACGCTGTTGTTCGGCGCCGCCATGTTGGGCCTGTTCATGGCCTATCCCCGAACCCTGCTGCGGCCGAGATGGGCGCTTCTGCCGGCCGCCCTGCTGGCCAGCGTGTGGGGCGTGGATGCGCTGCGCCCGGCGCAGGTGAGCTCGATGATCTTCCAGACCGCCATCCTCATCTGCATGGCTGCCATCGTGGTGCTGGTGATCTGGCAACGGCGCAGCAGCAAGGGCGATCCGCGCGCCCGCGCCGCGCTGCAATGGCTGGGCTTGGGTGTGGTGCTGGGAGCGGGCGGCTTCGTGCTGACGGTGATACTGCCCACACTGTTGGGCCTGGGCGCGGTGATGACCCAGGGGCACGCGTTCCTGTTTTTCCTGGTCATCTATGCCGGGCTGGCGCTGGGGGTGGCGCGCTACCGCCTGTTCGAGCTGAATGACTGGGCCTTCCGCATCCTGTTCTACCTGGTGGGTGTGTTGATGCTGGTGGGGCTGGATGCCCTGCTGATCTATGGCGTGGCGGTGGACCGGTTGCCGGCGCTGGGTCTGTCCCTGTTGCTGGTGGCGGCGCTCTACCTGCCGCTGCGGGATGCCCTGGCCCGTTGGTTTCTCGGCTATCGCGGCGGCCACGCGCAAGACGACTTTCGGCAGGTGCTGGACCTCGCTCTGGCGCCGCCCGGCCACGACCAGCCGGCGCGCTGGCAGAAACTGCTGCAGGCCATGTACCGGCCGCTGTCGATCGAGAAAGTGGCGCCAGTTGATGCACCGCAACTGGAGGAGGAAGGGCTGGCGCTGCGGGTGCCCGGCCTCGGCGCCTTGCCCCCCCTGCGGCTGACCCTGGCCGACAGCGGCCGCCGCCTTTTTGCCCCGCGCGATGTCACCCGTGTGTCGGCAGTGCTGGCGCTGCTGCGCCATGCCGAAGACAGCCGCGATGCCTACGAAAACGGCGTGGCCGAAGAGCGCACCCGCATCGCCCGCGACATGCACGACAACATCGGCCTGCAACTGATGAGTGCGCTCACCAGCCCCGAATCTGCCCGCAAGGACGGGCGCATCCGCGCCGCATTGGCCGAGTTGCGCGACATCGTCAACAACGTCTCGGGCATGAACACCTCATTCGAGGAAAGCATGGCCGATCTCCGCCAGGAAGTGGACGAAGACCTGGTCAGCGCGGGTATCCAGTTGCGCTGGCACATGCCCGACACCGTGCCCGCGACCTTGCCCGCCTCCTCCATCCATGCCCTGCGTTCGCTGATCCGCGAAGCCGCCAGCAATGTCATCAAGCATTCCGGCGCTGATGCTGTCAGCGTCACCATCCACGTCGGCGACCACGACCTGTGGGTGGACGTCGAAGACAATGGCCGGGGTATGGGCTCCAGTGCATCAAGTGCTGGCAACGGTCTCGCCAACCTGCGGGCGCGCATGGCGAGCCTCGGCGGTCGCTTCGATGTGCGGCAGGTCGGGCAGGGGGTGTGCTTGCGAGCGGCGTTTCCCCTGCCGGAACTGAGAAGGCGCGGGGCGATGGAAGCAACCGCGGCCGCGGTGACGAGGATTTAGACCCTCATTGCGCAGGTCATCAGTGGTGCCGGTGGCGCCCATCCGTCGTCGACACCCCTGCGTTCCACGTCCACGAGCGCGATGCCCTGCTGCTCGGCCTCAGGCGCAGTAGATCTCGATCCGACGTGGTGCCAGATCCATGGTGGGCGGCACTGGCGCGATGGTTCGCATCAGGTCGCGCGGTCCGCCAAAGGCCGCGGTAGTGCCCAAGGGTGACAAGTCAGATCAATTGTGGTCTTTTCCCGGATGACCGAGCGGGATGACCCCGGCGGAAATCAGGAGACGCGGCGCCCCATGGCACACGACCACGGCACCTGCCTTTGTGGAGCGGTTCAATTCGAGATTCATGGCCAGTTCGAAGGTTTTTTCCTTTGTCACTGCCGTCGCTGCCGCAAGGGCAGCGGGTCGGCACATGCCGCCAACCTGTTCTCGCCCAGCGGCCGCGTGCACTGGCTGACGGGGGCCGATCGGGTGGTGCAGTTCACGGTCCCGGGCACCCGGCATGTTCGGGCGTTCTGCTCCGCTTGCGGCGCGCCATTGCCACGGGCCGAGGCTGGGGGTGGGGTGGTGGTGCCCGCCGGCAGTCTGGACTCGACACCGTCGATCACCCCGCAAGCGCACATTTTCAGCGGTCACCGAGCACCTTGGGACGACGCGTTGGAGACTTTGCCCCGGTTTGAGTCGTTGCCGGGTCAGGGCTGACCTGATATGCGACCCACGTCGTCGGGCCTCAGCGCGATGGCACTGAAAAGATGACCGGGGTCGGTTTGGCCACCGCATGACCCTGCAGGTAGTCGATGCCCATGCGTTGCCAGGCGCTCAGCAGGCCGCTATCGGGCACGTTGAAAACCACCACCTGCTTCTGCAGCGTTCGGGCCAGTTTGATGGCGGTTTCCGCCAACATCTGTTCGACCGGGTCGATGCTGAGCTGGCGGTAGTGCAGGGCGTTGATCTTGAGCACGTCGACGGCGAGCGCACGAATTTGCTGCAGGGTTTCGCGGTCGCTGCCGACGAAATGATCGACCGACACCCGGCAGCCCATGGCGCGCATGGCATCGCAGAACAACGTGGCCTGTTGCGGGTGCCGCAGCAACGTGGCCTGGCGCAGTTCGAAGCAGAGTTTGCGTGGCGCCACGTCTGGATGCTGTTCGAACTGTTGTACCAGCCAGTGCAGCCAGTCGGGGTCGGCCATGGACGCGGGCGACAGGTTGATCACCACAAACCCGAGGCCGGCGAGGACATCGGGGGTCTGTTGCAGATAGCGCAAGGTCCGGGACACCACCCAGCGGTCCATCTCCACCGTGAGCTCATGCCGTTCGGCGACTGACATGAAGGCATCCGGGCTGGCCCAGAAGCCTTCCTCGTCTTCCAGTGCCAGCAACACTTCGAACACGCCGCCGGGTTCGGGGTTGCCCGGCATCGACTGCACGAACTGAGTGGTCAGGTGGAAGCGGTCATTGTCGATGCCGGCGCGAATCCGCCTGACCCAGACTGCATCATCAATACCGGGTGTGCCGCGTGCCACGCTGGGGTCGAACTGCCGGACGCGGTTGCGGCCCTCCCGCTTGGCGGCCTGACAGGCATCATCGGCTTCGCGCAGTACCTGGGCGGCGGCGTCGCTGTCGCCATGCAGGCGTGTCAGACCGATGCTGGTGGTGAGGTGAAGCGAACGGCCGCCCCAGGGGTGACTCTGGCGGGCGACCGCATCGCGCAGGGCGTCGGCGAAGATGCGCGCTCGATCGAGTTCGAATTGCTCCAGCACCACAGCGAACTGGTCGCTGACCAGGCGGTAGACCTGTCCGCGGCGGCCGACGGCATGCCGCAAGGTATCGGCCACCCGCTGCAGACATTCATTGCCCGCGATGGTGTCGTGCGTGGCATTGAGACGCTCGAAGTGATCCAGATCGAGCACCAGCAGGGCATGTTCGCGTGGTTGTAGTTGCGCGGCATGCAGAAGGTTGCGCAGGTGCTGCTCGCAGGCCGGGCGGCCCGGCAGGCCGGTGAGCGGGTCCTCGGCGGAAATGCCGACCTCGGTCGACGCGATCTCGCCCCCCCCGTCGAGCGGCCGCAACAGCACGATGGTGCCGGCCATGCGCCCGCCGCTGCCGCGGATCGGCAGGACCTGAACTCCGGTCGGGATCTGGTCGCCCAGAGCCGAGACGACATAGGCGCCTTCGCTGTAGTTGAGGTTTTGGCCGCGCTCGATCGCGGCGCTGGCGAGATCGGGTAGCGGCGCGTCGTCGCCTTCGAGGCCGGCCACCAGGACTTCGCCGAAGATTCGCCCACGCACGTCTGCGGCGCGCAGGCCCGTCAGCCTTTCGGCGGCCGGGTTGAGCATCTCGATGCGACCGCGACCATCGGTTTGCACGACGCCGTCGCTGCCATGGTTGAGGACGGCCAGATGCTGCTGTTGCAGAGCATCAAGTGACAGCTGCAGGTCGCGTCGATGGGTCGCCTCGATGGTCATCTGGGCGTTGGCATTGAGCGCACTGTCCATCAGGTCGCGCAGTTGCCGGGTGCGGTCATTGTAAAGGTGGGCAAGGGTCCCGAGTTCGTTCTGGGCACTGGCATCGAGCACCACATCAAGCGATTCGTCGAGCCGGCTCGATTGGGCCAACGTCCGGCTCATGCGCCGCAACGGGCGCAGGATCTGCCAATGCAGGACGACGGTCAGCACCACCATGGCGATCATCACGCCGGCGACGGTCAGCCACAGCACGCGATGGAACAGTGCGCGGGCGCCGGAGAAGCCTTCGCGGGCGGCGCGCACGCGCACCAGGGTCCAGCCGGTATGGGGTAGCGCGAGCACCGTGGCATTGGCATCCCCGGCGAGCGCGGGATCGTTGCGGATCTGCAGGACCCGCGGTGACGGGGTGTCGTCGTCGCCTTGCATCAGGCGGGCCCAGATTGGCACCAGTGCGCCCTCGGCATCGTCGCGCGTCATCTCGCTGCTGGCCTCGGCCAGCGCCGAGATCTGCGCGGCGTCGTAGGCGGGCGATCGCGCCATGCGGCTGCGGAAGTCCTTGCGGGCATTGAACAGGTCAAGCGCCATCGGGTTCAGCGCCGGATACTGTTGGGCCAACGCTGCGAGGTTGGCAGGGCGGTGGTCCTGCAACCGGCTGCCGAGCGTGTTGGAGGTCGCCAGGACCCGGTGGTCAGCATCGATCAGCAGGCTGTAACCGGGGTCGCCGGCGGTGCTGCGCTCGAATTCTGCTTCGAGCGTGTCAATACTGATGCCGACGGTTATCACGCCCGCGAAGCGGCCGTCACGAACGATGGGTGTACTGCAACTCACCAGTGCCGCTTCATTCAGTCGCTGCACCCGCACCGGCGACCAGTAGCAACGATGCGGGGTGACGAAACGGGCAGCAACGAACCAGCCGGCTTCGGCGTAACTCACCACCCGCGGGTCGTTGTAATCGTCGCGTGGCTGCAACTGACCCACGGCATCACGGAGCCAGAGTCGGCTACGGCGTTGACCGTCCGCGGTCGGCTGCGGCCAGATGCCGATGCTGGTGAAGCGGCTGTCAGGATCGGCGACGTCGACGATGTCGGTGACGGCCGGCGTCGGGTTGGCCGGATCCGGCGGTTCGGCCGCTGCCAACTCGGCCAGGGTGGCGGCCAGCACTTCAGCCCGATCGGTGAGGGCGCTGATGCGGGTCTGCAGACGTCGGCCGCTTTCGGTCTCGTACAGAAAGACATCGCGGGTGAGAGTGTCGTAGACCACGGTTCGGCCGATCTGCCAGCCGGCAACAGCCAACATCGTGACCAGTAGTAGCCCCAACAGCCAGAACTGGGTTTGTAGCCGTCGAAACCACGGCAACCCCGCAGGATCGCCTGCGGCGGTGGGTGGGATCTCCTGGGCTCGGGCCATACGGGTTCTGGGCATCTGCGGGCTCGGGCCCGATCATGTCACAGCAGGGGCGTGACGGGCGGTTTCTGCTGCGACTCTAGGCCACCAGCAAGCGACGAGCGGTCTTCAGGGCGTCCACCAGTTGGTCGATATCGTCGCGGCCGCTATAGACGGCGAGCGAGGCGCGGGCGGTGGCCGGGACGTTGAATCGCTTCATCAGCGGCATGGTGCAGTGATGCCCGGTGCGAACTGCAACGCCAGCCTCGTTCAGCAATGCTCCGAGGTCATGTGGATGGGTGCCGTCCATCACCATCGAGAAAATCGCACTTTTGCCGGGTGCAGCGCCGAGGATGCGCAGTCCGGGCACCTCGGCAAGCTGCGCGTGCCCGTACTGGTTGAGGTCGGCCTCGTGTGCGTGCATCGCTTCGAGGCCGACGTCGCTAAGCCAACGCAAGGCGGCGCCAAAACCGATGGCGCCAGCGATATCCGGAGTGCCGGCTTCAAACTTGTAGGGCAGTGTGTTCCAGGTGCTGCCTTCGAAGGTGACGGTCTCGATCATGTCGCCCCCCCCATGCCAGGGCGGCATAGCGTCGAGCAGGGCCGTTTTGCCATAAAGCACGCCAAAGCCGGTCGGTCCGTAGGCCTTGTGTGCGGAGGTGACGAAGAAGTCGACATCCCAACCTTTGAGGTCGACGTCGGCATGGGCCAGCGACTGCGCGCCATCCACCAGCACCGGGATGTTGCGTGCGTGGGCGGCGGCAATCACTTCGCCAACTGGGAGGACCGTGCCGAGGGTGTTCGAGACATGCGTCAGCGCGACCATCCGTGTGCGATCGTTCAGGCGCGCGAGCAGGCCATCGAGATCGAGCGAGCCGTCGTCGTTGACCGGCGCCGCAACGGTTTTGGCGCCGGCCAACTGCCAGGGCACGATGTTGGAGTGGTGCTCCATCCCGGTGAGCAGCACCTCGTCTCCCGGTTGCAGGCGGGGCTGCAGGTAGCTGCGGGCGACCAGGTTGATGCCTTCGGTGGTACCACGAGTGAAGATCACCGATTCGCGCTCAACGGCCAGGAAGCGGGCGATGTCGTCCCGCGCGCCCTCATAGGCCTGGGTGGCGCGCTCGGCCAGCATGTGAACGGCGCGGTGCACGTTGGCGTTCTGATGCCGGTAGTAGCGGTCGAGCGCCTGCAACACGGCTTCCGGTTTCTGGGTGGTGGCGGCGTTGTCGAGGTAGGCGAGGCGCTTGCCGCGAACGGTTTCCGACAGGATCGGGAACTGGGCGCGGATGGCCGCGAGATCAAGGTGGTTCATGGAATCGCCTCGCCGAGCTGCGCCAGCATCCGTTCGCCCATCTGCGTGCGCAGGGCGGCATCCGGCAGGGTATCGAGAATCTCGGCGGCAAAGGCACGGGTCAGCAACGCATGGGCGGTGTCGTGATCGAGACCTCGGGCGCGCAAGTAGAACAGGGCGTCGTCGTTCAGCTGGCCGAAGCTGGCGCCGTGGGCACATTTGACGTCGTCGTTGTAGATCTCGAGGTCGGGTTTGGCGTTGATCTCGGCCTTGGTCGACAACAGCAGGCTGGCCATATGCTGCTCGGAATCGGTCTTGACGGCACCCTCGTGAACGACCACCCGACCGTTGAAACTGGTCCGCGTACGGTCGAGGCCAATGGCACGAAGCCAGGCGCGGCTGTGACCATGAGGTGCGTGGTGATGCAGGGTCAGTGGCAGGTCCAGCGCGCCCTGCTGTCGGGGCAACGAGAGCGCGTGAATGTCGGCCTGCGCGCCTTCATCATCAAGGTGGATGTCGCCTTCCAGTCGCACGGTAGCGGTGCCCATCGCCAAGACCCAGAGCCGCAGCTGGGCGCCGCGGGCGACATTGGCGGTGAGCCGGGCGAGGTCGTGACCGGTGCCTTCGCCGCGGCTGATCCACACCAGATCAAGCTGGCTGTCGGCGGCCAGCGCCAGCGTCCCCCAGCGGGTGCGCAGGCCGTCAATGCGACGGTCGTCGTCAATCACGCGCAGCGCCTGTTCGCCCTCGGTCAGGCTGGCAGTGAACTGCAGGTGATCCATGGCGCCGGCGGCGACGTCCCGCCCCGGCAGGTGGCCATCCGCCGACAGCCGCTCGGCGGGCGGGGCAAAGGCGGCGTTGAGGAGTGCGAAATGGTCGCCGTCGTCTGCAGCGGCTGGTGCGATGTCTCGACCGAGGTCCGGCAGCGGCTGCCAACCGGAGGGGGGCAGACGCCCAAGGTCGGTGTAGTGCCAGGCCGGGTGCTTGCGGGTGGGCCAGCCCATCGCATCAAAGCGTTCGAGCAGGGCCTGCCGGGCAGGGTGATGGCTTGCGGGCAGGGCGGCGCGCAGGTCGGTGGCATTACCCATCAGGCCGCCTGCTCCAGCCAGCCGTAGCCGCGGGCCTCCAGCTCATGCGCGAGTTCCGGGCCGCCGGTCTTGATGATGCGACCACCGGAGAGCACGTGCACCACATCGGGCTTCACGTGATCCAGCAGGCGCTGGTAGTGGGTGACCAGCAGGGTGGCGGTTTCCGCACTGCGACGCAGATTGATGCCGTCCGACACGATCTTGAGGGCATCGATGTCCAGACCGGAGTCGGTTTCGTCGAGGATCATCAGGGTCGGCTCGAGAATCAGCATCTGCAGAATCTCATTGCGCTTCTTCTCTCCACCGGAGAAGCCTTCATTGACGCCGCGTTGCAGCATCGACGTGGTCATGTCCATTTTCTGCACCCGGTCGCGCACCCAGGCGAGGAAGTCGGTGGCTTCGATCTCCGGCTTGCCCTCGTGCTTGCGCTTGGCGTTGAGGGCCGCCTTCAGCAGGGTGAGGTTGGAAACGCCGGGGATCTCGACCGGATACTGGAAACCCAGAAAGACGCCGGCGCAGGCCCGTTGCTCGGGGCTCATGTCCAGCAGGTCCTGGCCGAGGAAGCGGACACTGCCATCGGTGACGGTGTAGTCATCGCGACCGGCCAGCACGTTCGACAGGGTCGATTTGCCGGACCCGTTGGGCCCCATGATGGCGTGAACCTCACCCGCTTTGAGCGTGAGGTCGATCCCCTTGAGAATGGGTTTGTCGTCGATGGAAACGTGCAGGTTGTTGATTTCGAGCATCAGGATTTTCCGGGTGTGCGGTCGGAGAAGAGCTGGCCGCCCATTCCCCAGTTTTGTTGGTTCACTTCTTCGATGACGACATGGATGGTCGACTCGGGGAGAGTGCAGATGCGCGCCATTTCACGGGTGACACTGCTGACCAGCTCGCGTTTCTGCTCGAGGCTGCGGCCTTCGAACATCTGGATGGTGATGATGGGCACTACACAAGTCCTTGCAAGGTTGGTGTTGTCGTCCATGGCGCAAGCGTGTGCTGATCGGGGCGCCCGGCCCGGCCATCCCTGGCCGGTCGTTCGCATCGCCTGCGAGCGGTGCTCGCAAAATCGTCGATGCTCACCCCACCGCTCCTTCCAGCGACACCTGCAGCAGCTTCTGCGCCTCCACCGCGAACTCCATCGGCAGTTCCTTGAATACTTCCTTGCAGAAGCCGTTGACGATCATGCTGACCGCGTCTTCTTCGGCAATGCCGCGTGAGCGGCAGTAGAACAACTGGTCTTCGCTGATCTTCGAGGTAGAGGCCTCGTGCTCCAGTACCGCGCTGGGGTTGCGTACCTCGGTGTAGGGGAAGGTGTGGGCACCGCAGGTATCACCGATCAACAGCGAATCGCACTGGGTATGGTTCCGCGCGCCCTCGGCCGAGGCCAGCATGCGCACCAGGCCGCGATAGGTCTGTTGGCCGTGGCCGGCGGAGATGCCCTTGGAGACGATGGTGGACCGGCTGCGCTTGCCGATGTGAATCATCTTGGTGCCGGTATCGGCCTGCTGACGGTGATGGGTGAGCGCCACCGAGTAGAACTCGCCGACGGTGTCGTCGCCGCGCAGGACGCAGCTGGGGTACTTCCAGGTGATGGCGGAGCCGGTTTCCACCTGGGTCCAGCTGATCTTGGAACGGGCACCGCGACAATCGCCGCGCTTGGTGACGAAGTTGTAGATACCGCCGCGCCCTTCTTCGTCACCGGGATACCAGTTCTGGACGGTGGAGTACTTGATCTGGGCATCGTCGTGGGTGATCAACTCGACCACCGCGGCGTGCAGCTGGTTCTCGTCCCGTTGTGGGGCGGTGCAGCCTTCGAGATAGCTGACGTGGCTGCCTTCCTCGGCAATGATCAGGGTACGCTCGAACTGGCCGGTGTTGCGTTCGTTGATGCGGAAGTAGGTGGACAGCTCCATCGGGCAACGCACGCCCTTGGGAATGAACACGAAACTGCCGTCGGTGAACACCGCTGAATTGAGCGCGGCGAAATAGTTGTCGCCGATGGGCACCACGCTACCGAGGTATTTCTGCACCAGCTCGGGGTGCTCGCGCACCGCTTCCGAGATGGGGCAGAAGATGACGCCGGCCTCGGCCAGTTTGGCCTTGAAGGTGGTGGCCACCGACACCGAGTCGAACACCACGTCCATGGCAACCCCGGCGAGCATTTCCTGCTCCTTCAGCGGGATGCCCAGCTTGGTGTAGGTCTCGAGCAGTTTGGGATCGACCTCGTCAAGCGACTTCGGGCGGTCGGCCATCGACTTCGGCTGCGAGTAGTAGGAGATCGCCTGATAGTCGATCGGCGCCAGCTTCAGCTGTGCCCAGTCGGGCGGCGTCATGGTCTGCCATTTGGCGAACGCTTTCAGTCGCCAGTCGAGCAGCCACTGTGGCTCTTCCTTCTTGGCGGAAATGAAGCGGATGGTATCTGCGGACAGGCCAGGCGCGACCACGTCGACTTCGACGTCGGTGATGAAGCCGGCGCTATAGGCGCGCTTGCGGACCAGTTCCTGGATGTCGGGGGCGGGGGTCGCCATCGATCAACTCCGGGGTTGGGACCGGATGGCATCCGACAGTCGCACCGGCACTTCATGCGCGGCGGGCTGGGCCATCTGGTCGAGGGTGACGGCTTCGAGCGCGCGCTGGATGGCGCTGTCGATGAGCCGGAATGAGGCACGGGAACGGCAGTCCCGGGACAGGGTGCAGCCGCTGCCGTGGGTGGCGCAGTCGGTGAGGGCGATCGGCCCTTCGACGGCGCGGACGATGTCGGCAATGCTGATGTCGGCAGGATCTCGCGCCAGGCGATAGCCGCCGTGAAGGCCGCGGGTGGATTCCAGCAGACCGACCCGCGCCAGGCGTTTCAGTATCTTGGCGACAGTGGGGGCCGGCAGGTGGGTTTCCGCTGCCAGCAGCGGTCCGTTGCTCACGCGCGCAGGCGCTCCGGCCATCGCCGACAGCACGACCGTTGCATAATCTGCAAGCTTGTTGAGCTTGAGCACTGAGCACTCCATCCTTGGGCAATCGCCCGAAACAGGACCAAACCGGTCCTTATTTTAGGCCCATGACGTCACAACCTCAAACCGATGCAGATCTGCCCTGGACGGTCAGCGCCCCGCAGCAGACCCTGGACTGGACCGTGAGTGCGGCTGATCTTGACGGTTTTCACCACACCAACAACGTGGTTTACCTGCAATGGCTGGAGCGGGTGGCCTGGGCGCACTCGCAGGCGCTGGGCCTGGGGCTGGAGGCCTACGAGCAACTGGGCTGTGGCTGTGTTGCTCGTCGCCACGAGCTCGACTACCTGGCGCCGACCTTCGAGGGCGACGAGCTGGTGGTCGGGACCTGGGTGGCCGAGAGTGATTTCCGGCTGACCATGTGGCGTGGCTACCAGATCATCCGGCGGTCGGATCGCCGCACCGTGCTCACCGGCCGGACCCAATGGGTCTGTGTGGACATGCGAACCGGCCGTCCGCGGCGAATGCCGCCTGCATTTGTCGACGGCTACAAACCGGTTGCGGTCACCCCCGCCGGCGCTGCACAAACCCGCGCCAGCTGACGGTCAAACAGGGCGGCAATGTCCTCCAGCGCCGCACTCAGCCCGTGGTCGGCGTCGAAGACATGCAGCGCGGCGCGGTGGCGGGTGGCGAAGCGCAGCGAGCGTTCCAGCGGCACTACCGTGTCGCCCCAGCCGTGCACCACTACGGTATCGGCCGGGATATCCGCGGGTTCGTGATCCCAGCCAGGAAAGTAGAGCGCCGGCACCATCAGCAACAGGGCCCGGGGACGCAGGGCACTACAGGCTTGGGCGGCCACGTAACCGCCCATGCTGGAGCCGACCATCACCAGTGACTCGGCATCCGGCATGGGCGTCGCCAACAGCTGGCGAACCCGCGCGTCGGGGTCGGGCGTGTGACTATAATCGGGCGACATCACGGCAAAGCCCCGCGCCGTCGCAATTTCGGCCAGCCGCCTGATCTTGGTGCCCCAGGGTCCGCTTTCCTTGCCATGGTTGAAGCAGACCAGGCGTCGCGAAGTGGGGGTATCGGACATGGCTCAGACCGCTGGCAGTGGAGGAATCGCATGATAACCAAAGGTCGACCCAAGACCGCCCGGCGACCGAAGCCGCCGCTGGAAGTGAGGGTGAGCGTCGATTTTCGCTTCGGTGAGGCGGAGGAGGACCGCATCACCATGCTCGATCGACGTGCCGTGCCAATGGTCGACAGCGTGTTCGCCAACCGTGACCGGATCGTTCGCGCGTTCTTCCAGATGATGATCAAGGGCGGTATGAAAAGTCCCTCGGTGATCCGCGAGTTACTGCCGGCCGCCAAATTGATGCGACGGAGCGGCGAATGAATCCGTTGTTGATCGCCAATGCGGTGGTGCTGATCTTTACCGCCACCATGGCCCTGGTGCTGTCGGTGGTCGGGCTGATGATGGGATTCAACCTGGATGCCGCGCCCGGACTGCGCAGCGAGTGGCCACTGCTGTTGGGCGCTGCGGCGCTGTTCACGGTGGCCACCGCGGTCAGTGGCCTGGCGTGGTGGAGCTTGCGTCGACGCTGGCGCACCTGGCCCTGGTTTCAGGGCCTGATGTGGGCGGTGGTGGTCTTCATCGCCCTGCTGATACGAAGAGGTCTGACGGCATGACGATTCATTTGGTGGCCCTGTCCGGGTCCGTACGCACCGCGTCATTCAATACCCGTCTGCTGCAGGCGGCGGTGGCGGGGGCCCGCGCTGCGGGCGCCGAAGTTGACGTGATCGATCTGGCGGCGTTCCCGGCGCCGATCGTCAACCAGGACCTGGAAGCGGCCGAAGGGGTGCCCGAGTCGATTCGCGCACTGCGCGCCCGGCTGGCACCTGCACAGGGCTGGCTGCTGGCCTGTCCGGAATACAACGGCTCGATCACGCCGCTGCTGAAGAACACCCTCGACTGGTGCTCCCGACCGTTGCCGGACGATAGTCCCTATGCCGCGACGCGTGGCCGGGTGGTCGGACTGTTGTCGGCATCCGGCGGCGCCCTGGGCGGGCTGAGGGGGCTGCGGCATGTGCGCGAGATCATGACCAATCTGCAGGCCCTGGTACTGCCGGAGCAGTTCGCCCTTGGCGCTGCCCACAAGGCATTTGAAGGGGATACAGCGGTGCTGAACGAGGACGCCCACGCCAAGGCCGCCGCCATCGGTGCCCGGGTGGTGGCGGTGGCGGAGCGCCTGGCATGAGCAGACTTCCGGCCGGGCCTCGGCGGGTGCAGCCGCGCCAGTGGGATCCGCTGGCAGTCATCCCGATCATCGTCGGCTTGTTCTGGCTGATGCTGGCAGATGGCTTTGGCTGGTGGTTGTGGGGGCTCCCCCCTGGACTGTTGATGGTAGTGGGCGGTGCCTCACTGTGGCTGCTGCCGGGCGATCCGCGGACGCCTGCGGTGATGGCGTTGGGCGCCGCTGTCGGCGTGCCGGCGGCCCTGTTGTGGATAGTGTTTGGGAGCTTCTTCGCGGGGCTGTTGGGACTGGTGGGCGCGGCGGCGGTGTTGTTGGTGGCCGGCCGCTTGGGGGCCACCCGCAGCGACCGTCCGGCCGAGGTGCCGACGCCGAAGCTGTCGACCACGCTGGATCTCAAGGTGGGCATCGACGAGGCGCTGCTCGGGTATTTCGTGCTCGGCGCGAGGCTCCCGAGCGGCAACCACGCGGCACAGGTCTGCGAGCAGGCGGTGCGTTTCAGCGAGGCGGTCGAGACGCTTGACTATGTTCGCCATCCGCAGCGACTGCATACCGCCGTTGCCGCACCGGAGGAGGTGACCACGGAGAGTGGTCGGATCTACGGCCGCGACTACCAGTCCATCCGTTTCGAGACGGCCTTCATCGCCGACGAACAGTTGCCGGGGGCAGCGATCTGGAACCGGCTCGAGGCAAATCGCCAGGTGACGGCCCGGGTGGTACGACAGGGTGCTGCCGGTCGACCCTGGCTGGTCTGTATCCATGGCTACCGGATGGGGGTTCCGTGGCTGGACATGTCGCTGTTCTCGCCGTCCTGGCTGGTGGATCGGCTGGGCGTGAACCTGGTGCAGCCGGTACTGCCGTTGCATGGCCCGCGGCGCATCGGCATGCGCAGCGGAGATCACTATCTGGATGGTGATCCGCTGGACCTCTTTTTTGCCCAGGCGCAAGCGCTCAGTGACCTCCGGCAGACTCTGGCATGGATTCGTCACCAGGATCCGGAGGCGCGAATCGGCGTCTACGGTATTTCGTTGGGCGGCTATAACGCAGCACTGCTGTCGAACTATGCTGACGACCTCGATTTCGTGGTGGCCGGTATTCCGGTGGTCGACTTCACCGACGCCCTGTGGCGACTGCTGACGCCCTCACACCGGCGGTATTTCGAAGCGGAAGGGATGGATCAGGCCTTCTATCGATCGCTGCTGGCACCGATTTCGCCATTGCATCAGCCGACTCGGCTGGCGCCGGATCGGCGATTCCTGTTCGCCGCCAACTGTGACCGGGTGGTCCTGCCCGAGCATCCACTGGCACTTGCCGCGCACTGGGAGACGGCGGTGCACTGGTATCAGGGTTCGCATTTGTCGGTGCGCCGCGAGCGGGTCACTCGCGAGACGGTGGAGCAGGCGATGATCGCTGCCGGCTGGCCCTTGCCGCTGCTCTGAATGGAGGAGCGATTTCCGCTGTCAGCACGCTAAACTGACGGGCTCAAGGCATTTATTGGAACCACACACCATGCGTATCGCCATCACGGGTTCGGGTCTGTTCACGCCCGAAGCCTCCATCAGCAACGAAGATCTGGTGGAAAGCTTCAACGCCTATGTGGCGAATCACAATCAGGAGCATGCCGAGGCCATCGCCGCCGGCACCGTGGCTGCGCTGTCGCCGTCATCGGCAGAATTCATCCTCAAGGCCTCCGGCATCCGTGCCCGCCACGTGGTGGATCGCGACGGCATTCTCGATCCGGCGCGCATGCGTCCGCAGATTCGCACCCGGAGCAATGACGAACCGTCATTGATGGTGGAAATGGGCCTGACCGCGGCGCGCCAGGCGCTGGAGGCGGCCGGGCGTACCGGTGCCGAGGTCGACTGTGTGCTGATCGCCTGCTCCAACATGCAGCGTGCCTACCCGGCGATGGCGGTGGAGCTGCAGCAGCAGCTGGGCGCCGGGGGCTTTGCCTATGACATCAACGTCGCCTGTGCGTCCGCGGCCTTCGGTGTACAGGCGGCGGCGGAGGCCGTGGCGCAGGGCAACGCCCGTTGCGCGCTGGTGGTGAGCCCCGAGATCTGCAGCGGTCACCTCAACTTCCGTGACCGTGACAGTCACTTCATCTTCGGCGATGCGGCCACCGCCGTGCTGGTCGAACCCCTGGAGCAGGCCCGCGGCAGCCGCGTCGACGAAGTCCTCGGGACCCGCCTGAAGACGCAGTTCTCCAACAACATCCGCAACAACTTCGGGTTCCTGAACCGGGCCGAGGCGACGCCGCGCAGCGAGGCAGACCGGCTGTTCGTCCAGGAAGGCCGCAAGGTGTTCAAGGAAGTGGTGCCGCTGGTGTCGGAGCTGATCGGCGAACATCTGGCCGCGCTGTCGTTGGCCCCGGATGCGGTGCGCCGCTTCTGGCTGCACCAGGCCAACCTCGGCATGAACCAACTGATCGCCAAGCGGGTGCTCGGCCGCGAGCCCAGCATCGAGGAGGCGCCGGTCATTCTCGATCGCTACGCCAATACCAGCTCGGCGGGGTCGGTGATTGCCTATCACCTCCACAACACCGACCTGGTGGCCGGTGATGTGGGGGTCCTGTGTGCCTTCGGCGCCGGCTACTCCGCTGGCAGCGTGGTTCTCCGGCGGCAGTAGAAATAGTGGCGCCAGTGCCCCGAAATCACTGGCATTTTGTGAATAAATCGCTACAATACGCGCCCTTTGGCGGCCCTGGGCCGCTCGCGTTACTGGATTAGTGAACGACCATGGTTACGATTCGTCTTGCCCGCGCCGGCGCCAAGAAGCGCCCGTTCTATCACGTTGTTGCGACTGAAAAGTCGAGCCCACGTGATGGCCGCTTCATTGAGCGCCTTGGCTACTACAACCCCAGCGCCCGTGGCGGCGAAAAGCAGCTGATGCTCGACACCGCACGTGTCGAACATTGGACGGGCAATGGCGCCCAGGTCAGCGACCGCGTCGCGTTCCTGATCAAGAGCGCGAAAGCCGCTGCCGCTCAGGCCTGAGCCGCATGAGCCGGGTCCGGCTTGGCCGGGTATCCGGTGTCTACGGGATCCAGGGGTGGGTGCGGTTGGCGTCTGAGACGCGACCCATCGACAACATCCTGCGATACCGGCGCTGGTGGATCGGTGAGGACGACAATGGCTTTGAGAGCCATCTCGTTGCCAGCCGACCGCAGGGAAACGGGCTGATCGCGCAGATCACCGATCCGTCGGGTGCGCCGATCAATGACCGTGACAGTGCGCAGCGTTGGGTCGGCAAGGCGATATCGGTGGATCGTAGCGACATGCCGCGGTTGCCGGAAGGGGAGTATTACTGGGTTGACCTGATCGGTCTTGCGGTCGTCAACCTTGAAGGTGAAGCTCTCGGCGAGGTGACGGATGTCACCAGCAATGGGGCGCAGGATGTACTGATCGTGCATGAGGGCGACAGGGAACGGTTGATTCCCTTCGTCAACGGCCCGGTCATCAAGCAGGTCGAGATGGATGCCCGACGCATCGTCTGCGACTGGCATCGGGACTATTGATGCAGGTGGCGGTGGTCACCTTGTTCCCCGAATGGGTGGAACAGGTGGTGCGGTTCGGTATGCCGAGAATCGCGCATGAGCGCGGCGCGCTGGCACTGACACCGATCAACCCGCGTGATTTTGCCGACAACCGTTGGCGACGGGTCGACCGGCCAAGTTTTGGCGGTGGGCCCGGCATGGTGATGGAGGCGCAGCCGATGGCGGCCGCCATTGCCGAAGGACGGCGCTGTTGTCCCGGGCCGGTGGTGCTGCTGTCGCCGCAGGGCGAACGCTTCAACCAGGCCTGGGCAGAACGGTTGAGCCGCGAGCCGGGGCTGACCCTGGTCTGCGGGCGGTATGAAGGGGTGGATGAGCGCGTGCTCGCCACCGAAGTGGACATGGAGCTGTCGGTGGGCGATGTGGTGCTCTCCGGCGGCGAGCTGGGTGCGATGATGGTGCTGGATGCCTGCGCGCGGTTGCTCCCCGGGGTATTGGGGGACGCCGCTTCGGCGGTGGAGGATTCCTTCACCGACGGTGTGCTGGATCATCCGCATTACACGCGGCCGGAGCAGTGGCGGGATCAGGCGGTACCCGAAGTGCTGATGTCGGGTGACCACGCGGCGATTCGCCGCTGGCGACGACAACAGGCCTTGACGCAGACCTGGCTGAAACGGCCGGACCTGCTTGAGGGCCTGGCACTGTCGGACGAGGACGAGGCATGGCTGCGAGCCTTTATTGCGCAGCAGGTGGTTGAGACGAAAGGTGAGTGACATGCAGAGCAACAAGATCATTGCCGCCCTCGAAGCGGAACAGATGAGCAAGCAGATCCCCGACTTCCGCGAAGGCGATACGGTCGAGGTGAAGGTGAAGGTGAAGGAGGGCGACCGTGAGCGCCTGCAGGCCTTCGAAGGCGTGGTGATCGCCCGCCGCAACCGCGGAATGAACTCCGCGTTCACCGTGCGCAAGATTTCGCATGGCGAAGGCGTCGAACGCGTGTTCCAGACCTACAGCCCCAACGTTGCGGAAATCACCGTCAAGCGTCGTGGCCTGGTCGCCCGTGCCAAGCTGTACTACCTGCGCAACCTGGCCGGCAAGGCCGCGCGCATCAAGGAAAAGCTGGCCTGATCGGCGCCGGCGCCCTGGTCGGCGCCGGGCTGCAGCGCCGTACCATGTGATCGGCAGGCGCCGCGCCTGCCGGTCCTTTTTTGTGCCCGGGATCGTGCGCCCGCGTCTTGAAAAGCCCCTGTCGGGCCCCCAGCTTGCGAACATTCCAAGTACATCGGGGACACCATGAGCGCGACTACCCACGCCTTCCAGGCCGAGACCCGTCAGCTACTGAAGCTGATGATTCACTCGCTGTATTCGAACAAGGAGATCTTTCTCCGAGAGCTGATCTCGAACGCGTCCGATGCCTGTGACAAGCGCCGGTTTCTGGCGTTGGCAGACGCCGCGCTGATGCCCGAAGGCACTACGCTGAAGGTGTCGTTGACCGTGGACAAGGCCGCCCGAACGATCACCCTCCAAGACAACGGCATCGGCATGAGCGAGACCGAGGTGGTGGAGAACCTCGGCACCATTGCCCGTTCCGGCACCCGTCGGTTCATGGAATCGCTCAGCGGTGACCAGAAGCAGGACGCGCAGTTGATCGGCCAGTTCGGAGTCGGCTTCTACGCCGCCTTCATCGTGGCCGACAAGGTGACGGTGGTCACCCGCCGGGCCGACGCGTCGTCGGCGGTGCGCTGGGTGTCGGACGGGCAGGGCGAGTTCAGCGTCGAAGCGGCGGACATGGCTGAAGCGGGTACCGCGATCACCCTCCATCTGCGGGAGGATGAAGACGAGTTTCTCGAACCGGCCCGGCTCGAAGGGATCGTTCGCAAATACTCCGACCACATCGGCCTGCCGATCGAGCTCGACGGCAAGACCATCAATCAGGCTCGCGCCCTGTGGACCCGACCCAAGAGCGAGCTCAGTGATGAGGACTACCAGCAGTTCTACCAGCACATCGCACACGACTGGGAGCCGCCGCTGAGCTGGGCACATCACAAGGTCGAGGGCACGCTGGAGTACACCTCGCTGCTGTACCTGCCGAAACGGGCACCGTTCGATCTCTGGGACCGCGAGCAGGCACGTGGGGTGCAGCTTTACGTCAAACGCGTGTTCATCCTCGATCGCGCTGCCGAGCTGCTGCCGCCGTATCTGCGCTTCGTCCGTGGCCTCGTCGATACCGCCGATCTGCCGCTGAACGTGTCGCGCGAGATCCTTCAGGGCAACCGGGTGGCCGAGAAGCTCAAGAGCGCTTTGACCAAGCGGGTGCTCGACATGCTCGACGAGCTGGTGGCCACCCGGCCGGATGATTACGCCACCTTCTGGTCAGCCTTCGGCACCGTGCTGAAGGAAGGGATTGTCGAGGATGCGAACAATCGCGATCGCCTGGCCAAGCTGTTGCGCTTCGCCTCCACCACCCAGCCTGACGGCGCCACGGTGAGCCTCGCCGACTACCTGCAGCGGATGCCGGAAGGCCAGAAGTCGATCTATTTCCTCACCGCCGAAACCGCTGCTGCGGCACGCAACAGTCCGCACCTGGAGGGCTTCCGCAAGCAGGGCTTCGAGGTCCTGCTGCTGACCGACCGGATCGACGAGTGGGTGATCAACCACCTCACCACCTTCGAGGACAAGTCGCTGGTGTCGGTGGCCGCTGCGGCTGCCGATGTCGAGAGTGTCATCGAGACCGCGGACAAGGCGCGGCACGAAGGGGAGTATCAGGCGACCTTGAGCCGTCTAGAGAAAAGCCTGGAAGGGCGCATTGCGTCGGTCCGGCTGTCGGGTCGTCTCACCGAATCACCGGCCTGCCTGGTGGCGCCGGAGAACGCCCTGTCGCGCCGCATGGAGGCCTTGCTGCGGCAATCGGGTGAGTCGCTGCCGGCCACCCTGCCCATTCTTGAACTGAACCCGGAGCATCCGCTGGTCGCGCGCCTGCGCGAAACGCCCGATGACGACGCCTTCGGCGATCTCGCTGAACTGCTGCTCGGTCAGGCCGTACTGGCCGAAGGCGCGCAGCTGGAGGACCCGGCAGGTTTCGTCCGTCGGCTCAATCGCCTGCTGTTGAGCGAACCTCGCGCCTGAGGGGGCGCGGTTTGCCGGCGGCGCTGGTCGGTGATCAGGGCAGCACGCGCACAGCATCCACGTACCGTTGCTGCCACCACCGATTGCCCACCGGCGCGACGATGACGTGCCGGCCGGTGGAGGGGGCATGGACCGCCTGTCCGTCACCGAGATACATCGCCACATGGTCGATCCCGCCACGGCCGAAGCGGTAGAACAGAAGGTCGCCCGGTACCGCCTCGTCGAGGTCGATGCGGGCGCCGACCCGATGCTGCTCGCGGGTGGTGCGGGGCAGGCGGATGCCTTGTAGACCATAGACGTACTGCACCAATCCGCTGCAGTCGAAGCCGCTGTCGGGCGTGGTACCGCCGTAGCGGTAGGGGCGTCCGATCTGACCGAGGGCATCGAATACCAGCGCACGGCGAATCGCATCGTTCTCGGGGTCCGGTGCGCCACTGCCACCGAGGCTGCCACAGGCAGTCAGGCAAAATCCGATGCACGTCAGCAGCGCCGCCCATCGCCGCTGCCGGGCTTTCCCGAGCCCACTCACGCGGGCGGGCAGGTCGCCTGCATTGACGGGCGTTCCGCAAAGGGGGTGAACCAGGTTACCAACGCGGGTGCCCGCTTGCGCCAAGGGATGTAAGGAAGGCGGAAATCGAGGTAGGCGAGAGCGACGCCGGTGGTAATGTCAACGACGCCTGGCTGCTCGAGCGTGAGCCCTGAAGCTTCGAGCTCGAGCATGTCGACGGCACGTAGGATGGCGGCCTGTTGGCGATCCAGGTAGGCCGGGTAGACGATGCTCTCCGGGCGCCGCTTCTCAAGCACGCTAGCCAATGCAGCTTCGAGAATGCCTTCTGCGACCACGCCGCGGCGAGCGGCAGCCCAGCGGTTGTCGGGTGTCGACAGGCGCGCCTTCGAGCGGCGCTGCAGGTAGTCGATGATCAGCTTCGAATCCGGCAGGGCCTCGCCGCGGTCGGTGACCAGGGTGGGGATCCGCGACAGCGGGTTGGCGGCGAGAAATTCGGTCGGCAGCTGTGCGGCGAAGGGATCGATCAGCTCTTCCTCGACGCGATCTGCGAGCCCCAGCTCGCGCACCACGACACGGACTTTGCGGGCAAACGGCGATGTCAGGTTGCAATAGAGCTTCATGGCGTTCCCGGGGGGCAACAAACGAAAAGGGCCGCGGCAGTGTGGCCGCGGCCCGGTCGTCTCGCAAGCGGTGGATCAGCTGTCGGCGAGCTTGTCGAGAAAGCGCTCGGCGTCCAGCGCCGCCTGGCAGCCGGTGCCGGCGCTGGTGATCGCCTGACGGTAGACGTGGTCCATCACGTCACCAGCAGCGAATACGCCGGGCACGCTGGTGGCCGTGGCGTTACCACTGCTGCCTGACTGCACCTTGATGTAGCCGCCCGCCATGTCGAGCTGGCCTTCGAAGATGCCGGTGTTGGGTGCATGGCCGATGGCGATGAACACCCCCTTGAGCGGAATCTCGCGGGTTTCGTCGCCATCGACGCTCTTGATGCGGATGCCGGTCACACCGCTGGCATCGCCGAGCACCTCATCAAGTGCGTGGTTCCAGACGATTTCGACCTTGCCTTCCTCGGCCTTCTTGAACAGCTTGTCGTGAAGGATTTTTTCGCCGCGGAACTTGTCGCGACGGTGCACCACAGTGACCTTCTTGGCGATGTTGGCGAGATAGAGTGCCTCCTCCACCGCGGTGTTACCGCCGCCGATCACGGCGACTTCCTCGCCCTTGTAGAAGAAGCCGTCGCAGGTGGCGCAGGCCGACACGCCCTTGCCGCGGAAGGCGGTTTCGGAGTCCAGGCCCAGATACTTGGCGGATGCACCCGTGGCGATGATCAGGGCGTCGCAGGTATAGCTGCCCTGGTCACCGGTGAGCGTGAACGGACGCTTTTTCAGGTCAACGCTGTGGATGTGGTCGTAGACCAGCGCGGTGTCAAAGCGCTCCGCATGCTGCTGCATGCGCTGCATGAGGTCCGGCCCCATCAAGCCCTCGACATCGCCCGGCCAGTTGTCGACTTCGGTGGTGGTCATCAGCTGTCCACCCTGCTCGAGACCGGTGATCAGCGCCGGCTGCAGATTGGCGCGTGCGGCGTACACCGCAGCGGTATAGCCCGCCGGACCGGAGCCGAGGATGATCAGGCGGTGGTGGGGGGTCGAGCTCATGGCAATCCTTGTAATGACGCCGCTGGCGGCGGAAGGCGGGCCGCTACCGGCGCCGCAGGTGAGGGGCGATGCTAGAGCGCCCGAATTATTCGGTCAAAACATCGATTCATATCGACAGTGCAGACCTCCACTATGATGTCATGGCGGCGTGACCCTGTTCTCGGCTGGCAAGGTCCCCGCAGGTCGTAAACTGCGGCCCAACTCACGCTTTTCAAGCTGCCGTCCGGAATCTTCATGTCCCAATCGAAATCGCCGATCCGCCGCGTCTTCAACACCGCATGGTCGGTGGTGGTCGGGCTCTACAAAGCCATCATCCTGCTGAGCCTGGTGTTGTTTCTGTTCAGCCTCTGGTTGATCTGGTCGGGGCCGCCGACGGCGCCGATCGAGGACAACGTGGCACTGGTGGTGGCGCCCAGCGGTGTGCTGGTCGACCAGCTTGAGATTGATCCGGCGATGGCGCTGCTCGATCAGCTCAACGGCACCCCACCGCCGCAGACCGCGCTGCGGGACGTTATCGATGCCTTTGATGCCGGTGCTGCCGACGACCGTATCGCCTTCGCCGTGCTCAAGCTCGATGGGCTGTGGGGCGGTGGCCTGGCGCAGATGAGCGAAGTGGTCGATGCCATGGCCCGGTTTCGTGCGAGCGGAAAAAAGATCGTCGCTTACTCCGCCTGGTACGACCAGTTGGGCTATCTCGCCGCCAGCCACGCCGATGAGGTAGTGGTTGATCCGATGGGCATGGTGGCCCTCGAAGGGCTGTCCACCTACCAGAACTATTTCAAGGGCTTGACTGACAAGCTGGGTATTACGGTCAACGTGTTCCGGGTCGGCGAGTTCAAATCGGCGGTCGAACCGTTCATCCGCAACGACATGTCGTCGGCGGCGCGGCAGGCCAATCGCGCTTGGCTGGGCGATCTCTGGCAAGCCTACGGCACCTCCGTTGCGGTCGGGCGCGAATTGGAGCCGGGGGCCGTCGATGCCTTCATTGAAGCCTTGCCCGGCGACCTTCGCAGTGGCGCGGCGGCGGCGGACGTGGCGCTGGCGCGGGGACTGGTCAGCCATGTCGAGACCCTGCGTGATTTCCGTGCCCGGATGGGTGAGCAAGTGGGCATGGATGACGACCATGGCAGCTTCCGCCAGATTCATTTTCTCGACTATCTGACGACCCACGACCGTGAGCAGCCACCCGTCGCCGAAGCGCCGATGATTGCTCGGGTGGTGATTCAGGGTGAAATCGTGGACGGTGTCAGCACCATCGGCGTGGCCGGCGGTGACACCATCGCCGACCTGCTGGATCAGGCCCGGCGCACACCGGAGGTGGCGGCGGTGTTGCTGCGGGTCGATTCGCCCGGAGGCAGTGTGTGGGCATCGGAGCAGATCCGTCGGGCGGTGGTACACCTGCGCGATGAGGGCAAGCCGGTGGTGGTGTCGATGGGTAATGTCGCTGCCAGTGGTGGCTATTGGGTGTCGATGGACGCCGACCGGGTGCTCGCGCATCCGGAAACCATCACCGGCTCGATCGGCATCTTCGGCTTGCTGCCGACGATTGAAGGGACGCTGGCCAAGGCCGGGATCTATACCGATGGTGTCGGGACCACGTCGCTCGCTGGTGCCTTCCGTCTTGATCGACCGCTGTCGCCGCAGGCACGGGTGCTGATCCAGGCCGAGGTTGACCGGGGATACCGCGAGTTTGTCGAGCGCGCCGCGGCGGCCCGACAGATGTCGGTGGATGCGCTCGAACCGCTTGCGCAGGGCCGGGTCTGGAGCGGCAAGGCCGCACATGAGCGGCAGTTGATTGACGCGCTCGGCAACCAGACTGATGCCGTCGCGATTGCCGCCGAGCTGGCCGGCCTGGATCGATGGGTGCTGGAAGACTTCGCACCGCGGACCGACTTTGCCAGCCGCTTTCTGCAGCAGCTCACCGGCGGTCTGGTCCGACTCATGGGCGAGGCCGTTGTCCCCGCATGGCTGCGGTCGGCGATGGCACCGGTGGTTGCGCCGGCGCAATTGTTGTCCGACCCTCGGGGCCGCTACGCGCACTGCCAATGTCAGGCTCGCGTGGGGACCCGCGCGGTGCCCTGATGCAGCAGTTCCAACTGGCAGACGGTGGAACCCTGGCCTATCGGGATGAGGGGCGCGGATCGGTGGTCGTGCTGGTCCATGGTCTCGGTGCCAGCCATGCCGACTGGCGCTTTCAGGTGCCGGCGTTGGCCACGCGCTATCGCGTCATCGCCGTTGACCTGCCGGGTTTCGGTGACAGTCCGGCACCCGGACGGCCACTCCAGATCGACGACTACGCGGCCGTCGTCGAAGCGCTCGTCGATGCGGTGTCCCCGAACGCGCCGGTGGCGATCGTCGGTCATTCAATGGGCGGCGCCGTAGCGCTGCAGGCGGTGCTGCGAGCGCCATCACGGTATCGCAAGCTGGTTGTGGCCAACAGCCTGCCCTCGTTCCAGCCCGAGACCCTGCGCGAGCGGCTCGAAGTGGCCTACCGCCGCCTGGTGATGCGGGTACTGGGGCCGGCCCGGTTGGCGCGACTCAGCGCCTACCGCATGTTCCCGCGGGCGGATCAGGCCGCATTGCGCGAGCAGGTCATCGCCCGCGGGCGCCACAACCGGCGCCAGACCTATCTGCAGGCCCTGTCGGCCCTCACTCGCTGGAATGCCCAGCCGCATTTGCCGACACTGGAGACGCCGACGCTGCTCATCGGGGCGGAGCATGACTACTTCGACGCAGACCGCGTCGAGCAGTACGCGGCTGCACTCCCGAACGGGCGTCTGCACTGGTTTGCCGGCTGCCGTCACGGGTTGCCGATGGAAGCGCCCGAAGCGTTCAACGCCGTGCTGCTGGCGTTCCTCGACGCATGAGCGCGACGACAGCCCCGGTCGGGGTATTCGATTCCGGCCTGGGCGGATTGACGGTCCTGCAGTCCCTGCGTTCACTGCTGCCGGGCGAGGATTTCATCTACTTTGCCGATCAGGCTTTCTGCCCCTATGGGGGGCGCCCGGAGGCGGAGATCCGGGATCGCGCCTTCGCAGTCACCGACGCGCTGCGCGCCGAGGGGGCCAAGCTGGTGGTGGTGGCCTGCAACACGGCCACCATTGCCGCCGTGGCGGCCTTGCGCGCGGCAGTGGACATCCCCTTTGTCGGCATGGAGCCCGCCGTCAAGCCGGCCTCCGCGTTGACCCGCTCCGGTGTCGTCGGCGTGCTGGCAACGCAGGGCAGTCTGGCGGGCGACAAGTTCCAGCACCTGGTGGCCACACACGCTCAGGGGGTCAAGGTGCTCACCCAGCCCTGCCGCGGCTGGGTCGAGTTGGTGGAGGCCGGCGACCTCGACGGCCCGGTGGTCCGGCAGCAGGTACGCGCGGCGGTGCAACCCTTGATCGACGCCGGTTGCGACGTGTTGGTGCTCGGCTGCACCCACTTCCCGCTGCTGCGTCCGGTGATTGCTGATTGCGTCGGCCCGGCGGTGACCTTGCTCGAGACCGGCCCGGCGGTGGCGCGCCAGACCTTGCGGGTGCTGGAGCAGACCGGATTGCGCAATCCGCGAGGCGATGGTGGCAGCATCCGCTGGCGCGGCACAGGCGACGATGTGGCTTTTCGGGCGATGCGGCTGCGCTTGGGGTTCGACGCTCAGGGTGAAACGGCGCCGCTCAGTCGATAAATCGCATCGAGAGGTCGATGGCCTGCAGGTGCTTGGTGATGCTGCCGACGGAGATTCGGTCCACCCGGCATTCGGCGTATTGGCGCACGGTGTCGAGGGTGGCGCCGCCCGAATACTCGACCACGGTCCTGCCACCGGCAGCGCGGTGCGCACGCGTCAGGCGGACGGCTTCACGCAGGGTGTCGAAGGGGAAATCGTCGACCAGCAACAGGTCGACATCGGCGGCCAGTGCGGCGCGTGCCTCGTCCAGCGTCTCGGCCTCGGTCATCAGCGGCACGCCGGCGTCCAGCGCCCGTGCGGCGCTGATGGCAGCCTCGATGCCGCCGGCCGCAGCGATATGATTTTCCTTGATGAGGATGCCGTCGTAGAGCCCGATGCGGTGATTGTGGCCGCCGCCGCAGAGCACGGCGTATTTCTGCGCCTGGCGCAGCCCCGGCAGGGTCTTGCGGGTGTCAACGATCTGGCAGCCGGTGCCGGCGACGGCTGCGACATAACGGTCGACGGTGGTGGCGGTGCCGGACAGGGTCTGCAGAAAATTCAGCGCCGTGCGCTCCCCCGTGAGCAGGGCACGGGCGGGGCCGGCGAGGGTGAACAGCACGGTGTCGGCATCCACCCGTGCGCCCTCCGTCACCTGCCAATCCACCACGATGGCCGGGTCCAGCTGCCGAAAGACTTCGTTCACCCAGGGGCGGCCACAGACCACAGCAGTCTCTCGACACAACACGCGTGCGCGTGCGGTGCGGTCGTCACTCAGGCGGGCCGTCCAGTCGCCTGACCCCATGTCCTCGGCCAATGCAAATCGAACGGATTGTTCGAGCGTCGTCACATAGGCGGGTAGGGACGGGACCATGGTGATGACGTCAGTTGCCCTGCGCCCAGAGGAACTCGAGCAGCGCCATCTGCGCCCACAGGCGGTTCTCGGCCTCGTCCCAGACCACGGACTGGGGACCCTCAATGACCTCGGCACTCACTTCCTCGCCGCGATGGGCTGGCAGGCAGTGCATGAACAAGGCCCCCGGCGCCGCCTTGGTCATCCGCTGCGCATCCACCTGATAGTCGGAAAACACCCGTCTACGCTCGAGTGCCTCGGCTTCCTGCCCCATGCTGGTCCAGGTATCGGTCACCACCAGATCTGCGCCCTGAACGGCCTGATCCGCATCGGTGACGATGTTCACATGCTTTCCGGCGCGGTTGATCAGATCAGCATCGGCCTCGTAGCCCGTCGGCGTTGCGATCCGCAGGGTGAAATCGAACAGGGTGGCGGCCTCGATCCACGAGTTGCAGACATTGTTGCCGTCGCCAACCCAGGCCACCGTCTTGCCGGCCGGGTTGCCGCGATGTGCGATCCAGGTCTGCAGGTCGGCCAGTAACTGGCAGGGGTGGTGCAGGTCCGACAGACCGTTGATCACTGGCACTGTGGCGTGCCGTGCGAAGGCGGCCTGATCGGCTTGAGAGTCGTTGCGGATCATCACAGCGTCGACCATGCGTGACAGCACGCGGGCGGTGTCCGACAGCGGCTCGTCACGACCGATCTGCGTGGTCCCGGTCTGCAGAAACAATGCATGACCGCCGAACTTCGCCATGCCCGACTCGAAACTGACGCGGGTTCGCGTCGAGTTCTTGGCGAAGATCATGGCCAGTGTGCGGCCGGCGAACGGACGTTCGGCCACCGGCGGGCGCGCCCGCAGGGCTTGCGCACGGGTCACGATCGCCATCGCCTCGGCGGGTTCAAGATCCGACAGTTTCAGCAGATGGCGGGGCATGCCCTTCTCCCAAAAGCAAAGGGCCGCGCACCCGGCGCGGCCCCGATACAACGTCCGTTTCGCTGGTCAATCAGCCGAGGTTCTGCTCGACGAAGTTCCAGTTTACCAGAGCCCAGAAGTGCTCCAGATAGGTCGGGCGGGCGTTGCGATAGTCGATGTAGTAGGCGTGTTCCCATACATCGCAGGTCAGCAGCGGCTTCTTGCCATCGGTCATCGGGTTGCCGGCGCCGATGGTGGAAACGATCTCAAGGCCGCCGTCGGCGGTCTGGACCAGCCAGGCCCAACCGGAGCCGAAGGTGCCGGCCGCGACGTCGGTGAACTGCTTCTTGAAATCTTCGAGGCCGCCGAAGTGCTTGACCAGTGCATCGGTCAGTTTCTTGCCGGGCGCGGCCTGGTTCGGGGTCAGGCAGTGCCAGAAGAAGGTGTGGTTCCACACCTGCGCGGCGTTGTTGAAGATCTTGCCCGAAGACTTCTTGACGATGTCTTCGATGCTCATGTCCTCGAATTCGGTGCCGGCGATCAGCTTGTTGCCGTTGTCGACATAGGCCTTGTGGTGTTTGCCGTAGTGGTAGTCCAGCGTTTCGCGGGACATGTGGGGCTCGAGGGCCTCGCGCGGATACGGCAGTTCGGGATGCGATAACGCCATGGGAACGCTCTCCTGTTGTGGGGCTGGTGTGCCGCCGGTCGGCGGCCTACTGGCGGTCGCAAGGGTAGGGGAGGCAGGGGTCTTTTTCAACCGAAACCACGATCTGACGGCGCAGTCAGGCCGCCACCGTGGTGTCATCGGGTCCCGTATAATAGGGGGCTCGACAACCCGCGCCTCGGAGATTTCACATGGACGCGTTGGAACGCATCAAACAGCAGGTCACCGACAACCCGGTGATTCTGTACATGAAGGGGTCGCCCGACTTCCCCCAGTGCGGTTTTTCAGCCCGCACGGTACAGGCGTTGAAAGCCTGTGAGGTTCCCTTCTCCTTCGTCAACATCTACGAAGATGAAGAGATTTACCGGGCCCTGCCCAAGTTCGCCAACTGGCCGACCTTTCCGCAGCTGTATGTGAAAGGCGAACTGATCGGCGGCTGCGACATCACGCTCGACCTCTACCAGTCCGGCGAGCTGCAGAACATGCTCAACGAAGCCGTGGCAGAACAGAAAGCGGCCTGAGCGCTGACGCATCGATTCGACGCCCGCCTCGCGCGGGCGTTTTTTTTGGACGCAGCGGGAATATCGGCTGGCCGCAATACACCTTTCGCCGCATGTCCGCCAAACCGGCGGGCGTCGCCCCGGTGCTATGATCGGCCGAAGCAATCTGCATCCCCACGCGACGGACAGGAGCCGCCATCCCATGACTGAATACCGGCACATCAAGATCCCCCCCCAGGGCGAGAAGATCACCATTGAGGAGGGGCGGCTGAAGGTGCCGGACCAGCCGATTGTCGGCTACGTCGAAGGCGATGGCATCGGCCCCGACATCACCAAGGCTTGCCTGCGGATCTGGGACGCAGCCGTCGCCAAGGCTTATGGCGGCAGCCGCCAGATTCACTGGTGTGAAACCTATCTCGGCGAGAAAGCCTCCAAGCTTTATGACGGCAACTACTGTCCGGACGAGACCCTGCAGGCGCTGCAGGAGTTGGTGGTATCGATCAAGGGACCGCTGACCACGCCGGTTGGCGGCGGCTTTCGCAGTCTCAATGTGGCCCTGCGCCAGGATCTTGACCTCTACGCCTGCGTCCGCCCGGTGCGGCACTACGCGGGGGTTCCCAGTCCGCTGAAGAATCCGGGCAAGGTCGACGTGGTGATCTTCCGCGAGAACACCGAGGACGTGTACGCCGGGATCGAATACAAGACCGGCACTCCCGAGAACGAGAAGGTGGCCAAGTTCCTCCGTGAGGAGATGAAGGCGCGGTTCTTCGAGGGCGCCGGCATCGGCATCAAGCCGATTTCCGAGTTCGGCTCCAAGCGCTTGGTGCGCAAGGCGATCCAGTACGCCATCGACAACGGCCGCGAATCGGTCACGCTGGTGCACAAGGGCAACATCATGAAGTTCACGGAAGGCGCCTTCCGCAACTGGGGCTATGAGGTGGCGCGCGAGGAATTCGGCAACGTCACCATCACCGAAGAGCAGCTCTACAACGAGTACAAGGGCAAGCAGCCGGACGGCAAGATCGTGGTCAAGGACCGCATTGCCGACATCATGTTCCAGATGATGCTGCTGCGGCCGGAAGAGTTCGACGTGCTGGCGACGATGAACCTGAACGGTGACTATCTCTCCGACGCCATCGCCGCCGAGGTGGGTGGGGTGGGGATCGCGCCGGGTGCCAACATTGCCGATCACGTTGCCGTGTTCGAGGCCACCCATGGCACTGCGCCCAAGTACGCCAACCTGAACAAGGTGAACCCCGGGTCATTGCTGTTCTCCGGCGTAATGATGCTCGAGTACATGGGCTGGAAAGAAGCGGCCGACCTGATCACCCTGGTGTATCCGGAAGTGGTACTCGACGGCATCGTCACCTATGACTTTGCCCGGCAGATTGACGGTGCCACCGAAGTCGGCACCAGCCAGTTTGCCGATGCGCTGATCGAGCGCATCGAAGGTGGCGTGGATGTCGAGGCCAAGCGCCGTGCCCAGCAGGAGCAGTTGGCCAAGGAACGCAAACAGCGCGAAATTCGACGGCTGCTGCAGCCGATGGAGGAAATGCTGGATACCGGCCGCGTGCCGCATACCGTAGGCGACCTGATGACCCGCTCGCTGATCACCGTCACCGATGGCGAGACGGTGGAGCAGGCGATGCACGTGATGACCGAGAACGACGTCAGCTCGGTGGTGGTGGAGCCGAATGCCGCCGGTGATTGGGGCATTCTCACTCGCCGCGACATCGTCACCAAGATCGTCCGGGGTTCGCACAACCCAGCGACCACCCGTGTTGCCGATGTGGCGACGCGGCCGGTGGAGTCGGTGTCGGCCGAAACCTCGATTCGCGAGGCCGCCCGCATCATCGCCGACCGCAATTTCTCGCGGCTGCCGGTCAGCCAGGGGGACAAGATCATCGGCATCGTGACCGAGCAGGATATCTTCGCCACGGTCGACAAGTTCGGCTGGGCGGTCGACGCCAACTGAGGGCTTGCCGTATGACGCGCAGCCGCGTGTCCGCCGCGTCGGGCACGCGGCCGGTCCCGGCGTTCACCAGGCCCTGGGGATGAATATCACCCTGCTGGTCATCGGTGACGAGATCCTGCGCGGCAAGCGCCAGGACCGGCATTTGCCGTTCGTCATCGGCTTGCTTGGCGAGCGCGGGCTGGGTCTGCATCAGGCCCGGTTTGTCGGCGATGACGAGCGGCAGATTGCCGCCGCCATTCGCGATGCGCGCCACAATGGCGAGCTGTTGTTGAGCTGTGGCGGGATTGGGGCGACGCCCGATGACCGCACCCGCCAGGCCGCAGCCGCTGCGTTTGAGCGCCCGTTGCTGCGACACACCGAAGGCGAGGCGCTGATCATCGCCGAGTACGGCGAGCGGGCGCTGCCCAACCGGGTGCTGATGGCGGACTTCCCGCAGGGCGCCAGCCTCATTCCCAACCCGGTGAATCGGGTGGCCGGCTTTTCGGTCGGCAATGCGCACTTCGTCCCCGGGTTCCCGGAGATGGCCTGGCCCATGCTGACCTGGGTGCTGGACACCCGCTACCCCCATCTGCACAACGCGACACCGCCGGTGGAGTTCCGCCTGCGGGTGGTCGGCACCACCAGTGAAGGGGACCTGCTCGACCTGATGGAAGATACCTTGGCCCGGTATCCCGGCCTGCAGCTGTCCAGCCTGCCGAGCCGGGGCGGTGCTGATCGTCCGCGCCATATCGAGTTCGGCTTTCGGGGGACGGAGGGTCTCGCCGCCGGGGCGTATCGCCACTTCGAGTCCGGCCTGGCCCGCGACTTCGCCGATCTCCAGCGCGACCCGCTGGCACCCCCGCCCGCCTGATCAGGGCGCCGGCGGCAGGCTGGCGGTGGTCGGGGGTTTGCGGCCGGCGTATCCGGCAAGCACGCAGGTCAACACCACCAGCGCCACCCCCAGCAGCGACCAGGGGTCCATGGTTTCGTCCCAGATCACCCAGGCGAGGGCGCCGGCGAACACCACCGAGAGATAGGTGAAGGGGCCGATGAGGGCCGCCGGGGCGCAGCCATAGGCGCGCGTCAGGTTGAGCTGGGCATGGGTGGCGAACAGGCCGGCTGCGACCATCAGCAGTCCACCCTCGAGGCTGGGCGTCTGCCACCGCCACAGCAGCGGCAGTGCGGTGATCAGTGTCGACAGCAGGGCAAAGTAGAAGACGATGCGCGGCGCCGGCTCGGTATCGGAGATGCGGCGAATGCCGACCATCGCGCAGGCGGCGAGCAGGCCCGAAGCGATCCCGATCATGCCGGCCAGGGGGTCCACTGGCGCCCGCCCGGGTTGCACGATCAGGGCGATGCCGAGCAGGCCGATGGCGATTGCCGGGAACACCCGCCAGGGCGGTCGCTCGCCGATCCAGGCCCAGGCAATGAACGGAATCCACAGCGGGGTGGAGTAGGTCAGCAGCATCGCTTCCGCGAGGTGCAGATGCGCGATGGCGTAGAAGAAGCAGTACATCGCGCCGACACCGAAGGCGGCCCGGAGCAGGTGACCGCCCCAGCGGCGGGTGGCGACCGCCGTGCGCAGCCCGGTGTGCGCGACCCAGGGCAGCAGCGCCAGCAACCCCACGGCACAGCGCAGGAACACCACCATTTCATTGGGCATCTGTGCCGAGGCGGCCTTGATCAGGGCGCCTGCCAGCGAGAACCCCAGCGCCGCCTGGATGGCATGGAGGGCGCCGCGTCGAAGCGATTCGGACATGTCCGCCATCAAAAGATGCGGAGTGTACGACGGGACGGGGTATGCTCTGCTGCCCCTTGAATCGGCCGGGATTGAACCCAGCATCCGGGGCGGTGTCCCAACCAGAATCCTGACCATGCCCATTTACGAATACAGCTGTCCCCGCTGCGGTGCCGCCCGCGAGATCATGCACAAGATGTCAGAAACTCCCGAAGTGGCCTGCACGGAGTGCCCGGACGGGATTCTGCAGCGCCAGGTTTCGGCCGCGGCGTTTCGCCTGAAGGGCGGTGGCTGGTACGAAACCGACTTCAAGAAGGATAACCAGCGCAACCTGGTCTCGGATTCACCGCCGGAAAAGGCGGGCGACAAGGCGTCAGACAAAGCCGCCGACAGTGGGGGCAAGCCGGCTGACAAAGCAGCGTCAGCGGCCAAGCCCGCTGCCAGTGCAAGCCCGGCGCCAGCGCCAACGCCGACCCGTCCGCCGTCCGCCGACCGCTAACCTAACCCGCCACCCTGGAGTTCTCTGTGCAGAGTCTGTTGCGAAAATGGTTCATCGCTGGCCTGTTGGTCTGGTTGCCACTGGGCGCCACGCTGGTGGTAATCCGTTTTCTCATGGGCATGCTGGACGCCAGCCTGATCCTGATTCCCGCCGCCTGGCGCCCGCAGATCCCCGGCCTGGGGGTCATCCTCTCGCTGGTGCTGGTGTTGGGCACCGGCGCCCTTGCGGCAAATTTCGTCGGTCGCCGCGCATTGGGATGGGGCGAGTCGCTGCTGGGGCGCATCCCGCTGATCCGGTCGGTTTACGGTGGCATCAAAAAACTGGCCGAGACGGTGTTTTCGGAGTCTTCCAACGCCTTCCGTCAGCCGATCATGATCGAGTACCCCCGCAAAGGGCTCTGGAGCATCGCATTCGTCACCGGTGAGCCGATCGGCGAGGTCCAGGACAAAACCGCCGAGGCCGTTCTGACCTGTTTTGTGCCGACCACGCCGAATCCAACATCGGGCTACATCGTGATGGTCCCGCGCAAGGATGTGCTGTGGCTGGAAATGAGCGTCGAACAGGCGATGCGGCTGATCATCTCGCTGGGGGTGGTCACGCCGGAGCATCCGGCGGCCCGTCCGCCGCCTGTGGTTGGCGTTGCGGGCGTCACGGTCGACGACCCGCAATAGGCTGCCACAAGCGACCGGACACGCCGATTCCGGCTAAACTTGCGCGCTTTGCCGCTGGGCGGGGCCCGGCGGCGTTCCTGACAGGGCGAAGCTTTTCTACATGATGCGGACTCATTATTGCGGTCAGGTCACACAGGATCTGGTCGGTGACACCGTGACGGTTGCCGGCTGGGTGCATCGCCGGCGCGACCATGGCGGCGTGATCTTCATCGACCTTCGCGACCGCGAGGGCCTTCTGCAGTGCGTTTTCGATCCCGATACGGCTGAAGCGTTCGCCGCTGCTGACCGTCTACGCTCGGAATACGTGGTGACCATCACCGGCCGCGTCCGGCCGCGCCCGGAGGGCACCCAGAACACCGGACTGGCCAGTGGTCAGATCGAGTTGCTCGGCAAATCGGTGACGCTGCTCAATCGTGCCGAAACGCCGCCGTTTCACCTGGATGATGAGGGCGTCGGTGAAGACACCCGCCTGCGCTATCGCTACATCGATCTGCGGCGGCCGCAGATGCAGAAGAACCTGCGGCTTCGGCACCGTGTGCTGAAGATGATCCGCGACTATATGGATGCCCACGGTTTCGTCGACGTCGAAACCCCGATCCTCACCCGGGCGACGCCGGAAGGTGCGCGCGATTATCTGGTGCCGTCGCGAACCCATGCCGGAGAATTCTTCGCCCTGCCGCAGTCGCCGCAGCTGTTCAAGCAGCTGCTGATGATGTCGGGCCTCGACCGCTACTACCAGATCGCCCGCTGCTTCCGTGATGAAGATCTGCGCGCCGACCGGCAGCCCGAGTTCACCCAGCTCGACCTCGAGACCTCGTTTCTCGACATGCCCGAGATCATGGCACTGGTGGAGGGGTTGGTGGTGCAACTGTGGCGCGACGTGATGAACGTCGACCTGGGTGTCCTGCCGCACATGCCTTACGCCGAGGCGATGGCGCGGTTCGGCTCCGACAAACCGGATCTGCGCAATCCGCTTGAGCTGATTGAAATCAAGGATCTGGTCGCCGATTCCGACTTCAAGGTGTTCGCCAATCCGGCCAACGATCCCAAATGCCGCGTGGCGGTGCTGCGGGTACCCGGCGGTGGCGAAAAGCTGTCGCGCGGCGAGATCGACAAGTACACCGCCTTCGTCGGCCAGTACGGCGCGCGCGGACTGGCCTGGATCAAGGTCAACGATGCGGCCGCCGGTCGCGAAGGCCTGCAATCCCCGATCGTCAAGAACCTGTCCGACGCCGCCCTTGCCGGCATTCTTGAGCGTACCGGCGCCGTCAGCGGCGACATCCTGTTCTTCGGCGCCGACCGCTTCCAGGTGGTGTGCGATGCGCTGGGCGCGCTGCGTCTCAAGGTGGGCAATGACCTCGGCCTGACGCAGCCCGGCTGGAAGGCGCTGTGGGTGGTCGACTGGCCGATGTTCGAGTGGGACGACAAGGCCGAGCCTGCGGTTGCAGGCGGTTCGCCGGGACGCTGGATCAGTCCGCACCATCCGTTCACCGCGCCGCGTGTCGATTCGGCGGAGCAGCTGCGGAACGACCCGGGCCATGCGGTGTCGCAGGGATATGACATCGTGGTCAACGGTATCGAGTTGGGCGGTGGGTCGGTGCGTATTCACCGGCCGGATATCCAGCAGGCGGTCTTCGACCTGCTTGGAATCAGCCCGGAAGAGCAGCAGGAGAAGTTCGGCTTCCTCCTCGAGGCGCTCTCCTACGGCGCCCCGCCGCATGGCGGGCTGGCGATCGGCATCGACCGCATGGTGATGTTGATGGCCGGTGGCAGCTCCATTCGCGATGTCATCGCGTTCCCCAAGACGCAGACGGCCCATTGCCCGCTCACACGTGCGCCTGGAGAGGTTGATGGTCGCCAGTTGCGTGAACTGCATATTCGGTCGACGGCCAAGCGCGATGCGCCGCCTGTTGACGCTACCCCCACCTGATCCCCGGAAGGAGTCCACCAAGGTGCGTCTGATTCGAACCAGCATTCTGGCCTTGACGGCCGCGTTGAGCCTGACCGCCTGCAATATTGACGAGGGCAACCGGCCGGTGAAGCTGGAGCTGTTTTCCAGCAGTACCGGCGACACCGAGTCCGCCACTCTGTACCAATGCAGCGAGGGTGGCTTGGCCGCTGTGGTGACGTTCCTCAATGGCTCGGCGATCAATTTTCTTGACGGCACCTTCGGTGTGCGTCCGGTTGAGCTGAGCTCCAGCGACGAATCAGTGGTCGCGGTCAGCGACGGCACGATGCCGGTACCGGGTCGTGAAGGCTTCGTGTATCCGCGCGGAACGCTGGTGCCGATCGCGCCGGGCAACGCGCGAATCACAGCGAACTACTCGCTGCTGACCGACGCCATCGACGTGACGGTGCAAGGCCCCGATTCGATTTCGATTGCGCCTGACGTGCAGACGGTCGCCGTCGGCTCCGCCCAGAACTTCACGGCCACGGTGGTGCAGGATGGACGTTCGGTTGACGCCACGAGTTCGGTGCGGTGGCGTCTGCTCGACAACATGGGGGAGCCTGTCGATGGTGAGGTCGGCGTCATTGGTAGCGCCAACGGTGTCGTCGTCGCGCTTGCCGAGGGCGGCCCCTTCACCGTTGAGGCCCAGTTCAGCGCCTGCTTCGAGCCCGACCAGTTACCGCCAACGGTGGACCCGGAAGACCTGCGAGCCGACGTCAACTTCCAGTTTGTTGACAGTCTCGAACTTTCGCGAGAATTTGCGGCCAACGACGAGGGAACCGGCGACCCGGTTGCCGCGCCTCCGCTGCTGCGGAACACCAGCGAGGCCTATACCTTGATCGGACATTTCGCCGATCCGGCCGACGGCACGCAGAATCTGTCTCAGCAGTCGGCGACGCGGTTCACCGTTTTCGAGCCGGGGCTGGAAGAAGACGAGATCACCGACAAGGCCGGTTTCGGCCTTTTGGGGGTTCGGAACATTCTCAGTGCCCTGCAAGCGACCGATGACGGGATCCCGCTGCAGGTCTCGGCCACCTTCGGCGGCGGCGAGGCCGCTCAGGAAGGGGACCCGGAGCCGCCGCCCGAGGTGACCAGCAACACCCTCAATGTCGAGATTGTCGAAGGGACCTTGCAAGCGGTGGTTGTCAGCCCCGAGGACGCTATTGTCGATTTTTCGATGCGCCAGCAGTTCAATGCCGCCGGCACCTATCTTCTCGCCGACGAGATCTCCGAGCAGACCCAGGACATCACCCGGCATGTCAGTTGGCGCAGCAGTGACACCACCGTCGCCGCCATCAGTTCGCAGGTTGCCAATGCAGGGTTGTCGCAGGTGATTGCCGACGAGCCCGGTTGCACCTTCATTACCGCCGTGCCGGTGGCCGATGACGAGCTCGAGGTACGGACCCGCCTGTTCGCCAATGACAACACGGTGGAGTGTGTCGAGCCGGATGACGGCGAAGACGACAGCGAAGGCTGACGCGGCGTTATTTGTCGCAGGAGGACCCGATGGCCGCAGTGCTCAAGCTTGACCAGTTCAATCTGCTGGACGACGGGGAATGTGACAGCCGCATCATTGCGGCCAAGCAGATTCTCGGCGACCGGCTGTGTGTGCTCGGACACCACTATCAGCGTGATGAAGTCTTCCGTCATGCCGACTTCACGGGTGATTCGCTGAAGCTGTCGCGTCTGGCAGCCGATACGACGGCCGAGTTCATCGTCTTCTGCGGCGTCCATTTCATGGCGGAGGTGGCGGATATCGTCACCGGCGGCAGCCGCAAGGTGATCCTGCCGGACCTCGCAGCGGGATGCTCGATGGCCGACATGGCGAACCTGATCAAGGTACGCAAGTGCTGGTCGGAACTGTCGACGGTGCTCGAACCCGACGAGCAGGTGACGCCGGTGACCTACATCAACTCGGCAGCCGATCTCAAGGGGTTTTGCGGCGAGCATGGCGGCATCGTCTGCACCAGCTCGAATGCCCGTGCGGTTCTGGAATGGAGCTTTGCCCGCCGCGAGAAAGTGCTGTTCTTCCCCGACCAGCACCTCGGTCGCAACACCGCCATCGACATGGGCATTGGCCTCGACGAGATGGTGGTGTGGGATTTCACCCAGCCGATGGGTGGCGCCACCCCCGAGCAGATCCGCAAGGCGAAAATGATTCTCTGGAAGGGCTTCTGCTCGGTCCACCAAATGTTCAAGCCGCTGCATATCGAGCAGTTCCGTGCACGGGTACCGCAGGGGCAGGTCATCAGTCATCCCGAGAATGCCTTCGAGGTCTGCCAGCAATCCGATTTCGTCGGCAGCACCGAATACATTCTGCGGACGGTGCGGGCCTCGGCCGCCGGCAGTCACTGGCTGGTCGGCACCGAGCTGAACCTGGTCAACCGGCTCGCCGAGGAGATGCGGCCGCAGGGCGTGACGGTGGAGTTCATGAGTCCGACCGTCAGCATGTGCTCCACCATGTTCCGTACCGACCCGCAGCATCTGGCCTGGTGCCTCGACAACCTCGTTGGTGGCACCGTGGTCAACCGGATCCGCGTGCCGGAAGCCGTCGCCACCCCGGCGCGGCTGGCGCTGGACCTGATGCTGGAAGTGGTTGACTGAACTGCCAACTCCCGATCCCCGTCTCCCGATTCCCGAGTAAAGCCATGTATATCAACGCCCCCACGCTCGCCAAGGCTGATCCTGAACTGGCCGCCGCCATTAATGCGGAAGCCCACCGCCAGGAGGTGCACATCGAGCTTATCGCCTCAGAGAATTACGCCAGCCCCGCGGTCATGGCTGCGCAGGGCAGCCTGCTGACCAACAAGTACGCCGAGGGCTATCCGGGGCGGCGCTATTACGGCGGCTGCGAGCACGTCGACATCGCCGAAGAACTGGCCATCGAGCGGGTCAAGGAGCTGTTCGATTGCGACTACGCCAATGTGCAGCCGCACTCCGGTGCGCAGGCCAACGCCGCCATCTTCCTCAGCCTGGTCAGTCCCGGTGACACCGTCATGGGCATGAACCTGGCACAGGGTGGGCACCTGACCCACGGCCACCCTGCCAATTTCTCCGGCAAGCAGTACACCATCGTGCCCTACGGTCTGGACCCCGAAACCGGCCTGATCGACTACGACGAGATGGAGCGCCTGGCGCTGGAACACAAGCCGAAGCTGCTGATCGGCGGCTTCTCGGCCTATTCACGCGTCAAGGACTGGGCCCGCATGCGCGCGATTGCTGACAAGGTCGGCGCCTGGTTCTGGGTCGACATGGCCCACGTCTCCGGGCTGGTTGCCACCGGCACCTATCCCAGTCCGCTGCCGCATGCCCATGTGGTGACGTCGACCACCCACAAGACCCTGCGCGGCCCGCGTGGCGGCATCATCCTCAGCAAGGGGCAGAGCGAAGACTTCAACAAGAAGCTCAACTCCGCGGTGTTTCCCGGGATTCAGGGCGGCCCGCTGATGCACGTCATTGCTGCCAAGGCAGCCGCCTTCCGCGAGGCGCTCGACCCCGAGTTCAAGGTCTATCAGGAACAGGTGGTGGCCAACGCCCGCGCCATGGCCGAAGTGTTTTTGCAGCGCGGCTTCAAGGTGGTCAGCGGCGGTACCGACAATCACCTGTTCCTGCTCGATCTGATTGCCAGGAACGTGACCGGCAAGGATGCTGAGGCGGCGCTCGGCCGCGCCCACATCACGGTCAACAAGAACGCGGTGCCGAATGATCCGAAATCGGCCTTCGTGACGTCCGGACTGCGCATCGGGTCACCGGCCTCGACCACCCGGGGCTTCCGCGAGGCGGAGATGGCCCAGGTGGCGAACTGGATCGCCGACATCGTCGATGCGCTGGCGGCCGACAGCGATCTCGAAGCCGTGATCAAGCGGGTGCGTGGCGAAGCGGCCGTTCTGTGTGCCCGGTTCCCGGTGTATCACGCGCCGCAGCGTGCGGCGGCCTGAGTTGCGCGCCGCCGCCGGCAGGTCTGACTGATGCAATGTCCGTTCTGCAAGGCAGTGGATACCCGAGTGGTCGACTCGCGACTGGCGGAGGACGGCACCCAGGTGCGTCGCCGCCGCTCCTGTGAGGAATGCAGCGCCCGATTCACCACCTTCGAGAAAGCGCAGCTGTCGATGCCGCTGATCGTCAAACGCAGTGGCGAGCCGGAGCCCTTCAACGAGGACAAGCTGCGACAGGGCATCGAAAGCGCGCTCTACAAGCGGCCGGTGACGCCGGAACAGGTGGACCATGCCCTCGAGAACCTGATGCGCAAGTTGCGTGGCGCCAACGAACGGGAGGTCGATTCCGGCCGGCTTGGCGAGTGGGTGATGGAGGAGTTGCGCGATCTCGATCACGTGGCCTACGTGCGGTTCGCCTCGATCTATCGCAAGTTTGAAGACGTCAACGCCTTCCGCGAGGAGATCGAGCGTCTGCAGACCCTTCCCAGCGCCGAGCAGCGCCGCAGCCAGCTGCCGCTGATCGACCCGGGCCCGACCCGGTGACCGACGCCGCGGCATCCCCCGGCGAGGATGCCCGCTGGATGGCGCATGCCCTGCAGCTGGCAGCCCGGGGCCGCCTCACCACGCGACCGAATCCCCGTGTCGGCTGCGTGTTGGTGCGCGCAGGGCGCAACATCGGGGAGGGCTATCATCGACGGGCCGGCGAACCCCATGCCGAAGTACATGCCCTTGCGGCGGCGGCTGAGGCTGCACGCGGCGCCACCGCCTACGTCACCCTCGAACCCTGCAGCCACCATGGCCGCACGCCACCCTGCGCCGACGCCCTGATCGCGGCCGGCGTCCAGCGGGTGGTGGTGGCAGTCGAAGACCCCAACCCGCAGGTCGCTGGGCGCGGTATTGCCGCGCTGCGGGCGGCCGGCATGACGGTGGACATCGGCTGTCTGGCCGGGCCCGCAGCAGCCCTCAACCGTGGTTTCTTCAGCCGCATGCAACGCGGTCGGCCCTGGGTCACGCTGAAGCTGGCAGCCAGCCTCGACGGCCGCACCGCCATGGCCAGTGGCGAATCGCAATGGATCAGCGGGGAGGCCGCGCGGGCCGATGTTCATCGGCAGCGCGCCGAGGCCGGGGCCGTGATGGTGGCAGCAGCCACCGTGCTGGCCGACGATCCGCAGCTCACCCTACGCCCCGCGCCCGATGGTGTAGCGCCGCCGGATCGCATTGTGCTGGATGCCCGCGCCGAGGTGCCGGCAGGCGCACGCGTGTGGGCCGATGATGGCGCCCGCCGCTTCTGGCTGACCGCCGAGCCCGGTGCGGCGCCTTCCGGCGTGCATCGGTTGACGGTGGCGACCCGTGCCGACGGACGACTGCGGCTGGATCAGGCGCTGGCAGTGCTCGCCGCTGCCGAGGTCAATGCGGTGCTGGTCGAGGCGGGGTCGCGGCTGGCCGGCGCGCTGATCGACAGTCGACTGCCGGATGAACTGGTGGTCTATCTGGCGCCACGACTGCTGGGCGACGCTGCCCTTGGCATGGCCAACTTGCCCGGACTCACCGGACTGGCGGATGCACCCGCCCTGCGCTGGACCGATACTCGTACCGTGGGCGCAGATCTGCGACTCACGGCGCAATTCATCTGAGGACTTATGTTCACCGGAATCATCGAATGCCTCGGGGCCATACGCCGCATCGAACAGGTCGGCGGCGACGTCCGTATGACCATTGCCGCGCCCGGCTACCTGGAAGGCAGCCAGTTGGGTGACAGTATTGCCGTCAATGGCGTCTGTCTGACCGCGACCGCCTTCGACGGCGATGCCTTTGTCGCCGACCTGTCATCGGAAACCCTGGATGCCACTACGGCGCGGCAGTGGCAATCGGGCGATCCGGTCAACCTGGAGCGCGCATTGACGCCCGCCAAACCGCTGGGGGGACACATGGTGTCCGGCCATGTCGACGGTGTCGGCACCTTGGTCGACCTGCAGGAAGACGCGCGCTCCTGGCGGCTGCGTTTCGAGGCGCCGCCGGCGTTGGCACACTACATCGCTCGCAAGGGCTCGATCACCATCGACGGCATCAGCCTCACGGTCAACGATGTCGACGGCTGCCGCTTCGGCGTTAACATCATTCCGCAAACCTGGACGCACACCACCCTGGGGCGGCGCGCGGTCGGCGACCCCGTCAACCTGGAAGTGGACCTGATCGCGCGCTACCTGGAACGGTTGCTCACTGCACGAGAAACGACATGAATGCTCCGACCCCGCCGTCCGCCGAACCGACCGTCGTCGCCAGTTCCGAGACGCTGATCGAGGAGATCCGCGCCGGCCGCATGGTCATCCTCATGGACGACGAAGACCGCGAGAACGAAGGCGACCTGGTCATGGCCGCCGATTGCGTGCGCGCTGAAGACATCAACTTCATGGCCCGTTTTGGCCGGGGCCTGATCTGCCTGACGCTGACCCAGGAAAAGTGCCGCGACCTGCGGTTGCCGCTCATGGTGCGCGACAACGGTACGTCATTTGCCACCAATTTCACGGTTTCAATCGAAGCGGCCGAAGGGGTGACCACCGGCATTTCGGCGCATGACCGGGCGCACACCGTGCGTACGGCCGTGCGCGAAGACGCGCGTCCGGAAGATCTGGTGCAGCCCGGCCACATCTTTCCCTTGATGGCGCAGCGCGGCGGTGTACTCACCCGTGCCGGCCATACCGAGGCGGGCTGCGACCTGGCGCGGCTTTCAGGCCGGGTTCCGGCTGCGGTGATTGTCGAGATCCTAAACGAAGACGGCACCATGGCCCGCAGGCCCGATCTCGAACGGTTCGCCCGCCAGCACAACATCAAGATGGGCACCATCGCCGATCTCATCCGCTATCGGCTCGACAACGAGCACACCGTGGAACGGGTGGCAGAAACCCAGGTGAACACCGAATTCGGACCGTTTCATCTGGTGACCTATCAGGACACCGTCGACAACACCATTCACATCGCGATGGTGAAAGGGGCCCCGAGCGCCGATCGACCAACGTTGGTGCGCGTGCATATCCGCAACAGCCTGTCCGATACCCTGGGCGTCCAGCACGATCACTTCAGTTGGCCGCTGCGCAATGCGCTGAAACGGGTCGCCGAGGAGGGCGAGGGGGTGGTCGTGGTACTGCGCAAGCCGGAGTCGGCGCGCGAACTGGTGCAGCAGGTGGTGTCGTTGCACAAGCAGCATGCCGAAGAGCCCCATACCGACGAACGGCAGGTGCTGCGCACCTACGGCATCGGCGCGCAAATTCTCTCTGACCTCGGAGTGCGTAAGATGCGCGTCCTGTCGGCGCCCAAGCGCATGCAGGGCATCTCCGGCTTCGGGCTGGAAGTGGTCGAATACGTGGCCTGTGATTGAGCGGTTCCATCCAGCGGGGGAGCACCACCATGCAAAAGTCGGGATATGAAGCACCGGAAGTACCGAATGCGGGCGAGCTGGAGGACGTTATCGTCGCCATCGTCGCCACCCGCTGGAACACCGAAATCGTCGAAGCACTGATTGACGGTGCCCGCGAATGCCTGCTCGACTGGGGTGTTCTGGCCGACAACATCATCGAGCATCGGGTGCCGGGAGCGTTCGAGATCCCGTTGGCGGTTTCGATGTTGGCCGAACAGGACGACGTTGATGCCGTGGTCGCGGTCGGCGCCGTGATCCGTGGCGATACCCCGCATTTCGATTTCGTGGCCGGCGAATGCGCACGCGGCCTGATGACGGTACAGCTGCGCGAGCAGTTGCCGATCGGCTTCGGTGTGCTCACCGTCAACACCGTTGAACAGGCAGAGGAACGTGCCGGCCCGGGAGCCGACAACAAGGGCTATGAGGCCGCTGCCGCGGCGCTGGAGATGCTCCGCCTGTCACGGGAGCTGCTGTGACGGAGGCGACCCCTTCGCACAGCCGCCGCGGCCTGGCACGGCGTCTCGCCATGCAGGCCCTCTACCAGTGGCTTCTCAACGAGGCGCCGCCCGGGCAGCTGCTTCGGCAGTTTCACGAACAGGATGAAGGTCTCGGGCGGGCCGACCCTGCCTATTTCGAGGCGTTGCTTAACGGTATCGTCGAAGCCGCACCGGTGCTGACCGTGGCACTGGCGCCGCATCTTGATCGTCCCTTGCAGCAACTCGATCCGGTTGAACATGCGGTGTTGCTGATCGGCGCCTACGAGCTGATGTTCAAGCCCGAAGTGCCGTGGAAGGTGTGCGTCAACGAAGCTGTCAACCTGGCCAAGATGTTCGGCGCCGAAGATGGCTACAAGTTCGTCAATGGCGTGCTCGACAAGCTGGCCCGTGAGCAGCGGATGGCGGAGGTTGCGGCGCGCTGACATGCGCGAGTTCGATCTCATCCGTACCCACTTCGGCACCCGTGGCGGTACCCGCCCGGAAGTCCTGCTGGGAATCGGCGATGACACCGCGCTGCTCGATCCGCCTGCCGGTCAGATCTGGAGCTGGTCGATCGATACGCTGGTGGAGGGCGTACATTTCGCCGCCACTGACGCGGCTGCCGACGTCGGCTGGAAAGCACTCGCCGTAAATTTGTCTGATCTTGCCGCCATGGGCGCGGCTCCCGTCAGCGCGCTGCTGGCGCTGACCCTGCCGGTGGCCGATGACGACTGGCTGGCGGGCTTCTCAGACGGTTTCGCTGCGATGGCGGCGCACCATGGCGTGGTGCTGGCGGGTGGGGACACCACGCGCGGACCGCGCAGCATCAGCGTCACGGTTTTGGGTACGCTACCCGCCGATCAGGCACTGCGCCGCGACGGTGCGCAGGTCGGTGATGTCATCGCCGTGACCGGCACGCTCGGTGACGCCGCGTTGGCGCTGCAACTGGGCGCCGGCGCGCCGCCGAAGTTGCGTGCTCGACTGACCCGACCGGAACCGCGCGTCGCGGCCGGGCTGGCGCTACGCGGTTTGGCCAGCGCTGCCATCGACCTGTCCGACGGGCTGCTGGCCGATCTCGGCCACGTCATGTCTGCCAGCGGCACCGGGGCAGCCGTTCGCGTCGATTTGCTGCCGACATCAGCGGCCTTTCTTGATGCCGTCCCCGCGGGGCAGGCCACCGCCCTGCAGACATCGGGGGGTGACGACTACGAATTGTGTGTGTGCCTGCCGCCTGAGCGCGTGGCCGACGCGGTGGTCGCCTTGGCGGCGTTGTCGCTGCCGCTTACCGTCATCGGCCGCGTCTGCGTGGGGCAGGGTGACGTCAACCTGCTGCACGCCGATGGCCGTGCCGTCGATCCCGGCCCTCGCGGCTATCAGCATTTCTGAAAAGTGATGAAAAATCCGCCGCTGCCGACTCGATTGATCCTGTTCACGCCGGTCCACCTGCTGGCCTTCGGTTTTGGAGCCGGGCTGGCGCCGCGCGCGCCCGGGACGGTTGGCACCTTGGTGGGCATTCCGTTTGCACTGGCGGTCATCGCCATGCCGCCGTTACAGATGGTGGTGGCGCTGGCGTTTCTGATCGGCGCGGGGATCTACCTCTGTGGCGAGAGCGCGCGCTTGCTCGGCGTTCACGACCACGGCGGCATCGTCTTTGACGAGATCGTTGGGTATGTCATCGCCTGTCTGCCGTTGATGCCGATACTGCGCCCGGAGGGGCTGTCACTTGTGGTCGGCTTGCTCTTGGCCTTCGGCCTGTTCCGCTTCTTTGACATCGTCAAGCCGTGGCCGATTCGCTGGCTTGATCGCCACGTTCATGGTGGACTCGGGATCATGGTCGACGACCTGCTGGCCGGGGTGTTCGCGGCTGTGATCCTGTACGTCGGTAATCTTGCGTATTCTTGATTATATCTCGTCAAAGCTTCATTCTGACGCGAATATCGGCGCCGATATGCGTTTGCCGGTAACCATAGTTACGGAGGAGTCTGGACAATGAAACCGCTGCGAATCGGTTGTGCCTCGGCGTTCTGGGGCGATACCAACAGCGCCGCCGAGCAGCTGGTGACACGGGGGGAGATCGACGTCCTGGTGTTCGACTACCTGGCCGAGATCACCATGTCGATTCTCGCCGCCAAGCGCATGCGCGACCCCAGCGCCGGCTTTGCCAATGATTTCGTCGATCACGTGATGGCGCCCTTGCTGCCGGAAATCCACCGTCGCGGCATCCGCGTGGTCGCCAATGCCGGCGGCGTGAATCCGCTAGCCTGCAAGGCGGCGCTGGAAGCGGTGGCCGAGAAGGCGGGGATCCCGCTAACGGTCGGTGTGGTGTTGGGCGATGATCTGCTGGCGCGGAAGCGGGAGTTTACTGATGCGGTTCATCTCGATGATCCCGCGCAGCCGCTGCCCGCCACGCTGGTGTCGATGAATGCATACCTCGGCGCCATCCCCATCGCCGAGGCGCTGCGTGCCGGCGCTGATGTCGTGATTACCGGCCGCTGTGTCGATTCCGCGGTTGTGCTGGGGCCGCTGATGGCGCATTTCGACTGGGCCCCGGACGACTACGACCGACTCGCCTCTGGCAGTCTGGCCGGCCACATTCTCGAGTGTGGCGCGCAGTGCACCGGTGGCAACTTCACAGATTGGGAAAGCGTATCCGCGGGCTATGCCGACATGGGCTTCCCGATTGCCGAATGTGCCGCTGACGGGGGCTTCATCGTTACCAAGCCCGAGGGCACCGGGGGGCGGGTGACTGCGCATACTGTGGGCGAGCAGATGCTCTATGAGATTGGCGACCCGCGCGCCTACCTGCTGCCCGACGTCACCTGCGATTTTACTGCCGTAACGCTTTCTGACCTCGGCGATGATCGGGTGTCGGTGTCCGGGGTGAAAGGTCAAGCCCCCACCCATCAGTACAAGGTGAGCGCCACCTATCCCGCCGGGCTGCGCTGTGTCGCGATGTTCATGATCGGGGGGATCGATGCGGCGCGAAAGGGCCGTGCCAGCGCCAGCGCGGTGGTCGAGAAGGTCCGGCGCCAGCTGCTGGCTACGGGGCTGGCTGATTTCACCGGCGTCGACATCCACTGCATCGGCGCTGAAGAAAGCTACGGCCCCCACGCGCGGCCGGCAGCGGTGGCGACCCGTGAGGTGGTGGTCAAGATTGCCGTGCAGCATCCCAATCCCAGGGCGCTGAAGCTGTTTTCCCGCGAAATTGCACAGGCGGCGACCGCCATGGCGCCGGGGTTCACCGGCTACTTCAGCGGTGGGCGCCCCGAGCCGAGCATGGTGCCGCGCCTGTTTTCCACCCTGGTGCCGAAATCGAGTGTCCCGGTTGAGATTGTCGTGGGGGCGAGCCGACGGCCGGTGACGCTGCCGACAGCCGGCGGCTGGCAAGGCGCAGGGCCCGAACCCGTGCAGGCGCCTGCAGTGGATACCGACACCACGGTGCCGCTGATCCGCCTGGCCCTGGCACGTTCCGGGGACAAGGGGGACCACGCCAATATTGGCGTCATCGCGCGTGACCCGGCGTATCTGCCGTACCTGGCAGCGGCGCTGACGCCCAGGGCAGTGGCCGGTTGGTTTGCCCACGTCCTACGCGATGGCGCCAATGCCGCTGTCCAGCGGTGGGCCCTGCCCGGCACGCACAGTTTCAATTTTCTGCTGCCCCATGCCCTGGGTGGAGGCGGTGCGGCTTCGCTACGCACCGACCCGCAAGGCAAGGCGTTTGCGCAGATGTTGCTCGAATATCCGGTGCCGATCGCTACATCAGTCCTGAAATAGGGTGTCCGCGGTTGCCGCCAGCGGCCTCTGCGGGGAAAATCCTGTGCCGTAGCCTTGCGCCCATGAGCTCATGAACGACCTACAACCGCTGATCGACAACAATGCCCGCTGGGCCGACGCCACCGTTGCCCGCGACCCCGAGTTCTTCAAGCGGCTGCAGCGACAGCAGGCACCGGAGTACTTGTGGATCGGCTGCTCAGATTCACGGGTCCCTGCCAACGAGATTGTCGGCATGGCACCGGGCGAGCTGTTCGTGCATCGCAATGTCGCCAACGTGGTGCCGCATTCGGATGTCAACTGCCAGTCAGTGATCCAGTTCGCGGTCGACGCACTCAAGATCAAGCACATCATGGTGGTCGGCCATTACGGCTGTGCCGGCGTGCAGATGGCGCTGGAAGGTCGGCGCAGCCAGGGGGTCGCCGATTACTGGCTGGGGCACATCCGTGATGTCGCCTCACGTTACAAGCCGTTGCTGGAAGCCGAGCCCGATGCTCGGCATCGCGCGTCGCTGTTGGTGGAACTCAATGTGCTGGAGCAGGCCATCAACGTCAGCCATTCGGCGGTGGTGCAGGATGCCTGGGCGCGTGGCCAGCAGCTGTCGGTGCACGGCTGGGTCTACAGCCTCGGGGACGGTCGGGTACGCCAGTTGGGGCTGTCGGCCGAAGGTCCCGAGGCGGTCAAAGGGCTGCGCGAGATGGCCCTGGAACGGATTCTCGAGGCCCGCTCACGGCATCGGGCGACCGCGCAGACAGCACGGTCTGGCGCGTGACACTTTGAGGCTGCGGCCTCAGACCCCTTACAATAGAGGGCTTGCACCCAGCCCACCCCTGCCTGATTCGAGGTTATCCCCAGAACCATGAGCATCGAACGTGACGTGATGGAATACGACGTGGTCGTCGTTGGCGCCGGCCCGGCCGGCCTGGCGGCGGCGATTCGTCTCAAGCAGAAGGCTGCAGAAGCCGGTCAGGAACTGGGTGTCTGTCTCGTCGAAAAGGGTTCGGAAGTGGGGGCCCACATCCTTTCCGGCGCCGTTTTCGAGCCTCGCGCGCTGAATGAACTGTTCCCCGACTGGAAGGACAAGGGCGCGCCGCTCAAGGCCGCGGTCACCGGTGATGAGATGCATCTGCTGCGCTCGCCCACCAGTGCCATCAAGATGCCCAACTGGATGGTCCCCAAGACCATGCACAACCACGGCAACTACGTCATTTCGCTGGGCGCGTTGTGTCGCTGGCTCGGTGAGCAGGCCGAAGCCCTGGGCGTCGAGATTTACCCCGGGTTTGCCGCGCAGGAAACGCTGATTGACGAAAACGGCGTGGTGCGCGGCATTCAGGTTGGCGATATGGGCATCACCCGTGATGGCGAACAGAAGGGTGATTTCGCGCCCGGCATCGAGTTGCGCGCTAAGTACACCCTGTTTGCTGAAGGCTGCCGCGGTCATCTCGGCAAGCGGCTGATTAAACAGTACAAGCTCGATGACGAGGCTGATCCGCAGCATTACGGCATTGGCATCAAGGAAGTCTGGGAGATCCCGGCCGACAAGCATCAGGAAGGCCTGGTGGTACACGGCGCCGGCTGGCCGCTGGACGACAACAACCCGGGCGGCTGGTTTCTCTACCATGCCGACAAGCAGCAGGTGTATGTCGGGTTGATTGTCGATCTTTCCTACGAGAACCCCTGGTTGTCGCCGTTCGACGAATTCCAGCGGCTCAAGCACCACCCGGTGCTGGCCAAGCATCTGGAGGGCGGCAAGCGCCTCAGCTACGGGGCCCGCGCCATCAGCAAGGGCGGTTTCAATTCACTGCCGAAGATGGTGTTTCCGGGCGGCGCTCTGATTGGCTGCGACCTGGGCACCATGAATTTCTCCAAGATCAAAGGCAGCCACACCGCGTTGAAGAGCGGCATGCTCGCCGGCGAAGCCTATGCCGATGCGCTGCTCAAGGGCGCCGAAGGCGGGGATGCATTGCAGGCCTATCCCGAGGCGTTCAAGTCCAGCTGGCTGTGGGACGAGCTGTATCGCAGCCGCAACTTCGGTCCGGCAATTCACAAGTTTGGTGCGGTGCTTGGTGGTGCCATCAATTTCATCGACCAGAACATCTTCAACGGTAAGGCGCCGTGGACCCTCCACGACCGCACGCCGGACTACGCCACCCTGGCCCCGGCCAGTGACGCCCCGCGGATCGACTATCCGAAGCCGGACGGAAAGCTCAGCTTTGACAAGTTGTCCTCGGTGTTTCTGTCGTCGACCAACCATGAGGAAGATCAGCCGGTTCACCTGCAGCTGACCGACCCCAGCATTCCCATCGCCAACAACCTGCCGATGTATGCCGAGCCGGCGCAGCGTTACTGCCCGGCCGGTGTCTACGAGGTCGTGGGCGAGGGCAGCGAGCAGCGCTTCCAGATCAACGCGCAGAACTGCGTGCACTGCAAGACCTGCGACATCAAGGACCCTGCCCAGAACATCACCTGGGTGGCGCCGGAAGGCGGCGGTGGTCCCAACTATGCCGGCATGTAAGTCCGGCTTTTCCCTCCAAGAATGACCCACTTTTGATCCAGTAGAGAGGCCCATGAAAGCACTCGTTAGCGTCAAGCGCGCCGTGGACTACAACGTCCGCATCCAGGTCAAGCCCGATGGTTCGGGCGTGGTCACCGATGGCGTCAAGCATTCAATGAACCCGTTCGATGAAATCGCCATGGAAGAGGCGGTACGCTTGAAGGAAAAGGGCGTGGTCAGCGAAATCATTGCCGTGACCATCGGCGGGCAGAAGAACGAAGAAACCTTGCGCACTGCGCTGGCGTTTGGCGCTACCCGCGCCATCCACGTCAAGGAAGACGGTGACATCCAGCCGTTGACCGCCGCGCGTGCCCTGGCTGCCGTGTTCAAGAAGGAAGAAGCGCAGGTGCTGTTCTGCGGCAAGCAGGCCATCGATGACGATGCCAACCAGACCGGGCAGATGACTGCCGCGCTGCTCGACGCACCGCAAGCAACGTTTGCCTCCAAGGTGGAAATCGCCGACGGCAAGGCCACTGTGACCCGCGAAGTGGATGCCGGCCTCGAAACGCTCGAAGTGGACCTGCCGGCAGTGATCACCACTGACCTGCGTCTCAACGAGCCGCGCTACCTCAAGCTGCCGGACATCATGAAGGCCAAGCGCGTGCAGATCGAAGCGACCAGCTTCGCCGACCTTGGCGTTGAAGCCGCCGCTGCCGTCACCGTCACCAAGACCGCGCCACCGCCGACCCGCTCGAAGGGCGTCATGGTCAAGACCGTCGACGAACTCGCCACCATGCTCAAAGAAAAGGGCCTGGTCTAAATCGTATTTTCGTGCGGGGCGCGGCCGGCTGGCTGCGGCGCCCGCGCATCAAGGAGTCAACAGATGAGCAAGATTCTGGTAGTGGCCGACCATGCAGACGGCAAGCTCAACGCCGGTGTGGCGAAGACGATGTCCGCTGCCCAGCAGATCGGCGGTGAAGTCGACGTGCTGGTGTTGTCGACCGATGGCAAGGCCGTGGCCGAGCAGGCTGCCAAGCTGGCGGGCGTGAGCAAGGTGCTGGTGGCCGACAATGCGGCCAACGGCAACCCGGTGGCCGCCCTCCTGGCGCCGCAGATCGTGGAAGTGGCGAAGGGCGGTTACAGCCATGTGCTGGTGTCCGGCAACACCTACGGCAAGGACCTCGCCCCGCGCGTCGCCGCGCTGCTGGGCGTGCCGCAGATTTCCGACGTCATGGCGGTGCACAGTGCCACCAGCTTTGACCGGCCGATCTACGCCGGCAACGCCATCACCACCGTCGAAGCGCCGGCCGGCACTCTCGTCGCGACCGTGCGGCTGGCCTCGTTCAACGCGGTTGCCGCCGATGGCAACGCTGCCGTCGAAGCCGTGAGCATCAATGCCACGTTGCCCAGCCACACTCGCTTCAAGGGCCTGGCAGCGCAGAAGTCCGAGCGCCCCGACCTGCAGAGTGCCGGCCGCGTGGTGTCCGGTGGTCGTGCCCTGGGATCGTCGGAGAACTTCAAGGTGATCTTCGACTTCGCCGACAAGATCGGCGCTGGTGTCGGTGCCTCGCGTGCCGCGGTCGACTCCGGCTACGTGCCCAACGACATGCAGGTGGGGCAGACCGGCAAGATCATCGCGCCCGAGCTGTACATCGCCTGCGGCATCTCCGGCGCCATTCAGCATCTTGCCGGCATCAAGGATGCCAAGACCATCGTCGCCATCAACAAGGATGAGGAAGCCCCCATCTTCGAGGTGGCCGACATCGGCCTGGTGGGCGACCTGTTCACGGTGTTGCCGGAGCTGCAGAGCAAGCTGTAATGGCTCAGCGGTAACTACGTTTGATACAAAGGCCGGGCAACCGGCCTTTGTCATTTCTGAAGGAAACAACATGGCTTACCAGAGCGTATTTGCCCCCGGCCTGTTCGACGGCCGGGTCATCGTCATCACCGGTGGGGGGTCCGGCATCGGTCGCTGTGTCGCCCACGAGCTGGCCGCCCTCGGCGCCACCGTGCTCATCACCGGTCGCAAGGTGGAGAAGCTGGAGGCGACGGTCGCCGAGATTGTCGAGGATGGCGGCAAGGCCGCGCACTACAGCTTCGATATCCGCGACGAGGACGCGGTGAAAGCGGCGGTGAAGCAGATGCTCGCCGACCACGGCGCCATTCACGGCCTGGTCAACAACGCCGGCGGCCAGTACCCGATGCCACTGGAAATGATCGGCAAGAAGGGCTGGGAAGCGGTGGTGGCCAACAACCTCACTGGCGGCTTCCTGATGGCGCGCGAGTGCTACACCCAGCACTTCAAGAAGAACGGCGGTGCCATCGTCAACATGCTGGCCGACATGTGGGGCGGCATGCCAGGCATGGGGCACTCCGGTGCGGCCCGCGCCGGCATGCTCAATTTCACCGAGACCGCCGCCATCGAATGGGGCGTGGCCGGGGTACGTGTCAACGCCGTGGCGCCGGGCTACGTCGCCAGCTCCGGCATGGACCACTACGATCCCAGCTTCGCCAAGGAGGTCATCCCCAAGCTCAGCGGCATCGCCCCGCTCAAGCGCATGGCGGAAGAAGCTGAAGTGAGCGCCGCCATCGTCTTTCTGCTGTCACCGGGGGCCGCCTTCATCACCGGAACCTGTGTCAAGATCGACGGCGGGTCCGGCCTCAACCCCAAGGCTTTCCCCCTGCAGGACCATGATCGCTCGAAGCCCTACACCGGCTTCCACCGCGCGTTCAAGCCAAAAGCTGTCAAATAAAGGAAGAGAACCGACATGCCCGCCGCCAAGCCGAAACCCGTAGCCACCACGACCACCCGGAAAGCCCCGTCCCCGAAAGCCAAAGCCACGTCCGTCGCAAGCGGCGCCGGCTCCAGGGCCCAGGCGCTGCTGGATGCGCATGTGGCGTGGTGGCAAGACCGGCTCACGGACGATGCGGCGCTTGAGGCCTGGATGCGTGCCGAGCTGGACCGGATCCTGGCGGACGCCGCCAAGCTGAAGCTGAAAGAAGCCGTGAGCGCCGCCCAGGTGCGTGGCGTGGCCAAGCGCTATGCCGTGGACCTGGACCTCAAGGGCGGCATCCCCGAGCTGGTCAGCAACGTCGCCAACGCGCTCTATGCCAGTCCCGCGCATGACAAGACCAAAGTGGTCGACGTGTTGCCGGAGGCCCACTTTATCGACATGCTCGACAAAAGCCTGGAACTGGAAAGCCTGCGCGGCGACCTGGTGCGGGGCATCGCCAGCACCCCCATCTTCACCGCCTTCGCCTCCGACCTGCTCTATAACGGCATCCGCGACTATGTCGCCACCCAGAGCGAAGCCGCCCAGCGCATCCCCGGCGCGAGCTCGATGATGAAACTGGGCAAGAGTGTGCTCAGCCGCGCCCGCCCGGATCTGGAGCAGTCGGTCGAGCAGGGCCTGCGCAGATACATCAGTCGCACCGTGGAAGCCACCGCCCATCAGAGCGCCGAACTCCTGATCAAGCGACTCGACAACCGAACGCTGCGTGGCATGGCGCTGGAGATCTGGCAGGGCCTCAAGCACGCACCGGTCGGCCACTTCAAGCGCGAGATCCGCCAGCTCGATCTGGAAGAGTTCTTCGTGCTCGGCTACGCCTACTGGGGCGACCTGCGCAAGAGCAAGTACTTCGTCGCCCTGCTGGATGCCGGCATCGACAGCTTCTATAGCCAGTATGGCGGCGAAACGCTGACAACCCTGCTGGACGATCTCGGCATCACGCCCGACATGATGATCGACGAAGGCATGCGTTTCGCACCGCCCGTCATCAAGCTGCTGGCGAAGAAGAAGATGCTGGAGCCCACCATTCGCCGGCAGCTGGCGGATTTCTATGCCTCGCCGGCAGTCGCGGAGATTCTGGGCGGGTAGGGGAACGGCGCACCACCCGATGGAAGGCGCTGGGGCCTAATGGTCTAGCGCCATCCACAGGGCCATCGCGATCATCATCAGGTTCTCGGTGAGCGAGACGAATCCCAGTGGCACGTTGCTGTTGCCGCCGACACAGGCGCACTTGAGTTCCCGCCGGTCCACATAGACCGCCTTGACCACCGAGATCGCACCGACGCAGCCGATGAACAATGCAACCGGGACTGAAAGCCAGTTAAGTGCGCCCGCCACCATCAATACGCCGGCGCCGCCCTCGGCCACCGGATAGAGATAGCTGTAGGGCACCCAGCGCTTCGCCAGCAGGTCATAGTTGAGAAACATGGAAGAAAAGGTTTCCACGTTCTGCAACTTGAGCAGGGCCAGCACCACCATGGAAAAAGCAACGAACCACTCTGCCGTCTGCACCGTGAACGGGGCGCCGAAAGCCGAAGTGCTGGCGGCCAGAGCCATCAACGCGGTGAGGCTGAACAGGGCGATGATCGGGCGATAGCTGGGCGCATCGGGCCGGCGCACCGGCTTCCCCAGCAGGCGGCGCAGGTCGTCGGTGCCGCCGATGCGTCGGCCGTCGATGAACACCTGCGGCGTGGTCGTCACCCCATGTTCGGCCTTGAAGGCTTCGGTCTGCTCGCGTGAGGTCAAGTGATGGTCATTCACCCCATAGCCCGCCTGCCGCAACAGATGAAGCGCCTTTAGGCCATGTGGGCACTGGTGTTTCGGCATCACCATTCGGTACAGGTCGGCGGATTTGAGGGTCATTGGAAGTCTCCTTGAGCTTTCGGATCAGTCACTCTAAGGTCCGTACCATGGTACGGAGTCAAGTCCGCAACGGGTACACCATCGGCGGGTTGGCCGCGGCGGCTACCGTGGGCGTGGAAACCATCCGCTTCTATCAGCGCAAGATGTTGCTGCCGATTCCGCCGAAGGGGGCCGGCTCCCGCCGTTATGGCGAGACCGACCTGCGCCGCTTGCGCTTCATCAGACATGCGCAGCGCGCAGGGTTCAGTCTGGACGAGATCAGGACGCTGCTGGCGCTGGATGCCAGCCAGGACCGACGCCGGGTCCGCGACATGGCCGATGTCCGAATCGCCGCATTGGATGCGCGGATCGAGGCCCTGCAGGCGGCGCGAAATGCGCTGCAGCGGCTCGCGTTGCAATGCGCCGCGGGCGATCGTGGCTCTTGTCCCATTCTCGACGCCTTCGATCATCCGTCCGATCGCAACTGAAGACGGTGGCCCCGTGGTGAATGCCTGTCGAGGCTGTCAGACTTCGCGTCGCCCCCCGGCAAGCGTCAACAAATAATCGGTGGGGCGCGGTCAGGCGCAGGGGAGATGATTCATACAGGCCTGCCGTGCCCGCCGTCATGATCAGGAGCGCACGATGTACCAGGAACCCTGGGTTGTCGCAGGACAAGGCTTTTCAAATCGCATCAGTGGCCGGCTGTTGGTCCACTGTTTCATCATGATGTTCATGGGCTTCTTCGGCGGCTTTGCCTGGTTGATCGCGCTTGCGGACAACGTGTTTCACATCCTGCCGCTGCCGCGCTTCGAGATTGCGGTGCCTGATCAGAAGGAGCTGCTGCGCAACGCCCACACCGGGCCGATCATGAACGCCATGTACGTGATGTTGATGGTGGCGCTGAGCCCACGACTCCATTTCAGCGTGACGCAGGCCAAGTGGGTGTACTACGGCGCCATCGTCATGCTGTGGGGCAACCTGGTGGGCTATGTCGCCGCCGTCTACGCGCCGGAACGCGGCCTGCAGCCGGTGGGCGACTGGCCCAATCTGCTGTCCTATGGCGCGTTTTATGCGGCGGTGGTGGGCGCCACCATCGCCACCGGCATCATTTTGAACAATGCGGTTCGGGCGGCTCGCAACAAGACAACCTGAGTGACTCTGCCATGATCTATCTCAAAGCCTTCATCGCCGGATACTTCGCCACCTTGTTGTTTCATCAGGGCTTGTTGGCCCTGTTGTTTGCAGTGGGGGCATCGCCGCGTCCGGCCTTCGTGATGACGCCGACCGAGCCCCTTGGCTTGCCAGCGGTGTTGTCGCTGGCGTTCTGGGGGGGCGTGTGGGGTGTCGCCATCTGGCGCTGGCTGACGCCGCCGATCGGCACACGCTTTTGGCGGCGCGCGGTCATCATCGGTGCACTGGCGCCCAGTGCGGTGGCCCTGTTCGTGGTGTTTCCGCTGAAGGGGCTGGGCATGGCCGGGGGATGGGACCCCCGCATCATCATCGGCGCCCTGTTGCTCAACGGCGCCTGGGGTCTGGGGGTGGCGGTACTCATGCGCATGATGGTGCCGGCGGATGACCATCGAGCCGATTGATCATCGCGACCCCGAAGTCGCCGGGTCGATTCATCCGATACTGGCCAGCGGTAACGTCCAGGAACAGGCGCTGTTACCGGGCGATCCGGCGCCGCCGACATTTCCCACGGTGCAATCGGTTGCCGAGGGCGCCCAGTACTTTCTCGGCGCCATAGTCGATGGGGCACTGATCGGGGTGATCTGCATCGGCCCTGATAACGAGCCGGGCCAACTGAGTATCGTGGCCCTGGCCGTGGCGGCGGCCCATCAACGCCAGGGGGTCGCCGCGGCCCTGGTCGGCGAATCGGTGCAGCGCGGTGGCGGCGCCGTGTTTTCGGTCATCTGCGGCGCCGGCAACCATCCGGCATTGGCGTTGTATCAGGGCCTTGGCTTCGTCATTTATCGTCGCGGCAGACTCGGTGAGGCCGGTCCGGAGATGGTCAAGCTGCGCCGCGAGGTTGCGCCCCGATGATCCAGGTGATCGTCGGTGGGAATGTCGGTTACACCCGCCAGTGTGCTAACAAGCAGTTCCGTTCATCGTTGGAAGATCATCCATGACCATCGCCAGTGTCCGCACGCCGGACGCCGCATTCGCGAACCTGCCGGACTTTCCCTACACGCCGCAGTATCTCGATGACCTGCCGGGCTATCCGGGCTTGCGTGGGCATTATGTGGATGAAGGTCCGCGCACCGCGGAGCACACCTTTTTATGTCTGCACGGCGAGCCCACCTGGAGTTATCTGTACCGGAAGATGATCCCGGTGTTTCTGGATGCGGGCGCGCGCGTGGTGGCGCCGGACCTCCTCGGCTTCGGTCGTTCCGACAAGCCGGTAGATGATGCGACCTACACCTTCGACTTCCATCGCGACTACCTCAGGGCCTTCATCGAGCGTCTTGACCTGCGCAACATCACCCTGGTCTGCCAGGACTGGGGCGGCTTGCTCGGCCTGACGCTGCCGCATGAATATCCCGACCGCTTTTCCCGCCTGATCGTGATGAACACTACCCTGGCCGTTGGCAAGGCCCCGGGTCCCGGGTTTGTAGACTGGCGGGCCTATGTCGCCAGCCGACCGGATCTCGATGTGGCCGCGCTGATGAAGCGATCGACGCCGGTCCTCTCGGATGCCGAAGCGGACGCGTATGGCGCGCCGTTCCCCGATATCACCTTCAAGGCTGGCGTGCGTCGTTTCCCGGAACTGGTGATGACCGATCCGGCGATGCCAGGTGTGGCGATCTCGAGGACGGCGCGCGACTTCTTCCGCCATGACTGGCAGGGCGCCTGCTTCATGGCCTTGGGGGCTGCCGATCCCGTGCTGGGGCGGCCGGTGATGGAGAAGCTGCATGCGGATATCCGCGGCGCCGGTCCGATGATGGTGATCGACGAGGCTGGGCATTTCGTTCAGGAATGGGGGGCGCCGATCGCCGAGGCGGCACTGCGATACTTCGATGCCGTGCAGCAGGCCGGCCCAGATGGGGTTGCCCAATGACGCTTTCGATCATTCTGCTGGTGTACTTCAGCCTTGGCCTGATGGCCGCCATGGGCTCACTCGTCCTCACCCGGAAGTTCCTGCCGCCGCGTCTGGAAGCGCCGGTGTACGGGGTGCTGCTGATACCGATTGCCGGGCTGTACTTGGTCTTCACGCGCCACTTCGGTCTTGACGGTGCCTGGCCATTGGAGATGTCGGCTGTCATCGGGTTCTCGCTGCTGGGCCTGTTGGGTATGCGCTTTCCACTGATGCTGGTGGTCGGCTACGGCCTGCATGGGGGATGGGACTTCGCGCACGAGCTGCATGCCCATCTCGGCATTGATGCCTTCGGTGGCCGCCCGGTGACCCTCGTGCCGCTGGCCTACGGCGCAGTCTGTGCCGGGTACGACGGCTACGTAGCGGTGTACTTCTGGCTTCGGTCGCGTCAGCCTGCCGACGTGGCGGGAACGGCGACGTGATGATGATTCCCGAAGATGGATCCCTTTGACCCGCCCATTGGACGTCCACGTCCCGGAGTGCGTACCGATGCAAGCTGCTGACGAATTCAATGCCGGCTGTGGTTGTGATGGCACCCGATTCCGTGTCGAAGGCACGCCCTTGATGCGGCTTTTCTGTCATTGCACCCTGTGCCAGGCCTTCAACAAGGCGCCGTATGCCGACATCACCGTCTTTCGCGGGCGGGACGTGACGATGCCCTCGCCAGGGACCGTGCACTACCAGACCTTGCGGCCACCACCGGCGGTGCAGCGCGGGACGTGCAGCGAGTGTGGAAAGCCGGCGGTGGAGTTCATGCACCTGGGGCCGCTACCGAAATTTGTGTTCGTGCCGACCGCCAATCTACGCGACCCGATGCAGGTGCCGAAGCCCAGCCTGCATATGTTCTACAACAGGCGGGTGGCCGATATCAACGACGATCTGCCCAAGGTCAGTGGTTACCTGAAAAGCCAATTGGTTTCGATAAGAATGTTGATCGGCGCCCTGATGCGCCGTCGCTGAGAACGTGCCCCAGCTAGGTGCTGAGCCTGGCGAGAATCGCCGCTTCGTCCTTGCGCGCGAAACCAACGCTGAGCTGTCCTCCAGCATCGATCACCGGTCGCTTCACCAGCGCGGGTTCTCGGTTCAGCAGGGCGGGTGCGGTGTCGGCGGTCAGCTGGTTGCGGGTGGCCTCATCAAGCTTGCGCCAGGTAGTGCCTTGGCGATTGACCACGGTATCGACGCCCAGCTGCGCGACCCAGCGGTGCGCCAGCGCGACCGGCAGGCCATCGATTTTGAAATCGTGAAATCGGAAGTCGATGCCGGCATCGGTCAATGCTTGGCGAGCGCGTTTGACAGTGTCGCAGTTCTTGATGCCGTACAGGGTGATCATGAAGCGTGCAGCCGGTTGCGGGCGGGGCCGCAGTATCGCATCGCGGCGCGCTCGGGTCTCAGTGTCGCAGGCCGACCCAGACCCCGGCGGCGGCCAACCCGAACCCGGCCGTTTCGCGCCAGCCGAAATCATTTCCCAGCACCAACGCGGCCATCACGGCGGTGACCGGCGGCACCAGATAGAACACGCCGGCTACCCGTGCCGCGGCACCGCGGCGTAACAGCCACAGGTACAGCAGCAGTCCGGCGCAGGCGTTCACCAGGATGATCCACAACAGGCCACCCACGGCGGCCACGCCGGGCGTGTAGCGTAGATCTTCGACCCACAGCGCAATCGGCAGCAGCACCGCGCCCGACGCCAGCAATTGCATCAGCAGTGACAGACGGGCGTCCATCGCAGTGTTGTGCCGCTTCTGGTAGAGCGTACCGCCGCTGAGTGACAACAACGCGCAAGCCATCAGGGTGTAGCCGAGCAGGCTCCCCGGCGCCGTCAGTTGCGGGCCGATCACCAGCAACACACCGGCCAGACCCAGCGCCAGGCCGGGCAGGGTCCAGCGGGTGAGCCGCTCGCCCAGCAGCAGGGCGGCACCGAGTGCGGTGACCAGGGGCATCAGCCCGGCGATCAGCCCGGCCGCGGCGGCTGGCACTCCGGTTTGCATGCCCGCATACGTGAAGCCGAAGAAGCCGCCCTGCAGCAGCACGCCGGCAATCGCCGCATGCAGCAGTGCCCGCCGGTGAGCGGGTGCGGCGGGCCGCAGGGCCAGCCACAGGCCGATGATCAGTCCCGCGCCAAAGAATCGCAGCACCGCGAGGGTGAAGGCACCGCCCCCCGTCAGCGCAAAGTCGACGGCGATGTACCCGCTGCTCCACAGCACGACGAACAACAGCCCGCCACCGGTATCGGTGCGCGGATCATGGAGCGGGGTAGGCGACATGGGCTCGCATGTTACCGATGAGTCGCACTCGAGGACAGGCGATCACGGCTTGTATCGATCTTCAACGCTTCGGCCGTGGCGTTCCCCAGGGGCCTGTCGGCTCCGGGGTTGCGACAGTTGGCGCGGACGGAGCAGTCGCCTTCTGCAACTTCAGGACCTTGCGCTGCTCGCCGATCCGTCGCATCGGCGCCGCGTCGTCCGGCGCACCCAGTAGTACCCTCAGCTCGTTTTCGGTCAGATCCCGCCATTGGCCAGCTCGCAGGCCGTCGAGGCGAATATTGACGATTCGCACCCGCTGCAATCGCCGCACGGTGTAGCCGAAGACTTCGCACATGCGGCGGATCTGACGGTTCAGCCCCTGGGTGAGCACGATGCGAAATACGTTGCGGTCCAGTCGGGTTACCCGGCAGGGCTGGGTCACGGTATCGAGAATGGCGACCCCGCCCGCCATCCCTGAGATGAAGGCTGCGGTGATCGGCCGGTCGACGGTGACGATGTATTCCTTCTCGTGGCGGTTCTCGGCACGCAGGATCTGGTTGACGATATCGCCATTGTTGGTGAGCAGGATCAGGCCTTCGGAATCCTTGTCGAGCCGGCCGATGGGGAAGATGCGTTCCCGGTGATTGATGAAGTCGACGATGTTGCCGCTGACGTGTCGTTCGGTGGTACAGGTGATACCCACCGGCTTGTTCAGCGCGATGTAGACGTTCTTGCGGCTCGGTCCGACCGGCTTGCCATCGACACAGACCTGGTCGCCGGCTTCGACCTGGGTGCCGAGCCCGGCAACGACGCCATTGACGGTGACCCGCCCGGCGGTGATCCAGGTATCGGCCACCCGCCGCGAGCAGATGCCGGACTCACTGACAAACTTGTTGAGACGCATGGGTGGCGGCGATGTCGGGGTGCGCCAGCATACGACAGGTCGGTGCCGAAGCCCTGGGAATTGATCGGCGTCTGACTAGACGTAGGCCGTGCCGAGGTGTGCCGGCGACAGGTCGGGCTGTGCCTGCAGACCTTTGGGATGACGTGCGAAGTACCGTGCATTGTCGGCCCCCAGGTCGGGACCGCCATGGCGCAGTCGGCCACCCGCCTGACGGAAGTGGAAGGGAAAGCCCGGCAGTGTCAGCCGACCCTCCGGCAGGAACCATTCGCGGGCCTTGAGATGGGCGCTGGCGTGCAGGTCGGCTGCATTCATCACGGTGCCGGCAGCGAGATCGATTGATTGCAGGTCCATCATCAGTACCAGGGTGTCCTGCGACCGGGTCCAGTCGGTGATGACGGCATCGATGGCATCGTGGTCGGCGCGTCGGCCGGCGACAGTGGCCCACGCCGGCCGCTGTGCAGTCGGACCGATCTTGGTCGCCAGACGGGCCCATTCCGCATCATCACGAATGCACAGGGTCAGCCATCGATCGTCGCCCTCACAGGGATAACAGCCCTGGGGCGCGTGGTGCGGATGCCGGTTGCCGAGTGCGGCAGGCTGGGTGTCGGTGTCGGGCAGGCCGGCCAGTATCGCGCCCAGCGTCCAGACCGAGGTTTCGTTCTCGGACAGGTCGACGTGTTCACCTTCACCCGTCTGGTCACGTTGCAGCAGCGCGCTCATGACCGCTGAGGCGCCAAAGATCCCGTTGATCACGTCCATTTCGCGAACCCGGAACGGTGTCTCGCCCTCGGCATACGCGGTGAGCGACTGGGCGCCGCAGATGGCCTCCAGCGTGCCGCCATAGCCGGCATAGCCCTGATAGGGGCCGGTCGCCCCAAAGGCCGACATCGATACCAGAATGATGTCGGGTTTGAGTCCGCGCAGCGTGTCGTAGTCCATGCCGAGCCGGGCCATGACGCCGGGACGACCGTTCTCCAGCACCACATCGGTGTCGCGAACCAGCTGATGGCAGAGGGCGCGGTCATCCGGCTGCTTGAGGTCGAGCGTGAGCGACTGCTTGTTGCGGTGCAGCTGCCAAAAGCGGGGGAACCCGTTGACGCGCTCTGGATAGGCGCCGCGCATGCCATCAAGCCGTCCGGGGAACTCGATCTTGATCACCTCGGCACCAAAGTCGGCCAGCAGCCTGGCCGCGTGTGGGCCGGCCCAGTCGTGCGTGAAGTCGAGCACTCGGCGGCCCGCCAGTGCCGAGGTGGGCTCGGCATTTCCATCGGTCTCGGGCGGTGGCGGTGGCTGGGTTATTCCGCCCGGTTTGGGCGCGTCCCAGCGCAGGTGCCGTCCTCGCCAGGGCGCCCCAGGTACGACGCGGCGACTGCCGTCGGCAGCGTGTAGCGGGGTGAAGAAATCGCGGGCGGCATGCTGGGGGTCACGAAGCACCTCCGGCAAGGTAGCCACGTGCGCCCAGGCCAGGCCATTGGCTTGGCCCAGATGGAACAGATCCTCTCGGGTCTGGCTGGCCAGCCAGGGGCGGATCAGGGCTTCGAACCGGTCGCGGTGCTCAATTCGCCCGGCGGCGGTGCTGAGGGGCGGGGTAAGCAACTCGGCTTCACCAAAGCGGGGGGCGATCTTCATCCAGTTGCGGATCGGCCCGCCGATGATCGCCGCCTCGCCGTCGCGGCAGGGATAGGTACGCCACGGCACCATCGCATGACGATCACCGTTGCGGCGTGCGACCCGCCCGTGGTGGGCGTACTCGGCGAGAATGATCTCGATGTTCTGCATGGCCGCTTCCTGCAGCGACAGGTCGATGGCCTCGCCGCGGCCGTCGCGGTGGCGACGATGCAGCGCCATGGCGATGGCGATGAAGCCATAGAGGCCGCCACTGATGCTGACCAGCGGGGGGCGCGCGTTGAGTGGGGCACGGTCGGGGTGCCCCGTGCTGTTCATAAGTCCCGCGAGCGCGTACAGGGTGATTTCGCTGACCTGAAAGTCCTGCCAGGGGCCGTGCTGGCCGAAGGGCGTGATGTGGCAGACCACCGGACGTCGGCCTCTGGTGGGCAGGGTGGTGGTGTCAATGCCGGCGGCTGCCAGCGCGCCCGGCGCCCAACCATCGATGATGACATCGGCGGCAGCACATTCGGCTGCAAGATCCTCCAGCATTGCGGGGCGCTTGCCGGCATCCGCCCACAACGCTTCCGCCGCGGTCAGCGGCTCGGGTCCGGGGGTGCGTGGGGCGATGGTACGGACCTCCGCACCCCAGCCGGCGAACAGACGCCCGCAGAGGGCGCCCGCGAGATGCTGCTGCAACTCCAGAACCCGCAAACCTGAAAACACGTGTCATCCCCGCTGTGGTCTTGGCTTGGGGTGCAGCGTAGCGGACGCCTGACGTCGGCGTCAGCATCACCCGTCGGCAAAACCGATATTCTTGATGTCGGTAGATGTCGAAATTTTTGGGGACAGACTTGGCGCACGCGGGCGTGATCATCTGTGAACATTGCGACGCGGTGTATCGGTCCGCCGACACCGTGCACCGCGCCCGGCTGCTCTGCAGCCGCTGTCACTGTGCATTGTCGTCGCATCCGCCGTTGCAGCTGGATGCCGTGCTGGCGTTGACGTTGACCGCCGTGATGCTGTTCGCCATCGCCAATGTCTTTCCCATCATCAAGCTCGAGCTGGGCAGCGAGCACACCGAGGCCAGCCTGTTCGGCGCCATCGTTGCCACCTGGCAGTCTGGCGTGCCATTGGTGGCGCTGCTGGCGGCCGCGACCACACTGGTGTTTCCGTTGGCGCTGATGCTGCTCACCCTCTACGTGATGTGGCCGCTGCGACATGGCCGTCGGCCGCGAGGCTTCGTCGTTGCGATGCATGCGCTGCGCTGGACCCGGCCCTGGAGCATGATTGAGGTCTTCATGCTCAGCGTGCTGGTGGCAGTGGTGAAGCTCGGCGATTCCGCTACCGTGATCATCGGCCCTGGCCTGTGGGCGGTGGCCGGACTGACCATCCTGCTGACCTTGCTGAGCACCCTCGATCTGCATGCCTTGTGGGCGCAGGGTGATGCGGTGACGGCCCTGTGAGCGCAGTGACCGCTCGCAGCCTGAAGATCATCGGCTGCCATGCCTGTGGGATGGTTTGCCAGCACGTCGATACCGATCCCCATGGCGTTCGCTGCCCCCGCTGCGGTTCCAGCCTTCATCGGCGGCGGCCGAACAGCCTGATGTTGAGCTGGGCGTTGCTGATTGCCGCCGCGGTGCTCTATCTGCCGGCCAATCTGCTGCCGATCATGAAAACCTCGACCTTCTTCGACGGTCGCAGTGACACCATCCTCAGTGGGGTCATCGTGCTGTGGGAGGAAGGCGCCTGGGACCTGGCGCTGATTGTCTTCGTTGCCAGCGTAATGGTGCCGCTGCTGAAGATCGGCGTGCTGGCGAGCCTGCTCATCAGTGTTCAGTTGCGGCTGCAGCGGGGTCAGGCCGAACGAACCCGTCTGTATCGCATGATTGAACGCATCGGTCATTGGTCGATGCTCGACATCTTTGTGGTGGCCTTGCTGGTGGCATTGGTGAACTTCCAGAGTTATGCCCAGGTCGGCGCCGGGCCCGGCGCGGCAGCTTTTGGTGGTGTGGTTATCCTGACGATGCTGTCGGCGATGTGTTTTGATCCGCGCTTGATCTGGGATGTGTCCGATCCCGCCATGCAGCACGCGAGGCCTCATGAACGACGCTGACGATCCCTTGTCCCGACTGCCGGCACCCGATGTGGCGCCGCGTTCGCGGTTACTGCCCTCGTTGATCTGGCTGGTGCCGCTGGTGGCGGCGCTGGTGGGACTGGTGCTGATCGTGCAGACCTACGCCGGGCGCGGGCCGACGATCACGATCCGCTTCGAGTCAGCCGAAGGCCTTGAGGCCGGCAAGACCGAGGTGAGGTTCAAGAATGTGGTGATCGGGCGGGTTAGCACCATCGAGCTCAGTGAGGACCGCGAACAGGTGCTGGTCAGCGTTGATCTCAGCAAGGATGCCTCGTCGGTGGCGGTGGAGGACACCCGCTTCTGGGTGGTGCGGCCGCGCGCAGACCTCGGCGGCGTTTCCGGCCTCAACACCTTGTTGTCGGGCGCCTATGTCGGTGTCGATGTCGGTCGCAGTGACAAGCAGCAGCTGCATTTCACCGGGTTGGAGATTCCACCGGCGGTGACCAACGACCAACAGGGCACACGGTTCACCCTGACGCGTGAGGACCTCGGCTCGCTGAACATCGGCTCGCCGATCTACTTCCGCAGCGTGCCGGTCGGCCGAGTGGTCGGGTTCGATCTCGACGAGAACGGCGAGGGTGTCACCCTGCAGGCGTTCATTGATGCCCCCTACGACCGCTTTGTGACCCGCCGCACGCGCTTCTGGAACGCCAGCGGGGTCAACGTCAATCTCGATGCCAATGGGCTCAAGCTCAATACCCAGTCGCTGGTGACCCTGTTGGCGGGTGGTTTGGCGTTCCAGTCGTTACCGGGCGGCAAGGAAGCGCCGGAGCCGGCGACGGAGAACAGCACCTTCCGCGTTTACGACGACCAGGCCACCGCGCTGGCGCCGGCCGACCGCATCGCGATGACGGTCAAGATGCGGTTCTTCCAGTCCATGCGGGGCCTCTCCCGAGGTGCCATCGTTGATTTCAAGGGCGTTGAGCTGGGGGCCGTGACCGATACCGAGCTGGAATATGACCCCGGCCAAAAGCGCTTCGCATCAACCGTGACTGCCACGGTCTATCCCGGGCGGCTCGGGCGCGCCTACGAACAGTTGCGGGCGCGGGAGGGCGGCGAAGACCCGGCGCCGGAGGTATTGTTCCAGCGGATGATCGACCGCGGCCTGCGGGCACAGCTGCGGAATGGCAACCTGATCACCGGGCAACTCTACGTGGCGCTGGATTTTATGCCCAAGGCGCCACGGGTGATCAGCAACCCGGATATCCGGCCGCTGGAGATTCCCACCGAGGCCGGCAGCTTCGACCAGTTGCAGGCGCAGATCGCCGATATCGTCACCAAGATCGATAGCATTCCCTTCGGTGAAATCGGTGGCAATTTGCGCGATACGCTGAAGAGTGCGGAGCAGGTCATGAGGCAGATCGATACCGAAGTGGCCCCGGAGTTGCGGCGGACACTGGCGGAAACCCGCGCCGCTGTCGAGGCCGCCAACAGCAGCCTTGCCGCACCGGATGCACCGCTGCAGCAGGACCTGCGGTTGATGATGGAACAGGTGGACCGTGCTGCACGGTCGCTGCGCAACCTGTCCGATACCCTGCAACGCAACCCGCAGTCGCTACTGCGCGGCAAGCCGGAGACCCCTGATGAGGAGCAATGAGCGCTGGCAGCGTGCCGCGATGGCGATGATGGCCGCACTGTGGGTGTCGGCTTGCGCGCCACCAGCTTCACATTTCTACACCCTGATGCCGCCGTCGCAGGCCGAAGTTGCGGTGCCGGTCGGTGCCGAGGCCTTCGAGCTGCGGGCAGTGCGGGTGCCTGGCCAGGTCGACCTGCCGCAACTGGTCGTGCGGGAAGGTATCGGCGAGGTGCGGGTGGCGGAAACCCACCAATGGGTGGCGCCGCTGCATGACGAAGTGCGCAGCGCGCTCTCCACGCTGCTGGCAGCACGGCTGGGCCAGGCCGACTTGTATCGCGTGCCGCAGCCCGAGGGTATTTCGCTGACGCGTATCACGGTCGAGCTGCGACGTTTCGACTCGGCGCCGGGCGATCATGTCGGCATCGACGCCTTGTGGGCGATTCAGCCGCCGGGTGACGCCGTGCTGCGCACCTGCAGCGGCAGTTTTCGGGAGTCGGTGTCGCGGTCCGGCTACGGCGCGCTGGTCGAGGCGCACCAGCGAGCTTTGGGACGTCTGGCCGATGCCATTGAGGTTGCGCTGACCACCCCCGGCTGCTGAATCGTCGCGGTTGCGCTTGCACCGCCATGGTGCGCGTTTGCGCTGCTATGATCCGGCGCAGGCGGGCGCGCACGTCAAAGGGGCAAACCGCCTGACGTGCGCACCCTGATGGGGCTTCGGGGAGAACAAACAGATGAAATCAATTCGGGTGCTGGCGGCTGTGCTGGGCACGCTGCCGATCGCAGCGTTTGCGCAAGACAGCGCGTTCAGCGGTGCTGATACCGCGTGGATCCTCACATCCACGGCGCTGGTGCTGTTCATGACCCTGCCGGGTCTGGCACTGTTCTACGGTGGCCTGGTGCGCACCAAGAATGTGCTGTCGGTGCTGATGCAGTGCTTCATCATCACCGGCATCGTCACCGTGTTGTGGCTGGTGGCGGGTTACAGCCTGGCCTTCAGCGGCGGCAATGCGTTCATCGGCGATCTGGGCAAGTTCATGCTCGGCGGTATCGGCGAAGAGACCCTCAGCGGCAGCATTCCCGAGTCCCTGTTCGCGATGTACCAGATGACCTTCGCCATCATCACCCCGGCGCTGGTCATCGGCGGCTTCGCCGAACGCATCAAGTTCTCCGCGATGGTGCTGTTCTCCGGCCTGTGGCTGCTGGCGGTCTACGTGCCGGTCACCCATTGGGTGTGGTCGGGCGAGGGTTGGCTGTTCAAGATGGGGCTGCTCGACTTCGCCGGCGGTACCGTGGTGCACGTCACCGCCGGTGTCGCTGCACTGGTTGCGGCGCTGGTGCTGGGCCCGCGTCAGGGCTTTCAGAGCACGCCGATGCTGCCGCACAACATGACCATGACCGTGACTGGTGCCGGCATGCTGTGGGTGGGCTGGTTCGGCTTCAACGCTGGTTCCGCCCTCGGCGCCAACGGCAATGCCGCGATGGCGATGCTGGTCACCCATATTTCGGCAGCCGCTGGGGCCATGGCCTGGTCAGTGGCTGAATGGAAACGCTATGGCAAGCCCTCAGCCCTGGGCACGGTCACCGGCATGGTGGCGGGTCTTGGCACCATCACTCCGGCCTCCGGCTTCGTCGGCCCTGGCGGGGCACTGATCATCGGTCTTACCGCCGGGGTGGTCTGCTTCGCGATGACCAATTTCCTCAAGCGCGTGCTCAAGGTGGACGATTCCCTTGATGTGTTCCCGGTGCACGGTGTCGGCGGCATTCTCGGGACCCTGGCCGCCGGCATCTTTGCCTCCGACGCACTGGGCGTGTTCAGTGGCCAGGGCTATGCCGACGGCATGACAATGGGTTCGCAGATGGGCGTGCAGGCCATTGGCGTGCTTGCCACCGGCGCCTATACCGCGGTGGTCACCTGGGTGCTGTTCAAGGTCGTGGGTGTACTCACCAGCGGCTTGCGGGTGAGCGGCGAGGACGAGCAGGTGGGCCTCGACCAGGTCAGCCACAACGAGCGCGGTTACGACCTCTGATGTGTGGGCGCCCCGGCTCGGATGCCGGGGCCTCGCCACAGCCACGAGATTGCCACGCCTGCTGAGCAGGCTCGCAATGACCGGGCGTACTTCGCCCTACGCCGACACCGTCAACACGATCTTGCCGATATGGGCCCCGCTTTCCATCAGCCGGTGCGCATCCGCCGCCGCGTCCAGCGGGAAGGTCTGATGGATCACCGGGCGAATGTTGCCGGCCTCGATCAACGGCCACACCCGTTGCCGCAGGGCGGCGGCGATCTTCGCCTTGTAGGCCGGCGGTCGTGGGCGCAGCGTCGACCCGGTGACGGTCAGGCGGCGCATCAGGATCTGCGGTAGCGGCACCTGCGCCTGGACGCCGCCGAGCAGGCCGATGATGACCAGTCGGCCGTCATCGGCGAGACAACTCAGCTCGCGGGCGATGTAGTCGCCGCCGACCATGTCGAGGATGACATCGACGCCGTGGCCATCGGTGAGGCGCTTGATCTCGGCGGCGAAATCCTGCTCTCGATAGCGGATGGCAACCGCCGCGCCCAGGGCTTCACAGGCCGCGGCCTTGTCAGCGCTGCCAACCGTGGTGAACACGCGGTGGCCGAGCGCGTGCGCCAACTGGATGGCAGTGACGCCGATGCCGCTGCTGCCCCCCTGCACCAGCAGGGTTTCGCCGGGTGCCAGCGCTCCACGTTCGAACACGTTGCTCCAGACCGTGAACAGGGTTTCCGGTAGCGATGCCGCTTCGATCTCGGACCAGCCCTGCGGGATCGGCAGGCACTGGTCGGCCTGGGCACAGCAGTACTCGGCGTAGCCGCCGCCGTGAACCAGGGCGCAGACGCGGTCGCCGATGCGCAGGCCGGATGCCCCGACATCACCGGCGACCACCGTGCCGCTGACCTCGAGCCCCGGAAGGTCCGACGCATCGTCCGGTGGCCGGTACAGGCCCTGGCGCTGCAGGACGTCGGGACGGTTGATGCCCGCGGCGGCCACTCGGATCAGGACTTCGCCGGCGCGCGGAACCGGGCAGGGCCGCTGCGTCGGGATCAGCACCTCGGCACCACCAGGCTGGCTGATCTCGACGACTCGCATGCTTTCAGGAATGTTCATGCCTGCAGTATGCCGGGCCCGCCTCACCGAGTGCGCTGCACAGCTTGTGCGTCCGAGCTGAAGGTCGTTCAATAGGGGACATAACGGAGGAACCCCCATGCATGCATTCGAGTACGGCCTGCGTCCCCTGAACTTCAGGACGGCACGACCCGCGGCAGCCGGCTTCAGCCGTCGCCGCTTTCTCACTGCCACCCTGGCCAGTGGCTTCGCCCTGGCGGCACAGCCGGTCCGGGCGCAGACCATCACCACCGACAGCGACGGGCTGGTGGCAGGCGAGGTCGAGGTGCCGGTGGCCGATGGTCATATCCCGGCCTACCGGGCGATGCCGGCCAGCGGCACGGGGTTTCCGGTGCTGCTCGTGGTGCAGGAAATCTTCGGCGTCCACGCGCATCTCCAGGATGTCTGCCGTCGCTACGCCAAGCAGGGCTACTTTGCCATCGCACCGGAGATGTTCGTGCGCCAGGGCGACGTCTCCGGGATGTCCGATGTCGGCGCCATCCTGTCTGAGGTGGTCTCGAAGGTGCCCGATGCACAGGTGATGTCGGACCTCGATGCCACGGTCGCCTACGCCGACAGCACCGGCAAGGCCGACGCCGGCCGCCTTGGCATCGTCGGCTATTGCTGGGGTGGTCGCACCGTCTGGCTTTATGCCCATCACAATCCGTCGGTCAAGGCGGGCGTGGCCTACTACGGGCTGTTGAACGGGATGAAGGGCCCGCTCAAGCCGGTTGACCCGGTGGATATCGCCGCCGACCTGAAGGTGCCAGTGTTGGGCCTGTACGCCGGCGCCGATGCCTACATCCACAATGACGCCCTGGTGGCGATGCGCGCCGGTTTGCGGCAGGGCAGGACCGACTCCGAGATCATCGTGTTCCCCGGTGTGCAGCATGGATTCAACGCCGATTACCGCCCCAGCTACGACCGCGTGGCGGCGGAGTACGCTGCCGGTCTGGCACGCGGGTGGCTGAGCGATCACGGCGTCTGATCCGGAGACGGCCGCCTTGGCTGCCACCCTCAGGCGGGGGTGCGGTCCATCACCAGTAGGGTAGAGGACGCGGAGGCCAGCAGACGATCCTCGCTGTCCAGCAGCTGCGCCTCGGCAAATGCCACACGTCGCCCCATGGTGAGGACGGTTCCGATCGCCCGAACCTTGCCGGTCGCGGCGCTCATGCCCCGGTGGTAGGCCACCTTGAGTTCCAGCGTGGTGTAGGCCTGGTCGGCGCTCAGTCGACTGTGGACGGCGCAGCCGCAGGCCGAGTCCAGCAGCGTTGCGGCAAAGCCCCCGTGCACAGAGCCGATGGGGTTGTACAGGTGCGCCCCGGGCACGGCGGTAAACACCGCGCGGCCCTCCGAGACCTCTTCAAGCCCGAACTGCAGGGTCTCCCCGATGGGCGGCTGGCGGCCGCCCGCGAGCAGGTTCTGAAGTTGCTGCAGGCCTGTGGCGGCGGCATCGCGGGTCATCACGTTCATAGGGGCTCCGGTCAGGGTTGACGGCAAGGTGATGACTGAATAATATGACGATCATCATATACACGGCAAGTCAGGCATGATCGGAAGCAATCGCCGAGAGCAGACGCATCAGCGCATCGTCGATACCGCCGCTCGGGCGATCCGGCGGGGTGGCTATCAGGGCGTCGGCCTCGCCGACATCATGAAGGCCGCCGGCCTGACACACGGCGGCTTCTATGCACACTTCGCCAACCGCGACGCCTTGCTGGTGGAAGCCATCGAGCAGGCCGGCGTTGCCAGCGCGCAGTCGATGATCGACGCCACCGCCCGCCGGGAGGCGCGGGGTGCGGGTCGTTTTGCTGCGCTGGTGTCGACCTATCTGGCCGACATCCACCTGTCGAAGATCGAAGAAGGCTGTCCGATCGCGGCGTTGCTGAGCGAGATGCCGCGGCAGTCCGCCGAGGTGCAGGTGGCCTCGCGGCGGCGCATCCGCGCCTTTGTGGCGGCGATACGGGAGCGGTTGCCGGAGACGGCGGATGACGCCGCTGCCGACATCGTGGCAGCAACCCTGGTCGGGGCCCTGCAAATGGCCCGGGCGCTGGGTGACGGGCCGGAAGGCCGGGCTTTCCTGGCGGCGCAGCGCACCGCATTGATGAATACCTATGGCGCTGGCGAGGCGTCGACCTGATCCGTGCCCGGCACGGTTTCATTTGCCCAGAAATATGACGATCGTCATATCAATGAACTTCAAGGAGTGACACGGATGAAAATCGAAAACGCAGTGGTGCTGGTCACCGGCGCCAACCGTGGTTTGGGCCAGGTGTTCGCCCGCGCGGCTTTGGCGCGGGGCGCCCGCAAGGTGTATGCGGCGGTGCGTGACCCGGCGTCGGTGCAGCTGGCACGGGTGACGCCGGTCAAGCTGGATGTGACCCGCCCCGAAGATGTCGCCCGCGCTGCCGCAGAATGTGGTGACGTGACGCTGGTGATCAACAACGCAGGCATTGCCCACTTCGGCGGCTTCTTCGCCGACCACAGTATCGACGAGGCGCGCCAGCAACTCGAGACCAACTTCTTCGGGCCGCTGCGGGTCAGCCGTGCCTTCGCGCCGATTCTGGCGGCAAACGGAGGGGGTGCGATTCTCAACGTACTGTCGGTGGCCAGCTGGCTCAACGGCCCCTTGCTGGGCGTGTACGCGGCGACCAAGTCTGCCGCATGGGGGCTGACCAACGGCATGCGCATGGAACTCGCGGCCCAGGGCACGCAGGTGACCGGTCTGCACGTGGGTTTTGTCGATACCGACCTCACCCGCGACCTCGACGTGCCCAAACTGAATCCGACGGCGGTAGTCGATGCCGCCTTCGACGGGCTGGAAGCGGGCGAGGCCGAAATCCTGGTCGATGACTTTACCCGAGCGGTGAAGCGCGGATTGTCGGAAACCCCGGCGATTTACGTCACGGGCCCACAGCCGGTTCGCGTGGCCGAGACGGCCTGACCCTGAACATCGACACATAATGCATAAAGTTGCATAACAAAAAAGTTGCATATAAAGTCGGCGCACCTTTTCCACCGACCGAACGTCATGAGCCTGCCCGAGATCCTCCGCAAGAACCTTCGCCTGCCCGTGGTGGGCTCCCCCCTGTTCATCGTCTCCAACCCGGACCTGGTGATCGCCCAGTGCAAGGCCGGGGTGGTGGGCTCGTTCCCGGCACTCAATGCCCGTCCGGCCGACCAGCTGGCAGTGTGGCTGAAGCGCATCAACGAGGAACTGGATCGCCACAACCAGGAAAATCCGGACCGACCCGCGGCACCGTATGCGGTGAACCAGATCGTGCATCGCTCCAATGCCCGTCTGCAGCACGATATCGAAGTCTGTGTCGAGCATAAGGTGCCCATCGTCATCACCTCGCTGGGCGCCCGCACCGATCTCAACGACGCGGTGCATTCCTACGGCGGCATCACCCTGCACGACATCATCAACGATCGGTTTGCGCGCAAGGCGGTGGAAAAGGGGGCCGATGGCCTCATCGCAGTGGCGGCAGGCGCCGGTGGCCACGCCGGCACGCTGTCGCCGTTCGCGCTGATCCAGGAAATTCGTCAGTGGTTTGACGGGCCGCTGCTGCTCTCCGGCTCGATCGCCAGCGGCGACGGTGTGCTCGCCGCCCAGGCGATGGGCGCCGACATGGCCTACATCGGCTCAGCCTTCATCGCCACCGTCGAGGCCAATGCCGACGAGCGCTACAAGCAGTGCATCGTCGACAGCCGCGCCGAAGACATCGTCTATTCCAACCTGTTCACCGGGGTGCACGGCAACTACCTGCGGCCCTCGATCGTGCAGATGGGACTGGACCCGGACAACCTGCCGGAATCCGACCCGAGCAAAATGGATTTCGGCTCCGGCGGCAACACCGATGCCAAGGCCTGGAAGGACATCTGGGGCTGCGGGCAGGGGATCGGGGCGGTCAAGGAGATCCAGTCCACCGCCGATCTCGTGGCACGCCTGGAACGCGAGTACCAGGCGGCTCGGCAGCGCGTACTCGGCGCCTGATCGGTTCTCAGCTGTGGCGTTGGCGCATGCCATTCTGGTGTCGTTGCTCGACCGTCCTGCGTCGGGCTACGACCTCGCCAAGCGGTTCGACCAGACCGTGGGCTATTTCTGGAAGGCCAGTCACCAGCAGATCTATCTGGAACTGCACAAGCTCGCGCAGAACGGGTGCGTGCAGGCCGAGACGGTGGAACAGAGTGCCCGCCCCAACCGGATTCTCTATGCGTTGACGCCACTGGGGCGCGACGCGATCGACTCCTGGGTCGAGGAGCGTACCGAGCCGCCCACCGTCAAGGAGGAGCTGCTGGTGAAGCTGTTCGCATTGGGGTCGGTGGATATTGCCACCGTCCAGGCCGAAATCGAACGGCGTCTGGTCGCGCATCGTGAGCGGCTACAGCGCTACACCGCCGTGATGGCCGAGCACTATCCGAGGCCGGAGGCGCTCGGTCCCCGCAAACGGGGCCGCTACCTTGGCCTGCGGCTGGGCATTCTGTCCGAGCAGAGCACCATCGCCTGGTGCGAAGAAGCGGTCGCGATGGTGGCCGCCTTGCAGCCCTCGCGGGCAGCGCCCAAAGCCCCAAGCGACGGCTGAGCCGGCGTCAGTACTGGCTGTCGATTGCTTCGTCGAGTGCCTGTTTGCGCTGGTCGTTGGCGTCCAGTGCGGCATCGATTTTGTCGGCAATACCACTGCCGCCGTAGCCGACGGCGTCCGTGTTGCGGATGCTCTGGGTTTCGAGACGACCTTCGGGCTCCGAGACGGGGCGGGCATCATCCTGGGGTGCGCCGCAGGCGGCCAGCGACAACAACGGGAACAGCATCCAGGCATGCTTCATCATCAGGGTGCTCCGAGGGGGGCGGGGGTGACGGCATAAGCCGGGTCGTGCGGGCTGTCTCGCGCGGCCACGCGCCGATGCCGGGCAAATAAATCAAGAGCGTATCGCCCCGCAGGATGCGCCCGGAAGCGTGCCAGGTCAGCACGTGCCGAGGTCGGCGCCTCGTCCAGCGCGGGTAGCCGGATACCATATTCTGGCGGCAGCAATACCGGCGAGGCCATGCAGGCAAAGCTGAGGTCGGCGGCAGTAAAGCGGTCGCCGCATAGATAGGGCCTGCCATCCGCCAGGCGTGCCGCCACCCGGTCAAACGTCTGCTCAATCGTTCCAAGGCCATGTCTGACCTTGTCGGCCGTCACCGCCAGGTGGCGTTTCAAGGCGACGCGCAACAACGGATACATTGGCGGTCCAATCCAGCGCTGCCAGCGCGGCGTGCCTTGTGCCGCGACCCTCACGACGTCACGGCCAGACTGGGGCAGCCAGTGAAAGTAGACCCAGCGCCGCGTTTCAACACCCAGGTGTTCGTCAAAGTCTTCTTCGAGTGCGGCCACCTCATCCGCAATCATCGGCGGGTACAACCTCTGGGCGGCGGGCAGCGGGCCGTCGAGGTAGCGCAGGATGGCGGTCGAATCGGCCACCACCTTGTCGCCATCAATCAGCACCGGCAACAAACCGGCCGGGTTGTGGCGGCGTGCCACCCTGATGTGAAGCCCCTGAAGATGACCTTCTTCCACATAGGCCACACCGGCGTACACCAGCCCCCAGCGGGCCTTCTCGCAGTAGTGGCTCATGGGGATGGTGATCAGGCGCATGGGCGTGGCTCGGTCAATCGGGCGTGGTCGTTCATGGCCACAACGGCCGTCGCCCCGGACCCGAAGCCTGCGTGATCGTCGCGCGCGCGTCCACTGGTCCGGTGTGACGGGGGCAGGGCGAGTGGCGGGTTTGATCGGCGCCTTACGCGCCACTGAATCCGCTAGGCTTTCAGCTGCGGCCTGCCATCGCAGCGGGTTCACATCATTCCTGGGGGACTTGCCATGTCATTCATCGTTGCCCACATCAAGTGGATTTTGCTGGTCTGCGGCTTGCTGACCTGCAGCATGCTGCTGGCCCTGCTGGCGCCGGGGTTGGCGCTGCAGAACACATTCGGTGCCAGCCTTGAAGGCCCGCTGGCCGAAGTGGTGGTGCGTAGCTGGGGCAGCCTCATCACCCTGATGGGCAGCTTGCTGATCTATGCCGCGTACCATCCGGTGCACCGGCGCCTGGTGGTCACGGTCTCGGCGCTCGGCAAGCTGATCTTCGTGATCCTGTTGCTGAGCATCGGTAGCGCCTACCTGGACAAGGCGATGCTGACGGTGGTGGCGGACAGCATCATGGTGGTGGTGTTTGCGCTCTACCTTCTGGGCAGCAGCTCAAAGTCTTGACGCGTTGAGTGTGTATGCCCAGCGCCAGCCGAGCGTCTGCAAAGGCATGAACCCATGCTGCCGCAGGTCTGCCGCAACGTCGGAAGCACTCTCGAAGTCCGGGTCCGGATGGTGCTCCGTGATGGACAGCACGCCATCCTTCTTCAGCACGCGTGCCGCTTCCAGAAGGAATGAGGCGCGATTCTCGATCTCTCCGAAAACCGTGACGAGGAACAGCGCATCAAAGGTGTTGTTCTTGAATGGCAACGTCGCCCCGTCGGATTGCCGCGTGGCGAAATGGTGGATGCCTGCCGCCTTCAGCGCATGCGCGCTTTTCTCCAGCATTTCCTGCTGGATATCGACGAGCGTCAGCCAGCCATCAGGAATACGTTTGGCGACCTCCACACTGTAGTAGCCAGATCCCGGGCCGATCTCGAGCACGTTTGCGTCGGGTTTTACCGGCAGGCGGTCAGCGACCGTTCGGGCAGACATGATCAAGCCACGGCCGGGAAGATCAAGAATCCAGGTCAACTGATGCGGAAAGACGCCACGCCCCAAGGCGCGCGACCAGATCCCACGTTTATCGGTGTCTTTCATTGTGTGCTGTGGTCGTTAGCGCGGCGGTTCGGGGGTGGGGGCGCTTCGGTCGGTCTCGCGCTGCATCGATCCACGGCTGGAAAAGTAATCGGAATCTGACTTTCCGTTGGCAAACGAGATGGTTTGCTGTGGGAAAGGGATTTCGATGCCAGCCTCATCAAATCGGCGTTTTACATTGACGTAACTGTCGCATTGCAGCAGGAAGCCATTGGCAGGATTATCAGCCCAAGCCCATGCTCTGAGCGTAACGGAAGAGTCGCCCAAGGCCATGACTCGCACCGGAACAATCGGAGTGTTGTCGCGTATTTGCGCCTCTGTGCGTTGGTCAATGACCAGGGGATGCTTGACGATCTCCTCCTGCATGATTGTCATTGCCCGCTCCAGATCGGATGAATAGCCAACCCCCACGTCGATGAACTTGCAAATCTTATGATCGGTGTGGTTGGCATTGACCACCACCTCGCTGCTGATCTGTGAATTCGGGATGATGATTCGGTTGTTCTCGGCATCGCGTACGATGGTCTCTCGAAGTGTAATGTCCTCGACAGTGCCGGAATAATTTCCAGATAGGGTAATTCGGTCACCGATCCGAAACGGTCGAAAGAACACGATCATGAATCCGCTGACAATATTGCCGAGGACCTGCTGTGAGGCCAAACCGCCGACAATCGTCAGAATACCGGCCCCCGTCAGCAGTGAATGGCCGACAATCTTGAGTTCGGGGATATGTGTCAGGCAGGCACCAAATCCGGCGCCATAGATCAAGACGGATATCAACCGTTTCGCAAAGTTGAATGCCGTTTTATCGACAGAGCCCGTTGTCAACCTCGATGATTCCAACCGATTGATGACATTGATTAAAGCCCAATTCAGCAGGGCCGTAAGTCCGATTATGGTCGCAAGTATCGATAAGAGCCGAAAGTCAGCGGGCACGGCGTCGAACACTGATTTCATCTAGGAACCCTGATTATTGAAACATGGAGTCCAGCATCGAATGCGGAATGGTCCCGGCGACTCGCAGTAAAAACCACCGACTGGAGGCCCGTTCCTGGATCACCGGGAAGACCCCGGACAATTGTCATCACCCCGATCAATCGTGGTCGGTCGCCGTCTGTACGGGCGAAGTTGCGGGTCCGTTATGCCCGAGTCGTTGAGTCGGTTCAAGTGGGCGACGGGGAAGGGCCACAGAAACAACAAAGGCGCCTTTCGGCGCCTTCGTTGTTGCAGCCTGATAAAAGATCAGGCGGCCATCTGCCGCAGCATGTCGTTCAGCACGTCGCCGTAGCTGTAGTCGTCCCCACGCCTTCGGTGTGTTGATGCGCACCTTGGCCTTGAAGGTGATGACCTTGCCGTCGGTATCGCGCCTGCGGGGTGGGGTGGCTGCGTGATGGTGCGCGTGCGTCACGAGCGCGGGGCCCTGCCGCTGGTCACATGCGCTTCACCTCTGTAGTGTGAAGTTTTCAGCAGCACCCAAAATCCTGTGGACAGGTCGTCGCGGCAACGCGCCATCGAACAAACGACCGCGGCGCGCCCACCGGCACCCTGTTCTCGGTCACCGGTGGCGGTTCGGCACTGGCCACGGCACCCGATGGCAGCGCCGCCTGGACCTGGGTTGAAGGCGCCGGCGATGCCGATCAGGATCTGCAGACGCAGCTACTCGGCGCGACCGGTGCGACGGCCGGCAGCCCCTTCCGTGTCCACGCGCCGTCGACGCGGCGACAGTTCGCGCCGCGTGCCGCAGTAGATGCTGACGGTAATTTCGCCATCGGCTGGACCGATGCCCCGGTGGGGACGTCGATCGATCATCACTTCCGGGTTCGTCGCGTAGAGGGTTTTTAGTCGCGCGACAGACGGTGTCCGGTGAGCTGGGCTGCCCCTTTCTTCCCGAACAGTGGATGAAGGGCGGGGCCGGCCGCCGCTACAACAGCTTGGTTCCGAGGGGTACGTCCTTGTCCGGAATGCAAAGAACCACCTCACCATTTTCGTCATGAAACCCGGTGGTCAAGCATTCGGACATCAACGGGCCGATCTGCTTCTTCGGGAAATTGACCACAGCGACCACCAGCTTGCCGATCAGGCCCTCTGGCGTGTAGCGCGCTGTGATCTGGGCGCTGGATTTTCTGATGCCCAGTTCCTCGCCAAAATCAATCTGCAGGACATACGCCGGCTTTCTGGCTTCCGTAAAGACATTGGCGCTCACCACACGACCGACGCGCAGCTCTACCTTTGTGAAATCGTTCCAGCTGATTGTTTCCATGTTGTTCCCCGGGGGCGATGCTCACGCCATGGTGACATCGTTTCCCGATCAACCGTCTGCCGATCAGGCCGCCTGCAGAAACGGCAGTATCTTTTCGAGAACCTCAGACGGCTTCTCTTCGTAGGCCAACAACTTGGTTTTCGGCACGATGACCAATCCGCGACAGTCGGCAAACTGGTTGACCATCGGCCGCGCATGTTCAACCGGGAATGTTGGATCATCCTCGCCCCAAACCAGTAGCACGGGCGCACGGATCTTTCGATGGTCTTCGGCCAGTGCATCCACCACCGGCCAGGTGATGCCGCCGAGATACCGCAGCATGCCTTCCATGCGTCGTGGTGATTCCAGCAAAGGCTGCACCGTGTACTGATGGAATTCGCCGTCCAGCAAGTCAAGGTTGGCGAAGCTGCCACCAAACCCCATGCCGGAGCGACGGAACAGGCGTGAGCCGATCGCCAGGCGAAAGCCGGCTTGCGCACCCGGCAGGCGCGTCAGGGCTTGGAACAACTGAATCCACGGTGGGCGGTGATGCGGGATCTCGGTGTTGAACAACACCAGTTTCGACACGCGTTCTTGATCAATCAGCGCCAGGCAGCGAGCGATCGTGGCACCCGTGTCCTGTGCCATGACGGCATAGCGGGCCACGCCCAGCTGCGCCATAAGCTGCTTGAGGCGCGCGGCATGGGCAGGGAAGGTGAAGTCCGTGTTCGCATCCCATTCGGACTCGCCCTTGCCGGCGAGGTCCGGCACGTAGCACGTGAAGTGTTGTGCCAGCGTCGGCAGCAAATGACGCCAAGTGAATCCATACAGGGGGAATCCGTGCACCAGCAACAGTGCTGGGCCCTGCCCGTACCGACGCAGACCCAGCGTAGCGTCGTTGAACTTGAGCCGGCGCAACGGTGCACTGAAGTAGAAGTCGGACTCCGCACTCATGATCGACGATCCAGCTCTGGAATGATGGGCCGTCATGCTGCGTTGCCGCCTGCATCGCCACAATTACCCAATAGGTAATCGCAGCCGCGCGTTCCAATCACCCGTACGCTGAAGCCGTTCGATCAAGCTGCCACCGCCCCCCACGTTGAAAGCTACTCAAACAGGCTCACTACCGTGGCTCGGCCGACGACGAACCGCGTAGTGGTTTGACAGTCGACTGGAGGGCATGGCTGGGTATGACTACTTGCCGGAACGTGCCGCAGCAATGACGCGCTGAAGCTCTGCCGGAACCGGGAAAGACTTGAAGGGACTGACATTTGCGCCGCCCGTATTGCCAGCGGGCACCAGCCCAATGGCTGTTTTTGTAGCTGCGCCAATGACGCGTGTTATTTGCCCCAGAATTTCTTTGAAAGAACGCCGCCTGAGGCCCCAAAGCAGCATGTGACAGTGAACACGGACGTGCTCGCGTGTCGACGCCTGGCCCAGGATGTGGGCACGCTCGAGATGACGGAAGGCTACCGAAATGTTGCCTTGATGTTCTGCTGTTTCAGCGAGCACCAGCTCGGCAGTAACAGGGGGTCGAATGTTATTTGCGAACGTGCTCATAGTGGGGGCTCTCTCAGTTGTGTCCAACCAGATCCAGCTGACGTCAACACAGCTCGGCAAGTCGGATATTGCGATCCAAACTGTATCTCGTTATGCCCGAGCTGGCAGGCCTCTTCAAGGGGCTAGCCCGGATCGCCACGAGTCATAAGGGACAAGTAATATGGGACAGACCACGATTTGTTGACGGTCACATGGTTAATCGTGGTCTGTCCACAATTATTTTCTGGGCATCATTTTGAACCGAATCGAACACGATAGGAAATAAATGCGATGCTCAAAGCGAACAGAATGTGAATTCCAATGCCGAACCAAAAATCGGAGGCGCTATCTGCCAGAGTGATACTGCGAGCTCCACGCCCCAGCAAGAGCCGTTGAGAAAATACTTCATACCCTATAACAATATATATCAAATTCACATACCAGGCTCCGAACAATACCTCTTTACACTGCGAAAGGAATTTACTAGAACCGGGCCGCGTCATTTTTAGAGGTTGTGGAATGGTGCTAATCTTCGTAGCTCTTGCCTTAGCCGCATTAAATTCATGGTTGCAGTTTTGACAGCGCCATTTATCGCCACGAGAAAAATCATTCTTTGACGCAAACGAGTAGCCGACTTCACAGCCAGGGCAGGAGATAAACCATGTCGTCTTGCTGCAGAGCGCACAACGCGTTTCAAATACGCCTGTTTGGTCTTCGCTTTCGTGCATGCTCGGAGTTTCACAGTGTTCGCAGTAAAAATATTTCATATTGCTTTCAGTGACTAATATTATAAATGGGCGCCTCTGACTAATGGAGAGCAACTGGGGGTGGACCACTGTTAATCAAGAAAACTCCAATAAATCGTGGTCAGTCCCCATTTTTCAATTATTTCCGCGAAATCTAACGCCCAGCCTCAGCCGCTGGCCGCGAGCGCAGCGAGTGGCTCGTCGGCTGGAGGCGATGGTTGGGGACAAACTCTCATCTTGCGTCGTATACCTCAACCTGAGTCTCGGGTGTTTGTACCACTGATACGCGAAGCATATCTCCGTCTACGAATAGATTGCCGCATCGGCACCCATGATTGCCCCCGCCCTTCAATACGAACTCCTGACACAGCGGACATTTGAGGTAGTTGCCATGCCAGGCTCCCTTTCTCGGGCCACGAGAAACAAGTCGAAGCGAGAAAGCGGAAAGCAGCTCTGCCTCTGTCGCGGTCAATGGCATTCGTCGCTTCATGCCCAACGCCTCAAACATCGGCGCAGTTTTTCTGCGTCCGAGTGCTTTGACTTGTTAAGCGCTGAGGTTTTAAACGGCAATAAATGATTGCACCAAGCGCCCCTAGAAAGTGTCCAATGTGATCAATTCTCAAATCTGCCGCCGCACTTGAACGCCCCTTGAATTCACCTTCTATTGCAAGCAATATTGCTAAAAACACGAATAGTGAAATTGCTGCAAGCCATTCCTTGGTGCTTAATTCCTTTTCATCTGTAAAATATGCAGCAGCAAGACCAAAAACCCCGCCAGATATTCCAGAGACTGCAACGTTTTCCGAATAGAATAATATAGATGGCATGGATGCCGCACTTCCTACAAAAAGAACAGCCAAATACCTCTTGGCTCCAACTCTGCGTTCATAAATAGAGGCCAGACCTAAGCCAATAGCGTTCGCGGCAAGATGAATCAGGTTGCTATGGATAAACAAGTGCGATACAGACTGCGCCGGCCACCTTAAAAGCTGATCACTGTTATTACTCAGTGCCAAAGTTCGATACAGGTTCTCATCTACGGAAATGAAACCAAAGTTTGTTGTTAGAAGAAATATGAAAAGAATGAACACCCCTGAGCATATAGAGCCCCGAACAAGCTTTAAATTTTCAATGTAAGTAATTGGTACGGTTTTCAAGCTACTTGGAGCTGGCTTAATAAAAACCAATAAGCCAACATAAGTCGTAGCAGAAATTAGAAACATGATCATGTTGCTAAAGTTATATTACTTTCAATATGTTCTTGTACTTCTGGCAACAGTTTTGCGACGCTTTCCACGCCCTTCAACTGTGCTTTTACTTTTATTTTTCGATTGTTTCCAAACGTGAACTTCATTGGCCTTTGTAATAGCCCCTTTCCTATGGTAATCCCCCCATTTTTAACGGCATTCAGAAGTGGAGCTACGCAGCGGCAGCAAGCCGCTGCATGGGGGTAATGCCACCAAGTGCCATATTTGGCCTTTCGTGATTGTACGACCAGAGCCAGTCGGTGGCGGATTGCTGCACCTGCTCGATGCTGTGAAACAGGTGTTGACTCAGCCAGTCGTAGCGTACGGTTCGGTTGTAGCGCTCGACATAGGCATTTTGCTGCGGCTTTCCCGGCTGGATGTATTCGATGCGGATGCCTTTCTCCCTGGCCCAGGTCATGAGCGCGCCACTGATCAGTTCCGGGCCGTTGTCGCACCTCAGGACCCGCGGTGTGCCGCGCCATTCGATGATCTGCTCCAGGCTGCGGATAACCCGTGTCGATGGCAGCGATAGATCCACTTCGATCCCGAGCCCTTCCCGGTTGTAGTCATCCAGCACGTTGAACAACCGAAAGCTGCGGCCGTCACTGAGCTGGTCGTGCATGAAGTCCATCGACCAGACCTCGTTACATGCCAGCGGTACTGTCAGGGGCCGCGGCAGCTGTCGCAGCAGCCGCTTCTTCGGTTTGATGCGGAGATTGAGCTCCAGTTCGCGATATATCCGGTAGACGCGCTTGTGGTTCCACCCGAACCCCTTGACGTTGCGCAGGTACAGGAAGCACAGCCCAAAGCCCCAGTTGCGGTAGGTACTGGTGAGCCGCACCAGCCAATCGGCAATGCGCACGTTTTCAGGCTCGGCTTTGGCCTGGTACCGGTAGCAGGTCTCGCTGACCTGAAAGGTCACACAGGCCTGCCGGATGCTGATCGCCTTGGAAGTTACCGCCCATCGGGCCATCTCTCGGCGCTGAGATGGCCTCACCATTTTTTTGACAGCGCTTCCTTCAGCAGCTCCGCGCTCATCTGGGACTCGGCGTACATCTTCTTCAGCCGCCGGTTCTCGTCCTCCAGCTCCTTCATCCGGGTGAGCTGCGAGACGTCCAAGCCGCCGAACTTCGACCGCCACTTGTAGAACGTCGCCGAGCTGATGCCGTGCTCCCGGCACAGCTCAGGCACGGGCGCGCCACCTTCTGCCTGCTTCAACACCGCCATGATCTGGCTGTCGGTAAATCGTGATTTCCGCATGGGAACCTCCTCGACTCAGGTTACGAGAAAATTCCACTCCCGGCTGCCGCTATCCTGTGGGGGGATTACCCTATCTTTACATTTTCAATGTCGCCAAACTCGAAGAAATCATGCTCCTTAAACTTTCCTAGTAGACTTAGCTTGTGAAAAGATATCCCTTTTTCAGTAACAGCCAAGAAGTACGTTCTCATGCTTAGAACGAAAAGAGGACCAATTATGAGAAGCAACCAGATTTTGGGTGGACTAACTGCTTGAAAGAAGCCTATTAAGTTATCGCCTTCATTGAGTTGTTCTTCTATATATTTTTTTGCTTGTTCTTTCTTCATCGTTACTCCTAGTTATGTTTGTATGGCCTCTGGCAAGCGCTTAACGCCGAGCATAAGCCGCGGCCACGCCGGAGCGAAGCGGAGGCGTGGACGTCGGCTTGATGCTCTGGTTATGTGCGTAGCTTTCCGACGCTCTCTCGAATTTCATGGATTGCAGCCCTAAGAACCTGCAAGCAAATCTTCGCCGTGTGCTCGCGTGGCGCGAACCCTGAAGCCATCTGCTCGAATGGGTGAATGTAGTTTCTGAAGTCACGAAGTGAATGGCTGAACTTGTGCGTGTCATGCTGGACAAGGCCCAACTCTCGTGCGACATCAATGAAGCCGCTCAAGCTCCATTCTTGAAACTGCCTCACTTTCCCGTTGTTGTCCTTCGGCGCCGCCCTTGCTGAGTTGAAGTAGCGCGGAAACTGGATCGCTAGGGAAACACTGATCAAGTGTCTGAATTTTGCGCCGCTCCGCACTTGGGCGCCAAGAGTCGGCTGACTTTGCGGTTTTCAGCACGTTTGGCATGAGAATCGCTCAGTTCTTCCCGATATTCGGGCTCTTTCGCATATTTGCCCACTGATTCTGCTTGCTGCAGACGCAATTCATCTGCTGGGCTCGGGGATTCGTCGGGCGGCAATCAGCAGATTGGCCAGCCCGAACAGGCTGTAAAGCTGGGCGGTGTTCTTGAACAAGCCCCGATAGCGAGCCTTCCGATGCCTGAACAGGTTCTTGATGATGTGAAATGGGTGCTCGACCTTGGCACGCAGGCTGGATTTCAGTTGTTCGGTTTGCTGAAGCAGCCGTCCGCCTTCGGTGTCAGGGAGTTTGCGTCGCTTGCCCGGTCGCATCGCGATCTGCCAGGCGACGGTGTGTTCGGGGTTGCACTCTTCCCGCTTCTCCACACCCTGATAGCCCGCATCACCATGGGCGTGTCGCTCTTCGCCATGCAGCAGGGCATGGGCTTGGGTGATGTCAGCCACGTTACCCGCCGTGCCAATGAGGCTGTGCACCAGTCCCGAGGCGGCATCTACGCCGATATGGGCCTTCATGCCGAAGTGCCACTGGTTGCCCTTCTTCGATTGATGCATCTCAGGATCTCGCTCGCCTGCTTTGTTCTTTGTCGAAGGCGAAGCAGCAATCAGGGTGGCATCGACAATGGTGCCTTCCCGCATCAGCAGTCCCTGTTCGGCCAGGTGTCCCTTGATGGTCTCGAAGATCAGCTTCGTCAGCCCGTGGGTTTCCAATAGCCGCCGGAACTTCAGCACCGTGGTGGCATCCGGGGACGACTCCCGTCCCAGATCAATGCCGACAAACCGGCGAATTGCGCCAGAGTCGTAAATCGCATCCTCGATCCCCTCGTCGGAGAAACCAAGACATTGCTGGGCAACGTACATCCGCAGCATGCGTTCACAGCCTAGGGGAGGTCGACCATTGCCCGCCTTCGGGTAGAAGGGATCGATGACCGCAAGCAGTGCAGGCCAGGGCGTTGCGGCATCAATCTTCGATAAAAACCGATCCTGCCGCGTCTGACGTGGCTTGGCGGCATATTCGGCATCAGCAAAGCTGCGCTGCTTCATCACCCTCATCCCCGTGGAATTCGTCAGCAATATTTTCTCATGTCCAGTCAATCGCAAAAAGCGTTTGAGGGGACTTGATCAGTGTTTCCCTAGGCCAAGAAGTATTCCTTCAAGAGTGCTGCCAGCCAGAATGATTACAGCTAAAGGGGAATCCGATGTGAAGCATTTTTCTATCTCCCTTGTTCGATGCTCTAGCACATCGGTTACCGCGCCCTCCAAACCGAGACCCTTCAAGCTTACGTTTGTGAACTCCCGGCTTAGGAACTCACTCTCGGTTTTCTGAGGCTCATTCAGATCAATTTTGTCTAGGGAAACACTGATCAAGTGTCTGAATTTTGCGCCGCTCCGCACTTGGGCGCCAAGAGTCGGCTGACTTTGCGGTTTTCAGCACGTTTGGCATGAGAATCGCTCAGTTCTTCCCGATATTCGGGCTCTTTCGCATATTTGCCCACTGATTCTGCTTGCTGCAGACGCAATTCATCTGCTGGGCTCGGGGATTCGTCGGGCGGCAATCAGCAGATTGGCCAGCCCGAACAGGCTGTAAAGCTGGGCGGTGTTCTTGAACAAGCCCCGATAGCGAGCCTTCCGATGCCTGAACAGGTTCTTGATGATGTGAAATGGGTGCTCGACCTTGGCACGCAGGCTGGATTTCAGTTGTTCGGTTTGCTGAAGCAGCCGTCCGCCTTCGGTGTCAGGGAGTTTGCGTCGCTTGCCCGGTCGCATCGCGATCTGCCAGGCGACGGTGTGTTCGGGGTTGCACTCTTCCCGCTTCTCCACACCCTGATAGCCCGCATCACCATGGGCGTGTCGCTCTTCGCCATGCAGCAGGGCATGGGCTTGGGTGATGTCAGCCACGTTACCCGCCGTGCCAATGAGGCTGTGCACCAGTCCCGAGGCGGCATCTACGCCGATATGGGCCTTCATGCCGAAGTGCCACTGGTTGCCCTTCTTCGATTGATGCATCTCAGGATCTCGCTCGCCTGCTTTGTTCTTTGTCGAAGGCGAAGCAGCAATCAGGGTGGCATCGACAATGGTGCCTTCCCGCATCAGCAGTCCCTGTTCGGCCAGGTGTCCCTTGATGGTCTCGAAGATCAGCTTCGTCAGCCCGTGGGTTTCCAATAGCCGCCGGAACTTCAGCACCGTGGTGGCATCCGGGGACGACTCCCGTCCCAGATCAATGCCGACAAACCGGCGAATTGCGCCAGAGTCGTAAATCGCATCCTCGATCCCCTCGTCGGAGAAACCAAGACATTGCTGGGCAACGTACATCCGCAGCATGCGTTCACAGCCTAGGGGAGGTCGACCATTGCCCGCCTTCGGGTAGAAGGGATCGATGACCGCAAGCAGTGCAGGCCAGGGCGTTGCGGCATCAATCTTCGATAAAAACCGATCCTGCCGCGTCTGACGTGGCTTGGCGGCATATTCGGCATCAGCAAAGCTGCGCTGCTTCATCACCCTCATCCCCGTGGAATTCGTCAGCAATATTTTCTCATGTCCAGTCAATCGCAAAAAGCGTTTGAGGGGACTTGATCAGTGTTTCCCTAGCTTCTTGAACGAGATGTCAGCACCATCGCGAACGACCCGCCATTTATCGAACGCGAGGTATTGATTGAATTCTTGGATGTGCGCGTCAAGCTCCGCGATACGTCCGATGAAGTTGGCTGGGGAGAACACTGCCTTGATGCAATCATCAAGGGCGGGCGTTCCATTGATCTTCCCCAAGCGTTCGTCGGTGAAGGCCCAGCGCGAAGGGAATCCTTGGCCATAGGCATCTCGAAACCCGAGTCGATTGAAGAATTGCACTAACTTTGGCCCCGAACGGTACTCGGTCCGTTCGTTGATCAGCTCGCGCAGATTCTCAAGCGTCTTCGGGTTCAGGATCATCGCTGTGGCCTGCTCCGCACAAGCACATAACTAGAATTAGACGGACTGGAAACCGGCCACGATGGCAAGCTAATTCCAGCAACCAGCCCAACCTTGTCGTAACTGCGGAGTTCCTGGTGTTTAGTGCGGACTAAAAAAGTCCGGATCGCGTTGCCTTCGCCAGGGCTACCCGTCAGTCGTACCGCTTCGAAGCACCCCAATAGGCCTTCGTCGGCGTACGTGGATGGGGAGAGCGGTGCATGGTGCCGATTTGCACGCCGGTTCAGGCCAGGCGGGCCGCCGCTCGTTTGGATGCCGGGCGTGGTCGGCATCGGTGTGACGTCCTGTGCTGGCGCGAAGCCTCTCATCCTAGAGTTCCTGACGGCGGTGCTATGGGATGGTTATGCCCGAGTCGGCGCGCCGGTTCAAGCGGGCTGCCGCAATGCATTGGCCAGAAACAACAAAGGCGCCTTTCGGCGCCTTCGTCGTTGCAGCCTGAAAGAAGATCAGGCAGCCATCTGCCGCAGCATGTAGTTCAGCACGCCGCCGTGGCTGTAGTAGTCCCACTCCTTCGGCGTGTTGATACGCACCTTGGCCTTGAAGGTGACGACCTTGCCGTCGGCCTTCTTGGCGTTGACGGTGACTTCGGTGGCGCCGGCGCTGAGGCCTTCGAGGTCGAAGGTTTCGGTGCCGTCGAGGCCGAGGTTCTCGGCGTTCTGGCCGTCCTGGAAGTTCAGGGGCAGCACGCCCATGCCGACCAGGTTGGCGCGGTGGATGCGCTCGAAGCTTTCGGAGATGACGGCCTTCACGCCGAGCAGGATGGTGCCCTTGGCAGCCCAGTCGCGGCTGGAGCCGGTGCCGTATTCCTTGCCGGCCAGCACCACCAGCGGGGTGCCGTCGGCCTGGTGCTTCATGGCGACGTCGTAGATGGCTTCCACCTCACCGGCGCTGCCATCCTTGCCGATGTACTTGGACACGCCGCCTTCGACCCCCGGGGTCATCTGGTTCTTGATGCGGGTGTTGGCAAAGGTGCCGCGCATCATGATCTCGTGGTTGCCGCGACGGCTGCCGAAGCTGTTGAAGTCGGCCTTCTGCACACCGTGTGCTTCCAGATACTTGCCGGCCGGGCCATCCTGCTTGATCACGCCCGCGGGGCTGATGTGGTCGGTGGTGATGGAATCGCCCAGCACCGCCAGGCAGCGGGCGCCGGTGATCGGCTGGATGCCCGGCGGGGTCATCGTCATGCCGGTGAAGTACGGCGGGTTCTGGATGTAGGTGCTCTTGGCATCCCAGGGGTAGGTTTCGGAACTCGTCACCTTGATCGACTGCCAGCGGGCGTCGCCCTTCAGCACGTCGGCATAGCTGGCCTTGTACAGGTCGGCGGTGACGGCCTGGGTGACGGCGGCCTGGATCTCGGCATTGGTCGGCCAGATGTCCTTGAGGAAGACGTCCTTGCCGTCCTTGCCCTGGCCGATGGGTTCGGAGGTCAGGTCGATATCGGTGGAGCCGGCCAGCGCGTAGGCGACCACCAGCGGCGGGCTGGCGAGGTAGTTCATGCGCACGTCCTGATGCACGCGGCCTTCAAAGTTGCGGTTGCCGGAGAGCACCGCAGACACGCTCAGGGTGTTGTCCTGGATCGCCTTGGTGATGGGCTCGTTGAGCGGGCCGGAGTTGCCGATGCAGGTGGTGCAGCCGTAGGCCACCACATGGAAGCCCTGGTATTCCAGGTCTTCGGTGAGGCCGGCCTTTTCCAGATACTCGGTGACGGCCTTGGAGCCGGGGGCCAGCGAGGTCTTGACCCAGGGTTTGGTCTTGACGCCAAGCGCGCGGGCCTTGCGAGCCAACAGGCCAGCGCCAATCAGCACGCTGGGGTTGGAGGTATTGGTACAGGAGGTGATGGCAGCAATCACCACAGCGCCGTCCTTCATCTCGAATTCCACGCCCTGGTCGTTGACGGTGACCGGGCCCTTGCTCGGGCGCTGCTTCTGCTCGGCTTCGAAGGCGGTGCGGTAGTTGGCCTTGACGTCGGTCAGCAGCACGCGGTCCTGCGGACGCTTGGGGCCGGCCAGGCTGGGCTGGATCGAGGCCAGGTCCAGGTGCATGACATCGGTGTATTCGGCTTCGGCGGCATCCGGCGTCCACCACATGCCCTGGGCCTGGGCATAGGCCTTGACCTTGGCAATGTCATCTTCATTGCGGCCGGTAAGGCGCAGGTAGTTCAGGGTTTCTTCGTCAATGGGGAAGATGCCGCAGGTGGCGCCGTATTCCGGGGCCATGTTGGCGATGGTATTGCGGTCCGAAGCCGACAGGTTGCCGACGGCCGGGCCGAAGAACTCGACGAACTTTTCGACCACGCCACGCTTGCGCAGCATTTCGGTGACAGTGAGCACCAGGTCGGTCGCGGTGGCGCCTTCGGCCAGGTTGCCGGTGACGCGCACGCCGATGACATCCGGCATCAGCATCGACGAGGGCTGGCCGAGCATGGCCGCTTCGGCCTCGATGCCGCCCACGCCCCAGCCCAGCACGCCGATGCCGTTGACCATGGTGGTGTGGCTATCGGTACCAAAGCAGGTATCGGGGTAGAGCACGCCGTCGTCGTTCTCGAACACGACGCGGGCGAGATATTCAATGTTGACCTGGTGGACGATGCCGGTATCGGGCGGCACCGCCTTGAAGTTCTTCAGCGCTTCCTGGCCCCAGCGGAGGAAGGTGTAGCGCTCTTCGTTGCGCTGGAATTCCACCTTGGCGTTGAGGTCCAGGGCTTCCTTGCTGCCGTAGTGGTCGATCATCACCGAGTGGTCGATGACCAGTTCCACCGGGCACAGCGGGTTGACGCGGGCGGCGTCACCGCCAAGGGTGGTGATGGCGTCGCGCATGGCGGCGAGGTCGACCACGCAGGGCACGCCGGTGAAATCCTGCAGGATCACGCGGGCGGGGGTGAAGTCGATGTCCCGCGAGGGCAGCTTGTTCAGCGTAGCGCCGGCCAGCGCAGCCACCGTGTCCTGGGTGATGTTCACGCCATCTTCGTGGCGGAGCAGGTTCTCCAGCAACACTTTGTAGGAATACGGCAGTCGGGACACCTTGAACTCACCTTCAAGCTTGGTGAGGTCGTAATAGGTGTAGGACTTGGAACCGACTTGCAGGGTGGACTTCGCTTTGAAGCTGTCCGTCATGGCTGGGACTCTCCGGGGTGGATGGCTAGCGGTCAGCGGCCGCGGCAGGGCCGGGCGCGTCAGGAAAACGCCGCATTATAACGGCCTGCGGAGCCCAATTGACGCAAGATTCACCGAAATGCGGAGGTTTTTAGCGGTCTTAGGGGTGTGCGAGCGCGATTTCGGCGCTGCCCAGACATTCCGCGCCGTCGTAGAGCACCAGATATTGCCCCGGGGCCGCCGCCCGCTGTGGGGCTTCAAAGCGAACCGACAGTGCGCCCGCCGTTTCGGCGGTCACTGTGCAGTCCTGCAGGGCCTGACGATGGCGGATGCGCCCCTGCAGGCGCCCCGGCAGCGTTTGCGGGCGCCGGATCCAGTGGAAGCGGTCCGTATCGATCCGCGTGCTCATCATCTGCGGATCTGCCGGGTCCTGCGAGACCACCAGTTCGCGTTGCGGCAGCCGCTTGGCCACCACGTACCACGGCGCTTCCTCCGCGCCGCGGCGGCCGCCGATATGCAGCCCCTTGCGTTGCCCAAGCGTGAAGTGGTGCAGCCCGGGGTGTTCGCCCACCCGTGCACCGGTGGTGTCGACAATGGCGCCGGGGGCATCCTTCAGGTGCTGGGCCAGAAAGTCGCGGAAGCGCCGCTCACCGATAAAGCAGATGCCGGTGGAATCCTTCTTCTTGTGCACCGGCAGGCCGGCGGCGAGCGCGATCTGCCGCACCTCGGGCTTGGTGAGATGGCCGATGGGGAACATCACCCGTTCCAGCTGGGCCTGGGTGACGGCGGCGAGGAAGTAGGTCTGGTCCTTGTCTTCGGTCACCGATCGCAGCAGCCGCGGGCCGTCGGGCCGGTGGTCGATACGGGCGTAGTGGCCGGTGGCAATGCCGTCAGCGCCGAGGCGGAAGGCGTATTCGCGAAATGGCTGAAACTTCACTTCGCGGTTGCACAGCACGTCCGGGTTGGGCGTCTTGCCGGCGGCGAGGTCGGCAAGAAAATGGGCGAACACCCGGTCCTTGTAGTCGGCGGAGAAGTCGACCCGCTGTAACGGGATGCCGATTTCCTCGGCCACCGCACGGGCATCCTGAAAGTCCTCGGCGGCGCGGCAGTAGCCGTCTTCGTCCTCCTCCCAGTTCACCATGAACAGCCCGGTGACCCGGTAGCCCCGTTCCTTCAGCAACCAGGCACTCACCGAGGAGTCGACGCCACCGGACAGGCCGACCACGACATGGCTGCCCGCGGGCAGCGGATGATCGTTGATGTCCACGGCGGGCTTACAAGTGGCGGATCACCGACAGCGGTACCCGCTGCCCGGCCCAGTGATCGTCGATACAGCGCAACACCATCGGGCTGCGATGGCGCTCGGGGCAGGCGGCAATCTCGTCGCGGCTCATCCACAGTGCGCGGACGATGCCCTCATCCAGGGGGCGGTCCGGGTCATGGCGAATGGCGTCCGCGGCAAACGCCAGCCGCACGAACGTATAGGGCAGCCCGTCCGGCTGATACTCGTAGACGCCGATGAGGTGGGTCGGCTCGACATGCCAGCCACTCTCCTCGAGGGTCTCGCGACGCGCGCCTTCGGTGAAGCTCTCGCCGTACTCCCAGTGGCCGGCGGGTTGATTGAGCACCAGCACGCCCCCCGCGGACTCTTCGATCAGCAGATAACGGCCCTCGCGCTCCACCACGCAGGCCAGCACCAGGTGCGGCGGCTCCGGCGCGGTGCTCACGGCAGGGGCAGGCGGCCGCTGCGCTGGATGCGGTACCAGCCTTCGGCATCGGGGCGCCCCAGGCTGTTGAGCATGTTGCGCAGGATGGGCGGTGCATCGGCCTTGGCCCGCACCCGCAGGTCGGCAGCCTGGCGGCGGTCGGCGTACTGTCGGGCGGTGCCGTTGACCTCCAGCGGGCCGTCCAGCGCGCTGACGGTGGCCAGCAGGGTGGGGGGCTGATCGTCGACGCCCGGCTCGGTGCTCAGCACGGCCTCGAAATCGCCCAGCACCAAGGGATCGCGCAACAGGGTCGAGACGACCCCCTGCAGGGTGAGCACGCCGTCGATCTGCTGCGGCCATTGGTCGCGCACGGTCAGGTCGGTGAGGTTCAGACGGAACTGGCCATCAATGGGCAGAAAGCCCTGGCCGACGGCTTGCAGCAACTGCTTCAAATTGCCCGCCGCCTGGGTGTCGGCCAGCGCCAAGGTGCCGCCGGGGCTGGCTTGAACCTGCCCGGTAAAGACGCTGCCCAGGGCTTCACCCTCCAGTTGGTAGCGCAACCGGGCGGTCAGCAACGTCCACGGGCTGAGTTGCCAACGGGCTTCATCGACCCAGCGCCGCTGGCCCTCGACCACACCGGTAATTCGGCCCTGAACCAAGGTGCCACTGAGGCCGCTGATGGTCACCGGCAGGGGTTGTGGTGCGAACCACGCCACCAGGTTGGCGACAGGGGCCAGGGTGATCAGACCGTAGACAAAGGCGATGACGCCGAGCAGGGGGGCGAGCCAGCGAATCATGGGCGCACCAGGGTCAGGCGGGCATCGACCAGCCCGGGTTCACTCAGGCGTTCGATGTCGGCGGTGCTGACCACGATGCCGTGCTGCCGGTCCAGTTCATGCACCCAGCGGACCACGCCGTCGAAGGCGGTACGTTCGAGCCAGACCCGCACTTCGTTGTCGCCCTCGGGCTGCAGCCGGACGGGTGGCTTGCCGAGGGTGCCGGCTCGCGCGGCCTGATCCACGGCCGCCAAAAGCGACAGGTTGCGGCTGGCGACGGCCGCCGGTGCGCTGCCCCGTTGTGCCGCGACCTGAGCGCCGATCACTTCCAGTCGGTTGGCCAGTGCCCGGGCGCTTTCGAGGTTGGTCGCCTCACGGGCGCGGGACTGCACCAGCGGCTCCCACAGGGCCAGGTAGATCACCGTCAGTGTCACCACGATGGCGGCAGCGATCACCATGACCCGCTCGCGGGGCGCGAGTCGTGCCAGGGCGTCTAACAGGGGCGCTAGGGCGTTCTTCATGATCAGACCGGTGCGATGCGGATGCGGATCTGCACGCCGTCACTGCCAGAGTTGGCCGACTGCACTTCGAGGGTGACGTCGCCGCGGTTGGCGAACTGCCCGCGCAGGGCCTCGAGCTGGGCGAGGGCGTTCCCGGTGAGGCTGGCGAAGACGGCGCCCTCGCGATACTGCAGCCCCTGTAGTTGCAGGCCATCGACCGCTCGCAGCGCCTGCTCCAGGACCGCGGTCAGGGGCAGCAGGCCACCCCCGCGTTGCCGCTGGCTTGCCAGCTGCAGTTGCTGTTCGGCCTGGGCGCCGAGGTCGACGATGCGGGTTTCGCCAGGGAACAGCTGCTGAAACCGGGTGACATTGCGGGCGTCCTGCGCTGCAGCTTGATGCCCCAGGCGCCAGGTCGCGACGCCATATTCCGCCACCACCAGCGCCAGCAGAGAGGCGGTGAGTGCCGCCGGTACCCGCCACGGGCGCCACAGGCGCTGATAGTCCGCCTGTTGGGAATAGCGGCCCTGCAGTAGGTTCAGCGGTTCGGATTCCGCCAGTTGTGGCAGCAGGGCCTCAAGGCCGTATCGGAAGCCGGACCGCAGTTCGATGCTGCGCTCCAGCGGTGTGAAGTCGGGCGCGGCAGTCGATACGATCAGACGCAGGCCCTTGCGGCGCTCACCATCGGCGAGGTCGAGCAGCAGGGGCAGGTCCTCGGCATAGCTCGAAAACGAAGCCCAGGGCTGATGGCGCACCAGCACCCGATCACCTTCGACCAGGCCGTACCACCACTGATCGTCGGGCATCGGCAGGCAGAGGGTTTCGGCGATCAGCGCCTTCGGCCGAATGCCGGCTGCACGCAGCGGTGCCAGCCAGCCCTCCATCAGGCTGAGCCGCGCGACCGCCACTGGAAAGCTGCCGTCGGTCTGACGGTTGCCGACCGCAAAGTGCAGGGTGTCGACTTCATCGGCCAGCGACTCTTCGAGCGCGAACGGCGCTGCCAGCGCCGCCTTGGCTGCCTGTTTGACCGGCAGTGCCAGGCGTTCGAGACGGACGTCGTCGCCGGGAACCAGCACCACCACATGCCGACCGGCCGCCTGGCGCAGGACGTCGCGCAACGGTGCGCGCTCGACCGGCCATGACAGGCGTGCATCCTCTGGCGCCACGCAGTACTCGGTGGCGGCGTCTGCATCGGTGGATCGCAGGCGGAGATAAAGCGTTTCGCGCACGGAAGACGAGGGCTCTGGACAGTCGGTTGTGGGTCAGCACGCCGCGCGGCGGCGCACGGTGCTAGTCGGCATCGGTACTTCGTCCCAGCAGCAGCGCGCCGCTGGGGCCGGGCCGAAAAATCAGACTATACAGTCCGACCCGACTACTGCCTATCAGGGCTTCACTTTCGAGACGGAAGTAACGGCTCTGGATGTCGATCGGCGGGCTGGTGGCCGGGAACAGGGTCTGCACGCTGGCGAGGTCCTGCGCCGGTTGGTCTTCGCGCGCTTCGAGAAAGCCCTGCAGCTCCGGCCCGGCATCCTCGGCAAGCGTCAGCAGCACCGGTTCGGGGGCGGTATTGACGTTGATGGCCGAGTTGATGATCGGCAGCGCGGCGACGTAGGGCGCCAGTGCACGGTAGATATCCGGGGTCACGCCCTTGACCAGCAGCAGTTCGCTGACACTCGCCATCGGCTGGTTGGCGGCGCGATAGGGCTGTTCCAGGCCGAGGTATTCATTGTCTTCGGCGCCGTCGAAGCCGGTCGGCTCCTGGTCGGGGTCGATCCAGTCACGGATGCCGGCGGCAATCGCTCGCGCCTGAAAGTTGTCGCCAGCCTCGACAAAGCGGAACAGGCGTTCGAAATGGTTGCGGTAGCGCTCGAAGGCGGCGGTGTCGGCAGTGCCGAGGTTGTTGAGGTTGAAGCGCCCCTGCAGGTCGACCACACGGCCGCGCAACACCCCCTCGTCGACCGGGAGATAGTCCACCGGCTGCGCCCACGGTTCGTCGAGCGAGTCGACTTCATTGGCTTCGCGGTCACGCTCGAGAATGGTCATCACCCATTGCTCGACCCCTTCCGCATACCACCAGCCCTTCTCGGAATCCTGCAATGTTGCCGACCGGTGAATGGCGATGTTGCCGCTGCTGACCATGGCGGTGGCGGCGATGGTGGCGATGGCGACGATGAGGATGGCAGTGATCAGCGCCACGCCCCGCTGGCGATGACCGTTCATAAGGCGGGCACCGTCGGGGTGTTGCCATCGTTGTCGACGGTGGGTGCGACGCTCTCCGCTGCCGGTTCACCATCCGTGACCTCTGCAGCGGTGCCTGCGGCCCCGGTCAGGACAGCAGCGGCCTGAGGCGACAGGCCGGGCCGGAAGCGCCAGCGCAGCAGGCCCCAGTCTTCGGTTTCCAACTGCAGTTCGATCATGCCGGGTACCCCGTCCCGCTCCGGCGGCCATTCGTCCTGCCACTCGCGGGCCTCGTCGAGGAAGCGCCAGCGCAGCACGTCGACCCGCTCCAGCAGCGGCAGTTCGACGACGGCGGAGTCCTGCGCCCGGTCGAGGACCCGCCAGCTGTCGCGGTACAGGGTGCGATCGGCCAGGCGGTAGCGCACCCGCTCCAGCGATGCCCGCGGCGCCAGCAAGGGGTTCCGCCAGCCGCCGCGAGTGAACAGAAGGCCCTCGCCGCCGACCGACATCAGCGGCGGCTGAAGGTCGCCGAAGCCATCGCGGACCGGTCGTGCGCGGACTTGCTGAAGGTCGTCGCGGACTTTGCGGAATGTGCGTTGGTAGCGGGCCGTGCGGTCCATCGCCGCTTCGACGTCGACCCGTGCGGTGAGCACGCTGCGCAATCCGCCATAGGCCATCACCGACATGACGGCGAACACCAGCAGCACCACAATCAGCTCGAGCAGCGTGAACCCGCGCTGTGCACCGTTCACGGCGTGCCACCACTGCGGGGGTCACGCAGGAAGGCAGAGACACTGGCAAGACTGGCATCCTGACGATCCTCCCGCGCCACGCTGACATCAATGCGGCGCAGCCGATCGTCCGGGGTCTCCTTGACCTCAGCAGACCAGCGCCAGTCGATGCCGCCCATGTCCTCGGTGCCGTTGCTGCGGCCGGTGCCGGGCCAGGTGGGCTGGGCCATGAGATCGGTGAGACGGTTGTGCGCCACCCACATCGCCAGTGTCTTGTCGCGCAGGTAGCCGGCGTTGTCGGCATAGCGCGCCATGCCGCTGATGATGGCGCCCATGGCGATGGCCAGAATGGCCACCGCCACCAACACTTCAACCAGGGTGAACCCGCGGGGGCGCTTCATCGCTATCAAACGTCGTCGTCAGCACGACGGCGCTGCACCCGGCCAAGCGCATCCACCTCAATCCGGTAGACGGCATCGAGACCGGGCACGCTGAGGTCGATGACCATCGGCGTCGCCTCGCCACTGGACAGAAACAGGCCCTGGGGGTCCATCGATGCATCGGGCTTGAGGTCGCTCTGCGCCGGTGGCATGACGCGCCCCTCGACTCGCAGCGTCATTTCCACCGGCTCGGTGATCGGCCGCGAGCGCAGGGGGCCCGACTCGACGTACGGCATCCAGCGGCCATCACCCGACAGCATCACCCACTGGATGGCGCGGTCGGTATGGCGGAAGCCGATCAGCAGACCCTGCAGCTCGGCCTCCTCCTGCGCCAGCACCATCAGCCGCTCCAACCGCCGGGATTCATTGTCGAGGGTATCGCCCTGGGCACGGTCGCCCACCGACAACACGGCGAAGTTGATGATGACGCCGATGATCAGCACCACCACCAGAATCTCCAGCAGCGTGAAGCCGCGTTGGCTGGCGCGGATGTGGCCGGGGGTGGGGATGCGCACGGCGCCGGGCCGGAGCAGAGAGCCGGAGCGGCCTATTCGATGTTCCAGTTGCCGATGTCGGCGGCCGCGCCTTCACCCCCCGGGCGGTTGTCGGCGCCAAGAGAGAAGATATCGAACTCGCCCTTCACGCCCGGGTTGAGGTACTGATAGTCGTTGCCCCAGGGATCTTTCGGCAGCGATTTGACGTAGCCGCCGCTCTTCCAGTTGCGGGCCTGCGGTTCGCCCGAGGGCTGACTGACCAGGGCATCCAGGCCCTGCTGGGTGCTCGGGTAGTTGAAGTTGTCGAGCTTGTAGAGATTCAGCGAGGATTCCAGCACCCGGATGTCCTGCCGGGCCTTGGCGATGCGGGCATCGTCGGGCCGGTCCATGATGCGCGGCACCACAACCGCGGCGAGAATGCCGAGGATGACCACCACCACCATGATCTCGATCAGCGTGAAGCCGCGGCTGCGGCGAGCGTTCAACTGGGGCATTGCAGTCTCGATTCTATTCAGGGGCCGGCAGGGCTGCCGACGTCGGGCGCGATGATAACAAAGGGCCTGTTACTGTCCGTGTGGCGTCGTGCCGCCCCTTGGAGACCACCGCTGGCGCTGTTGGTTCTGATGATGGTGCTGCAACTGGCCCCGGTGGCCTGGGCCGATCTCCTGGTGTGGCAGCGGGGCGCCATCGAGGCCGGGCAATGGTGGCGGCTGTGGACCGGCCAACTGCTGCACCTCAGCGCCTGGCACCTGATCCTGAATGGACTCGGTCTGATGGTCTTCATGCTGCTGTGTCCGGTGCGTTGGGGCTGGCAGGGCTGGACCGTGCGCGGCCTGTGGCTGGGCGCTGCCGTCGGCCTCGGGCTGCTCTGGTGGGTGCCATCCTTGCACCGCTACGTCGGGTTATCCGGATTACTGCATGGATTGTTCGTGCTAGGGCTGTGGCCCCAGGCCCGGCAGCGTGACGGTGTGGCGATCGCCTGCCTTCTGTATCTGGTGGCCAAGCTGGGGTATGAGGTGATCGCGGGTGCGCCGGTGTCGGATGAAGTACTGATTGGCGGGCGGGTAATCACTCAATCCCACCTGTTCGGGGCCCTCGGGGCTGTCATATTTTTGTCTGGTTGTGAAGCCTTGACGCGACTGCGTGCTGCGGTCAATGTCTCGGCCCCCGATACATCGAACGACGAAAAATGACTTACGCAATGCTCTTTCCGGGGCAGGGCTCGCAGTCCGTCGGCATGCTGCAGTCGCTGCCGTATCCCGAGATCCGGCAGACCTTCGAAGCAGCCTCGGACGCGTTGGGTTGGGACCTGACAGGGCTGGTGCGAGACGGCCCGGAGACACAGCTGAACCAGACCGCCCGCACCCAGCCAGCACTACTGGCAGCCGGAATCGCCCTTTGGCGGGTCTGGCAGCAGGCGTCACCGCCTGCGCCGGCCGCGCTGGCCGGTCACAGCCTCGGCGAGTACACCGCGCTGGTCGCGGCCGGCGCGCTCGATTTTGCCGATGCATTGCGGTTGGTGGCGCTGCGCGGCGAGCTGATGCAGAACGCAGTGCCGGAAGGCGAGGGCGGCATGATCGCGGTGATCGGTCTCGACGATGCCGCTGTTGAGGCCTTGTGTGCGGACTGCCCGGTGGATGCCGTGTTGTCGCCGGTCAACTACAACGCCCCGGGCCAGGTGGTGGTGGCCGGGGCGCAGACCGCGTTGGCCTGGCTTGAAGCCAACGGCAAGGCGGCCGGTGCCCGCATGCTGGTCCGCCTGCCGGTGTCGGTCCCGTCGCACTGTGCCTTGATGCGGGGCGCCGCCGAGCGGCTGGCCGAACGGCTGGCGGAGACGGCTATCGGGGCTTGCCATATTCCCGTCATCCACAATGTGGATGGTCGGCCCCGAAGCGACGCGGCGGCCGTGCGTGAGGCGCTGGCCGCGCAGTTGTACCAGCCGGTCCGCTGGACCGCCTCGATCGGCCACCTGCGGGACATCGGCATACAGCGGTATATAGAATGTGGCCCCGGCAAGGTTCTTGCCGGATTGAACAAGCGCATCGTCAAGGGTGTCGACGTATATGCGCTGGAAGAACAAGGCGCCCTGGACGCCGCCCGCGCCGCGATCGGTGTGGCGACGGCCTGAACCCGTGAGAGGGAGGTTATGACAGCAATTGCCCGATTTGCCGGCGAGACGGCACTGGTTACGGGTGCGAGTCGCGGCATCGGCCGGGCCATCGCGCTGCGACTTGCGGCCGAAGGCGTGACCGTGACCGGGACCGCTACCAGTGCCGCGGGAGCCGAGGCCATTGATGCCGCGCTAGCGCCTCATGGCGGTCGTGGACGGGTGCTGGATGTGCGCGATGCCGCCGGCATCGAGACGCTGCTGGCCGACATCGGCACGCCCGGCATCCTCGTCAACAATGCGGGGGTGACCCGTGATCAGCTGTTGATGCGGATGAAGGATGAAGACTGGAACGATGTCATCGACACTGATCTCAGCAGTGTTTTCCGGCTGTCACGAGCCGTTCTGAAAGGCATGATGAAGGCACGTCATGGCCGCATAATCAGTATCGGTTCGGTCGTGGGCGCCCGTGGCAACCCCGGGCAGGCCAACTACTGTGCAGCCAAGGCCGGCCTCGTCGGGTTCTCGAAATCGCTGGCGCAGGAGATCGGCTCGCGCAACATTACGGTCAATGTCGTGGCGCCGGGCTTCATTGATACCGACATGACCGCCGGGCTTCCCGACGACGCGCGCACCCGCCTGTTGCAGGGGGTGCCTGCCGGGCGTCTCGGCAGCCCCGAAGATATTGCCGCCGCCGTGGCGTTTCTGGCCTCCCGTGAGGCCGGCTACATCACCGGCGAAACCCTCCATGTGAATGGGGGGCTGCATATGGCCTAGCACCGTTTGGCGCTAGGCCGTTTAACGGGTTTTTGACCCCTGTTGTCTCGCACTACACTATGGCGGCTTTACGCCCCACAATCGTCAGGAGTGACGCATGAGCAGTCTCGAAGAGAAAGTCAAGAAGATCATCGCGGAGCAGCTTTCCGTGGCCGAAGACCAGATCACCCCGGAAGCTTCGTTCGTGGAAGATCTCGGTGCCGATTCTCTTGACACCGTGGAACTGGTGATGGCGCTCGAAGAGGAGTTCGAGATCGACATCCCCGATGAAGAAGCGGAAAAGATCGTCACCTTCCAGGACGTTCTCAACTACATCCGTACGCACGCGCCGCAAAACGGCTGAGTCGTACCTGGCGGTGGCGGCCGGCCGGTGCCCCGAGAGGGGCGCCGCCCCGGTCGCAGGGCCGTCTTCTCCAAATTCTCAAGAATGCAGGGGCGTGCATGAGCCGCAGTCGAGTCGTCATCACCGGACTGGGCGTGATTTCGCCGGTCGGCAATACCGTTGCCGGTGCCTGGGAAGCGCTGCTGGCCGGCCGTTCCGGCATTGGCCCGCTGACCGGCTATGACGCTTCGGCCTACTCGACTCGTTTCGCCGGGCTGATCAAGGACTTCGATGCCACCCAGTGGATGGGGCCGAAGGAAGCCAAGCGTGTTGATCCCTTCATTCATTACGGGGTCGCTGCCGCCAAACAGGCGGTGACCGATGCCGGCCTCGAGATCACCGACGACAATCGGGAACGTATCGGGGTGTGTATCGGCTCCGGGATCGGCGGGATCGGCACCATCGAGCGCGAATGCAAGGTGCTCAGCGACAGCGGCCCACGCAGGGTGTCCCCATTCTTCGTCCCGTCGTCGATCATCAACATGGTCTCCGGCCACGTGTCGATCGACCTGGGGATTACCGGCCCCAATCTGGCCACTGTCAGCGCCTGCACCACCGGCACCCATGCCATCGGCATGGCCTACCGGATGATCGTGCACGGCGATGCCGATATCTTTGTCGCCGGAGGTGCCGAGTTCGGCTCAGCCCCCGCGGGCATGGCCGGATTCTGTCAGGCGCGTGCGCTGTCGACGCGTAATGACGCGCCAGAGCAGGCCAGTCGCCCCTTCGACGTCGATCGCGATGGCTTCGTGCTGGGGGATGGCGCCGGCGTACTGGTGCTGGAGTCACTCGAGAGTGCGAAGGCGCGCGGCGCACGCATCTACGCCGAGATTGTCGGGTTCGGCATGTCCAGCGATGCCTATCACATCACGCTGCCGCCGGAAGACGGCAACGGCGCCCGGCGCGCCATGCAGAACGCGATGCGGGATGCCGGCCTGCAACCGGAGGAGGTCGATTACGTCAACGCCCACGGCACCTCGACACCCGCCGGCGACGTTGCCGAGACCACCGCGGTCAAGGCCGCGTTCGGCGACCATGCCCGCCGACTTTGGGTGTCGTCGACCAAATCGATGACCGGGCACCTGCTCGGTGCGGCGGGCGGGCTGGAGGCGGTCATTTCGGCATTGGTGCTGCACGACCAAAAGGTGCCGCCGACCATCAATCTCGACAACCCCGACCCCAAATGCGACCTCGACTACGTGCCCCACACGGCGCGCGATGGCAAGGTCGAGGTGGTGCTGTCCAACTCCTTCGGTTTTGGCGGCACCAACGGCACGCTGGCCTTCCGTCGGTTTCGCGAATGACGTCACTATTGACGTGAGCTTTATCGCACAAGCGTCTGTTGATAAAGACCTTTTCGACTTACATTCGAGCCAGACCAGCGCCTTCCCGTTTCTGCTGGAGAGCGTTGCCGGGCACCCTCGCTCGGGGCGTTTCGACCTGCTGCTGGGCCGCCCGGAGCAAGTGATCCAGGCCGGCGATCCGTTTGCTGCGTTGGATGCCGCGGCACGGTCGACACCTCCGATTCCGCCGCATCCGTTGCTGCCCTTCCTCGGTGGCTGGCTGGTGTTTCTGGGCTATGAGGCGGCGCGCTGGGTCGAACCTTCGGTGGTGTTTCATCCACGGCCCGTCGGCCATGCGGACGCCTGGCTGGCCCGCTGTTGCAATGCGGTGCTGCGGGATCGGCGCCTGGGGCAGGTGTATGCCGTCTCCGAACACAGCCTGGCCGACGCCGAGGCCCTGTTGGCGGCGGCGCTGGCGGCGCCAGCGGCGCAGCTACAGGCGCCGCGGATGGACACACTGGCCGCCGAGCCACCGGAGCGCTATCTCGACGGCGTGTTACGGGTTCACGACTATCTGATGGCTGGCGATGTATTCCAGGTCAATCTGTCGCGAGCCTGGCAGGGTCGTCTGGCTGACGGTGCCAATGCGATGACGGTTTACGCGGCCCTGCGGCAGCACAACCCGGCGCCGTTTGCCGCCAGCCTGCATGGGCCCGGCCCGGCGGTGATCAGTTCATCACCGGAGCGGCTGCTGTCACTCGACGCCAGCGGCGCCCAGACCCGTCCGATCGCGGGGACCCGCCCCCGTGGCATCACTGACGCCGAAGATGCCCTGGCACGGGCCTCGCTGGCCGCGAGCCTCAAGGAACGGGCCGAGCACATCATGTTGATCGATCTCGAGCGGAATGACCTGGGGCGGGTCTGCCAACCCGGCAGCGTGTCAGTCGACGAGTTGATGGCGATCGAGAGTTACGCCCATGTGCACCACATCGTTTCCAATGTTCGGGGCCGCCTGCGGGACGGGGTGGGGCCCGGCGCTGCCCTGCGTGCGGTATTCCCCGGCGGCACCATCACCGGCTGCCCCAAGGTGCGGTGCATGGAGATCATCGGCGAACTGGAATCGGGCCCGCGTGGCGCTTACACCGGCAGCGTCGGCTATCTGTCGCGCTGCGGACGGTTCGACAGCAATATCCTGATCCGCAGCCTGGAGATTACCGGCCGTGACCTGCGATTCCGGGTGGGGGCGGGCATCGTCGCCGACTCTACCCCCGAGCATGAGCTGGCCGAGACCGACGCCAAGGCGCGCGGACTGCTGCGCGCGTTGCAGGTGGGGCTGTGAGCCTGCGCGTAGACGGTGCCACCGCGGAGCACACCGGGCTGCCCGCATTGATGCGTGGTCTGGTGTACGGCGACGGCGTCTTCCGGACACTGCTGGTGCGCGATGGCGAGATCATTTCGGCAGCGTCGCAGTGGACCCACCTTGCCGAAGATGCGCAGCGCCTCGGCATCGAGGTCGGTCCCTTGTCGGACTGGCTGACCGACAGCCAGGCGGCGCTGGCAGGCATGGCTGACGCCGCATTGCGCTGGATCACCGTGCGGGGCAATCACGGCCGGGGTCAGGCGCCTGTCGGCGGCGCTGGCGTCCGGGTGGTGGACGCGGCCCCGCTGCCTCGCCATGCCGCTCGGTTCTGGAGCGAGGGCGTCGGCGTATTCACGCACGCGTCGGCACTGCCGGTATTGCCGGCGCTTGCCGGACTCAAGCATCTCAACCGGCTTCCGCTGGTCCTGGCCAGCGACCACTGGCCGGACCAGCAGCAGGAGGCCTTGCTGTGTGACACCGACGGTCACCTGGTCTGCGGGACACGCAGTAATCTTTTCTGGGTGCGGCAGGGACAGCTGCACACCCCCTGTCTGGATCGCGCGGGCGTCGCCGGTCACCTGCGACGCAGGCTGCGGATGATCGCCATGAAGGAAGACGTGCCCGTCCACGAGGTTCGCGTGCCGGCGTCGGCATTGAGCGCCGCCGAGGAAGTCTTCATCACCAACAGCCTGATCGGCATCTGGCCGGTCCGGCAAGTCGATGACCACCGCTACGTCGCGCCTGGACCGGTGACCCGCCGGTTGATGCAGGCGCTGGCACATCCCTGGCAAGGTGCCTTGTGAACATTCGTCTTCGCGTCATTGCCCTGATCGTCATTCTGATGCTGGTGCTCGCCGGCGCCGGCGTGCGCATGTTGCAGCAGATGGCGATGCAGCCGCTGCCGCTGGAGCAGGACCTGAGCTTCGACATCCCGCCGGGCCAGAGCTATCGCGGCGTGCTGAATCAGCTGGTGGCGGCCGATCTGCTGTCGTCGCATCAGGCGCTGGCACTTCGACTGATGGCGCGTCTGCGGGGCAACCAGCTGGTGCAGGCCGGGGAGTACACCCTGACGCCCGGTCTGTCGATTGCCGACGCGCTGGCGCTGTTCCGCAGTGGCCGGGTCACCCTGCATGCGCTGCGGTTGGTCGAGGGCTGGAATATCCGTGACGCGATTGCGGCGGTGCGCTCACATCCGGCGATCCGGTTGGAGCTGGCGGAAGCCGATCTGGCACCCGAGCGCCTGCTGGCCGCTCTTGGTCTGCCGCCCGGTCACGCCGAGGGACGACTGCGGCCGGAGACCTATCACTTTCCCCGGGGCACTACCGATGCCGCGTTTCTACGACGTGCTGCGCGGGCGCAAGTGACCGCGCTGGAGGGGGTCTGGGCGGCCCGTGTGCCGGACCTGCCATTGGCCGATGCCGATGCTGCGCTGGTGTTGGCGTCGATCATCGAAAAAGAGACGGGTATCGGTGGAGAGCGTCGCGAGGTGGCCGGGGTGTTCGTCAACCGACTGCGGTTGGGGATGAAGCTGCAGACCGACCCGACGGTCATCTATGGGCTGGGGGCGACCTTCGACGGCAACCTGCGGCGCCGCGACCTTGAAGCCGACACTCCGTACAACACCTACACTCGAACCGGCCTGCCACCGACACCGATCTGCTTGCCGGGCTCGGCGTCGTTGCAGGCAGCCGTGAATCCCGCCAGCACCGAGGCGCTATTTTTTGTCGCGCTCGGCGACGGCAGCGGGCGACACGCATTTTCCCGTACGCTGGACGAACATAATCGGGCGGTAAGGGCCTACCTGCAGCGCCTGCGCGAGGCACGAAATCCATGAGTGGACGTTTAATCACCCTGGAGGGCGGTGAGGGGGCCGGCAAATCGACACAGGTCGACACGGTCGTGACCTGGCTCCAGGCACGTGGGCGCCGGGTGGTACAGACCCGCGAACCCGGCGGCTCACCGTTGGCCGAAGCGGTCCGCGGACTGGTGCTGGCAGACTGGGACGAGGGCGTGTCGCCGACCACCGAAGTCCTGCTGATGTTTGCCGCCCGCGCCGCTCACTGGCATCACACCATCGCGCCTGCGCTGGAGCGCGGCGAAGATGTGGTCTGTGATCGATTCATCGATTCCAGTTTTGCCTATCAGGGCGCCAAGGGTGTCTCGCCGGCGACCCTCGACCGGCTGAATACGCTGGTGTTGGGGGGGCGTCTGCCCGATCTCACCCTGCTGCTGGATCTGCCGCCGGAAATCGGCCTGGCGCGCGCGCGGACGCGAGGGGGCGAGAACCGCTTTGAGCGCGAGGCACTGCAGTTCCAGAGCGCGGTTCGCGCCGGCTTCCTGGCTCGCGCCGCAGCCGACCCGGCACGGATGGTGATCATTGATGCCGCCGGCGCGGCGGCGCAGGTGCGGCAGCAGGTAGAACAGACACTGGAGGCCCGGTGGTGAGCGACTTGCAGCCCTTGCCCTGGCAGGCGCCATTGTTGTCCACCCTGCGCCAGCAACAGGCGGCCGGCCAGTTGGGGCACGCCCTGTTGATCACCGGGCCCGCCGGTGTCGGCAAGCGGCATCTGGCGCATGCCCTGGTGGCCGCATCCCTGTGTGAACAGGGCGGGGACAGCGCCTGCGGAACCTGTCCGGCCTGTGCGCGGCTGGCAGCCGGCAGTCACCCGGACCGGCAATGGCTGCAACGCCGTGCCGACGACAAGACCGGCAAGCTGCGCCGCGATATCAGCATCGAACAGATCCGCGAAATGATTGAGCGGGTGATGCTGTCGGCGCAGTACGGGCGCGGAAAATTCGTGCTGATCGATCCGGTCGATGCCCTCAATGGTGCCGGCCGCAATGCCCTGCTGAAAACCCTGGAAGAACCTCCGGCTGAGACCGTCCTGTTGCTCATCAGCGAGCGGCCGTTGGAGTTGCCGGCGACGGTCCGGTCTCGCTGTCGGCAGCTGCGGCTAGCGCCGCCTCCGGCCGCCGAGGCCGCGCAATGGCTGTCCCGGCAGGGCCATGATGCCCAGCTATTGCCCTGGGCCGGGGGCGCACCGCTGCAAGCAGCCGCTTGGTCCGAATCCCAACAGGGCGCCCATTTTCAGCGCTGGGCACAGGGGCTGACGGCCATCGCCCGCGGTCGCACTGAACCGCTGGCGCTGGCAGCCGAGATCGGGCGCGATGAAGTCGCGGGGTTCGTCGAGTGGCTGATCCGCTGGTTGCATGCCGAGTTGCGACGAGCCCTGACCAACGAGACGTCAGTGGTTCCGGCAGCCTGGCTGGAACCCGTGGTGGTGGAGGCACTGGCCGCTCGTGGCCAGCTGGCTGGCAACGTCAACCCACAGATGGTGCTGGAGTCGCTGCTGATCCTCTGGTGGCGGCAGGCGCGACTGGCCGCCCGCGGCGTACAATCGCGATGACATCCCCAGCGGTTTGGAGACGAACCCGATGAACACTCCGTCGCGTGTCGGTGGCGCGCAGCCCGGCATCCTCACGCTCAACATCAAGGACAAGTCGGCGCTCTATGTCGCCTACATGCCGTTCGTGAAGAACGGAGGTCTGTTCATTCCAACCGCCAAGGAATATCGCCTTGGCGACGAAGTGTTCATGCTGCTCACGCTGATGGAGGACCCTGAGCGCCTGCCGGTGGCCGGGAAAGTGGTCTGGGTGACGCCGAAAGGCGCCCAGAACAAGCGGCTACAGGGGATTGGCGTTCAGTTCAGCAGTCAGGACAACGGCGCCACGCAGGGCAAGATCGAGGGTTTGCTGGCGGGTGCCCTGGGCGCGGATCGGGCCACCTACACGCTCTAGGCGCTAGCGCAGGTTCCGCCCGCACTCAGCCTGGCGGCGGCAGGCCGCCGTCAAGGACGAAGGCCGAATAGCCCTTCTGTGCCAGTACGAAAGCGGCTGCCGAGCTGCGACGACCGCTGTCGCAACACACCACCCACTGTGTATTGTTTTCGAGCGCCCCGAGTTTGATCCGCAGTACGTACAGCGGCAGATTCACAGCGCCGGGCAGACTGCCGGTGGCAAACTCGCTGGGCAACCGGACATCGAGCCACCGCGCATCGCCACTTTCAACCTTGCGACGGGCTTCCTCCAGCGAAATCTTGCGGGCCAGTGGCTCATTCAGCAGTTGACGGAAATCGTCCTTCGATAAACGCATCAGCTGTGTGGGCAATACCGCGGTGACGGTGGCATTGCGTTGGGTCTCGGAGATCAGCGCCTCCTCGCCGAAGCAGGCGCCGGGCTCAAGTTCGGCCAGCCGGATGGGCTTGGCATGTGCCTGCTCCCGCGTGACCAGACAGCGCCCCGACATGATCACGTAGAAATAGTCGCCCTCGGCACCCTGCTTGACGATGGTCTCGCCCGGCGCCGCCGACACCGATTGCATGCGCATGAACATGGCTTGCAGGTTGGAGGGCGGCACCATCTGGAAGGTGCGGATCTGCAACAGCTTGGACATCCAGTCATCGTTGTCGCCCGCGCTGGAGAGATCCGACACTTCGATCGCACCGGTCTGGTCCCAGGTGAGCATCACGTCGAGCAGGCCAGCGTCGACGTTCAATACCTGGACCTCGCCCACACACCGGGCGCTGACGCGTCGCGGCGATTGATGGGCCAGCCGATGCATGCCGCTGGGCTCACCGCCGACCACCCGCGCCAGCGCCTTGCCGGCCGCATCGTGCAAGTGAACCTCCCCCTTGACGACATAAAGCGCAGAGCGAGCGTCGTCGCCAATCTTGAACAGCGTCTGGCCTTTGGGCACGGTCTGCAATTGCGCTTTTTTCAACAGGTCGGTCAGCGACTCCGGCTTCAACGCATTGAGCGGAACCAGTGACTTGCAAAGGGCTGGATCGATCGGGGTCGGAGTGGTCACAGGTACGGACAATATGGCATTCGGGTGGGCAGGTTACCGCACATGCACGGGGCCGCCGAGAGTACGCCCGAGGGTGCGCCCCCGGCTGTCGCCCAGACTGCCGTCAATGACGAGCCGATAGATGCCCCCGCGGGTTACCGGGAACACCAGCATCGTGTTGTTCTCAGGGCTGACCGACCAATTGCCAGCAACCATATTGCCGTTGATGTCGCGGACCGTGATGGCACGATTCGCCGCAGCCCCATCCGCTACCGTGCCGCTGATGATGAGCACGATCGCAGGCGCATAGGCGGCGGAACCGGCGAAGACCACATTTAGCCCGTCGGCAGCCCCCTCGTCAGCCCACCAGGCGTCGAGCGACACCTCCGGCACCGTCGGACGCGGGGCAGGAGTGGCTGCGGCAGTGGCAGTCACCGGGGCTGATGTCGTTGTGGAGGGCGGCTGCGCTGTCGGCGCCGGAGTAGCCAAGACCGGACGGTCAGCCTCGTTCGACGGGTCGTCGGCCGTCTCGGCCGGAACCGCGATCGACGCCGTATCGGCCGCAGTCGGCGATACAGACGCGGGCTCAGCGGGCTCAGCGGGCTCGGCTGCCGCCGCTTCTACCACCGGCGGATCCACCTGCAGAGCGGCCGCGACTTCGATGGGCGCCGAAGCCGGCGCACTCATGTCTTCTGAAAGCGTCGCCTCGGCGGTGGTCTCGCTGGCGATACCATCGGCGGAGGCGGGCTTGATGGCCTTGCCAGGGGCAATCGGCGCCGGCGCCAGCGGTTGCTGCAGAATCCGCTCCAGCGCAGGCATCTCGGCCTCTGCCGCGGCCTGTTGCTCGGGGTGCGGGAACAACAATTCAAGACCGTAGGCGGTGCCAAATGCTGTGGCCAGCGCGGCAACGGTCATCACCAGTGCTTTCATGATGTTGGTGTCTCCCCAGACAGGTTGAGCCTCACGGAGCACCTCCGATTGTTCGCCGGGTGCGTGCCGGCGCGTGCTCCCGCTCAAACACTATCTTGGATGGCTGAAGCCTCGTCAATGACGTTACGGACGTTCACGCTCCGTCATTACAGCCGTGCGCAGTGCCTGAGGGGCTGCGATAATGCGCGCCGATTCGCCGTGCTCGCGGCGTCCCGCTTCCCCCTTGAAGGAGTTCCGATGTCGGACCGCTATCTGGAATTCACCCAGTCCTCGTTTGGCAAGACCCTCTCAGGCCTCATGGGCCTGCCGCAGCCCCCACGCCTGAAACGCGCCAAAGCGGCCTGGGCCGATCAGCCGCTGGAAGGCCGACAGGCTCTGATCGGCGCCGCACCGGAAGGCGAACTGGTCAAGCCGGTATTGAAAGCGCTGGCGGCCATGGGGGCGGGGCTGCGTATCCAACCCGATCATGCCGGCCTGTCAACCATCAAATCGGCCGCACAGGCGCTCAAGCTGTCGCTCTCCGGTGAACCGGCGAAGGGCAGTGGCGAGACCGCCAGCAGCGTCATCGTGTTCGATGCCACCGGTATCGATTCGGTCCAGGGTCTGCGGACGCTCTACGACTTTTTCAACCCATTGGTTCCCGCCATACCCGCCGGGGCCCACGTTCTGATTCTCGGCCGTGCAGTGGACGCCGCGGAAACCGTGAACGCCAAGACCTGCTCCGCCGCGCTGCGGGGGTTCCTGCGGTCGCTCGCCAAAGAAGTCGGGCGCAAGGGCATCACGGTCAATCTGCTGGACGTCGGCGCCGGTGCCGAGACGCAAGTTGAGGGACCACTGCGTTTTCTGCTGACCGAACACTCCGCTTTCATCACCGGTCAGGTGCTGCCGCTCACCGCCGGGCGCGGCAAGCCCGCGGCGTTGGTCGGGTCTCTGCAGGGCAAGGTGGCGCTCGTGACCGGCGCAGCCCGCGGAATCGGCGCATCGATTGCGGAAACGCTGGCCCGTGAAGGCGCACAGGTCATCGGACTGGATCACCCGTCGCAGGAGGGTGCACTCGGCGAAACCATGGGCAAGATCGGCGGCCACGGCCTGGCACTCGACGTGACGGCGCCGGATGCAGCCAGTCGCATTGCCGCCGAGGTTGCCCGTCACTTCAAGGGGCTCGACGTGGTGGTGCACAACGCCGGCGTGACCCGCGACAAGATGATCCGCAACATGCCACCGCACTTCTGGGACATGGTGCTGAACATCAACCTGGGTGCGATCCTGGCGATCAACGAGGGCCTGCTGGAAAGTCGCGTGCTCAACGACAAGGCGCGGGTGGTCTGCATCTCATCGATCGGCGGCATCGCCGGCAATGCCGGGCAGACCAATTACGGTGCGACCAAGGCTGGCGTCATCGGCTATGTCGCCGCCATGGCCGAGGCGTTGGCGGAAAAGGGCGGGGCGATCAACGCGGTTGCCCCGGGCTTCATCGAAACCCAGATGACCGCCGAAATGCCGGTGGGGCCGCGTGAAGTGGGCCGGCGCCTGGCGTCGTTGGGGCAGGGGGGGCAGCCTCAGGACATCGCCGAGGCAGTGACCTTCCTCGCGTCGGCCGCGGCCGGGGGTGTCAACGGCGCCACGCTGCGGGTCTGCGGGCAGAACTTTGTCGGCGCCTGAACCGGCGCTGCCGGCTGAAGGGCGGCTGATTCGGTTGGCCGAGTCGCGCCTGCCGACCCGATTCGGACTGTTTCGGGTCAGCGTGTTTCTCGCTGCCGATGGCAAGGAACATGCGGTGCTGGCGATGGGCGATCTCGGGAATGCCGAAGCAGCACCGCTGGTCCGGCTGCACTCTGAATGCCTCACCGGTGATGCCTTGTTTTCGCTGCGATGTGATTGTGGCGCGCAGCTGGAGGAGGCGTTGGCACGTATTGCCGCCGACGGGCGCGGGGCGGTGCTGTACTTGCGGCAGGAAGGCCGGGGCATCGGGCTGGGCAACAAGATCCGTGCTTACGCCCTGCAGGATGAGGGGGCGGATACCGTTGAGGCCAATCATCAGCTGGGATTCCCGGCAGATGCCCGCGACTTCGGCCTGGCCGTGCAGTTGCTGCATCATCTGGGCGTGCCACGCATCCGGCTGATGACGAACAATCCGCGCAAACTCGAACAGTTGCGGACTGCCGGAATCGATATTGTCGAGCGGATTCCGCTCAACCCGGGCGAGAACCCGCACAACCGGGCCTATCTCGCAACGAAGGCAAGCAAGCTGGGCCATCTGCTCGGCGACTGACAGGACATCATGCTCTACGCCCTTGCGCGCCACGCCCTGTTCGCCCTCGATGCCGAGCGGGCCCATGAGTTGACGCTGGCCTGCTTCCGTCACCAGCCCTGGCTCAGCACCCTGCCGTTCGCCGGCCCTGCGGTGCGCGATCCGGTGTCGTTGCTCGGGCTGCAATTCCCCAATCGTGTCGGGCTTGCCGCCGGGCTCGACAAGAACGGCGAATGCCTGTCTGCCTGGGCTCGGCTGGGGTTCGGCTTCGTCGAGGTGGGTACCGTCACGCCGAGGCCGCAACCCGGAAACCCACGACCTCGAATGTTCCGGCTGCCGGATCAGCACGCCCTGATCAATCGGCTGGGCTTCAACAACAAGGGCGTCGACCACCTGCTGCAGGCCGTCGCGGCAGCGGACTACCGGGGCATTCTCGGCATCAATATCGGCAAGAATTTCGATACGCCAAATGAGCGGGCGGCCGACGACTATCGGATCTGCCTGGAGAAGGTCTACCGGGCGGCGAGCTATGTCACCGTCAATATCTCCAGTCCGAACACTCGAGACCTGCGGGATCTGCAGGCCGAGGCCCCGTTGCGTGCCTTGCTCGAAACCCTGGCGCGCACGCGCACTTCGCTGGCGCAGACCCACGGAAAGCGGGTTCCGCTGCTGGTAAAAATAGCCCCCGACATGGGGCCGGAGGCGCTCACCAGCCTGGCCCGAGTGGTTCAGGATGCCGGGGTCGACGGTTTGATCGCCACCAACACCACGATCGCGCGGCCGGGACTGGAAGGTGGCCGATGGCAGGCCGAGGCCGGCGGCCTGTCGGGGGCGCCGTTGGCGCCGATGGCAAGGGAAACCCTTGCGGCCCTTAGGCGCGCGGTAGGGCCGACATTTCCGCTGGTCGGTGTTGGCGGCATCGACTCGGCGGCGGTTGCGCGTGATCGCCACAGTGCCGGCGCCGACCTGATCCAGCTCTACACCGGCTTCATCTATCGAGGCCCGTCACTGGTGCGGGAGGTCGCCGAGGCACTGGCGGCTACGGTTGCCGAGCGGCAGCCGGATCATTAAATTCGCTGTCACAAAGGACTTGTAACCTTGGGTCCTTATATGTCGTTCTTATAAACAAGCCTAGGGAAGAAACCATGCGTTCAAATGCACGGGCCGCAATCGCGGCTGTATTGCTGTTCAGTGGTGCGGCATCAGCCGAACACGTTGCCCAGCCCTCACCGTATCTGGCCGGCCAGTACGCCTTCGAACTCAACGACGGTGATCGTGACTCCGCCAACGGCCATGGTTTCCAGCTGACCTTCGGCATGCCGTTATTCAATCTCGAGCACTACACCACCGAATTGTCGTATTACGCGGTGGCACGCGAGCGTGATATCGATGGCAGCGACGATTATCAGTCAACGCTCAGTCTCGACCTGGTGCGCCAGTTGGGGCGTTTTGGCTGGGCAGATCAGCTGGAATGGCTGCCGACATTCCAGCCGTTTGCATTGTTGGGCGCCGCACTTGTCGAAGAAGATGTGCGGGGCGACAAGCACTACCACGCCGGCCTCAACGTTGGTGCCGGCGCGCTCGTGGATCTGGGGTTCCGCGGGCTGGCACTGCGTACCGAAGCCCGCGCCCTGGCGCAGCTCAACGACCGCTCGGTGGTCACCGAGGACGCGCTGTTCGACTATCGCCTGATGGTGGGTTTGCAGGCACCGCTGACCATCTTCTTCCCGCCCTCCGAAGCTGTTGAGCCTGCGCCGGTGGACGCCTGTGCCGTTGCGGTGGTCGACCCACTGACCGGTCGTTCCGACTGTGTCACCGATTCCGACCGAGACGGTGTTGCCGACGGCATCGACGAATGCCCGGGCACACTGCCCGGCACCGTGGTCAACCCGCAGGGTTGCCCAGTGGATCTGACCGCGCAGGTCATCCGCGGTGTGAACTTCGAAACCGACTCGGCGGTGCTGCTGCCGGAATCGAAGGCGATCCTCGACGAGACCGCGCAGTCACTGAAGGCCATGGAAGACCCCAACGTTCTGATCGAGATCGGCGGGCACACCGATCCCATCGGCACCAAGGACTACAACCTGACGCTGTCGCAACAGCGTGCAGAGTCGGTGCGCCAGTATTTGGTGGGCAAGGGCGTTGAGGGTTCCCGCCTGCAGGCACGCGGATACGGTGAGAGCCAGCCGGTCGCCAGCAACGACACCGAAGCGGGGCGTGCCCAGAATCGTCGCGTGGAGTTCCGCATCATTCTCCGCTGACCGGGCGGGTATCATGCCGACCCGCGGCACGGAAACGTGCCGCGGGTTTTTTGTGAACGGATCCACGACCATCATGCGCAAACAGTCCGTCGTCGAATCGCCCTGCACCGGGGTCTGCACGCTGGATGATCAGGGCGTCTGCGCAGGGTGTGGGCGGCTTATGGACGAAATCGTGCGCTGGTCTGCCGCCTCCGTCTCCGAGCAGCACGACATCCGCGAGCGCGCCGCCCGCCGCCGCCGACCCAAGGACGGGAACGACGACCTTTCCATTTCAAGCGAGCCTAATCTCCCATGAGCCGTACCCTCCCGACCCGTGATGCCTTTGGTTTCTGGCATGCCATCTCGACCCGTTGGTCGGACCATGACCGTCTCGACCACGTCAATAACGCGCGCTATTTCAGCTTTGACGAGGACGCACGTCTGGGTTATTTCCAGGACCTGTGGCGCGACGACCCGCAGTTCTGGAAGCAGTACGGCTTCATCCTTGCCCGGCTCGGATGCGATTTTGTTTCGCAGTTACGGCACCCTGCCACAGTGGACGTCGGCTTCCGCGTCACCCGGCTCGGCGGTGCCAGCATGGAAACCGAATCGTTGATGCTCGATGGCGACACCGTGGTGGCCGTCACGCAGGGCGTGATCGTTTGGTTTGACTACGCCGAACAGAAGCCAATGCCGATTCCCGAAAGCGTGCGCGCTTCCATCCGGGCCCGTGAGCCGGTGGCGCCAACCGAAAAGTGAACGTGGGGTTCACTTAGCACTTTTAATACGAATCGTTCGCGTTTATACTGGTTGCCCTCTCAGGCAGCAGCCGCCCGGCGCGGCGCCCACCCAGGAGTCCTGTCCGCCGATCCAGAGCATCGGCGGGAGACCGATCACTTTCCTGGGAGATGTACTGCGATGAACCATCGCCTGAACCGAATTGCCGCGGCCGTTCTCGCGGCTCATGCGCTGCCCGTCATGGCTCAAGAGGAAACGGCCGCCGAACTGTCACCGGTTACCGTGGAGGGCGCGTCGATCCGCGACTACAAGAGCGACGAAGCATCGTCACCCAAATTCACTGCACCGCTACTGGACACACCGCGTTCAGTCACCGTGATCAATAGCGAGGTGCTGCGGGATTCAGGCTCGACATCGCTGCAGGACGCGCTCCGGGTCGTGCCTGGCATTACCTTCGGTGCCGGCGAGGGTGGCCAGCCAATCGCCGACCGCCCGATCATTCGGGGGTTGAACTCGACCGCCAATGTTTTCGTCGATGGTGTTCGCGATATCGGCACCCAGACGCGTGAGATCTTCGCCCTGGAATCAGTCGAGGTGATCCGTGGCGCTGACTCGGTGTACTCAGGTCGGGGCTCCGGCGGCGGCAGTATCAACCTGGTCAGCAAGACGCCGAAGCCAGAGGCCTTTACCAGCGGCACCCTGATGATCGGAACAGATGACTTGTTGCGGGGCACGCTGGATCGCAACTGGCGGCTGGGTGAGGACGTCGGGGCGCGCCTCAATGTTCTGGGGTCGAAGGGCGGAACGCCGGGACGCGACAATGCAGTCGACTTCGAAAAATGGGGCATCGCACCGTCAATCACAGTGGGAATCGACAGTGCGACCCGGCTGACGGCCGGGTATTACCACCTCACCGACAACGGCATGCCGGACTACAGCATTCCCTATGATCTCGCCTCCGGACAACCCGCCACAGAGACCCTGGGCGTCGATTCAGACCGCTTCTTTGGATTGGTGTCGCGCGACTTTCGTGAAGCGAAGACGGATACCGCAACCCTCACCGCTGCACGCGATCTCGACAATGGTTTCGTGCTGCGGAATGTCACCCGCTACGGCACGTCAACCAACAGCTATGTTGTCACCAACCCTGATGACAGCAAGGGCAATGTGGCCAACGGGCTGGTCTATCGGAACACCAAGAGTCGGTTCACCGAAACCGACACGTTTGCCAACGTCACCGACCTCAGCGGTGTGGCGCAGGTTTATGGCTTTGAGCACCGTTTCAATATCGGCTTGGAATTCAGTCGCGAAGAGAAGCTGGCTGACGGCTGGAACGTCGTCAGCGATGGCGCGGGCACTGGAACCGACTGCAGCGATCCGGTGCAGGGGCCCCTGCTGTTAGCGTCGGGCGACTGCACCGACCTGTTTGCGCCCAACCCCTATGACCCATGGTCCGGGACGGTGTCGCGCCGAAATGACCCCACGTACTTCACCACGGACATCACCAGTCTGTACGGACTCGACAGCGTTTCGCTGAGCCCGCGCTGGCAGGGCAGCTTCGGATTGCGCTGGGACCAGTACCAGACCGAGGCGATCAAGCCGTCCGATCCGGCCGTCAATGGCATCAGCCGCGACAGCTTTCTCAATTACCAGGTCGGACTGGTGTTCAAGCCGGTTCCCAACAGCAGCATCTACGCCAGTCTGAGCACCACCACGACACCGGCATCACTGGGGAATGGTGACGAGGATTCGCCGAATCCCGGGAGCCCGGACAGCTGCACTTCACGCTGCCGTCGAGACAATACCAACCTCGATCCCGAGGAAACCCTGAACCTCGAACTGGGAACAAAATGGGCGCTGTTCGCCGACCGGATGCTGGTGTCTGCGGCGCTCTTCCAGATGACCCGGGAAAACGCAGAAATTGAGGTGGCCGCCGATATTTTTGAACAGGTTGGTGAAGCCGAGGTACGGGGGCTCGAACTCAGTCTTTCCGGCAGCGTCACACCGCGCTGGAACGTATTTGGTGGTTACACCTACCTCGATACCGAGTTGGTTCGGGGGGCGTTCGACAGCGCTGCTGTCGGCGAGGTGCTGCCGAATACACCCGAACACAGTCTGAGCGTGACGACCCGATACGAAGTGACGCCAACCCTGACGGTCGGTGGTGGCGCCTTCTATGTCAGTGAGGTCTATGGCAGTACCAGCAGTAGTCCCAAGAAGCAGATCCCCGAGTACTGGCGCTTCGATGCATTGCTGGGCTGGCGTATCAACCGCAATTTCGATGTCCAGGTGAACGTCCAGAATCTGGCCGACGAGGTGTACTACACCAAGGCCTACGCGGCACACTACGCTGCGTTGGGAAGCGGTCGGCAGGTATTGGTGTCCACCCACTTTTCGTTCTGAAGTTGCCTGGCCCGCCCCGCGCGCGCTGCGCGGGGCTCGGTCCCAAGGGAGTCTGCAATGGTGTTGACCATTCCCGATGTGCTGTCACCCGAGCTAGTGGCGCAATGCCGCGCGCGGCTGGAAGCGGCGCCCTGGATGGATGGCAATGTCACATCGGGCTATCAGTCGGCGCACGCCAAGCGGAACGAGCAGATTGCGGAGGACCACCCGGTCGTGGCCGAGGTAGGGCAGATCATCGTACAGGCACTGCATCGCAATCCGCGGTTCGTCGCTGGCGCGCTGCCACGCCAGATCTTTCCGCCGCTGTTCAATCGGTATAGCGGGGGGCAGGCTTTCGGTACCCATATCGACAATGCAGTGCGCTTTCACCGCCCCAGTGGTGCGCGGATCCGTACCGATCTGTCGGCCACCCTGTTCTTCAACGCACCCGACAGCTACGACGGTGGTGAGCTGGTGATCGAGGACACCTACGGAGTGCACCGGGTGAAACTACCGCCCGGGCACCTCGTGGTGTATCCCGCAGGCAGCTTGCATCACGTTACCCCGGTAACCCGTGGCGCGCGCCTGGCGTCATTCTTCTGGATCGAGAGCATGATCCGCGACGAGGGTGCGCGCCGGTTGCTGCTTGACCTCGATACGGCGATCCAGCAACTCACGGCCGATCAGTCTGATCACCGGTCACTGGTGGCGCTGACCGGCGTTTACCACAACCTGCTGCGGCGCTGGGCTGACGTTTAGCGGGCTTGCGCCTGGCTGACGGCATTGCCGGTATAGCTGCCCGGCGTCATCGACATCAGACGTTTCTTGTCGTCGGCCGGCAAGCTCAGGGAGTCGATAAAGGCCCGCATTTCATCGCGGCCGACCTTCTGTCCGCGGGTGAGGCGCTTGAGTTGTTCGTAGGGCTCCGGCAGCCCGTGCCGGCGCATGACGGTCTGGATGGCTTCGCCCAGCACCTCCCAGTTGTGATCGAGGTCCTGCGCCATACGCCAGGCGTCCGCTTCGAGCTTGCCGATACCCTTGAGGAGAGCCTGAAGTGCGATCAGCGAGTGGGCAACGCCGACGCCGAGGTTGCGCAGCGTTGTTGAATCGGTGAGATCGCGCTGCCAGCGCGAGATCGGCAGCTTCTCGGACAGGTGCGCGAGGATGGCATTGGCGATGCCGAAGTTGCCTTCAGCATTCTCGAAGTCAATGGGATTGACCTTGTGCGGCATGGTGGAACTGCCGACTTCGCCGGCGACGGTGCGCTGTTTGAAGTAGCCGACCGAGATGTAGCTCCAGATATCGCGGGAAAAGTCGATCAGGATGGTGTTGGCCCGCAGCAGCGCCTGGAAGTATTCGGCGATGTAGTCGTGCGGTTCGATCTGGGTGGTCGCCGGGCTGACCTGCAGGCCAAGGCCCTCGATGACGCCGCGTGACAACGCTGGCCAATCGACATCCGGATAGGCGGCCAGATGTGCATTCCAGTTGCCGACGGCGCCGTTCATCTTCGCGAGCAGCGGCACGGCCGCCAGTTGGTCACGTTGGCGCTGCAGGCGGGCGGCGAACACGGCCATTTCCTTGCCCAGCGTGGTCGGTGATGCCGGTTGGCCGTGCGTGCGCGACAGCATCGGCTGTTCGGCATAGGCCTGCGACAAGCCGTTGAGCGCCTTCAGAACCTTATCGAGCTGGGGCAGCAGCACCTTGGTGCGGGCATCCCGCAGCATCAGCGCATGGGCCAGGTTGTTGATGTCTTCGCTGGTGCAGGCGAAATGAACAAATTCTTTTACAGCAACGAGTTCGGGGTGAGAGCTAATCTTTTCCTTGAGGTAATACTCCACCGCCTTGACGTCGTGATTGGTGGTGTCCTCGATGGTTTTGACCCGTTGCGCCTCGGCGATGTCGAACTGCTCGGCAATGCGATCGAGCTTTTCACGGGCGGAGTCCGACAGGGCGGGCACTTCGCTGATCGCGGGCTGTGCTGCCAGCGCTTCCAGCCAGCGGATTTCGGTGAGCACCCGATACCGCATCAGGCCGTATTCCGAGAAGATTTCGCGGAGGGCGACGGTTTTGACGGCATAGCGGCCGTCAACAGGGGAAATGGCAGACAACGAAGTGAGATTCATGCGGGCAGTCTTGTTAGGCTGGCGCGCATTCTACCGGAGGCCACCCGATGAACGAGGTTCGCATCGAGCAGGACAGTCTGGGAACGCTGGAAGTCCCGGCCACCGCGCTGTGGGGCGCCCAGACCCAGCGGGCGATCGAGAACTTTCCGATCTCGGGACAACCGATGCCCGCCGCCTTCATCCATGCCTTGGGGCTGGTGAAAGCGGCCTGTGCCGAGAGCAATGCAGCGCTCGGCGTGCTGCCTGCAGACATCGCCGATGCCATCATCGCCGCCGCCGAGGCGGTGGCCCGGGGGGAGTACGACGCCGAGTTCCCGGTCGACGTGTTCCAGACCGGCTCCGGCACGTCGACCAACATGAACGCCAACGAGGTCATTGCCCATTTGGCGACGACGAAGTTGGGGCGGGACGTGCATCCCAATGATCATGTCAACGCCAGCCAGTCCTCGAACGACGTCATTCCGACCACGGCCCATCTGTCGGTCGCCATCGAGATCGAGCGCGGGTTGCGGCCGGCACTGGCTGCGTTGCGGACCAGCATCGAGCGTCGGTCAGAGGAGCTGCGGGACACCGTCAAGACCGGACGCACCCATCTGATGGATGCCATGCCGCTGACGCTGGGCCAGGAACTGTCAGGCTGGGCGCAACAGCTTGCCGACGGCGAGGCGCGCTTGCAGGCGACACGCCCGCGGCTTTACGCATTGGCGCAGGGCGCGACGGCGGTCGGCACCGGCATCAATGCGCCTCAGGGTTTCGGCCCCTTGGTGGCCGAACGCCTCGCGGCTCGCACCGGTTTGCCGCTGACCACGGGCCGAAATTACTTCGAGCGTCTGTCCAGCCTCGACACGCTGGCGGAAGTTTCGGCACAAATGAAGGTGATCGCCTGCAGCCTGATGAAGATCGCCAATGATCTGCGATGGATGAACTCCGGCCCCTTGGCCGGATTGGGTGAAATCGTGCTGCCGGTGCTGCAGCCGGGTTCCAGCATCATGCCGGGCAAGGTCAATCCGGTGATCCCGGAAGCCGTCTGCATGGTTGCAGCGCGGGTGATCGGCAACGACGCCACGGTGACCATCGCCGCCCAGTCCGGCAACTTCCAGCTCAACGTCATGTGGCCGGTCGCCAGCCTTGCCGTCCTCGAATCCGTGCGGTTACTGACCGCCGCCGCGCGACAACTGGCCGCCCGGGCCATTGATGGCTTCGAGGTTCGGCCGGTCGCGCTGGATGCGGCACTCGCCCGCAACCCGATTCTGGTCACGGCCCTGAACCGCGAAATCGGCTATGAGGCCGGTGCGCGGATCGCCAAGCGCGCCTATGCCGAAGGTCGCCCAGTACTCGATGTGGCGGTCGAAGAGACCGGTATGGACCGCGCCACACTCGCGCGGCTGCTGGATCCGGCCACCCTGACGCGGCCGGGCTGACGGTACAATATCGGGCTCCGCCCAACGCAATCCCCGCCATGACGACCATCCGCCAGGACGACTTCATCCAGTCGATTGAAGACGCCTTCCAGTACATCAGCTGTTACCACCCGCTGGACTACATCAAGGCGCTCGGCGAAGCCTGGGAACGCGAGGAGAGCCCGGCGGCGAAGGACGCCATCGCGCAGATCCTGACCAATTCGCGGATGAGTGCCGAAGGGCGTCGCCCCATCTGTCAGGACACCGGCATCGCCACGGTCTTCCTCAAGGTCGGCATGAACGTACGTTGGGACGCCACCCTGAGCGTTACCGAGATGGTCAACGAAGGCGTGCGCCGGGCATACAACAACGCCGACAACAAGCTGCGTGCCTCGGTCTTGGCCGATCCCGCCGGCAAGCGCCAGAACACGCGCGACAACACCCCGGCCGTGATTCACACCGAGATCGTCGCCGGTGATGACGTCGAGGTGATCTGCGCTGCCAAGGGCGGCGGTTCCGAGGCCAAGGCGAAGATGGTGATGCTCAATCCTTCGGACTCCATCGTTGACTGGGTGGTCAAGACAGTGCCGACGATGGGCGCAGGCTGGTGCCCTCCGGGGATCCTCGGCATCGGCATCGGGGGCACGCCGGAAAAGGCCATGTTGCTGGCGAAGGAATCGCTGATGGCGCCGGTGGATATTCATGAGCTGATCGCCCGCGGTCCGCGCTCGCGCGCCGAGGAGCTGCGGCTGGAGCTCTACGACAAGGTCAATGCGCTGGGCATCGGTGCCCAGGGGCTCGGCGGGTTGACCACCGTCGTCGATGTCAAAGTGCTCGATTACCCGACCCATGCCGCCAACCTGCCAGTGGCGATGATCCCCAATTGTGCGGCCACCCGGCATGTGCACTTCCACCTTCACGGCGATGGTCCGGCTGAACTGCCGGTGCCACGGCTGGAGGATTGGCCGCAGGTGACGTGGCAAGCCGACACGGAAACCTCAACGCGGGTCGACCTCGATACGCTGACGCCGGAGCAGGTGGCAGCTTGGAAGCCCGGCCAGACCCTCCTGCTAAACGGCAAGATGCTGACCGGGCGCGACGCCGCCCACAAGCGGATTGCCGACATGCTCGCCAAGGGCGAGCAGTTGCCGGTGGACTTCACCAATCGGGTGATCTACTACGTCGGACCGGTCGACCCAGTGCGCGACGAAGTCGTGGGGCCGGCTGGGCCCACCACCGCCACCCGCATGGACAAGTTCACCGAGATGATGCTGGCGCAGACCGGGCTGATCTCGATGGTCGGCAAGGCGGAGCGCGGTCCGGTCGCCATCGAGGCGATCAAGAAGCACCGCAGCGCCTATCTCATGGCCGTTGGTGGCGCCGCCTACCTGGTCGCCAAGGCCATCCGCGGTGCCCGGGTAGTCGGATTCGAGGACCTGGGCATGGAGGCCATTTATGAATTCGAGGTACAGGACATGCCGGTGACCGTGGCCGTCGATGCCAGTGGCGAGTCCGTGCACCAGACCGGCCCCCGCACCTGGCAGGGCCGGATCGGCAAGATTCCGGTCGTGGCCGCCTGATCATGCGCATCGGATATCGCGGCATGCAGGGGCTCGGTGCGCTGGGCTGTGTGGTCGGCCTGTTGTTTGCGCTGTACCTGCAGCACTACCAGGGGTACGAGCCTTGCCCGATGTGCATTTTTCAGCGCGTGGCCATGTTGGCTGCCGGTCTGCTGTTTGCACTGGCAGCGCTGCATGGGCCGCGCAGCACCAAGGGGCAGGGGCTCTACCTGCTACTGACGATGCTGGCCGCCGATGTCGGCGCGCTGATCGCCGGTCGTCACGTCTGGTTGCAATCGCTGCCCCCGGACCAGGTGCCTGCCTGCGGCCCGACACTCGACTATCTGATGGACGTGATGCCGCTCGCCGACGTGCTGGCCACCGTGCTTCGCGGTGACGGCAACTGCGCCATCATCGACGCAGCATGGATGGGCATCTCGCTGCCCGCCTGGACGCTGATCAGCTTCATCGGCCTGTCGCTGTGGGCGCTGGCCGCCTTCATCGTCGGCCTGCGCGCGGCGCGGGCCTGACGCCTCACCTCCCCACCGAGACCACCGACATGACGCCGACCACCGACCTCTGCGATGCCCACCCGGACCTTCAGGTGTGCGACCCCATCTTCCTCGACTTCGGCGGCGAGCTGGCGTTCTGCGGCCCGATTAAGACGCTGAAGATCTTTGAGGACAACGTGCTGGTGCGCAGCGTGCTCGAAACACCGGGGCAGGGGCGTGTCCTGGTGGTGGATGGCGGTGGCTCCATGCGCTGCGCATTGGTGGGTGGCAATCTCGGAGTGCTGGCGGTCGACAACGGCTGGGCCGGCATCGTCGTCAATGGGTGCGTCCGCGATACCGAAGAACTGGCCGGGCAGGCGGTGGGCATCAAGGCCCTGGCGCCACACCCTCGCAAGAGTGAAAAAGGACTTCACAGCGGTCACGAGGACCGCGACGTTCATTTCGCCGGCGTCCGATTCAGCCCCGGGGCCTGGCTGTATGCCGACGGCGACGGCATCGTGGTCTCGGACGGCCCGGTCCACGCCTAGCCTGTAATTGACGTCGGCGACAGCGCCGCCTCGTCTTTACGGCGTTGGCAGGATGTCGGACAAGGCGTTTATAATGGAGGACTTTACTGGGCCCGGTGCTGTTACCGACGCCTGCTCAACATCACACGTCTGAGGGAGTTGCCTGAATGAGCGCAGTCAAGGGTGTCGAGATCGTCGGCGAAATGAGCGCCGCCTACAAGAAAGTCCTGACCCCGGACGCGCTGGAGTTTCTGGCAACCCTGGTCCGCAAGCACAGCAAGCGCCGCAATGCGCTGCTGGCGTTGCGGTCCGAGCGACAGGCGCTCATCGACAGTGGCAAGCTGCCCGGGTTCCTCAAGGAAACCAAGGCCATCCGCGACGGCAAGTGGACAATTGCCGGCATCCCCGAGGATCTGCAGGACCGCCGCGTGGAAATCACCGGTCCGGTCGACCGCAAGATGGTCATCAACGCCCTCAATTCGGGTGCCAAATGCTTCATGGCGGACTTCGAAGATTCCGCCAGCCCGACGTGGCAGTTGATGATGGACGGTCAGATCAACCTGGCCGACGCGGTTCGCCGGAAGATCACGTTCAAGAACGATGCCGGCAAGGAATACAAGCTCAACAAGGACATCGCCACGCTGATCGTCCGTCCCCGCGGCTGGCACCTTGATGAAAAGCATGTGCTGGTCGACGGCAAGCCGGTGCCTGGCGGTATCTTCGACTTCGCCCTGTTCTTCTTCCACAACGTCGAGGCGCAGTTGAAGCGGGGCACCGGCCCTTACTTCTACCTGCCGAAAATGCAGTCGCATCTCGAAGCGCGCCTGTGGAACAGCCTGTTTGTTGATGCGCAGAAGCTGCTGGGCGTTCCGAAGAAGACCATCAAGGTGACCGTGCTGATCGAAACGATCTGGGCCGCCTTCGAGATGGATGAGATCCTGTACGAGCTGCGCGACCATATCGTGGCGCTCAACTGCGGCCGCTGGGACTATATCTTCAGCTGCATCAAGACCCTCAAGAACCGCAAGGATTGGCTGGTGCCGGACCGCTTCCAGGTCACCATGGACAAGCACTTCCTCGACAGCTACTCCAAGCTGCTGTGCGAGACCTGTCACAAGCGCGGTGCCCAGGCGATGGGCGGGATGGCGGCGTTCATCCCCACCAAGGACCCGAAGAAGAACGAAGAAATTTTCGCCAAGGTTCGGGCTGACAAGCTGCGTGAAGTGATGAACGGTCACGACGGCACCTGGGTGGCGCATCCGGGGCTGGTGAAAACCGCCATGGACGTGTTCAACGAGCACATGCCCGAGCCGAACCAGGTTGCCCGCCAGTTCAAGTACAAGATCAAGGCGGCCGACCTGCTGAAGTGCCCGGAAGGGCAGATCACCGAAGCCGGTCTGCGCATGAACATCAACGTCGGCATTGGCTACGTCGAGGCGTGGATCAACGGCAATGGCTGCGTGCCGCTGCACAATCTGATGGAAGACGCCGCCACCGCCGAGATTTCCCGCACCCAGATCTGGCAGTGGCTGCAGCACGGCGCCAAGCTCAGCGATGGCCGCCCGGTAACCCGCGAACTGGTGCTGCGGGTCATCGACGAAGAACTCGCGGCCTACCGCAAGGAACTCGGCGACGCCCGCTTCTACAAGGGCCGCTTTGCTGAGGCTGCCGGCATCATGGCGCGCATGAGCACGGCCAAGGCCTGTGAGGACTTCCTCACGCTGCCCAGCTACAACTATCTCGATTGAGATTCGGTATTTCCCTTTTTCAGCGGCCTCGGTCGCACTACCTCCTCCCCATCCACAGGAACGGCTGAACATGACCCGTGAAGAGCAAATCAAGGCCCTAGAGCAAGACTGGGCGACCAACCCCCGCTGGAAAGGTGTGAAGCGCACCTATTCCGCCGCTGACGTCGTGCGTCTGCGCGGCAGCGTGCAGCCGGAGCACACCCTGGCCAAGCGTGGCGCGGAAAAGCTCTGGAAGCTGGTCAACGGCGAAGCCAAGAAGGGCTACGTCAACGCTTTCGGCGCCATCACCGCCGGCCAGGCGATGCAGCAGGCCAAGGCAGGTCTCGAAGCCGTGTACCTGTCCGGTTGGCAGGTGGCAGCGGACGGCAACACCTCCGAAACCATGTACCCGGACCAGTCGCTCTACGCGTATGACTCCGTGCCGACCATGGTGCGTCGCATCAACAACACCTTCAAGCGCGCCGACGAGATCCAGTGGGCCAAGGGTCTGAATCCGGGCGACAAGGATTTCGTCGATTTCTTCCTGCCGATCGTGGCCGACGCGGAAGCCGGTTTCGGTGGCGTACTCAACGCCTTCGAGCTGATGAAGAACATGATCACCGCCGGCGCCGCCGGGGTGCACTTCGAAGACCAGCTGGCTGCGGTGAAGAAGTGCGGGCACATGGGCGGCAAGGTGTTGGTGCCGACCCAGGAAGCCATCGAGAAGCTGGTGGCGGCGCGCTTCGCCTCCGACGTCATGGGCGTTCCGACCATCGTGTTGGCTCGTACCGATGCCGAAGCGGCCAACCTGTTGACCTCCGACCACGACGCCAACGACAAGCCCTTCGTCACCGGTGAGCGCACCGCTGAAGGCTTCTACCGCGTCAAGAACGGTCTTGAGCAGGCCATCTCCCGCGGTGTTGCCTACGCGCCCTACGCCGACCTGGTGTGGTGCGAAACCGGCGTGCCGGACATCGGCTTTGCCCGCGAATTCGCACAGGCCGTGCTCAAGGACAACCCGGGCCAGCTGCTGAGCTACAACTGCTCGCCCTCGTTCAACTGGAAGAAGAACCTCAACGACGCCCAGATCGCCAAGTTCCAGGACGACCTGTCGGCGCTGGGCTACAAGTACCAGTTCATCACCCTGGCCGGCATCCACGTCAACTGGTACAACACCTTCCAGTTCGCACATGCCTATGCTCGCGGCGAAGGCATGAAGCACTACACCGAAATGGTGCAGGAGCCGGAATTCGCGGCACGCGAGAAGGGCTACACCTTCGTGTCGCACCAGCAGGAAGTGGGCGCCGGTTACTTCGACGACGTCACCACCGTGATCCAGGGCGGTTCCAGCAGCGTCAAGGCGCTGACCGGCTCCACCGAGGAAGAGCAGTTCCACTGAAGCTGCAGTTCAGTGATAAAAAGGCGCTCTTCGGAGCGCCTTTTTTGTAGGGAGAACACGATGAAACTGCTTGCCTGGATGGCCGCTGTGGTGGCGGGGCTGGTGCTGCTGGCGGTGGCAGTGGGGTACCTGTTGCTGCCCTCGACGGCGACCGTGTCCCGCGAGATCATGGTTGCGGCACCGCAGACCGAGGTTTTCGCAGCGCTCAACGGATTCGAGCGATTCGATCAATGGTCACCCTGGGCAGACCTTGATCCCGATGCCATCTCCACGCTCAGTGGCCCGCCCACCGGCGTCGGTGCGCGTCAAACCTGGCGTAGCGATGATCCGTCGGTCGGTTCCGGCAGTCAGGAGATTATTCTCAGCGAGCCGCCGGTGCGCGTGCAGATGAAGGTTGAATTTGCCGGCTTCGATGCGGAGAACATCAGCACCTTCGAACTCAGCCCGGAAGGGCAGGCCACCCGGGTCACCTGGCGTTATCAAACCGACGTTGGCCGGCAGCTGTTGGGCCGGTACTTTCTGCTGTTGTTGGAGGGCATGCTGGCGCCCCAGTACGAGAAGGGGCTGGTACAGCTCAAAGCAATGCTCGAACAGGACGTACCTGACGTCCCGTAGGCGATTTGCGGATGCGACACCGCAGCGACTCGCCTACACTCGCTGCAGCAGCGGCCCCGGGGCCGGAAGAACTGAGAAGACAATGATCAAGATCATGCTGGTTGATGACCACCGCCTGGTTCGTGCCGGTCTCAAACGGGTACTCACTGAAATCGCGGATATGGAAGTGGTCGCTGAAGCCAGCACTGGGGAAGAAGCACTCGAGCTGGCCCGCGGCAACGCGCCGGACATCGTGCTCATGGACATCAACATGCCCGGCATCGGCGGTCTGGAAACCACCCGCCGATTGAAGCAGCGACTGCCCGAGGTGAAGATCATCGTGGTATCGATGCACCTTGAGGAGCCCTATCCCAGCCGTCTGTTGGCGGCAGGTGCGGCCGGTTACCTCAGCAAGGACTCGGCGGCCGACGAAGTGGTCGCGGCCATCCGCCGCGTCAATGGCGGCGGTCACTATGTGGCGGCGGACGTGGCCGGCAACCTCGCCGCAAGCCTGGTCAAGGGCAAGAGCGACTCGCCCTTCGAGCAACTCTCCCAGCGTGAAACCCAGGTCATGCTGATGGTCACCAAAGGGCATTCAACCCAGGACATCTCCGACCGGCTGCACCTTTCGCCCAAGACGGTGAGTACCTACCGCTACCGCCTGTTCGAGAAGCTCGGGGTGTCCAACGACGTGGAACTGACACGGATGGCGATGCGCTACGGCCTGCTCGACGAGAAGAGTGAATCCGCCCTCTGAACCCGAACCGCAGGGTGGCGATGAGTTTGACGCCCGGAGTTTCCTGCAGCAGTTGACCCATGCGCCGGGGGTCTACCGCATGTATGGCGGGGCAGGGGAGTTGCTGTATGTCGGCAAGGCCCGCAATTTGCGCAAGCGGGTCGGCACCTATTTCCTCAGAGCCTCCGGCAATGCGCGGATCGAGAGCATGGTCTCGCAGATTCGCCGCATCGAGGTCACGGTAACTCACACCGAGGACGAAGCACTCATCCTCGAGGCGACGCTGATCAAGGAACAGCAGCCGCGCTACAACATTCTCTATCGCGACGACAAGAGCTATCCCTACGTCCGGCTATCGGCCCATGCGTTTCCGCGCATCAGCTACTACCGCGGTGAAAAGCGCGGTCGCGACCAGTATTTCGGGCCGTTTCCCAGCGCCACGGCAGTACGCGACACGCTCTACACGCTGCAGAAGCTCTTCCTGCTGCGCCCCTGTCGTGACAGCTTCTTCGCCCATCGCGACCGTGCCTGCCTGCAGTATCAGATCAAGCGTTGTTCCGGCCCCTGTGTCGGCCTGATCAGCCCCGAGGATTACGCCCGGGACGTACGCAATGCGGCGCGGTTGCTGGAGGGTCGCGGCGACGAGCTGGCCGACGAGCTGGCGGTCGAGATGGAGCGCGCCGCCGAAGCGCTCGCCTTCGAGCGTGCCGCCCGCCTGCGGGATCAGATCAGCGCGCTGAAACGGGTCCGCGAGAGCCGGAGCATGACCGGCGGCGCAAGCGAGCTGGACGTCATCGCCGTCGCCCCTCACCCCAGCCAGTCCTGTGTCGTCGTGATGTCGGTGCGCGACGGCATGAACATGGGGCATCGCAGTCATTTTCCACGGCATCCCCCGCATGCCGCACCGGAGGCTCTGCTTGAAAGCTTTCTCGGTCAGCACTATCTCGGCATACCGACACCGGGCGAGATTCTGCTGAGCCACGTGCCGGAAGAGTTGGACTGGATCGCCGCAGCCCTCGGCCAGACGGCAGGACGCCGCATCCGCCTCGCCAAGCCCCAGCGTGGTGCCAAATTGCGGCTGCTGGAGATGGCCCAGAACACTGCCAACCAAGCATTGTCAGCACGGCTGGCGGACATGGCCAGCATGGATGCCCGGTTGCTGGAGCTGCAGGGCGCGCTGGACCTGCCGCACCCGCCACGACGGCTCGAATGCTTCGACATATCGCATACCGGCGGCGAGCGCGCCGTCGCTTCCTGCGTGGTCTTCAACGAGCATGGCCCCCTGAAGACGGCTTACCGCAAGTTCAATATCGAGGGCATCACGCCGGGTGATGACTATGCGGCCATCCGTCAGGCCGTGATGCGGCGTTTTGCCCGGGTCAAAGGGGGTGAGGTACAAGCGCCCGACCTGCTGCTGATCGACGGCGGCCAGGGACAGCTGGATGCCGCGCTGGAGGGGCTTGAGGCAGTGGATTTTACTGACGTGCGTGTGGTGGGCGTCGCCAAGGGCCCCACCCGCAAGGCGGGCATGGAGGAACTGATCGTGCCGGAGCGCGCTCATCCGCTGCGGCTTCCACCGGATTCGCCGGCGCTTCACCTGATACAGCGGATCCGCGACGAAGCTCACCGATTCGCCATCACCGGCCACCGGGGTCGTCGGGACAAAGCGCGCCTGACGTCGGATCTTGATGCCATCGAGGGCCTAGGCCCCGCCCGCAAGCGCGCCCTGCTGCGCCACTTTGGCGGCCTGCCGCAACTGCGACGCGCTGCCATTGACGACTTGGCCCGCGTCGAGGGCATCTCTCGGCGTCTGGCCGAGCGAATTTATCGGCATTTTCAGTAGCCCGCGACTGCCGTTCGGCCGCCACACGCTCTACACTCCGTCGATGACCATGACGCTCCCGCTGTTGCTGACCCTGCTCCGCGTGGCCGCCATTCCGGTCGTGCTGGCACTGTTCTATGTCCCGATCCCGTATGCGCGGCAAGTGGCAACGGTGATCTACATCGCGGCCTGCATCACGGACTGGCTTGATGGCTACCTCGCCCGGCGCTGGGATCAGACTTCGCGTTTCGGAGCTTTCCTTGACCCCGTGGCCGACAAGCTGCTGGTGGCGACCAGCCTGGTCTTGCTGCTGAAGGATCGGCCGGATGGCATTCTCGCCCTGCTGGTCTGCATCATCATCGGCCGCGAGATCACCATCTCGGCCTTGCGCGAGTGGATGGCGGACCTCGGCAAGCGCGCCAGCGTCGCGGTCAGCTGGATCGGCAAGTGGAAGACCGGCTTCCAGATGACGGCCATTGGCATGATGCTCTGGGAGCAATCCACGTTCGGTCTGCCGTGGTACCTGATGGGATACGGGCTGTTGTTCGTCGCAGCCGTGCTGACCTTGTGGAGCATGTGCCTGTATCTGCGAGCGGCCTGGCCGATGATGCGGGAGCCCTAGCCGCCAAGTCGGTACACTGCCGGCTGTCCGCCCGCGTGGCGAAACAGGTAGACGCAGGGGACTTAAAATCCCCCGGTTCACACCATCCCGGTTCGAGTCCGGGCGCGGGCACCACCCCTGCCGCTGTCGGCGGCCTGATCGGGAATATCGTCGGCATGGCGCGAGAGCCCACCTTGCTGGAACAGGCACTGCAACGCGGTCGCGTTACCGTCAGCGGTGGCGTGGCAACCTGGGTGGTGGACGGGCAGGGGGCTGCGGCCATGCCGGCCGATGAATGGCGCAGTGCCGAAAAGTGGGCGGCTTCCCGGCGCGGTGGAATCAATGCCGCGCGCGATCGGGCAGTACTGCTGGAACGGATAACCACCATGGTGACCCGCTCGGGCACCACCTTTACGACCCTGAAAGGTTCGCAGAAGTCGCTCGATCAGCTTCACAAGGCGATGAAGGGTGGCGGCTTTGACCTGAATGAATGGCGCTTCCCGGCCGACGAAGGAACCCCCAGGCGACGGCCAAAGGGGGACAATGATGTCGAGCCGTCATCGAATCCATCCGCGCAGGGCGCCGGAACCGAGGACGGGAGCCACGACACACCCCAGACGTAACGGAGGGCGGTCCCGGAACCCGCTGACATTGTGACCCAGACCTCGACCGAACCGCTGCTGCGCCGCGCCACTGACTACGAAACGGTTGCCGGCCTGCTTCATCACCAGCCGGCAGCGGCCTTCACGTCGATGTTCGTCCTCCATGGCTATGGCCACGACCTGGGCCCCGATCTGGTGGTGGCGGACCTTGCGGAGATCGAGACGGTCACCCGTGGCGTTGGCGCGACCCGGGAGTACGAATTGCGCAAGGTGGTGCTGCGGCCCCTGCAATCCGAACGTCGCATCAACCTGACCCACGAGACCCTCAACGTCTTCTGTTTCGATCACTGTTCGATCCGGCAGTTTCCGGTGTTCTTCATTCTCCGGGATCCCGATGCCCTGGCTGCAATGGATCAGATGGTTCCCCAGGCCGTCGGAATGGCCACCGTGCGGTTCAACGACTGGCGATTGGAAAACGCCTACGAATGGGCCCTGCTGTCACGCGCAGCAAGTCACGGCGAGCTGATGCCGGTGATGGACTTTCCGTTGATGGAGGCCCTGGGATGGCGGCTGATTCGTCCCATCACCGAGATGGGGGGGCGCTCGCCGGTACTCGAATGGCACCTGCTCAAGACTGACGAACTGGCCAATGCTGGCGCCATCCCCTTGATGACGGTACTGACCAGCCCCGAAGGCCGCGTTCTACGGCGTGCCGACGCACAAATGCTCAATGTGTTCCGTTCGCAGCGCCCTCGGCAGCGTCCGGTGATGGTCGCGCTGGCAGCGGATCGCAGCCCGTTGATCAACGTCAAGACTCTGGCGCGGGAAGAGGCACCGGTCGACACCGATGCCGACGGCGACGCCGTCGAAACGTCCGCCATGCTCCAGCCGCTGACCTTGGTTGACTCGGCGCGCGACAAGGTCGTGCCCCTGCAGCGAATCGCGGTCTGACACCACCGCATTGCGCGGTAGCGAGCGTTTCTCCGTTGGAGGCTGGGGTCGGATTACAATCATTACCTAAGTCAATGATAAAATTAAAAATATAAATGAATTGAAAAATATGACCCCACTAATGACCCCACCTGCAGATTTCATTGGCTGACAACTGAACCCTTGCCCCGGACTTTCGGGTGGCCGTTGCGCTGGGCCAGACGCTCGGCGTTCTTCCCGCCATAGGCTGCGCCGGTCAGGGCGCTAACTTCCAGCTCCATCAGCCGCTGGCTGGCAAAGCCAATCATCTCGCGAAGCAGATCGGCGTCTGGGCTCTTTTCCAAAAGCGCCCGCAGGTTCATATCTCATCGGTCATCGGTAGTTCCTTGTATTCAGGTTGGTCGTCGAAACCCAAACCTAAACCTGTTACCACCGGTGGCATTCAGAACCTACCCCACGTCTCGGGACACGACCGACGACGGTCTTGTCAACAAAAAAGCCGACCATCAGATCGGCTTTCGCAGATGCTTCTTAGACGAATTGAAGCCTCCGGCAAACACCCCTCTCGCAAGGTGGTACCAGCTTACTCAGGTCAATCGAAAGTGGTCAAACCAAGCTTTCTACCGTTGGCGGGCGAGAGGGACACGGACATTGTTTTGACGCAGACGAAATCCGAGCCCGTTCAGCGGTGCCCAGCCCTCCGGCAAGATGGAGGGTGAGCAAGCAGAACATGAATCCGGAATCGACGAATCCAAGGATTTGTCTCAGCCTGTGCGCGTCACAGAATCTGAACATGGCGTGCGAGGAACGACCTCACGTGGTCCTCTTGCTAGGTCGTCGTCGCTGTCCATCGGCGACGTCTCGGCACTTCGAAGCAGGGCGTCATGATTGTGGAAATACTGCTCGCTGGCGCAGTCGGTTTTATCTGGCGAACTGGCTACAGTCTCTTATTTCTGTTGGCGCCGAATGAGTTCTGACCCGGGGTGCCGATCGAAAACTGACCCACGGATATGGGACAGCAGTTTAGATCGATTCTGTGGATAAGCTGGGTTTTCTGGTCTTGGCTTTAGCCTCCTTTCGGTTTGTGGATGATTGCTTGAAGCGGTAGGACTCGTTGCCGGTCTCGACGATGTGGCAGTGATGCGTCATGCGGTCGAGCAGCGCGGTGGTCATCTTCGGATCGCCGAAGACGCTGGCCCACTCTGAGAAACTCAGGTTGGTCGTGATCACCAGGCTGGTGTGCTCGTAGAGCTTGCTGATCAGGTGAAACAGCAGAGCGCCGCCAGCCTGCGAAAACGGCAGATAGCCCAGCTCGTCGAGGATGACCAGATCGGCATACATCAGCCGGTGCGCCGTTTGCCCGGCCTTGCCGGTCTGCTTCTCCTGCTCAAGCTGATTGACCAGCTCGACGGTGGAAAAGCAGCGCACGCGCTTCTTGTGCCGGCGGATCGCCTCGACCCCCAGCGCCGTCGCCAGATGCGTCTTGCCGGTGCCGGGACCACCGACCAGCACGACGTTCTGCGCCCCCTCGATGAATTCGCCCCGATGCAGGGTGCGGATCAGCGCCTCGTCCACCGGAGTGTGGGCAAAGTCGAAGCCGGCCAGATCGCGATACGCCGGAAAGCGCGCTGCCTTCATCTGGTAGGACAGCGAGCGCACCTCGCGCTCCGCGCCCTCGGCCCGCAGCAGCTCGGCCATCAGGCCTTCCGGATTCTGTGGTGGGGTGCTGTGCGCCGACAGCTCGTCGAAGGCCGCCGCCATGCCGTGCAGCTTCAGCGCCTTGAGCCCCGCGACGATCTCAGTGCGCTGCATGACGCACCTCCGCAAGCAGGGGCAGCATTGGCAGGATCGGCAGCAGCACGCGCAGCGTGTCATAGCGCGCCACATCGGCCCTGGGCTCCTGCGTGAGGGTCAGTGCGGCCGGTGCCTGCACGCCGTCGGGTGCCTTGGGCTCCCTGAGGCGGGCCAGCAGATTGAAAACATGCTCGCGACTGGGATGCTTGCCCTCCAGCGCCAGCTCGACCGCGACCAGCACATCATCAAGACCATGGGTCGGCACGCAGCCGAGGATGTCGGCCATCTCCCGATCGCCGCCGGGCCGGCGCAGCAGCCGATCCTGCAGCCGCTGCAGCGGCCCGGGCAGATCGGCAAACGGTGCGCCGTTACGCAGGGCACCGGGCTTTCGGGCCAGCACCGGGATGTAGTGCCGCCAGTCGTAGATCGTCTGGCCTCGGCCGAAGACCCGGCCGTGGCGGGCGATCACCTCGCCGTCGCCGACGACCTCGATGCGATCGGCATACGCGCGCAGGCTGACCGCCCGATTGGCGAAGGCAGCGTGCACGCTGTAGCGGTTGCGCTCGAAGGACACCAGGCAGGTCGGCGATACGCGCACCGGCTCTTCGACGAAGGCGTCGAAGGCGGTGCCCAGGGCCATCAGGTGGGCCTGCTCCTGCGCGAAGACCTCGGCGACGGACTGCCCCCGGATTTCCGGATGGCGGATCTCGTCGGCCAGACGCAGGCACTGCTCGGCGAGCCAGGCATTGAGCTGGTCCAGCGTCTCGAAGCGAGGACGCGGCACAAACAGCTCGCGCCGGCCGTCCTGCACGGCCTTCTCGACCCGGCCTTTCTCCCAGCCGGCGGCCCGGTTGCAGAATTCGGGCTCCAGCAGGTAGTGGCTCATCATCGCGCCGAAGCGTTGATTGACCTTGCGCGCCTTGCCCTGGCCGACCTTGTCGACGGCGGTCTTCATGTTGTCGTAGATCGCCCGGCGCGGGATGCCGCCAAAGAAGGCAAACGCCCGCCAGTGCGCATCGAAGAGCATCTCGTGCGCTTCCGATGGATACGCCACGCGCAAGGCCATGCGGCTGTGGCACAGCTTGATCTGCGCGACCTTGAGCGTGGTGACGATCCCGCCGATCTCGGCGGTCTCGGTGCTCCAGTCGAATTGCAGGGCCTCGCCCGGCGCGAATGCGAGCGGCACGTAGGTGTCGCGCCGGGTCTGGCTCTGCTCGCGGCGCCAGCCACGCACGAAGTCGGTGACGCGCGAGTACTCGCCGGTATAGCCCTGGGCCTTGAGCAGCTCGAAGTAGCGTTTGGCGGTGCGCCGCTGCTTGCGCGGCTTGCCCTGGTCGGACTTGAGCCACGCCTGCAGTTGCTCGGCATACGGGTCGAGCTTGTGTGGCATGCGCTTGCGCCGATACTCCGGCGTCACGTCGCCGCTGCGCAGGTACGACTTGACGGTGTTCTTCGATAAGCTGGTGCGGCGCGCGATTTCCCGGATCGGAACCTGATCCCGAAAGTGCCAACGCCTGATCTTTGCTAACAACTCCACGCTAATCACTCCTTGCGCACCCCGCTGAGCAAAATCTCAGCAAGGTACCGATTAACGTGGGTCAGATTTCAGTCGGTACTACCCATCAAAGTGGGTCAGATTTCAGACCGCGCCAACACTTATTTCGCTTCGTCGCGCGCATGCCTCTTCATCAGTGGGGTAACTGGCGGCGCAGGTGAAGATTGTAGTTGCCTCGCCTGGCAACGTGCAGCAGCAAAACGGTGGCAAGAAAGCAGTTTCAACACGGTACTTTTCCTCCCGGGTATGTCTAAGGAAACACTGATCAAGTGTCTGAATTTTGCGCCGCTCCGCACTTGGGCGCCAAGAGTCGGCTGACTTTGCGGTTTTCAGCACGTTTGGCATGAGAATCGCTCAGTTCTTCCCGATATTCGGGCTCTTTCGCATATTTGCCCACTGATTCTGCTTGCTGCAGACGCAATTCATCTGCTGGGCTCGGGGATTCGTCGGGCGGCAATCAGCAGATTGGCCAGCCCGAACAGGCTGTAAAGCTGGGCGGTGTTCTTGAACAAGCCCCGATAGCGAGCCTTCCGATGCCTGAACAGGTTCTTGATGATGTGAAATGGGTGCTCGACCTTGGCACGCAGGCTGGATTTCAGTTGTTCGGTTTGCTGAAGCAGCCGTCCGCCTTCGGTGTCAGGGAGTTTGCGTCGCTTGCCCGGTCGCATCGCGATCTGCCAGGCGACGGTGTGTTCGGGGTTGCACTCTTCCCGCTTCTCCACACCCTGATAGCCCGCATCACCATGGGCGTGTCGCTCTTCGCCATGCAGCAGGGCATGGGCTTGGGTGATGTCAGCCACGTTACCCGCCGTGCCAATGAGGCTGTGCACCAGTCCCGAGGCGGCATCTACGCCGATATGGGCCTTCATGCCGAAGTGCCACTGGTTGCCCTTCTTCGATTGATGCATCTCAGGATCTCGCTCGCCTGCTTTGTTCTTTGTCGAAGGCGAAGCAGCAATCAGGGTGGCATCGACAATGGTGCCTTCCCGCATCAGCAGTCCCTGTTCGGCCAGGTGTCCCTTGATGGTCTCGAAGATCAGCTTCGTCAGCCCGTGGGTTTCCAATAGCCGCCGGAACTTCAGCACCGTGGTGGCATCCGGGGACGACTCCCGTCCCAGATCAATGCCGACAAACCGGCGAATTGCGCCAGAGTCGTAAATCGCATCCTCGATCCCCTCGTCGGAGAAACCAAGACATTGCTGGGCAACGTACATCCGCAGCATGCGTTCACAGCCTAGGGGAGGTCGACCATTGCCCGCCTTCGGGTAGAAGGGATCGATGACCGCAAGCAGTGCAGGCCAGGGCGTTGCGGCATCAATCTTCGATAAAAACCGATCCTGCCGCGTCTGACGTGGCTTGGCGGCATATTCGGCATCAGCAAAGCTGCGCTGCTTCATCACCCTCATCCCCGTGGAATTCGTCAGCAATATTTTCTCATGTCCAGTCAATCGCAAAAAGCGTTTGAGGGGACTTGATCAGTGTTTCCTAAACAGCTTAAATTGTGTAAATAGTAAGGCGTCACCGTAATTCCTGATCATAGACATCCCCCGCGAGACGCCGATGCCCCTGCACAACGCCACACTCATTGCCATTGCCCTGGCCGCGCTGCTGACCGGTTGCGCCGAGTCCCCGCCGCCGCCGGCACCCGTGCAAGCCGAAACCGAAGCCGCCTTTGCGCCTGCCGCCCACCCTGACGTGCACCGGTTCGCCATTGGTCAGTACGCCGCGATCGTGCTGCGCGACGGTGACATCCGCGTGCCCAACGACGGGTCGGTCGTCGCACAGGGTGTGCCGAAGGCTGAAACCGATGCCTTGCTCGCCGCTGCCGGACAGCCCACCGACACCCTGCACCTCGCGGTGCAGTCGTTGCTGGTGGACCTTGGCGATCGCGTGGTCTTGTTCGATACCGGTGCGGGCGATGCCGCGTTCGCCGACGCGGGACGCTTGCCGCAATCGCTGTTGGCCGCGGGCGTGGATGCGGCAGGCGTGACCGACATCGTCATCAGCCATGCCCATGGCGATCACGTCGGCGGCCTACTCGACGGCAACGGCCAGCTCGCGTTCGCCAATGCGACGGTGCGGCTGTCCGCACCGGAATGGCAGGCCTTGCAGGACGATGCCGGGATGGCAGCGCTGGCCGAAGCGATCGCGCCACGCGTGGAGGTCTTCGAGCCCGGTGCCAATGTCCTGCCCGGCGTCGCTAGCCTGCCGGTCGAAGGCCACACACCGGGCCACAGCGCCTACGTCATCGCCGACGGCGACCAGCGCCTGCTTTACATCGGCGACACTGCCCACCACCACGTCATCTCGGTGCAGCGTCCGCGCTGGACGATCCAATTCGACGGCGACGCACCCGTGGCCGAGGACAGCCGCGAAGCGCTGCTGGCCCGCATCGCCGACGAAGGCTGGACGATGCAGTCGCCACATTTCCCGTTCCCGGGGCTGGGACGCATCGAACGCCGCGACGACAGTTTCGCGTGGGTGCCGCTGGACTAGAGATCAAACAGGCCGTCGATGCTCCGGCGGCATGGCTTCCTGGCGTTTGCGTTGGGCCAAGTCGTCGACGGTATCCGGGCGGTACTTCTAAATAAGTCGCGTCTTTAAAGCGCCAGCATCGCACTCTTAGGGAAACACTGATCAAGTGTCTGAATTTTGCGCCGCTGCGCACTTGGGAGCCAAGAGTCGGCTGACTTTGCGGTTTTCAGCAGGCTTGGCATGAGAATCGCTCGGTTCTTCCCGATATTCGGGCTCTTTCGCATATTTGCCCACTGATTCTGCTTACTGCAGACGCAATTCATCTGCTGGGCTCGGGGATTCGTCGGGCGGCAATCAGCAGATTGGCCAGCCCGAACAGGCTGTAAAGCTGGGCGGTGTTCTTGAACAAGCCCCGATAGCGAGCCTTCCGATGCCTGAACAGGTTCTTGATGATGTGAAATGGGTGCTCGACCTTGGCACGCAGGCTGGATTTCAGTTGTTCGGTTTGCTGAAGCAGCCGTCCGCCTTCGGTGTCAGGGAGTTTGCGTCGCTTGCCCGGTCGCATCGCGATCTGCCAGGCGACGGTGTGTTCGGGGTTGCACTCTTCCCGCTTCTCCACACCCTGATAGCCCGCATCACCATGGGCGTGTCGCTCTTCGCCATGCAGCAGGGCATGGGCTTGGGTGATGTCAGCCACGTTACCCGCCGTGCCAATGAGGCTGTGCACCAGTCCCGAGGCGGCATCTACGCCGATATGGGCCTTCATGCCGAAGTGCCACTGGTTGCCCTTCTTCGATTGATGCATCTCAGGATCTCGCTCGCCTGCTTTGTTCTTTGTCGAAGGCGAAGCAGCAATCAGGGTGGCATCGACAATGGTGCCTTCCCGCATCAGCAGTCCCTGTTCGGCCAGGTGTCCCTTGATGGTCTCGAAGATCAGCTTCGTCAGCCCGTGGGTTTCCAATAGCCGCCGGAACTTCAGCACCGTGGTGGCATCCGGGGACGACTCCCGTCCCAGATCAATGCCGACAAACCGGCGAATTGCGCCAGAGTCGTAAATCGCATCCTCGATCCCCTCGTCGGAGAAACCAAGACATTGCTGGGCAACGTACATCCGCAGCATGCGTTCACAGCCTAGGGGAGGTCGACCATTGCCCGCCTTCGGGTAGAAGGGATCGATGACCGCAAGCAGTGCAGGCCAGGGCGTTGCGGCATCAATCTTCGATAAAAACCGATCCTGCCGCGTCTGACGTGGCTTGGCGGCATATTCGGCATCAGCAAAGCTGCGCTGCTTCATCACCCTCATCCCCGTGGAATTCGTCAGCAATATTTTCTCATGTCCAGTCAATCGCAAAAAGCGTTTGAGGGGACTTGATCAGTGTTTCCCTAAAAGATTACGAAAAGACCCGGCCTGAGGCTATTTCGAGGTGCTGTACAGATAACGAGTCTGTGCCGGGCATTGCAGCCCGGCTTACATGCGCCGCTGGACGTGGGTTCCCAGCGGCGATGGCGAAAATTAGTTCATCTTAATGGCGATATTGACGCTTTGTGCGAGCTCCGTTGGCGTATTCAGGCCCGTGTAGCCACTGGTTCTTGCCCAAGCCTGACACACGGTTTTGGGGTGATTGAATACCCTACATGCGGTCACGATGTGGCGGAATTGCCCACCACCGAAAGCACTTACTATCGTCTCGACGAACATACATGCTAGGCCGGTACGCCTCTGTCGCAAATTAAAAAAAGCGAACGCGTCAGAAATCAAAAAAGCCGATTATCTGATCGGCTTTTGGCGTGCTGCTGAGGCCGAACCGAACCTCAATCGAGACACCCCCGTCGCAAGGTTTTTCAATCCTATTCCTCGAATTTGAATCCGGTCAACCGGGCTTGCACCCAGGCAGCTAGGAGCGAGTTGGAGCCCATTGTGGGTGCTCCATCTGCACATAGAGGCAGGGGGCAGACCCACACATTTGGTAGCGGGGCGGCATCCTCTCTGCTCCAATTCGGAGAAAAGAACTCGACCTTCATGCGGTCCTATTTACGTCGCAAACTGTGGCCGCGACGATCCAAAAGCTCTACTTCGATCGCCAAAAAATCAATCGTGATTCCCGATCATCCTGCTGCCAAAGCTGGACAGTTTCTTGCGGATTCTTCGGTAAGCTTGGCCCCTCGCGAGATCATCATGTTCTGGCACTGCCGAGCCGACACCGACTGCGGAATCCGCACCATTTCAAAAGGCTGAGTCAAACGAAATGGGGGGGTTACCCCGGACTAGGAATAGAATCAGTCTAAATGAGAAAAAAAGTGGGGGAGGGGCTCCCGCAGCCGCGATCTCCTGAGACTACACGTTGACGAGGTTCCAGTCGGACGTTTCGCCGGTTCGAACGCGCATCGCCCGCGAGCCCTTCGAACATTCAAATCTCAAACAGAATGCTCGAAGGACTGCGCCGCGTTCTGTGCTGACGGGGCGTCAAAATATCAACATTCCTGCGCTTAAGAAATTTCTCACCTCTTCCTCCGCCGCATCCGATACAAGCTCGTCAGAATTTATCCGCAGTGTTACGGCGACACCATCATCAAGGGTGATGCTTGCAATGAGGCCAGGAGCCAAGAGCTGCAGATAAATTTTTTCCTCTGCGCCAAGCAGCATCATTTCGGCAGCCGAAAGCATGTCAGCGAGCGCCTCGAATTTTTGCCGACCGCATTTAATATCGCTGCGAATTACGACAACTTCGTGCGGGAATTTTTTGCAGGCCCTGCAGTGGTTCTCCAACTCCGTCATAGCCGTGCCACCAACGCCTGATACAGCCCTGCATTCAACGCTTTCAGATTCACAAGCGCGCCTGTCAGCAGATCACCGGCAGTGTTGTTTCCGGTAACGATTGGAACCGGTTTGAGAAGCGCAGCCGTGGCGGCGATTTCTCCCTGTAGCGTTGGCTGTTTTAGCTCGGCAGATTTCGCTTTCAACATCTCTGCATCCACCACCGCGCGCATGGCTAGTCCCCCCGGCATTCCGTGGCGTGATCTCGACTTCATTGCAGGCATCGCAAAGTAGCCTGGATGGATCTGCGGATGGCCGATCACACCGCCGATGAGATCTGCAAGGTCAGTTGAGCTAATCGCGCTGATGAAGCGATGCATCCTGAGGGCGGTGATGCGACCCCTCTCCATCAGTTCGCCAGTAGGGATGCAGTACACCGCCAGCCTCGGCGGAACGGGGCGCACAGCGATCAGCGTGCAGTCACCGCCGTGATGATTGAGGTGCTGGCTGAAATCCAGCTTTGCTTTGAAAATGTCGCCGATCCGCAGCGTTCCGGCGGCGTCATTTGCATCGTGGACACACACCGTGAGACCCGTCCGGAAGTTGTCGAAACCCGTCAGGGTGATGGCGCTAGCACCGCAGCGATGGACAACTTCCGTGATGCGGTAGTGGTCGACGACTATGGTGGCTGGGTTGGGCTGATGCAGCGCGTGAGTGGGTTTGTTCATGATTGATTTCTCTGCTGGATTACGGGTACGTGTCAGCCTGTTGACTGACCGCTGAGTGGATCGCGGTGATTGAGGTTGATCGCGCCCTACACCGCCAAGTCCGATAACGTCCAGCCCCGCCTCCCAGAGGGCTGCCAAACGTTTGGATCAATCCATGGCGCCCTCCTCTCCGGTCGCATCACTCGCGTCTGCGGCGGCAGCAGTGCTGCTCACATAAGGCGGTGTTCGATGTCGCTCTACGGCCCGGATATGTTTCTTCGTCCGACCGTTGCCCGTGTCGCGGATGACATGGCGGTAGTACGACGGGGCGTCCGCAAATGCGATGGCAGCCGATGAACGAGTTGCGCTGATGCGATCAGCCAATGTGATGGCGGCGGCTGCGACGCAGCTGGCGTGTTCGGCCCGGCTGTCGATTGAGAGCAGGTGCATCAGCATCTCGGCGACGCTGATGTCCTCGTGCTCTTCGAGCCACGCAATCATCGGCCCCACGAGACCGATCGTGCGGGTTTCATGGGAGGTATCGTGCATCCGGTACGGCTCGTCAGCCGAGCGATAGAGCTGGATTTTGCCGAGGTCATGGATGACTGCAGCGACGATTGCGATGTCCCGGTTGATTGGCTCGCCGTAGTAGCGGACGGGTATGGCGCAGACCAGTTGAGCGACTTCCAGGCTGTGTTGTGCCAGCCCACCGGGCTCCGCGTGATGAGAGACGACAGAGGCGGGTTTCGAGGAAAATGCAGAAAAGATCTTGGGCTGACTTAGCAGCCCGTGAACCGCCTGCGCCACGGCTGGATTGCGAATCTCCGTGTCGATGAGCTCAGCGATTTTTCTCACCGCCTCAGCACCGACAACCGGCAGTCCGGCCACAGGGCAGTGGTGCAAGGTGCATTGCTCCGGCGGGAGCAGGTCAGTGATTTCCAGGTACAGCGCTTCGTGCTTGTCGAACACTTCGGGCCAGCCTGTGCAGCAAACCACCGTGCCAACTTGAAGCTGATCGCGGAGAGCGGGGGGCACGTCGGCCACCGCCCGATGTTCGCCATAGAGCGTGCCGACGCGGAGGTTGACCAGATCACTATTTGGGCGCGCATCGACGGCCAAAATCCGGAATTGACCGTCGACGAAGGCTAGATCTTCGCGGATGGATTGTTCGACTGCGATAACACTATGTTTCTGCATGATTTATCAAAAGTCCTTGTGACGAAAACGAGTCACTTGAGTTGGCAGTGAATGAAATATAACGCATCGTTATGATGTGTTACGCATCACAATAAGGCGAAATGGATCGGCCCGCAAGGGGGTTCAGCTATCCTTTAAAAAATTCACCAATGGATGGCGTCGGAATGATCAAAAGCGCGCTGGCGATTAGGCTTGCTGAGAAGAAGATCAAGATCACCGACCTTGCCCGTGAGACGGGCATTGATCGGACAATGCTCACCAAGCTGTACTACGACCGAACCAGACGCCTCGATTTGGAGACTTTGAACAGGCTCTGCGTGTATTTCGGCTGCAACGTCGAGGGCATCATCAGGTTCGAGACCGATGAAAAAGGGAAGGGCGACGATAACGCTTAGCCATCCTTCTGCTGTCTCACCAAATGAGACAGCAACCTACTAGGCTGATCCCTCAACAACCGATTTCAGAATGCTCGCCAAGAAACCTACGCCTTGTTTTGCCAAGTGCCTTCGACATATCGGGCTATTCCGACTGTGGCCTTGAAGGCAAACTTCACCAAGTGCTCCCTCATCGTCCCCGAGACCCGCTGTGTGGCGGATCTCTTGTTGGCGGGTATCTCGACGGATGAGTGGCGGCAGCGTATTGAGATCGACAACGTGCTCCAGAAGAAGACCCGAAACAGTGCGATCACCTACGCCAGCTTGGCTCGTTCGAGGTTAATGACGATGAATGCGCCGCTGTGGCAACTCGTCCGAGACGGCACATCTCCAGAGGCCACTGACGGCGCACTTGCGGCCACCATCAAGTTCTCGCCCCTCTTCGGGCAATTTTTGAGCACGGTTGTTCGGGACTGCCACCGCCGCTATCTCACTGAGCTCCCGGCCAGTGCGTGGGATGACTACCTAGATGACATGCAGCGCACCCATTCCGAGATGCCCAGCTTCAACGAATCCACCCGCGTGAAGCTGAGGCAAAACGCGATGCGCATACTCCAAGAAGCGGGATTCATCGAGAGCACGCGGCATCTCGTTCTTCGCAAGCGGCAAACCGAGCCGCGCGTCCTTGCATACCTCAATGAACATCAAGAGGACTTCGTGATGGAGTGCATCCAGGCATGAGCCTCGCCAAGCTGGAAGATCGGCTCAATGCCGTCCTTGAACGCATCACCGCTGATGACTTTCTCTCCGGGCGCGGTCTGGGCAATGAGGTGCCTTTTTACGCCTTCGACTATCCCCCGGAGTTCGAGCCCAAGGTTCGCGACCACATTCAGTTTCTGCTCGAAACTGCGCCCAAGCGTCGTCCCGGCGTGCGCATCAAGGTCATCAACCTGTTCGAAGTCCTTATCCGCATGCTGGAAGCGCGTGGCCTTTACGAGAAGTCGGTGGCCATGCAAAAGAGCAAGGGCGATCAAGCCCTGCTTAAAGCCATTCGGGCGCCGTTGGAAGCCGACAAGGTCGCCGCTGAGGTCATGGCGGACCTGCAAGCCGATCCCTGCGATGTATTGCTGATGACTGGCGTCGGCAGCGCGTATCCGCTGGTGCGCACCCACACCCTGCTCAACAGCCTGCAACCCAGGCTGGGCAGCCTGCCTTTGGTGCTGTTCTATCCCGGACGTTACGACGGCCAGTCCCTTCAGCTCTTTGGGCTGCTGGGCGAGAAGCCCTACTACCGTGCCTTCAGACTCGTGAGCTGAGACCCAACTCAAAATGAAAATTCAGGAACTCTTCGAGCGGCCCATCCGCCGCAACATCAATGGTGTCATCAAGGCGGACCAGAACGATGCCGCATCGGTCTGGCAGGAGCTTGACGAGTACGTTGTCACCAAGGAGCTGGACCAGCACTTTCGCCGCTTCTTCGACAGCTATCTTGCCGCCCTGCAACGGCCCGAAGAAGCGGCAGGCAAAGTGGGCGTCTGGATCTCCGGCTTCTTCGGCTCTGGTAAGTCCCACTTCCTGAAGATCCTGTCTTACCTATTGGAGAACCGCGAGGTCACCCATGATGGGCAGACCCGCAAGGCAGCCGAGTTCTTCCGCAGCAAGATCACCGATGCCATGCTGGTGGCGGACATCGAGCGCGCCGTCTCCAGTGACACCGACGTGCTGCTGTTCAACATCGACAGCAAAGCCGATGCAGCAGATGGTCGAGACACCGTGCTGCGCGTCTTCCTCAAGGTGTTTAACGAGAAGCTTGGCTACTGCGGCGACCACGCACACATTGCGCACATGGAGCGCATGCTCAGTGCCAAGGGGGTCTACGACCGCTTCCGTGCCACCTTCGAGGCCGATGCAGGCGAGTCGTGGGAGGCCGCCCGTGACGCCTACAGCTTCCATCTCGATGCCTTTGGTAAGGCCCTGTCGGAAGCACTCGGCCAGGCGATCCCGGATGCCGAAGCCTGGATGCAGCGCTTTGAGACCGACTTCTCCCTGACCGTTGAGAACTTCGCGGAATGGATCAAGGACTACCTCGACAAGCAGGGCAAGTCGCGCCGACTGGTGTTCCTCGTCGACGAAATCGGCCAGTTCGTGGGCAAAGACACCCAGCTCATGCTCAGCCTGCAAACCATCACCGAAAACCTCGGCACCGTTTGCGGTGGCCGTGCCTGGGTGGTGGTCACCTCACAGGAAGACATCGATGCCGTCATCGGTGAAGTCCGCGCCTCCCGCGCCAACGACTTCTCGAAGATTCAGGGCCGCTTCAAAACCCGGTTGTCACTTTCCAGCGCCAATGTCGATGAGGTCATTCAGGCCCGCCTGTTGGCCAAGCCCAAACCCATCCATGACCAGCTGACCCAGCTCTACTCGGGTAAAGCAGACATCCTCAGCAATCAGCTGAGCTTCGTGGGCACCGGGCGAACCTTCCGTGCCTACGGCGACCAAAATCACTTTGCCGAGGTGTATCCCTTCGCGCCTTACCAGTTCCAACTGGTGCAGCGCATCTTCGAGAGCATTCGCAAAGCGGGCGCCACAGGGCTGCATCTCGCACGTGGCGAGCGTTCGCTCCTGGATGCCTTCCAGTCAGCGGCGACGGCGGTTGCCGAGGAAGAGGTCGGCATTCTTGTTCCTCTCCATCGCTTCTACTCCAGCATCGAGAGCTTTCTCGAAGGCGTCGTCAAATCCACCATCGATAACGCCAGCCGCAACGTCAGCCTCAAGCCCTTTGACGTCCTGCTGCTCAAAACCCTGTTTCTCATCCGTTACGTGGACGAACTCAAGGGCAACGTCGACAACCTCATCACCCTGTTCATCGACCGCATTGATGCCGACCGCCTAGCGCTCCGCAACGAGATAGAAGCCAGCCTCCAGCGTTTGGAAAAGGAAACACTCGTCGCCCGCAACGGCGATGACTTCTTCTTCCTCACCAACGAAGAGCGGGATGTCAGCCGCGAGATCAAGGAAGTTGATCTCAGCAGCGCTGACGAGGCCAAAGAGCTGGGCAAGCTGGTCTTTGAAGAGGTGCTCAAGGGCATCCGCAAATTCCGCTACCCGACCAATCGCAAGGACTTCGGCCTCAACCTCACCTGCGATGGTTTTCCTCACGGGCGGCCTGAAGAAGGCAACTTGCCGTTGCAGGTCATCAGCCCGTTGAACGACGAGCACCGCAGCTTTGACGAGCCACGCTGCATCATGGCCAGCGGCAATGCACCCGGCAGCGTCATCGTGCGCATGAGTGATGACGAAGCGCTGGCCCGAGAGCTGCGCCTCTATCTCCAGACTGACCGCTATGTCAGCCGCAAGGCCGACAACTCGCTGCCATCCGCCACCCAGAAAATCCTCCGCGAGCGAACCGAAGAAAACCGCCAGCGCAGAGGCCGTCTGTCGGTGATTGTCGAGCGCCTGATCAAAGACGCCGACTATTACGCCGCAGGCCAAAAGCCGACCCTCAAGGGCAGCGCGCCGCAGGCATTGGTCGATGAAGCACTGGGTTACTTCGTCGCCAACACCTTCTCCAAGCTCGGCTACATCGAGCACCTCAATCCCGATCCGCAGAAGGAGGCCCACACCCTCATCGCCACCCACGGCACGGCGGGGCTGGACCTCGAAACCACTTCGCAGACCAATCCGCGCGCGCTTAAAGAACTGAGCCAGCTCATCGCGCTACAAACCCAGGCTTCGCGGCGCATCGTTCTGCACGACCTCACCGATGGACACTTTGCCCGGCGTCCTTACGGCTGGCCGGAATGGGAGACCCTCTTGTTGGTCGTGCGCTTGGTCCTTCAGGGCGAACTCACCCTCATCTACAACAACACAGCGCTCAAAGTGGAGGAACTCTGGCCGGTGCTGAACACGCCTTCGCGGTGGCGCAGCGTAGAAGTCCAGAAGCGGCAGGCGATGGGCTCGGCCGAGCTACAGAAGGCGCGGCAGCTGATGAAGGATCTTTTCCACCAGATTGGCCCGGATGGGGAGGACGCCCTTTACGCCGAACTGCGCCGACAGCTCAGCGGCTGGAAGGTCGAGCTGGAAAAGTGGAAGCTCATGAGTCAGAACGGCTACCCCGGTGGCAAGGCTATCGCCGCCGCCATGGAGGTCGTCAATCGTCAACTGGCTGCTGCCGACAGCTATGCCGCCATCAGTGGCTTTCTCACGCAACAAAGTGACTTGCTGGATTCGGGTGACACCTTCCACGAACTCAAGGACTTCTTCGGCAGCCAGAAAGAAGCCTGGGACCGTCTCAAACAAGCCAGCCAGCGCTTCGGCCTCAACCGCAGCAAGTTGGAGAAGGACGCCCAAGCAGGTCCAGCCCTGCAACGCATCGAGCTCATTCTCAACGCCGACGCTCCCTACGGGCTGCTGCGGGAAGCCGATGGCCTGATCTCCACCTTAGAGAAAGCCAACAACGATCTGTTGGAGGCCGCACGACTCCGCGCCCTCGCCAACCTAGAAAAGTCCATTGACAAGGTTCAAGCCGAACTTGAGCTGGTGAAGGCCGACGCTGACCTGCGCAACCGCAGCCTCAAGCCCCTTCAAGACCGCAAGGCGCAGATTGGCCAACAGCTCAGCCTCGCGCACCTGTTCCAGTTGCAGGACGAGCTACAGCATCAAGCCGATGAGGCCATCGACCGCATCCATGCTTGGCAGGAAGCCCAACGCAAGGTGGCACCCCAGCCGCCACCTGTGCCCCCAGCAGGCGGATCAGCAGGAATCCCCTCAGGCGAGCCCATCATCGCGCCTGCGTTCAAGAAACCTCACATCCTGCGGGCGGCCCAGCTCGCCAGTACGGCGTATATCAGCTCAGACACCGAGGCAGAGGCATTCCTCGAAAAGCTACGCGCGGAGATGATGTCAGCGCTCAAGCGGGGTGAGCGCATTGAGATCCGATAGCCAAACCGACAGGACCAAGAGGGACGTGAATGTATAAGCCAGGCGGAACAATTCACGATCTGCTCAACGGCATCGTCGACCACAAATACATTCTTCCAGCTATCCAACGGGAATTTGTCTGGGGACCTGAGCAAATCTGCAAGCTCTTCGACAGCCTGATGCAGGGGTATCCGTTCGGAACCTTCTTGTTTTGGAAAATCGAACCCGAGCAACAAGCGCAGTATCAATTTTACGATTTCGTCCAGCACTTTCATCAGCGCGACCGATACCATTGCGAGCTGATCGAGGCCCTTCCGCAGAAAGCACTGACGGCCGTGCTCGATGGTCAGCAACGCATGACCGCGCTCAATATTGGTTTGCGTGGCTCCTACGCATGGCGAATCGCCGGAAAGTGGCGAACCAATGACGCAGCCTTCCCGATCAGACATCTTCACCTCGACCTCTTGGGCAAGCCTGACCCGGAAAGCGGATCGCAGTATCGGTTTGAATTCCTCACCGGTGACCAGCTGGCGAAAGCGACGCCTGACCAATGCTGGTTCAAGGTATCGAGAGTCGTCAGCGAATCACATGATGAGCTGGTGGACGAACTCGACCACATCGCCGACGGCGAGCGGCGGAAGACCGCTCGTGGAGTGCTTCGGCATCTGCTGAAAACCATTCACGACCGAGAGGTGGTGTCCTACTACGAGGAAACCAATCAGGACCTTGAGCGCGTCCTGAACATCTTCATCCGGATGAACAGCGGCGGCACGGCGCTCTCATACTCGGATCTGTTGCTTTCCATTGCCGTTGCGCAATGGAGCAAACTCGATGCCCGCCAGGAGATTCATGATCTGGTGGACGAGATGAATGCGGAGGGCGATGGCTTTGCCTACAGCAAGGACCTCGTGCTGAAAGCGGGGCTGATGCTTGCCGATATCGGCAGCGTTGGCTTCAAGGTCGAGAACTTCAACAAGGCCAACATGGCCAAGCTTGAGGATCAGTGGCAGGTCATCCGAACCTCATTGATGCTCGCAGTCCGTTTGCTTGCCAGCTTCGGATTCAACGGCCAGAACCTGCGAGCGGACAGCGCCATCTTGCCCATCGCGTACTACCTACACATGAGAGCGCTGGGTGAAGGCTATTTGTCGCGCTCGGAGTTCGCAGTTGATCGAGAGGCCGTTCGCAAATGGCTGGTCCGCAGTCTGCTGAAGGCGTCAGGCATCTGGGGGAGTGGTCTGGATACGCTGCTGACCGACCTGCGTGAGGTGCTCAAGACCAAAGCGTCGAGTGGCTTTCCTGTCGCCGATTTGGAAGGTGCGATGTCGAAGCGTGGCAAGTCACTGACCTTTTCGGAAGATGAGATCGACGAGCTCTGTGATTTGCCCTACGGGCACAAATCCACCTTCGCTCTCCTATCCGTGCTCTTCCCTGGGTTCGACTTCTCCCAGCATTTTCATGTTGACCACATCTTCCCCAAAGGTCGGTTCACTAAGGCAAAGCTGATCAAGGCTGGATTTGATTCCAATCTGGTTGATGAGCTCACCGAGCAGTGCAATCAATTGCCGAACCTGCAACTACTCGTCGGCTCCATTAACAACGAAAAGCGCCAGAAGATGCCTCTAGAGTGGTACGCCGTGCAGTGGCCCGATGAGATGGCTCGAAGGCAGTACCTCGACAACCAAGCCATACCGAACCTCCCTGCCGACCTGCTCGGGTTCCCCGAGTTCTACAAGCAACGTAGGGCCACTCTTAAGGCCCGTATCACGGCGGCTCTTCAATAACTCATGAACAAATCCGCCCTCAAGAAATACGCGCCCCAAGCCCGTAGGGACTTCATCGCCGCCGTCACTCAGCGCGCCCAGCGTCTGGGGCTGGACCCGGCGCGGCCTGCCACGGTGCAGCAAACCGGGGACGTGCTGCTGATTGACGGCCAAGCGTATTCCTCCAATTGGTCCGGGCTGCGTAGCCAACTTCAGGCCCGCATCAAAGACCAAGGCTTTGCCCAGGTGATGGACGCCATGGCCTACACCTGGTTCAACCGCCTGGTGGCCATCCGCTACATGGAGCTGCACGGCTTCCTGGACCATGGCTACCGCGTGCTCAGCCACCCGGCCAACAAAGACACTGGCCACACCCAGCCCGAGATCCTCGATCACATCAATGAGCTGGATCTGCCCGGCCTCGACCGCAGCCGCGCGCTGGATCTCAAGCTCGCAGGCAACCGCGACGAAGAGCTGTACCGCGAGGTGCTGCTGGCTCAGTGCCACGCCTTGCACAAGGCCATGCCCTTCCTGTTCGAATCGCTGGACGACGCCACCGAGCTGCTGCTGCCCGACGGCCTGCTGCGCACCGATTCCATCCTGGGCAAGCTCGTCACTGCCATCGACGAGGCCGACTGGCAGGACGTCGAAATCATCGGCTGGCTCTACCAGTTCTACATCAGCGAGAAGAAGGATCAGGTCATCGGCAAGGTGGTGAAAAGCGAGGACATCCCCGCCGCCACTCAGCTCTTCACCCCCAACTGGATCGTCAAATACTTGGTGCAGAATAGCCTCGGCCGCCTGTGGCTGATGGCCAACTCCACAAGCCAACTGGCGACCAAGTGGGAGTACTACATCCAGCCCGCCGAGCAGACGCCCGAAGTCAACGCCCAGCTCGACACGCTCATTCAGGCCCGGATCAAAGAGGACGGCGCCACCCTCAACCCCGAGTCCCTCACGCTGCTCGACCCGGCCTGCGGATCCGGCCACATCCTGGTGGAAGCCTACGACCTGCTGCGCGACATATACCTGGAGCGTGGCTACCGCCGGCAGGACATCCCCCGCCTGATTCTGGAAATGAACCTCTTCGGCCTGGACATCGACGACCGTGCCGCCCAGCTCGCCGGTTTTGCCCTGTTGATGAAGGCGCGGGCGGATGATCGGCGGTTGTTTGGGCAGCCTGTGGTGTTGAATGTGTTGGCTTTGCAGGAGGCGAAGGAAGGCAGCGCGGCGGAACTGCACAGCGCGCTGAATGCGCCGCAGATTGACTATGCGACGGTGAGCCAGCTTTTTGAGACGTTTGAGCAGGCCAAGACCTTTGGATCGTTGATTCAGATTTCCGATGAACTGGCGAGTGCCTTGCCGGATTTGCAGCGTGAGCTGGAGGCCGTACGCGGCGGTGGCGACATGCTAGGGCAGGATGCGGCGGAAACATTGCTGCGGCTGGTGGAGCAGGCGGAAGTGCTAGCCAAGCAGTTTGATGCTGTAGTGGCGAATCCGCCGTATATGGGCGGCAAAGGCATGAATGCTGACTTGAAGGCTTGGGCAAAGAAAACCTTCCCGGCCAGCAAGGCCGATCTGTTCGCCATGTTCATAGAACGCGGTTTTGGCTGGTGCAAGCCGGCCGGCTTCAACGGCATGGTGACGATGCAGAGTTGGATGTTCCTATCCAGCTTTGAGGACATGCGGACGAAGCTGCTCGAAAATCGCAGCATCAGCACGATGGCGCACCTGGGCGCACGGGCCTTCAGCGAGATCTCCGGCGAA